>DASZTG010000071.1:0-175928 GCA_035548375.1 Burkholderiales bacterium
GTAGAAATTCTGCCGCCCCGACGGAAACGCATTGTTCGGGTAGTCCGTGTCCGCCGAGTTGTAGTGCGTCCCCGCCCCGAAGTTGATGCTCGGCAGCAGCAATGCCTTCGCCTGCGGCAGCTTCTCCTGCGCCCCGATGTATTGCGCCTTCGCCCCCGCGTACGTCGCGTCCTGCACCTGCGCCTCCCGGTAGATCGACATCAGGTCGGCGGCAGATGTCGCTTCGGAGCCTCCCAGCAGCAATGCCGCGACGAGCATGTTCCCGGACAACCGATTCATGTTTTGATTTTCCCCTGAATGCGTTCGCCGTCGAATGCGCCTGAAGCGCAACGACGGAATCGCTTTTTCTAGAATACGAATCGCTCGGGTTGCCTGATGTCGCGCAACGGCGGAATGGCAGTTTCGAACAGTCCCACGGAATTCACGGCCCGGCCTTCAACCCGCGTCACGAGTCTCGCCGTCATCACCGGCGACTCGCCGATGACGGCAAGCAGCCTTCCACCTGTCGCGAGTTGCTCGCTGAAGGAATCCGGCAGCACCGGAATCGAGCCTGTCAGCAGGATGACGTCGTAGGGTGCCTGCGAGGGCCAGCCTTCGGACCCGTTTCCGGTCTGGAGTTGCACGTTTGCGATGCCGTGTCCGGCCAGCCTGCGCGTCGCCGCCTGCGTGAAATCGCTGTGACGGTCGATCGCGACCACCTGCCCGCCGAGCTTTGCCAGCAATGCCGCGACATATCCGCTTCCCGTGCCGACCAGCAGGATCTTGTCGGTCTTGCGCACATCGAGTTCCTGCACCATGCGCGCCTCCATTTTCGGCGTGAGCATGGACTCGCCATGGCCAAGCGGGATTTCGAGGTCGGCAAAAGCGAGGTTACGATGATTTTCCGGAACGAACTCCTCGCGCCTGACCTGCAGCAGCAGGTCCAGCACGGTTTGATCGAGGACTTCCCACGTGCGGATCTGGCTCTCGACCATGTTGATCCGCGCTTGTTCCACGTTCATTCGCGAGCGCATTCGGGAAAAATTTATCGGCTTGCAATTATCACACAATTCAATTAGCTTCATTCTTGCGTTAGGGGTCCTGCGCGCGGGTGGCGCGGGTGAGACAAACCCTCCGAACCTGTACGGATAATGCCGATGCAGGGAAGCGCGCCGGTCCCCGGATTTTCGCGCTTCGCCTCTCACTCCAAAGCTTTCAGGAGCGCGTTCATGAATGCCAATCCCAAATTCCTGAGTACCACCGCCCACGTCGATGAGGCCGCGGTCAAGCCGTTGCCGAATTCGCGCAAGGTGTACGTGCAAGGCTCGCGCGAGGACATCCAGGTGCCGATGCGCGAGATTTCGCAGAGCGATACGCCCGCCAGCTTCGGCGCGGAACCGAATCCGCCGATTTTCGTTTACGACACTTCCGGGCCCTATACCGACCCGCACGCAGCGATCGACATTCGCAACGGACTCAAGCCGCTGCGCGAATCCTGGATCGAAGAACGCGGCGACACGGCGCTGATGGACGGGCCGACTTCCGTCTACGGACGCGTGCGCCTCGCCGACGCGAAGCTTTCGCAGATGCGCTTCAACCTGCAGCGCGCACCTCGTCGCGCGAAGGCCGGTGCGAACGTGAGCCAGATGCATTACGCCCGCAAGGGAATCATCACGCCCGAAATGGAATTCATCGCGATCCGCGAGAACCAGCGGCTCGACGCGTTGCCCGAGATGGTGGCCAGGCAGCACACGGGCGAAAACTTCGGCCTCGCCATGCCCCGCCGCATCACGGCTGAATTCGTTCGCGACGAGGTTGCCCGTGGCCGCGCCATCATTCCGGCGAACATCAATCATCCGGAATCGGAGCCGATGATCATCGGGCGCAACTTCCTGGTGAAGATCAACGCCAACATCGGCAACTCCGCGCTCGGCTCCAGCATCCAGGAGGAAGTCGAGAAAATGACCTGGGCCATCCGCTGGGGCGGCGACACCGTCATGGACCTGTCCACCGGAAAGCACATCCACGAGACGCGCGAATGGATCGTGCGCAATTCGCCGGTCCCCATCGGCACGGTTCCCATCTACCAGGCACTCGAGAAGGTCGAAGGCCGCGCCGAGGAGCTCACCTGGGATATCTTCAGGGACACGCTGATCGAGCAGGCCGAGCAAGGCGTGGACTATTTCACCATCCACGCCGGCGTGCGCCTTGCCTACATTCCGCTGACCGCGAAACGCATGACCGGCATCGTTTCCCGCGGCGGATCGATTTTGGCAAAGTGGTGCCTGGCGCACCACAAGGAGAACTTCCTGCACACGCACTTCGAGGAAATCTGCGAGATCATGAAGGCGTACGACGTCTCCTTCTCGCTCGGCGACGGATTGCGGCCGGGCTCGGTGCATGACGCCAACGACGAGGCGCAGCTTGGTGAACTGCGCACCTTGGGCGAGCTCACGCAGGTCGCGTGGAAGCACGACGTGCAGGTCATGATCGAAGGCCCTGGCCATGTGCCGATGCACATGATCAAGGAGAACATGGACTTGCAGCTCAAGCTCTGCCATGAAGCGCCCTTCTACACGCTCGGCCCGCTCACCACCGACATTGCGCCCGGCTACGACCACATCACCTCAGCCATCGGCGCGGCCATGATCGGCTGGTACGGCACGGCAATGCTGTGCTACGTCACGCCGAAAGAGCATCTTGGCCTGCCGGACAAGGACGACGTCAAGGACGGCATCATCGCCTACAAGATCGCAGCGCATGCCGCCGACCTTGCAAAAGGCCATCCCGGCGCACAGGTGCGCGACAACGCGCTTTCCAAGGCGCGCTTCGAGTTCCGCTGGGACGACCAGTTCAATCTTGGCCTGGACCCGGACAAGGCCAAGCAATTCCACGACGAGACGCTGCCGCAGGAGGGTGCCAAGCTCGCGCATTTTTGCTCGATGTGCGGCCCGCATTTCTGTTCGATGAAAATCACGCAGGACGTTCGCGACTACGCGGCGTCGAAAGGCGTGGCGGATTCGGAAGCGCTGTCGAAAGGCATGACGGAGAAAGCCGCGGAATTCGTCGCGACGGGCGCGGAAATCTATCGCAAGGCCTGACCGGAAACCGGTTCGTACAAGCGGTGAACGACGTTCACCGCTTTTTTTTGTTCTCGTGGAGAAGACATGGACCTGCCGTTGCTGCTGAAAGCGCTGATTCTTGGCATCGTGGAAGGCGTCACCGAGTTCCTGCCGATCTCCAGCACGGGACACCTGATCCTCGTCGGCGACCTGCTGGATTTCAACAATGAAAAGGGCAAGCTCTTCGAAATCGTGATCCAGTGCGGCGCCATCCTGGCGATCGTCTGGGAATACCGGGCGAAACTCGCATCCGTCGCCGCGCGACTGTCCGATGATGCGCAAGCCAGGAAGTTCGTCCTGAACCTTTTCGTGGCCTTCCTGCCGGTGGCGATACTCGGATTGCTGTTCGGCAAGGCGATCAAGGAAGTGCTGTTCAAGCCAATTCCCGTCGCTCTCGCGTTCATCGTCGGCGGCGTCATCATCCTCTGGGCCGAACGGCGAAAGCATGAAATCCGCGTCGAGCGCGTCGACGACATGACCTGGCGTGACGCGCTCAAGGTGGGCCTCGCGCAGGTACTGGCGCTGATTCCGGGCACTTCACGCGCCGGATCCACGATAATCGGCGGCTTGTTCTTCGGACTTTCACGCCGCGCCGCGACCGAGTTTTCCTTCTTCCTCGCGATCCCGGTGCTGTTCGCCGCCTCCGCATACGAACTCTTCAAGCATCGTCATGAACTCTCCGCCGACGATCTGGGGGTGCTCGGCGTCGGCATGGTGGCGGCCTTCATTTCCGCCTTCATTTGCGTGCGCTGGTTGTTGCGCTACATCAGCCGCCACGATTTCACGGTGTTTGCCTGGTATCGCATCGCATTCGGCTTGATCGTGCTCGCGACGGCCTTCAGCGGCGCGGTGAACTGGACCACCGGCTGAGCGCGCCAAAGCGCTCGGGGGATCTCCCGTTCAGGTTTGAATCCACGGCAGGCCCGCGAATTTCCATCCGCCGACAGTCGAGCGGTGGCCCTGAGCGTCCTTGTCGCCCTCGAATCCCTGCAGGACGTTGTATGCGTGCGCGTACCCCGTTTTCGCGGCGGCGGCTGCCGCGGCATGGGAGCGCGCGCCACTGCGGCAAAGGAACATGACGACGGAATCGCCTCCGACTTCCGCCTTCAGCTGACCCATGAAAGCGGGATTGGGCTGGGACCCGGGATACGTCTGCCATTCGATTTGCTTGCTGCCGGGTACCTTGCCGACGTAGTCCCACTCGGCTTTCGTTCTCACATCCACCAGGTTCGCATCGGGATGGTCCCGCATGAGCGCAGCCGCCTCGGCTGGCATCAGCGCACCGGCATAGGGCAGGTTCATTTGCTTGCCACGCTCGGCGGCTTTATTCAAAATTTCTGATATATCTTTCATTTCGACCCCATAATCATAAAGTTAAAGCGCAATTTCAATCGGAGGCTGTTAAAAGTAATTCCCACCGACAGATTATCTGGCTTTGGATCTCCGAGCAGATTTCTCTTGCCAATCAGAATGTCATGCACTACTTTTGTGCGTCTAATATCGAGCGGCGTGTATTTGGTGCGGCCGGATGCTCCGGCACACCTCTAACCATCTGTGAACATTCGCTTAACGGGTTTTTTTCGTTGGGCATGGTTCCTGCTGAAACGCTGGCTCGCTGAAATTCTTCGCCCCCACCCATTCAACCCAGGAGAGCAAAATGGCGGTAGCTGACGTATTCAAAACAATCAAAGAAAGCGATGTGAAGTTCGTTGACCTGCGGTTTACCGATACCCGGGGCAAGGAACAGCACGTTTCGGTACCCGCCCATGCTTTCGGCCAGGACAAGTTCGATGACGGCCACGCATTCGACGGCTCATCCATTGCCGGCTGGAAAGGGATCCAGGCGTCGGACATGATCCTGATGCCGGACCCGGACTCCGCCCGCCTGGATCCGTTTTCCGACGAAGTGACCCTGAACATCACCTGCGACGTCATCGAACCCTCGGACGGCAAAGGCTATGACCGCGATCCGCGCTCGATCGCCAAGCGCGCCGAAGCCTACCTGAAGTCCAGCGGCATCGGCGATGTCGCCTATTTCGGCCCCGAGCCCGAGTTCTTCATTTTCGACGGCGTCACCTGGAACGTGGACATGTCCGGCTGTTACGTGAAAATCTCGTCGGAAGAAGCGCCGTGGTCGACCGGAAAGGAATTCGAAGGCGGCAACATGGGCCATCGTCCCCCGGTCAAGGGCGGCTATTTCCCGGTGCCCCCCGTCGATTCGCTGCAGGACATCCGCAATGCGATGTGCCTGGCGCTCGAGCAGCAAGGCGTGGAAGTGGAAGTCCACCACCATGAAGTCGCCGCGCCCGGACAATGTGAAATCGGCACGAAGTTCAATTCGCTGGTCAAGCGCGCCGACTGGCTGCAGATCCTGAAATACACGGTCTGGAACGTCGCCCACTCCTACGGCAAGACGGCGACCTTCATGCCCAAGCCCATCGTCGGTGATAACGGCTCCGGCATGCACGTGCACCAGTCCGTCTGGAAGGGCGGCCAGAATCTGTTCGCCGGCAACGGCTACGCCGGACTGTCGGATTTCGCGCTTTACTACATCGGCGGCGTGATCAAGCATGCGAAGGCGCTGAACGCGATCACCAACCCCGGCACCAATTCCTACAAGCGCCTGGTTCCCGGATTCGAAGCGCCGATCAATCTCGCATATTCCGCGAAGAACCGTTCCGCTTCCTGCCGCATCCCGCACGTCGCCAATCCCAAGGGCCGTCGCGTCGAAGTGCGTTTCCCGGACCCGACCGCGAATCCGTATCTCGCCTTCGCGGCCCTGCTCATGGCCGGCCTGGACGGCGTGCAGAACAAGATTCACCCGGGCGATCCGATCGACAAGAACCTTTACGACCTGCCGCCGGAAGAGGCCGCGAAGGTTCCGCATCCTTGCCACTCGCTGGACCAGGCGCTGGAAAGCCTCGAAGCCGACCACGCCTTCCTCACCAAGGGCGGCGTGTTCTCCGAGGACATGATCAGCGCGTATATCGACCTGAAGATGGAGGAAGTCACGCGTTTCCGCATGACGACGCATCCGGTCGAATTCGACATGTACTACAGCTCGTAATCGCCGCTGACCTCGCCGAGAAAGGGGCGGGCCTTCCCGCCCTTTTTTCTTTGTCGACGCTGGATATTCCGGAAAGGTCGCGGATTGATAATCGAAAACACCTGTCTTAGACTCCGCCACGGACTTGCGGCCGCAGGCCGCTTGCCCTTTTTCCGTGTCAACTCCGCAGGTGATATCCATGCGCATCCGCCGTCTCGCAATGATTCTGGCTGCAATGTTGCTGCAGCCCGCCGCCTGGGCGGAGACATGCAAATACACGGACAGCGACGGCCGCGTGATCTATTCGAACACGCCGAACAGCCCGCCCAAAGGAGCGACGAAGGTGAAATGCTTCGAGGATCCCACCCCGAAGCCGGCACCGCCACCGGCAGCAGGCGGCAGTTCCGATGCAAGGCCGTCGAAAAATTCGGACTCCGGGCCCAAGAGCCGCGTCAATCCGGAGGCGCAGAAGCGCCGGGACGACGATCGCCGCCGCATCCTCGAGCAGGAACTGGCGGACGAATCGAGGCAACTCGACGATGCGAAGAAGGCGCTCGCGGAACAGGAAGCCGTGCGCAACGGCAACGAGCGCAACTACGAGCGCTTCCTCGCACGTGTCCAGCCGTACAAGGACGCCGTGACCTCGCACGAAAACAACGTCGAGGCCATCAAGCGCGAGATTGCCAATCTGAAGTAGCGTTTATCCGCGGGCGCAAGCCCGCGATTGCGTGCTCATGCTGTCATGCACGCGCAACATTCCCTTTCCGCTGTGGCTCGCTTCTTGCTGAGCAATCCTGCATCCGTGGTGCGCCCTGAGCATGGCACCGCTTAGCTATCCCGGGCTTGATGCGCTGTCCACGGCCGTCGTCCTGCTCGATATGGATCTTGTCGTGCGATACATGAATCCGGCGGCCGAGAACCTGCTCGCGTTCAGCGCGAGGAACGTCGTCGGGATGCCTCTGGACAAGGTTGTCGCCGAACCGGAGTTGATCGTGGCCGCGGTCGACTATGCAAAGGAAAACAATTGCAGCTATACGCAACACGAGCTCCCGCTGACGACGACCGGCCACGCGAAGCAGGAAGTGTCCTGCACCGTGACGCCCATGGAAGCCTCCGACTTGTCAGGCTTCCTGATCGAGTTGAGCCCGCTGCAGCAACAACTGCGCATCGCGCGCGAAGAGCGCCTCATGGACCAGAGCACGCAGAACCGGGAACTCATCCGCAATCTTGCCCACGAGATCAAGAATCCGCTGGGCGCGTTGCGCGGGGCGGCCCAGCTCCTCGACAGGGAGCTCGAGCGCCCGGAGCTGCACGAATACACCCAGGTCATCATGAAGGAGGCGGACCGGCTGCAATCGCTGATGGACAGGTTGCTCACGCCGCACCGCCTGCCCCAGGTCACGCACTTCAACGTGCACGAAGCGCTGGAGCGAGTACGCAGCCTCCTGCTCGCGGAGTTTCCGGACGGGATAACGATCTATCCGGACTATGACGTCAGCCTGCCGTCGCTGGTGGCGGATCGCGAGCAGATCATCCAGGCGCTGCTGAACATCGCTCGCAACGGCGCGCAGGCCATGCAGGGCAAGGGACGGATCATCCTGCGCACCCGCATCGCCAGGCGGGTGACGCTGGCGAAGAAGACGCACAAATTGGCACTCATGGTGAACATCATAGACAACGGACCGGGAATTCCGGAGGAGCTCAAGGACAAGATTTTCTTTCCGCTCATCTCGGGCAGGGAGGGCGGCCACGGCATCGGCTTGACGATTGCGCAGACCTTCGTCAGCCAGCACCACGGCACCATAGAGGTGGAAAGCCGGCCGGGAGAAACGCGCTTCAGCATCCTGTTTCCGATATCGGCCGAAGCGGATAACGGCAATGGCAATGGCAAATAGGAAATGACAGCCGCCGTCGTGAAGGCCGCTTGCATTTCCTATTCGCCATCAACCAAGTTGCACACAGAACCATGAAACCTGTCTGGATCATCGACGACGATCGCTCGATTCGCTGGGTCTTCGAGAAGGCGCTTGCCCGCGAAGACATCGCCTTCAAGGTATTCGCTTCCGCGCAGGAAGCGTTGCAGGCGCTGGCCTCGTCCACCCCGCAAGTGGTCGTCAGCGACATTCGCATGCCGGGCGGCTCCGGGCTCGAGCTGCTGCAGCAAATGAAGGAGAAGCATCCGACCTTGCCGGTCATCATCATGACCGCCTATTCGGACCTCGAGAGCGCGGTTGCGGCTTTCCAGGGCGGCGCTTTCGAGTACCTGCCCAAGCCCTTCGACGTGGACCACGCGGTCGACCTGATCCGGCGCGCAATGGAGGAGAGCCTCAGGCAGGACGACGTGACCGAGGTCGCGCAGGAGTCGCCCGAAATCCTTGGCCAAGGCGCCTCGATGCAGGAGGTGTTCCGGGCGATCGGGCGGCTGACCCAGTCGCACGCCACCGTGCTCATCAACGGTGAATCGGGAACCGGCAAGGAACTCGTTGCACGCGCCCTGCACCGCCACAGCCCGCGCGCGACCAAGCCGTTCATCGCCATCAATACCGCCGCGATTCCAAAGGATCTGCTGGAGTCGGAATTGTTCGGGCACGAGCGCGGCGCCTTCACGGGCGCGCAGGCCATGCGCCGCGGGCGTTTCGAGCAGGCGGAAGGCGGCACGCTGTTTCTCGACGAGATCGGCGACATGCCGCCGGACCTGCAGACGCGCCTGCTGCGCGTGTTGTCGGACGGCCAGTTCTATCGCGTCGGCGGGCACCAGCCGATCAAGGCCAACGTGCGCATCATCGCGGCGACCCACCAGGACCTGGAAACCCGGGTCAAGGGCGGATTGTTTCGCGAAGACCTGTTCCACCGACTCAACGTGATCAGGCTGCGCTTGCCCGCGCTGCGCGAACGCCGCGACGACATTCCTTTGCTTGCGAAACATTTCCTGCTGAAGAGCGCACGCGAGCTCGGCGTCGAGCCGAAGAAGCTTTCCGAAGCCGCGATGAAATACCTGACGTCGCTGGACCTGCCGGGTAACGTGCGCCAGCTCGAGAACCTTTGCCACTGGCTCACCGTCATGGCGCCGGGCATGAACATCGACGTCAAGGACCTTCCGCCCGAACTGCGCGAGGAGACGCGGGTGGCAGCCGCTGAAAACTGGGTGTCGGCGCTCGAACGCGAGGCGGAAGCGTCGCTCAAGCGCGGCGACAGCGCGATCCTGGACGACCTCACGCGCCAGTTCGAGAAGGCCCTGATCACGCGCGCACTGGCGCACACCGGCGGACGACGCATCGAGGCCTCGGTACTGCTCGGCATGGGCCGGAATACGTTGACGCGCAAGATACAGGAGCTCGGCCTGGGCGACGACGCCGGCCGGGAAAAATAGGCGCGGCTCAGAAGCCGGCGATCACGGGCGCGTGGTCGGAAGGCCTCTCGTTCCTGCGTACTGCCTCGTCGATTCCGCTCGATCTGCACCTACCGGCGAGGTCGCGCGACACCAGGATGTGGTCGATGCGCAGGCCCATCTTGCGCCGGAATGCGTTCATGCGGTAATCCCACCACGAGTACGCTCTTTCGGGCTGGTCGAACAACCTGAAACTGTCCTTGAAGCCCAGGCCGATTAGATCGGCAAACGCGCTCCGCTCGGCGGGACTGCAAAGCACCTGGCCTTCCCACGCCTTCGGATCGTGGACGTCCCTGTCCTCGGGCGCAATGTTGAAATCTCCGAGGACCGCCAGCTCGGGATATTTACCGGATTCGTCGCGCAGCCATGCGGACAAGGCTTTCAGCCAACCCAGCTTGTACTGATATTTTTCCGAATCCAGGCTCTGGCCGTTTGGCACGTAGACGCAAACCAGGCGCAGGCCGTTGATCGTGGCCGAGAGCACTCGTTTTTGCGGATCGTCGAATCCGCCGATTCCGTGCTCCACGTCTTGCGGCATTTCCCGTGCAAGGATGGCGACGCCGTTATAGGTTTTCTGCCCGCTGAATACCACGCGATAGCCGGCGCCCTCGATTTCGGCCGCGGGAAAGTTGTGGTCTTCAAGCTTGGTCTCCTGCAGGCAGACCGCATCCGGCTGCTCGCGCGCCAACCATTCGAGCAGTTGCGGCAGCCTGATCTTCAGCGAGTTGACGTTCCAGGCCGCGATCTTCAAGGACTAGCGCGCCGCCTCCGCAGCAGGCGCAGGTGCTTTTTCCGCCGGCGGAGCGGGCGGCGTCGCGGTAGCGGCCGGCTTCGGCTTCGCAGGCGGCCGCGGAGCAACGAGTGCGGTTTGCGGATAGCCCGCCGCGTCCAGCGCGCCATTCCACTTGCCTTCCTCGAATCCGCGCACGGTGTCGCGTCCGATCTTCAGCACCGGCACTTCGATTGCACCGCCAGTGAGCTTCTTGAGTTCCACCTGAGCCGTCGCGTCCGTCGCGTCGACTTCCGAATACGGCACGCCGCGCCTGGCAAGCAGCGCACTGGCCTGCGTGCAAGCCGGACCGCACTGGCTCGTATAAAGCGTCACCGGGAAATTCTTGACGGCCTGCTGCAGCGAATAAGGCATCGGCGCGTCGCTGGCCTTGCCACCACTCAACTTCTTTTTCTCGATCTGCCTGGCATCCGCGGGCGGCGGTTGGTCGCTGTACTGCACTTTGCCGTTTTCATCCACCCAGCGGTAGAGGTCGGCATGAGCCGCTGTGCAGGCCAGTGCCAGTAACGATGTCCACATCCAGGCCTTCATGACGATCTCCTTCCGGGTTGACGAAGCCGCAGCCTCACGCCGGCTGCGCCATGCCATTGTGCCGCAATAACGCATCGATCGTGGGTTCGCGGCCGCGGAACGCCACGAAGGATTCCAGCGCGGGCCGACTGCCGCCCGCAGCGAGCACTTCATCGCGGAATCGCGAGCCGATGGCCGCGCTCAGCACGCCGTTTTCCTCGAACAGGCTGTACGCATCCGCCGACAGGACTTCGGCCCATTTGTAGCTGTAATAGCCTGCCGCATAGCCGCCGCCGAAGATATGCGAAAAACTGTTCGGGAAACGGTTATAGGCCGGCGGGAACAGCACTGCGACTTCGCGCCGCACCTGCTCGACCAGCGCCAGCGTGGACGCCTGCCCGTCGACGTCGAAATCGGTATGCAGGCGCATGTCGAACATCGCGAATTCGAGCTGGCGCACCGTCTGCATGCCGCTCTGGAAATTCTTCGCCGCCACCATCTTGTCGAACAGTTCGCGCGGCAGGCGCGCGCCGGTCTCGACATGTCGGGTCATGTCCTGGATCACGTCCCATTCCCAGCAGAAATTTTCCATGAACTGGCTTGGCAGCTCGACCGCATCCCATTCGACGCCATTGATCCCGGATACGCCGAGGACGTCGACGCGGGTCAGCAAATGGTGCAGTCCGTGCCCGAACTCATGGAACAGCGTGATCACTTCGTCATGCGTGAACAGCGCCGGCTTGCCTTGCAGCGGCGCCGAAAAATTGCAGTTCAGATAGGCCACCGGGGTCTGCAACCCGCCGCTCTTGCGACGCCGCGTGATCGCATCGTCCATCCACGCACCGCCGCGCTTCGACGCCCGCGCATAGAGATCCAGGTAGAACTGCCCGACCAGTTCGCCTTCGCTGGTCCTGATCGAGAAGAAACGCACGTTTTCGTTCCAGACCGGAGCGATGTCCGCACGAATCTGCAACCCGTAAAGCGACTCGACCACGCGGAACATGCCCTGGAGGACCTGCGGTTCCGGGAAGTATTCCTTCACCTGCTGGTCGGAAAATGCATAGCGCTCCAGGCGCAGCTTTTCCGACGCATAAGCCACATCCCACGGCTGGAGTTCGGCCATGCCGAGGCGACGCAATGCGAATTCCCTGAGCTCGGCGACATCGCGCTGCGCATACGGTTTCGCGCGCGTGGCCAGGTCGCCGAGGAATGCGAGCACCTGCGGCGGCGAATCGGCCATCTTCGGCTGCAGCGAAAGTTCGGCGAAGTTGGAAAATCCCAGCAACCTCGCCTGCTGCCGGCGAAGCCGCAGGATTTGCGAAATGATCGCGGTGTTGTCCCACTTCGAATCGCCGAATTCCGCGGCGCGCGTCGCATAAGCCCGATACATCTGTTCGCGCAGGCCGCCGTCGTCGGCGTATTGCATGACCGGCAGGTAGGACGGCATCTGCAGCGTGAATTTCCATCCCGCCTTGCCGGATCCGGCGGCCGCTTCCGCGGCGCCCGCAACGGCATCGGCCGGCAGCCCGGCCAGACGCTCCTGCTCCGTGACGATCAATTCAAATGCATTGGTTGCGTCGAGGACGTTGTCGTTGAAACGGGATGACAGGCTGGAGAGCTTTTCGGCGACCGCCTTGAATTCCTGCTTTTCCGCCGCCGGGAGGTCCGCGCCGCCCAGCCGGAAATCGCGGATTTCGTTTTCAATCACTTTTTTCTGCGCCGCCGTGAGGCTGCCAAAGGCGCGTGATGCGCGCAAAGCCTTGTACTTCCCGAACAGCACCTCGTCCTGCGCCAGGCCGGTGAAATATTCGGTGATGCGCGGCAGGTTGGCGTTGTAGGCATCGCGTAGCTGCGGGCTGTTCATGACGGCATTCATGTGGGAAACCTGGCCCCACGCACGGCGCAGCCGTTCGTTACCGTCATCCATGGGCGCCACGAAATTTTCCCAGCCCGGCTCGATCTCCTGATTCTTGAGTTTTTCGACCAGCGCCCGGTTTTCGGCCAGCAGCTCGTCCAGCGCCGGCGTGACGAACTCCGGCTTGAAATCGGCGAAACGGGGAAGTCCGGAAAAATCGAGCAAGGGATTCATGGCTGGCGGCTGCGGAGAAGGTGGAGCAAAACAGGTGGCGGCGGGCTGCCGCGAATTCAATCCCGGTTGCGCTTGCCCGATCATCCCTCGTAGACGACGTGGCCCTCGACCAGCGTGCAGCGCACCCTTCCGCTCATTTCATAGCTTGCGAAAGGCGTATTCCTGCCCTGGCTCTTGAGCGAAGCCGGCTCGACTTTCCAGCGCGCATCCGGATCGAAGACACAGACGTCGGCGTTGCCGCCCACCGCCAGCCTGCCGACGTCGATGCCCAGGACCCGTGCCGGCTCGCTGGTGATCCTGGCCAGCGCGCCGGCCAGGGGCATCCTGGTCTCGTCCGCCAATCTGAGCGTGAGGGACAGCAACAACTCCAGTCCGGTCGCCCCCGCCTCCGATTCGCCGAAGGGAAGCTGCTTTGCATCGTCGTCGACGGGCGTATGGTCGGAGCAAATCGCATCCACGGTCCCGTCCTTGACCGCGCGCCTGAGCGCGTCGCGATCGCGCAAGGAGCGCAGCGGCGGCACGAGGTGGCAATTCGAGTCGAAGTAGCCGATGTCCATTTCGCTCAAGTGAACGTGATTGGCGGAGACATCGCACGTCACGGAAATGCCCAGCGCCTTCGCCTGCCTGACCATGTCGACGCCGTCGGCGGTGGACAACCTGCAAAGGTGCACCCTGGCACCGGTCTCGCGCGTGAGCAGCAGGATCGTGGATAGCGCCGCGGTCTCCGCGATGGCGGGAATCGGCGCAAGTCCCAGCCGCGTCGCCACCTGGCCGTCGTGTGCGAAGCCGCCGCGCGCGAGGGTGGCATCCTGGGGCCGCAGCCAAACCGGATAACCGAAGGTGGTGGCATACTGCATCGCGCGCAGGAGCACCTGGGTGTCGTTGAGCGGCGCATCTGCCTGCGAAAACGCGACGCAGCCGGCATCGAGCAGTTCCGCCATTTCCGTGATGCGTTCGCCCTTCAGCGCCTGCGTCAACGCGCCGAGCGGAAACACTCGCGCCTGGTTCAGGCTGCGCGCGCGATGCTTGAGCATTTCCACCAGGCCGGGCTCGTCGAGCGGTGGGTCGGTATCCGGCGGGCACACGAGCGAGGTGACGCCGCCCGCGACAGCCGCCGCCATCTCGCTCTCGAGCGTCGCCTTGTACTCGTACCCAGGCTCTCGCAACCGCGCCGAAAGATCCACCAGGCCGGGACAGACAATCAGTCCGGCGGCATCGATCACGCGGTTGGCATGGAAGCCGTCGGGTGCCGCGCCGAGGGCGACGATTTTTCCGGCAGCGATGAAAACGTCGCCCGCCTTGTCGAAGCCGCTCGCGGGATCGATGATGCGCCCGCCCTTGACCTGGATCTTCATGCGTTGCCCGCGAGGATGGACATCACCGCCATCCTGACGGCGATGCCGAAGGTGACCTGCGGCAGGATCACGGACTGCTTGCCGTCGGCGACGCTCGAATCGATCTCGATGCCGCGATTCATCGGCCCCGGGTGCATGACGATCGCGTCGGGCTTCGCATGCGCGAGCTTGTCCGGCGTCAGTCCGTAGTACTTGAAGAATTCCTGCGCGGACGGCAGCAGCGCGCCGTTCATGCGCTCGTTCTGCAGGCGCAGCATGATGACCACGTCCGCATCCTTGAGCCCCGCGGCCATGTCGTGGTGCACGTGCACCCCGAGCTCGGCCACGTTGGTCGGCAGCAGCGTGCGCGGACCGATCACGCGAACCTCGGGCACGCCAAGGGTCGTCAACGCGTGGATCTGCGAGCGCGCAACACGCGAGTGCAGCACGTCCCCGACGATCGCGACGCGCAGCGACGAGAACTCCTTCTTGTAGTGCCGGATGGCGAACATGTCGAGCAGTCCCTGCGTGGGATGCGCATGGCGGCCGTCGCCGGCATTGACGACATGGATGTAGGGCGCCACGTGCCTGGCGATCAGGTGCGCGGCGCCGCTCTGCGAATGCCTGACGACGAACATGTCCGCATGCATCGCCGACAGGTTGGCTACCGTGTCCAGCAGGGTTTCGCCCTTGCTCTGCGACGACGTGCCGACGTTTAGATTGATCACGTCGGCCGACAGCCGCTTCGCCGCGATCTCGAACGTCGTGCGGGTACGCGTGGAAGCCTCGAAGAACAGGTTGAATATCGCCTTGCCGCGCAGCAGGGGCACCTTCTTGACGTCGCGATCCCCCACCGACAGGAAGGAATGCGCCGTATCGAGGATGTGGAGGATGATTTCGCGCGGCAGGCCCTCGATGGTCAGCAGGTGCTGCAGGTCGCCGCTCGCGTTGAGCTGGGGATTGGGCACGCTCATGCCGTGTCCTGGCGGTTGAGTTTCAGCGCAAGGCTGTCGTCGGCGGCCTTCGTCAACTCGATCTGCTCGCTGGCCGCGACCTCGAGTTCGGCACCGACGAACTGTGCGGCGATGGGCAACTGGCGCCCCCCGCGATCGATGAGCGCGGCCAGCCTGATCGAGCGCGGCCTGCCGTAGTCGAAGAGCTCGTTCATCGCCGCGCGAATGGTGCGTCCGGTGTGCAGCACGTCGTCCACCAGCACGATGTCCGCGTCCGCGACGTCGAATGGAATATTCGACGGCTTGACCTTCGCGTGCAATCCGCGGCTGCCATAGTCGTCCCGATGGAAGGAAACGTCGAGGCTTCCCAGCGGCGGCGCCAGATTCAGCATGCGGTGCAGCCGGCTGGCGACCCAGACGCCGCCGGTGTGGATGCCGATGAGAGCGGTGTCGCGCGTCACCGAAGCTCGCATGCTTTCGGCGAGACGGCCCAGCAATTCCTCGGCGTCTGGCAGCGGCTTGCTCATCGGCCGAAATAATTTTCCAGGATCAGCTTGGCGGCGAGCTGGTCGACTTTCGATCGCATCTTGCGCTCGTCCTTGCCCATTTCGCGCATCTGCGACTGCGCCTCGACGGAAGTGAGGCGTTCGTCGACCATTCGGGTTTCTATGCCGAAACGCCCTTCGAGGCGTTGCGCAAAACGCCTGGCGAGCGCGGTGGTTGCGTGCTCGCTGCCGTCCATCGACAACGGCAGTCCCACGAGCAGCAGGACCGGCTGCCACTCACGGACGAGCGCCTCGATGCGCGCAAAACGGACGTCGTTGGCCTCGGCATCGATGGTGGCGACCGGATGCCCCACGCCCAGTTGCAATTCGCCGACGGCGACGCCGATGCGCCTTTCGCCGAAATCGAACGCGAGCACGGTGCCCGAGCGGATTTCGCGAGCCTTGGTTGCAGGGGCGAATCGCGATGTCATGCGCTATGCCCGCGTTCAGGCATGGCCGGCATCGTCGGAGAGGCTGGCGGGATCGAATCCCAGCAATTCCATCGCGGCGACGAATCGCTCGGAAGACGGCAGGTCGAATATCACCGAGGGCTGCGCCTCCACGGTCAGCCAGGCATTCTGCCCCAGCTCCTGCTCGAGCTGGCCGGGCGCCCAGCCCGCATAGCCCAGGGACACCAGCACGTTTTCCAGCCCCGGCCCCTCTCCCTGGCCCAGGGCCTGCAGGATGTCGCGGGAGGTCGTCAGGCCGAGCTCGCCGTTGATGGACAGCGTGGATTGCCACCCACCGATCGGCCTGTGCAGCACGAAGCCGCGGTCGACCTGCACCGGCCCGCCGAAGTAGACCGGCACCTTCTTGACCGCCAGGTTGTCGAGCGGGATCTCGATCTGCTCGAACAGCGCATCGAGGGTCATGTCCGTCGGGCGGTTGACGACCACGCCGAGCGCGCCCTGCTCGTTGTGCTCGCAAATGAACGTCAGCGATCTGGCAAAGTTGGGATCGGCCATGTTCGGCATGGCGATCAGGAAGTGATTGGTGAGATTGACGCTTTGCATGGATTCGCCCCGTGCATTTTAACCGCGCCCGCGCTTGCCCCACAAACCTCGCGTGCCCGCCCGTATAATCGGGCCGTGGGCGGTGCTTGGCTGCCGCAATGCGGGCAGCCAGCGCATGCCGCGGCAATTCCGGCCCGACTGGCGGCAAGTCGCGCTCGGGAATCGAGAGAAGTTCGAGGGGATCTTCTGGCTACCCAACAGGAATTGGCCGCCTTCCTCGCTGAGGTCGAGCGGCGAGCGTTCAAGCAAGCGATGTTTGCGGTACGCGACCAGCACCTGGCGCTCGACATCGTTCAGGACGCCATGCTGAAGCTCGCCGACAAGTATCCGGACCGGCCTGCCGGCGAGTTGCCGCTCCTGTTCCAGCGCATACTCCAGAACACCATTCGCGACTTCTACCGGCGGCAGAAAGTCCGTTCCCTCTGGACCACGCTGTTTTCCTCGCTGCAATCCAAGGATGACAACGAGGACTACGATCCGCTGGAGTCCATGGAAACCGAGGGCCCCGGCGGCAAGGGCGACAGCCCTGCCGACCGGCTCGAGCGATCGCAGGTAGCCGGTATCATCGAGCAGGGTCTGGAACGCCTGCCGCCCCGTCAACGTGAGGCATTTCTGCTGCGTTACTGGGAGGAACTGGATGTCGCGGAAACGGCCCAGGCCATGGGATGCTCGGAAGGCAGCGTAAAGACCCACTGCTCCCGGGCAACACATGCATTGGCGGCATTTCTGAAGGAAAAAGGGATCGAATTGTGAACGAGAAGGATGTGGCCGGCGGGATTGTTGCGCGACTCGACCAGAACCTGGCCGAATTGCCGCCGTCGACGGTTCAAAAGCTTCAGGCCGCGAGGCAGGAAGCATTGGCGGCCTATCGCGCGGACAAGGCATGGAGCCGTTCGCGGGGAAATGTGCTGACGGGTTGGATTTTCGGCCGCAGCCTGACCACGCGGCTGGTCCTGCCCGCGGCGATCGTGCTCGCCAGCCTTACCGGGTTGATCTATTGGCAAGTGTCGAGCCATCATGACGACGAGCTTGACACCGGCCTTCTGGCCGGCGAACTTCCCTTACATGCCTATACCGATCCGGGTTTCGAAACGTGGTTAAAGCACTCCAGCTACACGCCCTCGCGCCAATAGCGTTCGCGTTTTCCCTGATCGTCGGCATGCCCGCCGCCCAGGCGGATAATCCGGGCGACTCCTGGTCCGGCCTGACTTCCGAGCAAAAAACCATCCTCGCGCCCTTGCAGCCGGAATGGGACAAGCTGGATCCGGAACGTCGCAAGCGCTGGATCGGGCTCGCGGCGCGTTATCCCTCGCTGTCTCCGGAGCGCCAGCAAAACATCCAGCAACGCATGCACGAATGGGTGTCCCTTACCCCAGAGCAGCGCACGCAGGCGATCGAGCGGTACAAGCGCATCAAGCAGATGCCCCCCGAAAGGCACGACCAATTGCACCAGCGCTGGCGCGAATACCAGGCCTTGCCGGAAGAACAACGCCAGAAACTTCGCGAAAGCCACGGCGCTTCGCCCGGCGCGGGCAAATAGCCGGTGCCAGCGCCGCAGGGAATGGACGCCGCGCCGGATGCGCCGCCGTCGGCGTCATTGAGGGCGCGGCTGGCCAGCCTGGTCTACGAAGTGATGCTGCTCCTCGCCGTGTTGTTCGTATCGTCCTATCTCTTCCTGGTGCTTGCGCGCGATGCCCAGTCGGGCTGGCCGCGAACCTTGTTCCAGGCTTACCTGCTGACCGTGTGCGGGATCTACTTCGTTTTTTGCTGGAGCAGGACGGGTCAGACCCTGCCGATGAAGACATGGCGGCTTCGGGTCGTTGCACGCAACGGCGCGCCGCCGGCACCCCGCCGCGCCCTCGTTCGCTACCTGCTGGCCGTCCCCGGCATGCTGACGGGCACCAGCATCCTGTGGGCGCTGTTCGACAGTGACAAATTGTTCCTGCACGACAGGCTCGCGCGTACCCGCATCGTGAAGGAGATCGACAGGCAGTAGTGGGAAACAGGCTCCGGACCGCTGTCCTTGCGCCCGGCAAATCACCTTCCCTCGCTTACCGCCTTTCCACTCTCCACATCATGAATACCGCCGTCGCCAGGAAGGCGAGGGTCGGGAAACTTGCGGTAAACAGGGGCTGCCAGGCGTTGAGCAGCCCGAGATGCCCGAACAGGCGGTTGGCGAGGTGGAAACCCAGCCCCAGCATGATGCCGGTAAAGATCTTGCCGCTGACGCCGCCCTCGCGGATCTGGAAGTAGG
The DNA here is from genome assembly GCA_035548375.1 of Burkholderiales bacterium. GTDB lineage: Bacteria > Pseudomonadota > Gammaproteobacteria > Burkholderiales > JACQAP01 > JACQAP01. Next base: position 19,024 of record DASZTG010000071.1, read on the forward strand.
CGAACGGCAATGCCAGGACCATCATCACCAGCACCGCGAACGGATAGATGATTTTCTGCCACAGCACGATTTCGTAACGGGAGGTTTCCTGGCGATTCTCGCTCAGGTGCTCGATGTAGGAGATGAGCTCCATCAGCGACATCTGCTCGGGAATCACCATCAGCACGTTCAGGATGGACGGATTGAGCACCGAGCGCCAGTAGGCCTCCGGGATCCTGTTGACGGTCGTGCGATTTTCCTCGAATCGGGTCTGCACCACGTCCTTGAGGCGCCACAGGTTCTCGCGCTGGTATTCGCCGGATTTCGCATGGCTGATGGCGCGCAGGCGGTAGTCGGAATCGAATTCGTAGATCTTGACCTCGTGGATCACGGTTTCCGGCATGATCCGTTCGACGTTGACGAAGTTGGTATCGTCCTTTACCCATAGCCCGGAGCGAAATGCCTGCGCGACCACCGTGCTCGAGGTCGCCTTGAGCCGCAATTTCTGCGCGGCCTGCTCGCTGGCGGGTGCGACGAATTCGCCGATCAGGAAAGTCAGGATCGAGAGCGCTACGCCGATCTGCACCAGCGCGAACGCCATGCTGCGGGTCGACACGCCGGACACGCGCATGACCGTATATTCGGAATTCGCCACCATTTGCGCCAAGGCGAACAACGTCCCGATCAACGCGGCGACCGGCAGGATTTCGTAAGCCCTGCCCGGCAGGCTCAGCAGGACGTAGAGCGCCGCGAGCGAGAGCCGGTAGCCGACGCGCGAAAGGTCGCCCAGCTCCTGGATGAAATCGAAGAACGCGAACAGCAGCAGCAGCGCCGCGAATACCAGCGCGGTGGCCCAGAAGACCTGGACGGCGACATAGCGCCGGATCGTCTTCATTTCCTGCGCCTGAACAACGGGCGCACGGACAGTCGCCGGTAGAACATCATGGCCACGACAGCGAGCATGGTGACGTGAACCGTCCACATGCCGAGGAACACGCCGATGCGCTGCTGCGCCACCCACGCCTGGAATATCGACAGCATGTTCGTGTAGACCATGTACAGCAGCGCGGCGAGCATGAGGTTCAGCGAACGCCCGGCACGCGGGTTCACGAAGCTCATCGGAATCGCGAGCAGGCTGAGCACCAGTGCGCTGAGCGGCAGGCCCATGCGCCAGACCAGTTCCGAGCGCGCGGTCGGCGACGTGTCGGCTATCAGCGCCATCGTTCCCATCGCCTTTTCCGTGTACTGCGCCTGCTTGACTTCTCCCGCCTCGATGCGAAACGCGTATTTCTCGAACTCGATGATCCGGTATTCGGCCGATCCGGGCGGGCCGATGTAGCGCCTGCCGTTGACCATGACCAGGAATTTGTCGCCGTTGGGCGCTGTCTCCTGGTATCCGCGCTTGGCGACGGTCGTGCCGATTTCGCCGTTCTCGTCGGAATGCACGAAGATGTTCGCGACGGTGGCCAGGTTCGTGGCGAGCTTTTCGACGAAGAACACGCGCTCGGCATTGCGCGCTTCCTTGAACACCCCGGGGGAAATCGCCGCGATGTCGTCCTGGCTCTCGAGTTGCCGCCGATACTCCTCCGTTTTCTGGATGGCCCAGGGCGTCAGGTAAAAGCTCAGCACGGTGATGACGACGGTCACCGGCGCGGCATAGATCAGCACCGGCCGTATCCATGAATTCAGCCCCTGGCCCGATGTGAACCAGACGACCATTTCAGAATCCCGATAACTGCGCGTCAGCGTCATCAGGATGGAGATGAACAGCGTGATCGACAGCAGGTGGGGCAGGTAGCGCAGGCTGGCGAATCCCAGGAAGGTCAGCACCGCGTCGGAGGAAATGTTGCCGCGCGCGGCATAGCCCAGGAAACGGATGAGCTGGGTGGTGATCGTGATCGCCAGCAGGACGAAGAAAGTCCCGATGCCGGTGGTGGTGAACTCCCGTAGCAGGGAGCGCTGAAAAATCATGCGCCGCTTTGACTTTTGCGCAAGGTGAAAGGGATAATCCTTAAGTAGTTGAATGAACAACAGCAATGCGAGGACTACCCAGTGGAATTTAGCATAAAAGCCGTGGCGCCGGAAAAAATGAAAAGCGATTGCGTGGCCGTCGCCGTATACGCTTCCGCGAAGCTGTCACCGGCGGCGCAGGCGCTCGATCGCGCGAGCAAGGGCAGGATCTCCGCCGTGCTGAAGCGCGGCGACTTCGAAGCGAAACCCGGTTCCACGCTGATGCTCTACGACGTGGACGGCATCGCCGGCGACAGGATTCTGCTCGTGGGCTTCGGTGCCGCCGGCACGACGGCCGCGAAGGAATTTCGCGACGCGGTTCGCGGCGCGGTTCGCGCGGTGGCGGATGCCGGGATCGAGGAAGCCGCGCTGTATGTGTCGGAGGTCGCCGTCGACGGCCATGATTCGGCCTGGACGACGATGCAGGCCGCGATGGCGTGCCTGGAAACGACCTACAGGTTCGACCGCCTGAAGAGCAAGGCACGCGCGCCGCGCAAGGCGCTGAAGCGCATCGTGCTCGGCCTGCTGCGCGATTCGAAGACCGCGGCAAAGGCGCTCGAACGCGGCATCGCGATCGGCGAAGGCGTCAATCTTGCACGCGACCTCGGCAACCTGCCGCCGAACGTCTGCACGCCGAGCTATCTCGCTGAGCAGGCGCGAAGCCTGGGCAAGGTCCACAAATTGAAGGTCACGGTGCTGGATCGCAAGGAAATGGAAAAGCTCGGCATGGGTTCCCTGCTTTCCGTTTCCGACGGCAGCCGGCAGCCGCCGAAGCTCATCACCCTGGAATACCAGGGCGGGCCGAAGAAGCAAAAGCCCGTCGTGCTGGTGGGCAAGGGCATCACCTTCGACACGGGCGGCATCTCGCTGAAGCCCGCGGCCGAGATGGACGAAATGAAATACGACATGTCCGGCGCCGGGAGCGTGCTCGGAACCATGAGCGCGGTCGCGGCGATGAGGCTGCCGCTGAACGTCGTCGGCGTGGTGCCGACGACGGAGAACATGCCGGGCGGCAACGCGACGCGGCCGGGCGACATCGTCACCAGCATGTCAGGCCAGACCATCGAAATCCTGAATACCGACGCCGAAGGCCGCCTCATCCTGTGCGATGCGATGACTTATTCGGAACGATTCGAACCGGCGGCCGTCATCGACATCGCCACCCTGACCGGCGCCTGTGTCATCGCCCTCGGCCACGTAGCCTCCGGATTGTTCGCGAACGACGACCGCCTTGCCGATGAAGTCGTGGCGGCCGGCCAGAAATCCTGGGACCGCGTCTGGCACATGCCGGCTTGGGACGACTACCAGGACCAGCTGAAAAGCAATTTCGCGGACATGGCGAACATCGGCGGGCGTCCCGCCGGAAGCGTCACGGCGGCGTGCTTCCTCGCGCGCTTCGCGAAGAATTTCAAGTGGGCCCATCTCGACATCGCCGGCACCGCCTGGAAATCGGGGCGAGAAAAGGGCTCGACGGGCCGGCCGGTTCCGCTGCTGACGCAATTCCTGATGACGCGCGCCGGCTGGTGACGGAAGTCTTTTTCTACAGCAACGCCGACGACAAGCTGCAGACGGCTTGCACGCTGACCGTCAAGGCGCTCGCGCGCGGCATGCGCGTGCTGCTGCTCACGCCTGATTCGGCGGCCACGGAGCGGGTAAGCAGGCTGATCTGGAGCGTGCCCTCCACGGGATTCGTACCCCATTGCCGCAACAACGACCGGTTGGCGCCCGTCACGCCGGTCATCGTGGATCACGTTGCCGAACCCTTCGTGCATGATCAGGTCCTCGTGAACCTGTGCAACCAGACACCCGCGTTCTTCAGCCGTTTCCAGCGTCTTGTCGAGATCGTCGGCAACGAAGATGCCGACCGCGAAGCCGCGCGGACGCGTTTTCGTTTCTACCGGGATCGCGGCTACGAGATTCGCACCCACCAGCTCGGGAGCGCGTCGTCCTGATGAGCGGCGAAACGCCGCCGGATCCGTTCGACGAGGGAGCAATCGGGGACGATGTCGTCGGCAAGATCGACCAGTTGCTGAATCGCCATCGTCCGAAGCCGGCACCCGAAGACACCATTCCGGTCCTGGTCCAGGCTTCCCAGGACGAGGCCGCGCCTGACGGTATTCCGGTGTTGACGGATGTGGTCGAGCACCGATCTCAATTACTCGCAATGGCGACGCCCGACGTTCCGCGCCCGATCGACAACCTGGTGATCCTGCGTCGCCTCGCCACGGCGCTCGAAGGCGAGCACCTGCGGCTGCGGGAGCAAATAGGCGACGACCCTGCGCAGATTCGCATGCTTGACTCGCTCGCGGCGGAACTGAGGCGCGCGTTGCCCGCGGCGGTTCGAGCGGCCCTCTCCGAAAAAGGCACCGAGCCCGCAAAGCCTGAATAAGTCCGTCGGCTATAATTTCGGCCTCGCTTTTTACGCCAGAAACATGGAACTCGCCAAAAGCTTCGAGCCGAAGGAAATCGAGCAGCGCTGGTACCCGGCGTGGGAATCGCGCAGCTACTTCGAGGTGCGCGGCGACGACGAAAGCCCGGCGTATTGCATCCAGCTGCCGCCGCCCAACGTGACCGGCACCCTGCACATGGGCCACGCGTTCCAGCAGACGCTGATGGATGCGTTGATCCGCTACCACCGCATGCGGGGCTTTCGCACCAACTGGGTCATCGGCACCGACCACGCGGGCATCGCCACGCAGATCGTCGTCGAGCGACAGCTCGAAGCGCAGGGCAAGACGCGCCATGACCTCGGCCGCGAAAAATTCGTCGAGCGTGTCTGGGAGTGGAAGCAGGAATCCGGCTCGACGATCACGCGCCAGATGCGTCGGCTCGGCGCGTCCGGCAACTGGAATTTCGCCGACACCGAAGGCCAGCGCGGCGGCTACTTCACGATGGATGCCAGGATGTCCCTTGCAGTCGCCGAAGTGTTCGTGCGCCTTTACGAGGAAGGCCTGATCTATCGCGGCAAACGCCTGGTGAACTGGGATCCGGTGCTGGGCACCGCGGTGTCGGACCTGGAAGTCGATAGCGAGGAAGAAGATGGCCGCATCTGGGAGATCCGTTATCCGCTGGCCGGCGCGGAAGGCAGCGTGGTCGTGGCGACCACGCGCCCGGAAACGATGCTGGGGGACGTCGCGGTGGCGGTCCATCCCGACGATGAGCGATACAAGGCACTCGTCGGCAAGCAACTCAGGCTGCCGCTGACCGATCGCACGATCCCGGTCATCGCCGACACCTATGTGGATCCCGAGTTCGGCACGGGCTGCGTGAAGATCACGCCCGCGCACGATTTCAACGACTACGCCGTCGGAGCCCGCCACGGCCTGCCGCAGATCAATATCCTCACGCTCGATGCGCGCATCGGCGACCAAGCGCCGGAAACGTACCGCGGCCTCGACCGCTTCGAGGCGCGCAAGCGCGTGCTGGCCGAGTTGCAGGCGCAAGGCCTGCTCGTCTCTGAAAAGCCGCACAAGCTGAAGGTACCGCGCTCGGGCCGCACCGGCGTCATCGTCGAGCCGATGTTGACCGACCAGTGGTTCGTCAAGATGGAAGGCCTCGCGCAGCGCGGCCTGCAGGCAGTCGCCCAAGGGCACGTCCGCTTTTATCCGGAACACTGGACGACGACCTACAACCACTGGCTGGAGAACATCCAGGACTGGTGCATCTCGCGGCAACTGTGGTGGGGCCACCAGATCCCGGCGTGGTACGACGACGCGGGCAACATCTACGTGGGGCGCAACGAGCAGGAGGTCCGCGAGAAAAACGCCTCGCGCCTTGCGCCTGGCGCTTCGCTACATCGCGACAGCGATGTCCTCGACACCTGGTTTTCGTCCGCGCTGGTGCCGTTCACTTCGCTGGGGTGGCCAGAGAAGACCCGCGACCTGGAGACCTTCCTGCCCTCCTCCGTCCTGGTCACGGGCTTCGACATCATATTCTTCTGGGTCGCGCGGATGATCATGATGACCTTGCATTTCACCGGCAAGGTTCCGTTCCGCGACGTTTACATCAACGCCATCGTGCGCGACGCCGAAGGCCAGAAGATGTCGAAGTCCAAGGGCAATACCATCGATCCGCTGGATCTCATCGACGGCATTTCGCTCGAAGGACTTGCGGCCAAGTCGACGATTGGCCTTCTGCGCGCCGACCACAAGCAAAAAATCGAAAAGGCGATCCGCAAGAACTATCCCGAAGGCATCCCGGGATTCGGCGCGGACGCGGTTCGCTTCACCTTTGCCTCGCTCGCGACTTTCGCGCGCACGCTCAATTTCGACCTCAATCGCTGCGAGGGTTATCGAAATTTCTGCAACAAGCTCTGGAACGCCACGCGCTTCGTCCTGATGAACGTTGAGGGCAAGGATTGCGGGCTGAAGGAGCACACGGCGGCGGATTGCGAGGCGGGTTACCTGGAGTTTTCCCAAGCCGACCGCTGGATCGTCAGCCTGTTGCAACGGACCGAAGCCGAAGTGGCGAAGGGATTTGCGGAATATCGCTTCGACAACGCGGCAAGCGCGATCTACAAGTTCATCTGGGACGAGTATTGCGACTGGTACGTCGAGATCGCCAAGGTGCAGATGCAGGGCGCAAGCGAGGGCCAGCAGCGCGCGACGCGGCGGACGTTGCTGCGCGTGCTGGAGGCGACCCTTCGGCTGGCCCATCCGATCATCCCGTTCATCACCGAGGAATTGTGGCAAAAGGTCGCACCGCTCGCGGATCGCCATCCTGGCGGCGAAGCGTCGATCATGCTGCAACCCTACCCGAAGGCGCAGCCTGAACGCATCGACGAGAAAGCGGAGACCTGGGTCGGCCAGCTCAAGGCGATGGTGGATGCATGCCGCGCATTGCGTGGGCAGATGAATATCCCCCCCGGCGCGCGCGTTCCGCTGCTTGCGATCGGCAATGCGAAGGCGCTGGCCGCGTTTTTCCCGTACATGCAATCGCTGGCAAGGCTCGCCGATGCGAAAGTCGTCGATGCCTTTCCGGATACGGATGCCCCCACGGAAGTCGTCGGCGACGTGCGATTGATGCTGGAGATCAAGGTGGATGCGGGTGCCGAGATACAGCGCATCGAAAAGGAAAAATCGCGGATCGAGGGTGAGATCGGAAAAGCCAGGGGCAAGCTGGCGAACGAAGGCTTCGTCGCGCGTGCGCCGGCGGAAGTCGTTGCGCAGGAAAAGCAACGACTCGCCGAACACGAGTCCACGCTCGAAAAACTGAACGCCCAGCTCGAGAAGATGAAGCGGCGCGCCGCGTGAGGGACATTGCCGCTTGATTCACGCGCTGCGTGCGTTCAGGCATCGCAACTTCCGTCTTTTCTATGCCGGCCAGGCGATTTCGCTGATCGGCACCTGGATCCAGCAGATCGCGCTGTCCTGGCTGGTCTATCGCACGACAGGCTCCGCCTTCCTGCTCGGACTGACGACCTTTTGCACCCAGATCCCGATGCTGCTGTTCCTGCCGCTTGCCGGCCTGTTCAGCGATCGCTACGACCGGCGCAGCCTGATGGTCGTCACCTACCTGCTGGCCATGGTCCAGGCCACGACTCTGGCGGCCCTGACGCTGGCCGGTGCCATACGCATATGGCAGATCCTGGCGCTGGGCTTCCTGTACGGCACGATCATGGCGTTCGAGACGCCGGCGCGACAATCGCTGATCAGCCAGATGGTCGGCAACAAGGACGACCTGCCGAATGCCATCGCGCTGAACTCTGTCTTGATGAACAGCGGCCGGCTGGTCGGGCCATCGATCGCCGGCGTCTTGCTGGTATTCATTGGCGAAGGCTGGTGCTTCCTGATCAATGCGGTAAGTTTCCTGGCCATCATTGCATCGGTCTGGCAGATGCGCATTGCACCCCGGGCCCGCGCTGGCACAGCCGGACCATTGCTGGCTGAACTGGGCGTCGGCGCGCGCTATGCGTGGAATACTGGACCGATCCGCCTGTTCCTGGCGATGGTCGCACTCATCAGCCTGACGGCTTCGCCTTAAACGGTATTGATGCCGATATTCGCGCGCGACATTTTCCTGGGTGACGCGCACACGCTCGGATTCCTGGTCGGCAGTGCCGGGTTCGGCGCCGTGGTCGGGACGATCTTCCTGACGACAAGACCGGATGTATTCGCGCTGAGCCGCCTGGTCCCCTATACGGCTTCTACCGCTGGCGTGGCGCTGATGCTCGTTGGAATTTCCGGGCACTACGTCCTGTCGCTGGCATTCATGGCCTGTCTTGGTTTTGGCATCATCGTCACCGCCGCATCCGTCAACATGATGCTGCAGACCCTCGTCGATGAAGACAAGCGCGGCCGTATCGTCAGCTTCTATGCGATGGCTTTCCTGGGCATGGCGCCGATCGGAGGTTTGATCGCGGGAACAGTCGCCGGGCAGATCGGCGCCCCGGCAACAGCCATGCTCAACGGCATCATTTGTGTGCTCGGCACCGGAATGCTCGCGCGACATTTGCCCACAGCGATGGCGGCGCTGCACCACGCCAGTCAACGGTAAAGATCCTGTGAAAACAAAACGGGCGCCCGAAGGCGCCCGTTGATCCTGCCGTCGAGTTGCTCGACTTAGAACGTGTGCTTCAGGCCGACGTGCACGACCTGGCCGGTGGAGCCGGGATTAGCCGGTCCGGTCTGGCCGGTCATTGCGTACGTACCACGGTCGTCGTTATCCATGCGCCCGTAGATGAATTGCAGTTGCGACTGCTTGGACAGGTTGTGGAAATAACCGATGGAGAACATCTTCGCACCGGTGTCGTTTTCCTTCTGGACGTTGGTCTTGCCGTCCTGAGCGATGCCGATTTCCCCGCCGATATAACCGGAGGGCAGGTTGTACTTCGCCGCGAACCAGTAAGCATTGCGCTTCCACTCTTCGGCGATCCCGGCAGCGACACCGTCTTCCTTGTACTTCAATTGCTCATAACGGACATGCAGGCCCAGGTCGCCGATGGTATAGCCGGCGCCGATTTGTATGCCTGTGTCATCGGAACTGGTACCGCCGCCGCCAGCAACGCCTGCGGCCGTAGTAATGAGGTCCAGACCAAACATGTCCTTGTGCTTTTCGAAGGCCAGGTCGACGTAGAACGGCGCAGCTTCGGGTTGGAATTTACCGCCAATCGAGAAAATGGTCGGGTTGATGCTTGGTGCGGCCGGCGCTGCTGCGGTCTTGTATGCGCTCAGCGTGTAATCCACTTCGAACGAGAAGCCGCTCCAGTTCGGGCTTTCATACCAGATCGTCTGTTCGGCGCGGCGATAGAAATCAACTTGCGGACCAGCGGAAGGGTTCTGGGTATTTTCAAACACCCTGCCTGCGCCGGGCGTGCCCAGCATGGAGAGGTTGCCGCCGGGGCCTGCCGCGCCGTCGAGCGGGTCAGCCGTGTACATCATGCGCTCGTACACGTTTTCGTTGTTACCCATCTTGAACGCACCCCAGTTACCCGCGATACCGAGGAAGGAGTTGCGGTTCGTGATCGCGCCGGTGTTGCCCATTGCGCCCGGGGAGTCGCCCGCGACGTTCATCTGGTAGTGGAAGATGACCTTGTTGCCGCCGCCGATGTCGTCGACGGACTCGAGGTCAACGTGCGAATACGTTGCGCCGAAATGCGTGCCGCTGACGCCGGTGTTGCCGGCCACGGAACCAGCACTCGACTTTCCGTATTCCATGCCAAGGTTGATGGCGCCGCTCAGCGTAACTTCCGCCATCGCGGCCGGAGCGACGAACGCGCTCGCCACCGCTACTGCGATCAGACTCTTCTTCATGCGATCTCCTTTTTTGAATTGGCTTGATCGGTCGGGCGCGTTAACTCGCCCTCCCTCCGGCACCGATTTCTTGCGCCGTGGATATAACCTCTCCCGGGAAAGAAAGAAGTTGCCGCGATTCTGCCAAAACGCAACAAAGGCGAGCAAGCGTTTTCTCCAGTGGGGAAGGGTGTTTTTCAGCTTTCTGTTGCACTCATACAACACCGCACCGCAACAAAAAGGCCGGCATTGGCAGGAATGTCGGTTGATAAATTGAAACATGGAGTTATAGCGAAGAACTAAAGCAACTTCTGCAGCCGGGAAAGTTGCCCGCTAAATCGAAGGGATAGTCTTTCCAAAAAGCGCAGCGAGGGCTTCACCGGGATCCGCCGCTCGCATAAATGCCTCGCCAACCAGGAACGCCCCAACGCCCGCCGAGCGCATGCGCTCGACATCGCCGGGATTCAGGATGCCGCTTTCGGTCACGACGAGTCTGTCACTCGGGATATCCGCAAGAAGCCCAAGCGTCGTCTCCAGGTTGGTCTCGAAAGTCCGCAGGTTGCGATTGTTGATTCCCAGCAATGGTGTTCGCAATTTCAGCGCGCGCTGCAGTTCGGCGGAATCGTGCACTTCCACCAGAACCGCCATGCCGACATCCATCGCAACGCCCTCCAGACGGGACATGGTTTCGTCGTCGAGGGCCGCGACAATCAACAGGATGCAATCCGCACCCATCGCCCGCGCTTCAAAAACCTGATACGCGTCGACCATGAAGTCCTTGCGCAGCACGGGGAGATCGCAACTCCTGCGAGCCTGTACCAGATAGTCTGCGGTGCCCTGGAAAAACTCTACGTCAGTAAGCACTGACAGGCATGCAGCGCCGTGCCGGGCATAGCTCCGTGCGATAGCTACCGGGTCGAAATTCGCCCGCAGCACCCCCTTGCTGGGGCTGGCTTTCTTGACTTCGGCGATGACCGCTGGGAGTCCGCGCGACATCTTGATTCGCAACGCCGCAACGAAATCGCGCGCCGGATCGGCATCACGCGCTTGCTTGCGCAGCGCATCCAGGGATCTCAATCGAGTTGCCTCGGCCACTTCGCGACGTTTCACCCGAACGATTTTTTCGAGGATATCGTCCACGCGCTCAGCTCGCCTTCAGATTCCGGGTAAAGGCGACGAACTGCTCGAGCCGGCTTTTCGCGGCGCCGCTGGCAATGGTCTCCAAAGCCTTGCGCACGCCGGCCTCATGGCTCGCTGCAAGCCCGGCCACGTAGATCGCGGCTCCTGCGTTCAATGCCAGCACGTCTCGCGCGGGCCCGGGCTGGTCCGACAACGCCGCCAGCAACATTTCCTTCGATGCCGCACCGTCCTTGACCTGGATGTCCGAGAGCTTTCCGACCGGCAGGCCGAACTGCGTGGGATTGATCAGATATTCCTGGACTTCATCGCCCTTCAATTCCCCCACCAGCGTGTCCGCGGACGCGGAAATCTCATCCAGGCCGTCCATGCCGTACACCACCATGACGTGCCGGCTGCCGAGTCGTTGCAGCACGCGCGCCAGGATGCCGACCAGGTCCGGGTGGAACACGCCGATCAACTGGTTCGCGGCGCCCGCGGGATTGGTCAGCGGCCCGAGGATGTTGAAAAGCGTGCGCACACCCAATTCTCGCCGCACCGGTGCCGCGTGCTTCATCGCGCTGTGATGATGCGGCGCGAACATGAATCCCACGCCGGTGTGCTCGATGCAGTTCGCGACTTCGGCCGGGCCCAGGTCCAGGTTGACGCCAAGCGCCTCGAGGATGTCGGCACTGCCCGACTTGCTGGACACGGACCGGCCGCCGTGCTTCGCGACCTTGGCGCCGGCCGCGGCGGCCACGAAGACCGTTGCCGTCGAAATATTGAACGTATGGGCGCTATCGCCACCGGTCCCGCAGGTGTCGAGCAGGTGATCGCGATCGGGCACTTCCACCTTGGTCGAGAACTCACGCATGACCTGGGCGGCCGCGGTGATCTCGCCGATCGTTTCCTTCTTGACGCGCAGGCCCGTGATGATCGCGGCGATCAAAGTGGGGGACATTTCGCCGCCCATGATCTGGCGCATGAGCGAGAGCATTTCGTCGTGGAAGATCTCCCGATGCTCGATGACGCGGACGAGGGCGTCTTGAGGGGTCATGCGCGCGTCCCGTTGAGAAAGTTCGCAAGCAGGTCATGGCCGCGCTCGGTCAGGATGGACTCGGGATGGAACTGGACTCCCTCCACCTGCAGCTGCTTGTGTCTTACGCCCATGATTTCCCCATCTTCGGTCCACGCGGTAACTTCCAGCACGTCCGGCAACGATTCGCGCTCGATGACCAGGGAATGATAGCGCGTGGCGCACAGGGGATTGGGAAGTTCGCGGAACACGCCCTGGTTTCGATGCTCGATGTTGGAAACCTTGCCGTGCATGAGCTGTTTCGCATGCACGATTCTTCCGCCGAAGGCCTGGCCGATGCTCTGATGGCCGAGGCATACGCCGAGCAGCGGAATCTTGCCGGCGAAGTGGCGTATGGCAGGTACGGAAACGCCGGCTTCATTGGGTGTGCATGGACCCGGCGAAACGACGATCCGCTCCGGGTTCATGGCGGCAATTTGCTCGATGCCGAGTTCGTCGTTGCGCACGACTTTCACGTCTTCCCCAAGCTCGCCGAAATACTGCACGAGGTTATAGGTGAAGGAGTCATAGTTATCAATCATCAGCAGCATGTTCGTCTCCCCTATCGAAGACCGCTGTTGAGGCCGGCCTGGGCCATTTCGGCGGCGCGCAGCAGGGCGCGCGCCTTGTTCTGCGTCTCCGTCCATTCGCTCTCCGGGACCGAATCGGCGACGATGCCGGCGCCGGCCTGGATGTAGAGCTTTCCTCCCCTGACGACCGCCGTCCGGATCGCAATGGCAAGGTCCATGTCGCCGTTGAATCCGAGATAGCCTACGGCGCCGGAATAGATGCCGCGCTTGCTCGGCTCCAGCTCGTCGATGATTTCCATGGCGCGCACCTTGGGCGCGCCGCTCACGGTGCCGGCCGGGAAAGTGGCTTTGAGCACCGCCATGGCGTCCAGGCCTCTTTTCAGCGTGGCTTCGACGTTCGAGACGATATGCATTACATGGGAGTAGCGCTCGACGGTCATGTTCTCCGTGACCCGGACGCTGCCGACCTGCGCAACTCGGCCGACATCGTTGCGGCCGAGGTCCATCAGCATGACGTGCTCCGCCCTTTCCTTCGGGTCGGCCAGCAATTCCTCTTCGAGTGCCAAGTCCTGTTCGCGGGACGCGCCGCGCGGCCGTGTTCCCGCGATCGGCCTGACCGTCACGGCACCGCTTTCGAGGCGAACCAGGATTTCCGGCGACGCGCCGACGACCTGGAAATCCGCCATGTCGAAATAGAACATGTAGGGAGACGGGTTCAGCGCGCGCAATGCGCGATACAGCGACAGCGCGGAGGTTCGAAACGGCAGGGACATGCGCTGGGACAGCACGACCTGCATGATGTCGCCGTCGGTGATGTAGCGCTTCGCGCGCTCGACGGCCGCGATGAAGGATTCGCGGCTGAATTCGTTTTCCGGCGGGGCCGCGGGGACCGGGGCTTCGGGCGGCACCACTACCGGCTGGCGCAGCATCCATAGCAGCTCCTGCAGGCGTTGCTGCGCATGCGCATAGGCACCAGGCACGCCAGGGTCCGCATAGACGACCAGGAACAGCTTCCCCGAAAGATTGTCGAGCACGACAAGCTGCTCGGACAGCAGCAGCAGGATGTCGGGTGTCTGCAATGCGTCGGGCTTCGGAGCGCGCTCGAGCTTCTTTTCTATGTAGCGGACGGTCTCGTAGCCGAAGCAGCCCACCAGGCCGCCGAGGAAACGCGGCAAGCCGGGCAACGATGCCGCCTTGATGCGCGCATGACACGCGGAAACGAAATCCAGCGGATCGGCGTGCTCGGCCCTGCTGACGAGTTCACCTCGGCGATATTCGCTGCATGCATGCCCGCGGACTTCGAAGCGTGTTTCCGCGGGAAGCCCTATGAAGGAATACCTGCCGAAGCGTTCACCGCCCTGCACGGATTCGAGCAGGTAGGAATACGGCTTGTTGGCGAGCTTGAGGTAGACGGAAAGCGGGGTGTCGAGATCCGCGAAGGTTTCGAGCACAACCGGGATGCGGTTGAACCCTTGCGCGGCAAGCTGCATGAATTCCTGCTCGGTCATGATGCACTCCTGAAACTTGAAAACGGGAAAAACGGAAACGACGTCGGATCAGACGCCACGCCAGGACGCGGATTGGCGCCACCAGCGCCAGCCGGCCAGGATTTCCAGCCCCAGGTTTTCGAGTTTCGAAGCGGTCATGAATGCGGAATTCGGATGAGTCCAGGTAGATCGGAAAGCGCGGGTACTATAGCATCGCAATCCAGCTCTTGCACCGCCAGCGTCCCGCGGTAGCCGTAGGGCACGCAGAACACCGGGCAGCCTGCGGCACGCGCCGCCCCCGCGTCGACCGCCGAATCGCCGACCATAAGCAGTCGCGCGCAATCGATCCCGAATGCGTTTGCGGCATGGACAAGCGGCAAGGCGTCCGGCTTCTTCTTCGGCAAGCTGTCGCCGCTGAGGACGAGATCCAGGTAGCCGGTCATTTCCAGGCCGGCCAGCAAGGGTTCCGTAAATCGCGCTGGCTTGTTGGTCACGCAGGCCAGCCTGAATCCGCGATCGCGCAGTGTCTCCAGCGTTTCAATGGCCCCGGGAAACGGGTGCGAGGCCCGCGTCAGGATTTTTGCGTAGTGGGTGCGGAAGTCGCCCGCCGCACGCTCGAACTCGGATGCGTCGGGCTCGCCCTCCTGGCTACCGGTCAACAACCGCTTGACGAGGCGATCGACGCCGTCGCCGATGTAGGCCCGGACAACGCCCTCCGGAACAGGCGCGCGACCCAATCCGTTCAGCATGCGGTTGGCGGACTCGTGCAGATCGGGCAGGGTTTCGACCATGGTGCCATCGAGGTCGAAGGCGACGGCCGCAACCTGCAGGGGGAAATCGATCGACGGGCGCCGCCAGATGCGGTCACCCGATTTTTCGGCGACCATCAGGTCAGGCTTTCGCGAGTTCCGCGCGCCGTCCATTTTTCGCGAGCTCCGCACATGTCATTTTTTCGCGAGCTCCGCACGCCTGTCATTTTTTCGCGAGCTCCGCTCGCATTGCACCGATCGTGACCTGGTAGTCGGGAGAATCGAAAATGGCCGAACCGGCGACAAAGGTGTCGGCACCCGCGCGCGCGATTTCCGCGATGTTGTCCACCTTGACGCCGCCGTCGATCTCCAGCCAGACGTCGCGGCCGGAATGGCGAATGCGCTCGCGCACGGCGCGCAGCTTTTCAAGGGCGACCGGAATGAATTTCTGGCCGCCGAAGCCGGGATTGACCGACATGACCAGCACGAGGTCGACCTTGTCCAAGGTGTAGTCCAGCCAGGAAAGCGGCGTGGCCGGATTGAGCACCAGCCCCGCTTTGCATCCGCATTCCTTGATCAGGCCTATCGTCCGGTCGACGTGATCCGAGGCTTCCGGATGAAAGCTGATGATGTCGGCGCCGGCCCTGGCGAAATCGGGAACGATGCGATCGACCGGCTTCACCATGAGATGCACGTCGATCACGGCCTTGGTCAGCGGCCGCAGGGCCGAGCAGACCATGGGACCGATCGTTAGGTTCGGCACGTAATGGTTGTCCATCACGTCGAAGTGCACCATGTCCGCTCCGGCCGCGACGACGGATTGCACTTCCTCTCCCAGTTTCGCGAAGTCGGCGGAGAGGATGCTCGGAGCGATGCGGTACATGGCCAGGCCGGTTCGATAAGACCGCCGCATTGTACCGGTTTCGGCCTTGCCGCTCGGTGAGGTTTCGGGTCAAATGCGGCGGTGGCCGATCACAGGAAATACGACATCGCGGTAACCGCGAGATCCACCCATATTCCAGCGCAATCCGACGAGGCGAGCAGTCGTTATGCGTTTGCGTACACGGTCACCATCGTCAATATCGGCACCGTGTCGGCGCGGCTGGTTTCGCGCCACTGGATCATTACAGATGCCGACAATCACGTGCAGGAAGTGCGCGGCCTGGGTGTCCTGGGCGAGCAGCCGCTGCTAAGACCGAAGCAGCGCTACGAATACACCAGCTCCGCGACGATCGCGACGATCGTCGGCACGATGCGCGGCAGCTACCAGATGCTCGCCGAGGACGGCACGGCCTTCGACGCGGTCATCCCGGAATTCACGCTGAGCGTGCCGCGCGTGCTGCATTGAGCGCCGTGAATTCCGTCCGGCATGGCGCGGATCCTTCGCGGCCGCCTATTTTTTCTTTGTGTCGCCATCCCGGCTGCGCTTGCGCGGCATCGTCCACCAGATGATGAGGATGAAGAGCACGAGCGAGAGCACGGCCTCGAGTGCCAGCCAGATCACCGGGATGCTCCGGCCTGGCCGACTGGCGGCTTGCGACGCGCGCTGAAGCGGATATTCATGTCAGGCTTGCGAATGAAGATAGGAAGAATCACCGCGCTGGCGTTGACGGCAGCCATCGCCAGCGGTTGCGCGAGTGTAACCAATCCAGACATGGTGCCACCAGTCCGGAACCCCCCGGAGGCAGTTCCGGCTTCACCGGCCCCGCCCGCGCCGGAACCGGCTCCGGCGCCGGTTCCGCAGCCCGCGGCCATTCCGGCACCGCAACGAGGTGCGCTCACTTTCGAATTGCAGGCGTGGCCGGCACTACCCGGCTGGAACGACGACAACCTTGCCGAGGCACTCCCCGCCTTCCTGCTCTCCTGCAATTCCCTGAAGAACACCGTGGAGTGGGCGACACCCTGCAATGCGGCGGCGCAGGTGCGTGCCGGCGATGCGATGGCCGCGCGCCGGTTTTTCGAAACGGCTTTTTCGCCTTGGTTGATTCACGACGCGGCAGGCGGCATCGACGGACTTGTTACCGGCTATTACGAGCCCCTGCTCCATGGCAGCCGGAAATTCGGCCAAGCCTATCGCTACCCGATATACGGCGTGCCGCCCGACCTCGTCGTGGTCGACCTCGCCGACAGCAATCCGGACCTGAAGGGCATCCGCATGCGCGGTCGCATGCAGGGCGGCAAGATCGTTCCCTACTTCACGCGCGCCGAGATCGAGCGCGGCCTGGCGCCTTTGCGCGGGCGCGAGATCCTGTGGGTCGACGACCCGGTGGAGCTGTTCTTCCTGCACGTGCAGGGCTCCGGGCGCGTGCGCCTGCCCGGCGGTGAAATCGTCCGCGTGGGCTTCGCGGAACACAATGGCTATCCGTACAAGTCGATCGGAAAAGTCCTGGTGGAGCGCGGGGAGCTGACCCTCGACAAGGCATCGATGCAAGGCATCAAGCAGTGGGCGGCGAAAAACCCGACGCGCCTCGCGCCGTTGTTGCAGATGAATCCGGCCTACGTATTTTTCCGCGAACTGCCGGCCTCGCCTTTCGGTCCGATCGGCGCGCAAGGGGTTGCGCTCACGCCGGGTCGCAGCATCGCGGTGGATGCGATGACGACGCCGCTGGGCACGCCGGTATTCCTATCGACGACCCTGCCGCTATCGTCGCGCCCGCTGAATCGCCTCGTCGTCGCGCAGGATACCGGCACCGCCATCAAGGGCGCCGTCCGCGCGGATTTCTTTTTTGGTTTCGGGGACGACGCCGGCCAGTCGGCGGGGCGCATGCGCCAGAACGGCCGCATGTGGATCCTGTATCCGCGCGGACTACAGCCGAAACCGAATTCTCCCTAGGGCCGCGCCGGATCGAATTCGATCCTGACCAGGATGCGGCTGCGAACCGCGCGATTTTCGCGCTGCGCCGGATAAAACGAAGCAGCGCTGACCGCGTCCTGCGCCGCCTGGTCGAAGACACCGGGCGGAACCGCGTCGACAACCGACGCGCCGGTGACAGCGCCGATTTCATCGATCAACACTTCCATGGTCACCGCGCCGGCAATTCGCGCATCGCGCGCGTCGGGCGGAAAGGCCGGCGCAATCGGCCGGCGCGCACGCGGATAAATGTCGAGGTCGGCCGCGGCGTAGTGCACGGGGTCGGGAATCGGCAGGATCGCCTCTTCGCTTGCCGGGGGAGCGGCATCGATGGCGGCAGCCCGCGGTGCGGAATCCATCATCTGTGGCGTTGACTGCACGGGCAGAACCTGTGGGGCATCGTTCGCGACAAGGGGTTGGGCCGGGTGCGCCCTGGGCTGGCGACTGCCCTTTACGACAGGATGCTGCTCGCTCGCACTGTCCGCAATCTCCAACCGCGCGTGAAGAACGCCTGGTCGCGAATCGGAGCCGGGAGAACTGGCGAGCGGAATTCCACAGATCAGGAACACATGGATTACGATCGACGCGGCGACCGCTGCCGCCATGCGACGGCTTGCGGCAAGCGAAGCAACTGGGGAAATCCGCCGGATTCTATGCACGCACCGCTCCCGGTCTCGTAGCACGCTGGCGCCGATTCTACGACGCCGGCGTCCCGGCGTTTCAGGACTTGCCGGCGGCCTTGTTCAGCAGCTCCTCGAATCGCTCGGCGGGGATGGCGCCGGGGACGCGCTTGCCATCGGCGAAGAAGATCGTCGGCGTGCCGTTGATCTTTTTCGACTGCCCGTAGGTGACGATCTTGTCGACCGGGTTGTCGCACTTGGCCGACTTCGGCACCACGTTCTTCAGCATGTAATCGTCCCACGCCTTCACCTTGTCGCTGGCGCACCAGATCGCGCGAGACATTTCCGGCGCCTTCGGATGCAGCTGCTCGATCGGGAACAAGAAGGTGTAGATCGTCACGTCCGTGACCTTCTCCAGCTCCTTCTCCAGCTTGCGGCAGAACGGGCAATCCGGATCGGAGAACACGGCCACCTTGCGGCTGCCGTCGCCCTTGACCTTCTTGAATGCTAGCTCGAAGGGCAGTTGGTCGAAGGGGAAGGCCATGCTCTTGAGCTTCTTGTCCTCCACGTCGCGCTGGCGGGCTTCCGTCAGATCGGTCCTGGTCTTCGTGTCGATGATGTTGCCGGCGAACAGGTAGGTAAAGTCGCTGTCGGTGTAGAGAATGTCGCCGTTGGTCAATACCAGCTCGTAGAGGCCGAGGTAATTCGTTTTCGCGATGCTCTCGATGGGAGCCTGCGGATACTTCTTTGTGAATTCGGCGCGGATCGTCGCCTCGTCGGCGCGGGCGGCGCCCGACAACAGGACGGGCGACAGAATGCACGATGCGATCAGGTTGCGGATGAGCATGATGTTCGGAACAGACCTCGTTGGACGATGAAAGGCATCGTTTGACCGTGTTACCCCAGTGCCCGTTTCACGAGCAATCGCTTCAGCGGAGAACTTCCGTCGACCAGCTTGAGGCCTGCATTGCGCAGCCGCCTCACGCCTGGAAGCGGACTGGCGAAGAGCGCCTGCAGCCCGTCGGTGACCGCTTCCATCGCCAGCAGGTCTTCGCGCCGGCCGCGTTCGTATCTTCTCAGCAGGGCATGCGCGCCGCAGTCGTTCTGCGCCCCGCGCGCAACCAGTGTTTCCGAAAGGATTTGCGCATCGGCCAATCCCAGGTTCAGGCCCTGTCCCGCGAGCGGATGCACATTATGGGCAGTGTCCCCCACGAGGGCAAGGCGCGGGCCGATCAGCGTCGATGCGCGCATGCGACGCAGCGGAAACCCCGCTGTCACACCGACCTGATGCATTCGGCCCGTCAGGCCGCCGCTGACCGCTTCCACCCGGTTTGCCAATTCTTCGGGTGATGCTGCAATCAACTCCCGGCCAATGGCTTCATCCGTGGACCAGACCATCGACACATGCTCGCCGGGCAACGGCAGCAGGGCCAGCACGCCAGCTTCCACGAACCACTGGCAAGCCGTATCCCGGTGCGCCTTGTCGACATGAAAATTCGCCACGACGCCGGTTTGCGCATAGTGGTGCGTAGTCGCCTCGACTGCCGCTGACTGTCGCACACGCGAATCGGCGCCGTCGGCGGCCACGACCAGCGCGGCCTCGATCCGGGTGCCGTCCGACAAGGAGAGTTCAGCGGCTTCCTGCGCCCAGATCGCGCGCTCGAAACCCGCAGCGATCAAAGTGAGATTTTCCTGCCGCGCCAGCGTGCAGCGTATCGCTTGCTGGAGGTTTGCCTCTTCGACGATGGCCGCGAGTTCCGGCACATGGGAACGATACGCGCTGAAGCCGATCTCGGATGCGTCGTCGCCGAATACGCGCATTTCGCGCACCGGCGCGATGCGATCGGCCTGCATGCGTTGCCAGACGCCATGCTTTTCGAGGAATCGGCGGCTACTGCCGTTCAGCGCATAGACGCGCGAATCGAAGCCCACGCCCGGCAATTCGCGCGAACCGCGCGGTTCGACGAGCGCCAGGCTGAGTTGCGCATGCGAGAGCGCCGCTGCAAGGGTGCTGCCCACGGTTCCGCCACCAACGATGACGACATCGAATTTCACGTCGCCAGTCTACCGCGTCGATTGCGGCAAAGGCGCGCATGTCCTCCGGGCGGAATGCCGCCGTCTCGCCTTGACATTGCAGGGGGGCGTCAGTAATCTTCCGCACCCTGCCGCGGGGGCGCTTTTCCCGCGTGAAATCAAGCAGGGCACCCAGGAATTCCAGGCTTCCGGTGATATAGCTCAGCTGGTTAGAGCACAGCACTCATAATGCTGGGGTCGGTGGTTCAAGTCCACCTATCACCACCACATGCAAGCGGTTGGCGGCGGGGCAAGGCTGGCGATGCGCCATCCCTTCTTTCACGGGCGCGATACAATGCGCCGTGTCCTTGTCTCGCGCCCGGCCGGATGATTTCCGTCGAGGCATCCGCGCAATCCGGAGTCATGACCATGCAAAAATTCCTGTCCCTCCTGATTGGCGTAGTAATGGCAACGTGCTGCGCGATGGCCGCCTGGGCCGACCGGACTTTTCCGCAAACCGCCAGGCGCGGCGACATGAAGGCCTTCCAGTATCCCGCCATGAAAATCGGCGACAAGGTGCTGCGCCTGTCGCCCGGCAGCCGCATCTTCAACGAACAGAACCTGCTCATCCTGCCGGTCGCCTTGCAAAAACAGTACGCGCCCGTCATGTACCTGCTGGACATGCAGGGAGACCTTTCGCAGGTCTGGCTGCTGAGCGCCGAAGAGGCAAAGCAGTATCCGGTGACGAAGTAGGCGCGAGCGAATGAAGAAGCTGTACATCCGCACTTACGGCTGCCAGATGAACGAGTACGACTCGGACAAGATGGCGGACGTGCTGAACGCCACCGGGGCATACGAAAAAACCGAGGACCCGGCCGAGGCCGACGTCATCCTGTTCAATACGTGCTCGGTGCGCGAAAACGCGCAGGAACGCGTGTTCCACGCGCTTGGGCGGCTTCGCCCGTTGAAGCAGGCGCGGCCCGACCTGATCATCGGCGTCGGCGGTTGCGTGGCGAGCCAGGAGGGTGCGATCATCGTCGAGCGCGCGCCGCATGTCGACGTCGTGTTCGGTCCGCAGACGCTGCACCGCCTTCCGCAATTGATCGATGCCAGGCGGCGCAGCAACCGCTCCCAGGTCGACATCTCGTTTCCCGAGATCGAGAAATTCGACGCCATGCCGCCGCCGAGGACCGAGGGCTGCACGGCATTCGTCTCGATCATGGAAGGCTGCAGCAAATATTGCAGCTTCTGCGTCGTGCCGTACACGCGCGGCGAGGAAGTGTCGCGCCCGCTCGACGACGTGCTGACCGAGGTTGCAGGCCTCGCAGA
Organism: Burkholderiales bacterium; assembly: GCA_035548375.1. GTDB lineage: Bacteria > Pseudomonadota > Gammaproteobacteria > Burkholderiales > JACQAP01 > JACQAP01. The sequence goes on from DASZTG010000071.1 coordinate 40,513, forward strand.
CCAGGGCGTGAGGGAAATCACGCTGCTCGGCCAGAACGTGAACGCCTGGCGCGGCGCCATGAACGACGGCGAAACCGCGGATTTTGCTTTGCTGCTGGAGTACCTCGCCGAAATGCCGGGCATCGACCGCCTGCGCTATACGACTTCGCACCCACGGGAATTTTCGGCGCGGCTGATCGATACATACCGCCGCGTCCCCCAGCTTACCGACCACGTGCACCTGCCGGTGCAATCCGGATCGGATCGCATCCTCGCCGCGATGAAGCGCGGATATACCGCGCTCGAATACAAATCCATCATTCGCCGCCTGCGTGCGGTGCGGCCGAACGTGTCGATCGCATCGGATTTCATCGTGGGCTTTCCCGGCGAGACCGAGCGGGATTTCGAGCAGACCATGAACCTGGTGGAAGAGCTGAAATTCGACGACAGCTACAGCTTCATGTACAGCCCGCGGCCGGGCACGCCCGCCGCGGACTTCGTCGACCAGGTTCCGCTGGAAACGAAGCAGTCGCGGCTTGCGCGCCTGCAGGCCGCGATCGACGCGAACGCAAAAGCCATCAGCGCAAGCATGGTCGGCGGCATTGAACCCGTGCTGGTCGAAGGCGCTTCGCGCAAGAATCCGCGCGAGCTTGCCGGTCGCACCAGCAACAACCGCGTCGTCAATTTCGCGGCACCGGGCCGCCTCGCCGGCAGCATCGTCGACGTGCGCATCACGGCGGCGATGGCGCACACGCTGCGCGGCGAAGTCGCCCTGGCAGAGACCGTTTGATTCCGCTGGAAATCTCCTTCACCCCCGTCGACAACCAGCGGCTCGCCAACCTGTGCGGCGCGCTGGACGAAAACCTCAGGCAGATCGAAGGCGCGCTCGACGTGTCGATCGCGCGGCGCGGTGAGAATTTCAGCATCGAGGGCGAGCCGGGACCGGCGCGCCTGGCCGCCGACGCCCTGCAGCGCTTCTATGAAAAGGCGAATGGCAGCCTGACCCGCGAGGATGTGCAGCTCGGCCTCATCGAGATCGCCGGCGCCAACGCGCATGCGGCCGGGGACGCCTCCCCCGCGCTGCATACGCGACGCCGGGACCTGCATGGGCGCACGCCGCGCCAGATCCAGTACATCCGGCAGATTCGCGAGCACGACATCACCTTCGGCATCGGTCCCGCCGGAACCGGCAAGACCTATCTCGCCGTCGCATGCGCGGTCGATGCTTTCGAGCGCGATGCGGTCAAGCGCATCGTGCTGGTGCGGCCCGCGGTCGAAGCCGGCGAGCGGCTGGGCTTCCTGCCCGGTGACATGGCGCAGAAGGTCGATCCCTACCTGCGCCCCCTCTACGACGCGTTGTACGACCTGATGGGCTTCGAGAAGGTCGGCAAGCTGTTCGAGCGCGGCGCCATCGAAATCGCGCCGCTTGCGTTCATGCGCGGCCGCACGTTGAATCATTCGTTCGTCATCCTCGACGAGGCGCAGAACACGACACCCGAGCAGATGAAGATGTTCCTGACGCGCATCGGCTTCGGCAGCCGGGCCGTCGTGACCGGCGACGTGACCCAGATCGACCTCGCCAAGCACCAGAAGAGCGGCCTGGTCGAGGCCTCGACCATCCTGGGTTCCGTGCGCGGCATCGCCTTCACGCAATTCCTCGCGGAGGACGTCGTGCGACATCCGCTCGTGCAACGCATTGTGCAGGCTTATGAGGAGCACCAGGCGCTCAACCAGAAAGAATAGCGCCGCGACCTTCGCCTTCTCCGTGCAATTCGGCGTGGCAAGCGGCGGCCTGCCTTCGCGACAGCGCATGCGCGAGTGGGCCAGGGCCGCATTGCTGGAAGACGCGCAGGTCACGCTGCGCATCGTCGGTGCGAGGGAGGGACGCCAGCTCAATCGCAGCTTTCGAGGCAGGGATTACGCCACCAACGTGCTGACGTTCTCCTACTCTGGAATGCGCCCGCTCTACGGCGACATCGTGCTGTGCGCCCCCGTCGTCGCCAGGGAGGCGCGCGCGCAACGCAAACCCCTCGCTGCGCACTATGCCCATTTGATCGTGCACGGCATGCTGCACCTGCAGGGTTTCGACCATGAAAGCGACAAGGACGCCGAAGCGATGGAAGCACGCGAGGCAGAAATTGTCGCCAAGCTCGGGTATGCTGATCCTTACGGTGGTCGATGATCCGGCCGGACGGTAAGCCGCAAAGGCTTGTTGCATCGGCGGATCGGGCCTTGCCGATCGCCGTTTACTGATTACGCACGATACATGGAAGACGAACCGCACAAACCCTCGCTGCTCGAACGCCTCGGCGCGCTGCTGATGCGCGAGCCGGAAGACCGCGAGCAGCTCACCGAACTGTTGCAGCGTTCCTACGAACGCAACCTGCTGGACGCCGACGCGCTGGCGATGATCGAAGGCGTGATGCAAGTGTCCGAAATGCAGGCGCGCGACATCATGATCCCGCGCTCGCAGATGGACGTCATCGACATCGGCGACGCGCCGGAGAAATTCATCCCCTGGGTCATCGAGACCGGCCACTCGCGTTTTCCCGTCGTCGGCGAAAACAAGGATGACGTGATCGGCATCCTGCTGGCCAAGGACCTGCTCAGCTACTACGCGGGAGAGGAATTCAACGTGCGCGACCGCTTGCGGCCCGCCGTATTCATTCCCGAATCGAAGCGGCTGAACGTGCTGCTGAAGGATTTCCGCAGCAACCGCAACCACATCGCAATCGTCGTCGACGAGTACGGCGGCGTTGCCGGGCTCGTCACGATCGAGGACGTGCTCGAGCAGATCGTCGGCGAGATCGAGGACGAGTTCGATTTCGACGAAACCGAAGCCAACATCATCCTCGACCGCAACGGCCAGTTCCGCGTCAAGGCGCAAACCGAGATCGACGATTTCAACCGCACCTTCGGCAGCGATTTCGCCGATGACGATTTCGACACGGTCGGCGGCCTCGTGCTGTCGCACCTCGGCCGGCTGCCGAAGCGCGGCGAGCAGTTCCGCATCGGCGACCTGAACGTGAAAGTGCTGCGCGCCGACAGCCGCAGGCTGCACGCCCTGCTGGTGGAAAAAGTCAGGGCGGAGAGTGCGCCCTGAGTTCCTTGCCGCCATTCGCTCCGGCCGCCTGCTGAGCCTCCTGCAGTTCGTCCTCGCACCGCTGCTCGCCGGCGCCGCGGCTGTTCTGGGGTTCGCGCCTTTCGGGCTTTTCTTCGTGTTGCCGCTGTCCCTGGCAGCGCTTGCCGCTGTCGTTCTGCGTTGCAGGTCCGTGCGCTCGGCAGCCGTCACCGGGTTCTCCTTCGGCGCCGGCCTGTTCCTCGCCGGCGTCAGCTGGGTGTACGTCAGCCTGCACGTGTATGGGGGCATGGACATGCCGGTCGCCGCGCTATTCACGCTCGCTTTCTGCCTGATCCTGGCCTGTCATCCCGCACTGGCGTGCGCGTTGACGTTTCGTCTTCCGGGCCCGCGCGCGCTGAAATTGCTGCTGCTCTTTCCCGGGCTCTGGGCGATTTCGGAGTGGAATCGCGGATGGCTGTTCTCCGGCTTTCCCTGGCTGGCCGCCGGCTATTCGCAGGTACCCGCAAGCCCGCTCGCGGGGTTCGCCCCGGTGCTCGGCGTATTCGGCGTGTCCCTGGTCGTTGCCGTCGTGGGCGGCGGAATCGCCTTGGCGATCGAAAGCATGATCGCCCGGCGCACTCGCGCGACCATCGCCGGCGTTTGCGTGGTGGCAGCGATCGTCATCGCGGGCGCCGCGCTGAAATCGATTCAGTGGACGCAGCCTGTTCCCGGCGAAGCCACCATGGTGACCTTGCTGCAGGGAAACATTCCGCAGGAATTGAAGTGGCGTCCGGAGCGCGCGGTCGCGACGCTGGAAACCTACCTGAAGCTCGTGAACGACGCGAATGGCAGGTTGATCGTGTTGCCGGAAACCGCCCTGCCGATGCTCGACGTCGATGTTCCGCCCGAATACCTGCGCGCGCTCGCGGCGCATGCAAAATCCAATGGCGGAGACCTGCTTTACGGCGTTCCCGAACTCGATGCCTCCGGCCGCTATTTCAACAGCGTGATGAGCGCCGGTGCGGCGCCGCCCCAGACCTATCGCAAGCATCACCTGGTGCCGTTCGGCGATTACTTTCCGCTGCGCCCCGTGCTGGGCTGGGTCATGAACCTGCTGCATATCCCCATGTCGGATTTTTCCCACGGCGATGCGATGCAGAAGCCGCTGCAAGTCGCGGGACAGAAGGTCGCGGTGAACATCTGCTACGAGGATGCATTCGGCGAAGAGATCATCCGCCAGTTGCCGGAAGCGACCCTGCTCGCGAATTTCACGAACGATGCGTGGTGGGGCGATACCATCGCCTCGCGCCAGCACCTGCAGATCGCGCAGATGCGTGCCGCGGAAACCGGTCGGCCGATGCTGCGTGCGACCAATACCGGTGTGACGGCGATCATCGGCGCGGACGGCAGGATCGTCGTATCGGCGCCGGAGTTCACGACGACTTCGATCGGCGGCGAAGTGCACGGCTACAAGGGCACTACGCCTTACATCCTGTTCGGCAACGCCGGCTTCCTGGTGCTGGCACTCTGCATGGTCATGGCCGTGCCGATCGCGTTTCGCCTCGGAGGCCGGCGCATGCCGGAAGCCTGACCACCTACTGCATGTAGGCGAATCCCTGCTTCTGCAACTCGATGATTTCCGCGTCGGCCATCGGCACCATGTTGACGAAGCCGTGGATGTCCGCCGGCTCATAGCCGCGGCGATGGGCCGATACCCGGCACATGCGAATGTCGATGATCCCGCCCACGGTGAGGCTTTGCGCGCGCACCATGAGATCCCGGTACCTGGCGAAGTTGCGGATCGCGAAGAAACCGATCTCGTCTCCGTGCAGCACGAGCACGATCTGGCTCTCGAACGGATCGGCTTCGTACAGCGCGGAAAGGAAACTCGCCCGGTCGAGCACGTTTTCAAGCTGCGCGACCGTCTTGACCGCCACGTCGTAGACGACTTTCTGCTTGCCATAGGACTTCTCGATGACCTTGGCGCTGCCCCACGGCGCCGCGTCATCGGATGCCTGTGCGGAGAACGACAGGAACATCAGCGTAACCATCACGGCGATCGATCTCGTCAGCATGGCATCCTCGTTCTGGCGGGCGGTTTTTAAGTACAATTCGGGCTTTGCTTGGGGCCGGTTCGGGGCTCCGGGTTCCCGCTTAAAAATCCGCGATGTTGAATTTTCAGGAAGTGATTCTAACGCTGCAGCGTTACTGGGGTGACCGGGGCTGCGCGATCCTGCAACCCTACGACATGGAAGTGGGCGCGGGAACTTCCCACACCGCCACTTTCCTGCGCGCGATCGGACCGGAGCCGTGGCGCGCCGCGTATGTGCAGCCCTCGCGCCGTCCGAAGGACGGACGCTACGGCGAGAATCCCAACCGCATGCAGCACTACTACCAGTTCCAGGTAGTGCTGAAGCCCTCGCCGCTCGACATCATCGACCTTTACCTGGATTCGCTGCGCGCCCTGGGCATCGACCCGCAGGCCCACGACATCCGCTTCGTCGAGGACGATTGGGAGAATCCGACGCTGGGCGCGTGGGGGCTCGGCTGGGAAGTCTGGCTCGACGGCATGGAAGTTACCCAATTCACCTACTTCCAGCAGGTCGGCGGCCTCGATTGCAAGCCGATCACCGGCGAGATCACCTACGGCATCGAGCGCCTGGCGATGTATCTGCAAAACGTGCAGAACGTGTTCGAACTCGAATGGACGCCTGGACTGACCTACGGCGATGTCTACCACCAGAACGAAGTCGAGCAGTCGACCTACAACTTCGAGCAGTCGAATACCTCCATGCTGTTCCAGCATTTCACCGACTACGAGGGCGAGGCCAAGCGGCTGATGGCCGCGCAACTCGCGCTGCCGGCCTACGAAATGGTGCTGAAGGCCGCGCACACCTTCAACCTGCTGGATGCACGCGGCGCGATTTCGGTCACCGAGCGCGCCGCCTACATCGGCCGCATCCGCAACCTCGCGCGCGCGGTGTCGCAGGCCTATTTCGATTCGCGGCTGCGCAGCGGTTTCCCGATGTGCAAGGCCGAGCAACTGCAAAAGCTCGGCGTCGACGTCGCCGCGCTCAAGAGCGCGCTGCGGGAACGGGAAGCCGCGCAAGATGCCAAGGCGCCGGTCGCATGAGCGCGAACCTGCTGGTCGAGCTCTTTACCGAGGAATTGCCGCCGAAGGCGCTGAAGCGCCTGGGCGATGCGTTCGCTGGCGGCATCGTCGAAGGATTGAAAAGCAGCGGCCTGCTGGACGCGACTTCGAAGTCCCGGGCATTCGCCACGCCGCGTCGCCTCGCGGTCTACATCCAGGCGGTATTGCCCAAAGGCTCGGATCGCCCGATCGAGCACAAGCTCATGCCCGCGGCGGTTGCCATGAAGGAGGGCGGCGCCTGGAGCGACGCGCTGCGCCGCAAGCTGGCGGGCATGGAACGCGAAAAGCTGGCGGATGTGCCGGTGGGCGCGAAAGTCGGCACGGACATGCTGCTGGTCAAGCCGGACGGAAAGACCAACAGCGTATTCCTGCGCACAGTTTCGATCGGGCAGACGCTGGAACAGGCGTTGTCGAAGGCGATCGAGGATGCCATCGCGAAATTGCCGATTCCGAAAGTCATGAGCTACCAACTGGCCGACGGCGCCACCACCGTGAAGTTCGTCAGGCCCGCGCACGCCCTCGTCGCGCTGCATGGCGACCGCATCCTTGCCCTGTCGACCCTGGGCCTGGATGCCGGTCGCGTTACGCACGGTCATCGCTTCCAGGGCGCGAAGGACATTTCGCTGGATCGCGCCGACCAGTACGAAGCCAGGCTGGAAAACGAAGGACAGGTCATCGCCGATTTCGACAAGCGCAAGGCCGAAGTCGCGCGGCAGCTTTCCGAAAAGGCCCAGGCGCTGAAATGCTCGCTCGGCGCCGAGGCGGAATACGGCCCGCTGCTGGATGAAGTCACCGCGCTGGTCGAACATCCGACCGTCTACATAGGCGAATTCGAGGCGGGATTCCTCGCCGTGCCGCAGGAATGCCTGATCCTGACCATGCGCCAGAACCAGAAGTATTTCCCGCTGTTCGATGCGAACGCAAAGCTGACCAACAATTTCCTGATCGTCTCGAACATGAAGCTCGCCAACTCGAAGAACATCGTCGAGGGCAACCAGCGCGTGGTCAGGCCGCGGCTGTCGGATGCGCGATTCTTCTTCGAGACGGACAAGAAAATCAGGCTGGCTGATCGCGTGCCGCAGCTCGCCAGCGTCGTCTATCACAACAAGCTCGGCAGCCAGCTCGATCGCATCGGGCGCGTGCGCGCGCTGGCCGGATTCATCGCCACGAAAATCGGCGCGGACGCCGGGCTTGCGGACCGCGCAGCCTTGATCGCCAAGGCGGACCTCGTCACCAACATGGTCGGCGAGTTTCCCGAGCTGCAAGGCATCATGGGGCGCTACTACGCGCTGGCCGATGGAGAGGATCCGCAAGTTGCGAATGCAATTGGCGACCAATACCGAATCAGACTCGACGAACACTCGGATCCTGCAAACCTGGTAAGCATGAGTCTGTTTCTCGCGGACCGCGTGGAGACACTGGTCGGCATCTGGAGCATCGGATTGCAACCCAGCGGCGACAAGGATCCGTTCGGATTGCGCCGCGCGGCACTGGGCATCATCAGCGCCTTTGACTTGCTGGGAAATGCTTCGCGCGCGACGGGCAAGGCTTTCGCTCTGACCTTGCAAGGGCTGGTCGCCGAGGCCGCCAAGCTGTATCCGGGTGGGGTCGATACCGCTCCCATCATCGAATTCGTCTACGAGCGATATCGCAACCAGCTCGCCGCCACCTACGATCGCAACGCGGTGGATGCCGTCATCTCGATGCAACCGCCGCTCGACCAGGTCGAGTCCCGCGTGACGGCCGTCGTGGAGTTCGGCACGCTACCGGAAGCCGCGTCGCTCGCCTCCGCGAACAAGCGCATCGGCAACATCCTGAAAAAGACGGATGCGGCAGCCGTCGGCCTGCAGCCGGGGTTGCTGAGCGAAGCGGCGGAAAAGGCGCTCGCGGCCGTGGTCGAGAAAGTCAGGCCGGACGTCGCGGCGCGGTTCGCCGCAAGCGACTATGCCGGAACGCTGAAGGTGCTGGCCCAGGCACGCGAGCCGGTCGACGCGTTCTTCAACGACGTAATGGTCATGGCGGAGGATCCGAAGGTCCGCGACAACAGGCTAGCGCTGCTGCGGGAATTGCACGGCTTGATGAACCAGGTCGCCGACATCTCGAAGCTCGCCGCCTGAGCGCGAACCGTCCCCCTCGACCACAAGTCACATGAAGCTCGTCATCCTCGACCGCGACGGCGTCATCAACCAGGACAGCGACCAGTTCATCAAGAACACGACCGAGTGGAAGGCGATTCCCGGAAGCCTGGAGGCGATCGCCAGGCTCAATCACGCGGGATACCGCGTCGTCGTCGCGTCGAACCAGTCCGGCATCGGCCGCGGCCTGCTCGACATGGGCGCGCTCAACGCCATCAACGACAAGATGTACCGCGCGCTGGCGCAAGTCGGCGGGCGCATCGACGCGCTTTTCTATTGCCCCCATGCGGCGGGCGACAACTGCGATTGCCGCAAGCCCAAGCCCGGCATGTTCATCGACATCGCGCAGCGCTTCAACGTGGACCTGGCCGGCGTGCCGAGTGTCGGCGATTCCTTGCGCGACTTGCAGGCCGCCGCGGAAGCCGGCGCGCAACCCATGCTGGTGCTGACGGGAAAGGGCGAGAAGACCAGGGCCGCCGGCGGCCTGCCTGAAGGCACGCCGGTATTTGCGGATCTGGCAGAGGCAGTACGTTCTATCGTGGCATGAGCAGGAAGCAGGGGCCCCGTATTTTCACGGGGATGCGACCGCCCGCGATTGCCACCAGCCGCCGAATCGACGATGTTCCGATGACTTACATTGGCAATGAGGCGGCGTCATGAAGACGGCCCTCGCGCTGCTGCGCTCCGTCGTCTACGAAATGCTGCGGGCCGTGGTGACGATCATATTCGCCGTGATCTCGCTGCTGACGTTCCCGCTCAGTCCACGTGCCCGCTATCGCATCATTACCGCGTGGTCGCACGTGGTCATCGGCCTGGCATGGATAATTTGCGGCGTGCGCTACCGGGTCATCGGCCGCGAGCATTTCCCCGGCGTCCCCTGCATCGTGCTGTCGAAGCACCAGTCCGCCTGGGAAACGCTGGCCTTCCAGGTCATCCTGCCGCCGCAGGTCTGGGTGCTCAAGCGGGAGCTGCTGCGCGTGCCCTTCTTCGGGTGGGGCCTGGCGATGATGAGCCCGATCGCCATCGATCGCGGCTCGGCTTCGCGCGCGCTGAAGCAAATGGCGGAACAGGGCAGGAAACGGCTCGACGACGGCTGGTGGATCGTCGTCTTTCCGGAAGGCACGCGCGTCGCGCCCGGCAAGCGCGGCCGCTATCATCCGGGCGGCGCCTGGCTAGCGGGCAAGACCGGCGCCGCGGTGCTGCCGATCGCACATAATGCGGGGACGGTCTGGGGCAGGAACGCGTTCGTGAAATATCCCGGTACCATCACCGTGAGCATCGGCCCGGCCATCCCGCCGGGCGCGATGGCGCCGGACGAACTCAACAGGAAAGTCGAAGACTGGATAGAAAACGAAGTGTCGCGAATCGGGAACGCACGCTCATGAGCGACTTGTTTCCGGTCACCATGATTTCCGAGCCGAAGAGCATTCGGCTGCGGGACCGCGACATCGCCTATCTGCTGAAGCGCAGCCAGCAGCGCCGCAGCATCGTGCTGACCGTGGACGAGCATGGCCTCACCGTCAGCGCGCCCTGGCGCAGCACCGAGAAGCGCATCGCCGGCGTCATCCGCGAATCCGAGGCCTGGGTATTGAAGAAGCTCGACGTATGGAGCGCCTACCCCGCCCGTGCGCAAACCTGGATGACCGGAGACCGGATCAAGTACCTCGGCCGCGACCTGGTGCTGGAACTTGTTCGAGATGCGATCGCCCCCTCCGCGGTATTGCAGGAGGACGGCCGCCTGCGAATCGGCCTTGCCGATCCGGCGGACACGGAGGCCGTCAAGGCCGCGGTCGTGAAATGGTATCGGCGCCATGCACAGCCGAATTTCCTGCAACGCGTGGATGAATTCTCGGCGAGGCTGGGCGTGGGCGTGCCGCGCGTATTCCTGTCCAGCGCGCGCACCCGCTGGGGAAGTTGCAACGCCAGGCGCGAAGTGCGCCTGAACTGGCGCCTGATCCAGTGCGTCCAGCCGACGATCGACTACGTCGTCGTCCACGAGCTCGCGCACCTGATCGAAATGAACCATTCGCGCCGCTTCTGGAAACTGGTCGCCGCCGCATGCCCGCATTACCGGGAAGCGTGCGCCGAACTGAACTGCATGGGTCCCTACTACATGGATCTTTGAGTACCGCGACATGCGGACGCGGCACGGCGGAATCCGCATACCCCTGTGCTAGACTCGAAGCTCTCCTCGCCGATCCGTCATGCGCCGCCTCTGCATTCTCATCGTGCTTGCCTTCCTCGCCGGCGCCTGCGGCCAGAAGGGTCCGTTGTACCTGCCCAAGGACGACGACAAGCCCAGGAAGCACGAACCCCGGAAAACCGAAGAAGGAACCATCGAGTAGTGGACGCTTTTCACCTGCGCAATGGCGAACTGTTCGCCGAGGACGTCGCGTTGTCGCAAATCGCGCAGCGCTTCGGCACGCCCTGCTTCGTCTATTCCCGAGCGGCGCTCGAGCGCGCCTTCCGCAGCTACGACAAGGCGTTCGGGAATCGCTCGCACCTCGTCTGCTACGCCATGAAGGCGAACTCGAGCCTCGCCATCCTGAACCTGTTCGCGAAGATGGGGAGCGGCTTCGACATCGTTTCCGGCGGCGAGCTGGCGCGCGTGATCGCCGCGGGCGGCGATCCCGGCAAGACGGTTTTTTCCGGCGTGGGCAAGATGCGGGACGAAATGCGGCAGGCACTCGCGGCCGGGGTCCTGTGCTTCAACGTCGAATCGGAAAGCGAGCTGGAGCGACTGGACGCCGTGGCCGCGGAAGCCGGGCAGAAAGCCCCCGTCAGCATCCGCGTGAACCCGGATGTCGACGCAAAAACGCATCCGTACATCTCGACGGGGCTGAAGGAAAACAAATTCGGCATCGCGTTCGACGATGCAAGGCGCATCTATCGCAAGGCAAGGGCGCTGCCGCATCTCGAAATCACCGGCATCGACTGCCACATCGGCTCCCAGCTCACCGAGCTGGCGCCATTCATCGATGCATTCCGGAAAGTCCTGGAACTCGTGGACGTGCTCGCATCCGAAGGCATAGCACTGAAGCACCTCGATCTCGGCGGCGGCCTCGGCATCCACTATCGCCACGAATCGCCGCCGGCGCCGGATGCCTATGTGAAGGCACTGTTGGACGCCGTCGGCAATCGCAGCCAGCAGATCCTGCTCGAGCCCGGCCGCTCGCTGGTCGGCAATGCCGGCCTGCTGCTCACGCGCGTGGAATACCTCAAGCACGGCGAAGCCCGCAATTTCGCGGTGATCGACGCCGCCATGAACGACCTCATCCGGCCCGCGCTGTACGACGCCTGGCACGACGTGCGGGTTGTCCGCGATTCGGGCGCGAAACCCGCGCGATACGAAATCGTCGGGCCCATCTGCGAAACCGGGGACTTTCTCGCCCGCGATCGCGAACTCGGCTTGAACGAAGGCGACCTGCTGGCCGTCATGTCGGCCGGCGCCTACGGCAGCAGCATGAGCTCCAACTACAACACGCGCCTGCGCGCGGCCGAGGTCATGGTCGACGGCGCCGACGCGCACCTGATCTGCGAACGCGAGCGCCTGGACGACCTGCTGTCGCGCGAGCGCCTGCTGCCCTGACCGCGAGCGCGGCGGTCATCCGATCGGCCGCTGGTTCGTTCTATGTTTACAGGCAGCGGATCTGTCCGCGCGAGGCACGAATTGCCGGAATCGCCGCTGCCACGAGCTCGAGGCTCGGGAGACCGCCACGGTTTTCGCGGCGGGGAATGTTAAACTTCGTCGCGTCTCTTGCTCACTGACAACCAGGCACTGGCAGCCGACATGATCGTCTACGATCTCGCATGCGACAAGGATCACCCGTTCGAAGGGTGGTTCGGTTCCGCCGACGACTTCACCTCCCAGGTGGAAGCCGGTGACGTCGCCTGCCCGGTTTGCGGCTCCGTGGAAATCTCCCGGCACGTGTCCGCGCCTTATGTGAACACGCGCGTGAGCACGCGTTCGAGCGGACCGCAGACCGGCCAGCCGGAAGTTCTGCCGGTCGCGAACGCCGCGCAGGAACTCAGGAAGAAATTCATCGAGCATGTCCTCTCGAACACCGAGGACGTCGGCCGGCGCTTCCCGGAGGAAGCCCGCAGGATCTTCTACAAGGAAGCGCCGGAACGCGCCATCCGCGGCACGGCGTCGAGCCAGCAGGTCAGCGAGCTCAAGGAAGAGGGCATCGACGTGATGGCCATTCCCGGCGTTCCCGCGCTGCCGGAAAAACTCCACTGACGCATTGATCCACGGCATGGCGTGATATAACGCGCCATGGCTTCGCGCTCCCTGCCATTCGCCGTCCTCGGCGCGGGCGTCGTCATCGTTTCGTTTGCCGCCATCCTGATCCGCTTCGCGCATGCCGAAGGCGTGGCGTCGCTTGCGATTGCGAGCGTGCGCTTGTCCGTCGCTGCGCTGATCCTGGCACCCTTCGCATGGCTGCGGGCCGGCCGCGAGATGCTGGCACTGCAACGCCGCGAACTCCTGCTGTGCCTGCTGTCCGGGACGTTGCTCGCCATCCATTTCTGGGCCTGGATCACCTCGCTGGAACACACTTCCGTCGCAAGCAGCACGGCATTGGTGACGACCAATCCCCTGTGGGTCGCGCTGGCCTCGGCCCTGTTCCTGCGGGAACGCCCCGGCCGCAGTGCGTGGATCGGAGTCGTGTTGACGCTCGCCGGCAGCGCGATGATTTTCGTCGCCGATGCCGGCCGCAGCAGCCTGCCGGGAAATTCGACGATGCTCGGCAATGCGCTCGCACTCATGGGTGCCGCCGCCGCGTCCGGCTACCTGCTCGCGGGTCGCGCGCTGCGCGCACGCGTATCGCTGACTGCGTACCTCTGGCTCGCCTATGCCAGCGCGGCCGTGATCCTGGTCGTCGCCGCGCTCTCAACCGGTATCACCTTCGGATCAGTACCGGAATCCGCGTGGATATTCATGATCGCGCTCGGGATAGGCCCGCAACTGCTGGGGCACACTTCCTTCAATTGGGCGTTGCGGCGCTTGAGCGCGACCTTCGTCGCTGTCGCCATTCTTGGCGAGCCGGTCGGGGCGGCGATACTTGCCTGGTTCTTTTTCGGCGAAGGTTTCAGCGCGCCGCAATTCGCGGGCTTCGCCCTGCTGCTTGCCGGCATTTTTCTCGCCGCGCGCGACGAAGTCAGATCAGGAAAACCGTCGCCAGGCCCAGGAAAATGAAAAATCCCATGCTGTCCGTGGTGAAGGTGAGCAGCACGCTGGACCCGATGGCGGGATCGCGCCCCATTTTCTGCATGAGCAGGGGGACGAGCATGCCGACCAGCGCGCCGACGAGCAGGTTCAGCAACATGGCGCCTGTCATGACCAGGCCCAGCGCCAGGCTGCGATAGAGGAAATACGCGAACAGGCCGGCAACGCCGCCCCAGACCGCGCCATTGAGCAGGCTGATCGCAAGCTCCTTGGCGATGAGCCTGCGTGCGTTGTCCGGCGTCACCTGGCCAAGCGCAAGTGACCGGATGATCAGTGTCGTAGTCTGGTTCCCGGAATTGCCGGCGATGCCCGCCACGATCGGCATCAAGGTGGCGAGCGCGACCAGCCGTTCGATGGTTCCCTCGAACGCGCCGATCACGCGCGAAGCGAAAAACGCCGTGCCGAGGTTGACCGCCAGCCACAGCCAGCGGTTTTTCGCGCTTTTCCACACGGACGCGAAAATGTCCTCTTCTTCGCGCAGGCCGGCCTGGCTGAGCTGCTCTTCCTCGTTGCGCTGGCGGATGAAATCCACGACCACGTCCACCGTCACGCGCCCCACCAGGCGGCACGCCTGGTCGACAACGGGCGCCGAAACCAGGTCGTAGCGCTCGAAGGACTGCGCGGCCTGCTGCGCCTTGTCGTCCGGCGACAGCGTGATGTAGTCGGTTTTCATGACCGTCCCCACCAGCACGTCGGGATCGGTCACGATCAGCCGGTTGATCGGCAGGATGCCCTTGACGATGTCGTCGCGGTCGACCACGAACACCTGGTCCGTGTGATCCGGCAGCTCGTCCATGCGCCGCAGGTAGCGCAGCACGACTTCCAGGGTGACGTCCTCGCGTACCGACACCATGTCGAAGTCCATGAGCGCGCCGACGGAATCCTCCGGGTAGGACATCGCGGCGCGCAACTGCTCGCGCTCCTCGACCGGCATCGAGTGCAGGACGTCATCGACCACGTCCTGCGGCAGGTCGGGCACGAGGTCGGCGATCTCGTCGGTATCGAGCTGCTCCGTGGCCGCGACGAGTTCCTTCGCGTCCATGTTGTCGATGAGGGTCTCTCGGACCGCGTCGGAAACCTCGAGCAGGATCTCGCCGTCGCGCTCGGCCTTGACGAGCTCCCATACCACCAGGCGCTCGTCGAGCGGCAGCGCCTCGAGGATGTGGGCGACGTCGGCGGGATGCAGCAGGTCGAGCTTCTTCTGCAGCTCGACGACGTTCTGCTTGTGGACCAGCGACTCGACGAGCTCGTGCCGCGGCATGTCCTGCTTGTGGACCATGTCCTCGACGATGCGGTGCTTCTGCAGCAGCGCGCGAATCTGCTCCAGCGCCTCCTGCAGGCCTTGCGTGCGCTGTTTTCTTTTTGCGGCTCTCGCCATCGTCTCTGGTCCGGGTAGCGGTCAGCCGAAGAATACTGCATGTGTGCGCCCGGAAAAAACAAAAGCGGGGCCTGCCTGCAGGCCCCGCCCCGTGCGAACGGCTCGCTGGCTATTGCTTCGCCGGCGTGCGCGTCGCTTCCCAGGAAATGAATTCCAGGCCGTTGTCGCGCTTGGCCCAGATGCTGTGGAAGCGGATCTCGACCGCCAGGTCCTGGCCCTTCACGGTGACGTCGAAGTTACCCAGGCCGGAGATGATGGCGATGCAGCCGTAGGTCCGCACGGTCACGTCGCTGCGGCGCATGACGCGATACTTCACGGTTCCGGATTTCAGCGAATCGATGTAGCTCGCCTTGGTATCGACGACGGCGGACGAATGGATGTACACGAGGTCGTTGCCGATCAGCTTCTGCAGCGCGCCGTAGTCGTCGCCCATTTGCGCGGCATAGCGCGCGTCCTCTGCAGCCTGCGCTTCGTCCGCGGTCACCGGTCCGCCGCAGTCTCCCGCCTGCGCCGTGCGCGCGGCGCCCGTTGCCAGCATTGCAAGGCCAAGAAGCAGCCATCCAAACCGTTTCATCGTTCCTCCCATGTTGTTTGCTTCGTCGTTGTGGATACCGGCGGGGACCCGCCGATCCGCCATTAAACGCCAGATTCGCGCGATGGTGTACATGGGGTCCGATAATACCGCCGGCTATTGCGGCGTCAGCACGGCCAGCGGCTTGGCATCGCAGCCGACCTTCTTGCCGGCGAGCCGGGCCGGCAGTATCGCGAGCTTGCCGTCCTTCCAGCGGTATCCGAAGCGCATGCGTGCCGCCTCGGCGCCCTTGCCCGCATTGGCCGAGGCATCCGCCTCGCTCTGCAGGTAGTCGCAGGCCGCGGCGGGGTCGTTCAGCGACAGCTCGTAGTTGAATTTCCGGTCGGGCCAGGTCGCCTCGCCGTTTTCCGCGAAAATCCACGGCCGGCCTTGCTCGTCGCTGTATTTTCCGGCGAGCACGAAGCGATTCAGCTGCGGGCTCAATTCGCCCGGAATCGGCACGTAATCGGCCCACTTGCCCTTCATGAAGTCGGGTTCGGCGACCCGCAGCTTGTCGAATTTTCCCTGGGCATTGCGCGTGCCCTCGAAGCGGATGTACTTCGCATCGCTGCCCGAAGTCGGCTTGTCGTCTGCGCCTACCACCAGCCGGTATGCGCCTGGCTTGCCGTCGGGCTCGACGTCGAGCACGACCTGCAGGGATGCCGTGTTGAAATCCGTGACGACGATCGGATAGGCGCGCCCGTCGCGGCGGATGGCGATGACCACGGGCTTGGCTTTCCTGGCCGCGGCGTGCGGGCTCTTCAGCGCCGAGAGGACGCTCAGGTAGGCCTCGTTGATCCAGATGCCCTCGACGTCCTTGATGAATACGCGGTCCTTTCGCGCCGCCGGCGCCGCCTGGCCCGCCGGCGTTTCCGCGGCCAGCGAACCGGCGAAAAATGCGAAAAGAAGCGCTGCTGCGATGCGCAGTCGCACGATGTTGCTTGTCCCCATGCTAATGATCCTCGAATGTCCTTGTTGTCATGCGACCGCGCTTCACTTGGCCACGGCCGGATGGTTCTTCCAGAACCCCGTTGCCTGCTCGAAAGCATGCGCCATCTGCAGCACGCCGAAATCGTCCTGGTGGCGCCCGACGATCTGCAGGCCGACCGGCAGGCCAGCCGCGCTGAATCCCGCCGGGACGGATAGCGCAGGCGCGCCAGTCACGGTGACGTAGTAGCAGGAACGCATCCAGTCGATGTACGTCTCGAGCGGCTTGCCGTCGATCTGCATCGGATAGGGAACGTCGACGTCGAACGGCAGGACCTGCGAGACCGGCGCGACCAGGAAGTCGTATTTTTCCATGAAGCCGCGCATGCGCTCGAACAGCTGCGTGCGCTTGATTTCCGCGGCGCCGAGCTGCGGGCCGGTGAGTTTCCGGCCTTCCTCGATGTTCCAGACCACGGTGTCCTTCATCTGCGCGCGCCGCGCTTCCAGCAGGTGGCCGAAGGACATCTCGAAATTCCATGCGCGCACGACGCTGAAAATCTCGTCCGCATCGCGCAGGTCGGGCGTTGCGTCCTCGACCACGCATCCGAGGTCGGTGAAAGTCTCGCGCTGCGCATCCATCAGCCGGAGGATTTCCGGTTCGACCGGCAGGCCGCCCAGGTCGCGGCTCCAGGCCACGCGCACGCCCTTCATGCTGCGCTCGAGCGGTCTGCAGAAGACGCGGCCGGGTTCCTGCAATGAAATCGGCGAGCGCGCGTCGGGCCCGGATATCACCGACATCATCAGCGCCACGTCGCGCGCGGTCCTCGCCATCGGCCCGACCACGCTCATCGAAGACCAGCCGGAAATGCTTGGCCAGTTGGGCACGCGGCCGGTGGACGGACGCAAGCCGACCACGTTGCAGAAGCTCGCCGGATTGCGCAGGCTACCGCCCATGTCGGACCCGTCCGCGATCGGCAGCAGGCCGCAGGCCAGTGCCACCGCGGCTCCGCCGCTGCTGCCGCCGCAGGTCTTGCCCAGGTCGTAGGGATTGCGGGTCGCCCCGAATACCGTATTGAAGGTCTGCGAGCCGGCGCCGAATTCCGGCGTGTTGGTCTTGCCGATGGTGATCGCGCCGGCTTTCTTCAGGCGCTCGACGATGATCGCGTCGGCCTCCGGCACGAAGTCCTTGAAGATCGGCGAGCCGAAAGTCGTGCGGATGCCCTTTGCCGGGGTCAGGTCCTTGTGTGCGACCGGCAGGCCGGCCAGCGGGCCGGGATCCTCGCCGCGCGCGATGGCTTCATCCACGGCTCGCGCGCCCGCCCGGCCCAGCTCCGGCAGGAAGGTGACGACGGCATTGACCGCCGGATTGACGCGCTCGATGCGTGCGATATGGGCATCCATGACCTCGACCGCGGACAGTTCGCGTGCGCGAACGCGGCGCGCCAGTTCGTGGGCGGGCAGGAAACACGGATCGTCGGAATTCATCGCATCGCCTCGGGAAAAGGCGCACATGGTAGCCGAATCGCGGACACGGGTACGCGAGGTCAGCGCGCGGGCTGCGTGAGCGCCTCCCGGCCGGCGGCCCAGGGCGCGGAGGCATCGAAAGTTACCCCACCCGCGTCGACCTTGACACCGGCGCGGGCGAACACTGCCTCGTAGTCGGGGAAACCGTCGGACGCGAACTGGTTGCGGACCGCTTCGCTGAACACTGTCGTCCCGGTGAGCTCGTCCAGCCTGGCGATGACTTCTTCTGCGCTCCAGCGCCGGTCCTGCGCGTTGCAGCAACGCGCGAATTGCTCAAGTGCCATGTCGAGTGTCTGTTTGCCGCCGGTGCGTTCCCGCAAATCGAGATCGGCGGCAAGCATCAACGCCGCGCCCGCCCAATACACCCGCCGGTACATTCCGCCATAAGCGATCCGCTCGTTGGCGCGCGCGAGCGACGTGCCGGGAGCCGTCCGCTCGCCAAGCTCGAATCCGTCATGCATGCGTCGCCAGGCTTCCTCGGTGCCGGTCGCGCCGCCGCGGGCCATCAGCGTGTTTTGCAAATAAGTCGGCACGCCCTCGTACAGCCAGCCGTCGCGCGATACCACGTACGGCAGGAAAAGGTGCGACATCTCGTGCGTCAGGCTCCAGTCGCTCTCGAACGCCTCCAGTGCCTGGTTCGGGGTGACGAAGAGGTGTATCGCCGGACCGCCGCCGCGCGAGACATAGGCCCACGGCACCGGACCGCGTCCGCGCGGCGTGGGCGCCACGACGACCTGCACCGATCCGACCGGAAACCTGCCGTAGAGCTGCACGGCGTTGTGCGCCGCAGACGCGATCCACTTGATGAATTTCTCCTCGTAGGCCGGCGTTCCCAGGCTTACCAGGCTGACATGCAGGACGGCTCCGGGCACTTCGATGTCCTGCAACCGCAGGCGCCCGAATGCGACGACGCCGGGCCAATTGGCCGGTGTCGTGCCGACGAGATAGACCGGCCTGCCCTGCGCGTCCGTCTCGCGCCGCCAGGGCGTGGATACCTCGACGCCGGGCGGCAACCTGAAGCGCAATTCGATGGAAGCCGTGCCGTCGGCCGCGCGCCAGAACCATTCCCCGATGGAGGTGAGCATGCTGCCGCCGACGCGCCGGGTTTCCGGCCCGCCGGTCTGCGTGCTGCCTTGTGCGGGATCGAGCTTGACGGCGTAGTCGATGCAGGCATTTTCCGGCGCCGCATCGAGCACGATTTTGTCGCCGTCGGCCTCGAGCGCGCGGCCGTCCATGCGCAGGGATTCGAGGTAGAAGCGCGCGCCGTCGGTTTCCGCAACCAAGGCTTGCGGGGCCTTGCCTTCGAAGCAGGCGTGCACCGTCATCCGTTCCAGGGTCGGATCGATCGCGACCTCGTAGCGATGGGTATCCGCCCACGCGCCCAGGGAAGCGGCGGCGAACGCCATGCCCGTGAAGGCCGCGCAAGCCAGGACGCGGCTCATTGCCCGGCCTGCAGGCCGATGCCGCGCGCCATCAGCGTCGCCATCAGCGGAATGAAGACGAAGAGGAGCAACTCGGCGGCGAGATAACGCCTCACCCTGGCGACCTGGTAGTCCGCCGCGACGTTCGCGCCGCCGGATTTCAGGCTGCGCAGCCAGCGCAAGTACTGCAGAGTCGGCGGAATAGAGATCAGGCCCAGCGCCAGGAACAGCGCCATCTTGATGTGGAACACCGGATTGTGCAGGTAGAAGGCCGCGCCCTTGCCGAACCAGACGACGCGCAGGACGCCCGTGACGAGCGCCAATACTGCGGCGATCAGGTAGAACAGGTCGATCCGCGCGAGCGTGCGTACCCGCGCGTCGGGAATGCCGGGCACGCAGTAGAGATGCTCGACCACGAGAATGACGGCAATGGAAATCATCGCCACGTAGTGCAGGTAGGCAACCAGCGCGCTCGCCATCGTCACCTCACTGGATGACGGGCATGCCGCCGCCCATGATCGCATCGCGAAGCTGCGTTTCGCTTTCCCCGGCCGAGAGTTCCAGGCCGCGCGGTCCGATGCCCAGGCCGAGCGCGCGATAGGTCGGCCCCAGGTCGGGAAAATCCTTGGACGCGACGTGCCGATCGTAGATTTCTCCGAACAGCCCGGTGCCGGTGACCTCGTCGAGCTTGGCGAAAAGCTCGCGGGCGGTCCAGGCGCGATCGCTGGAATGACAGCATTCGTTCAATGCAGCCAGCGCCGTGTCGAGCGATTGCTTGCCCGCTGTCAACTGGCGCAGGCGCACGTCGGCCATCAGCAATACGGCCGCGCCTTCCCAGTAGACGCGCATGTAGGTCTCCGCGCGGTACATGCTCTCCGTGGCCTGCGCCAGCGTGAGCCCCGGCGCGCTGTCCATTCCCTTCGCGAAACCCGCGTGCAGCCGTTCCCAGGCGTCCGACGCGCGCATGCGTCCGTTTCGCGCGCGCAGCACGTTTTGATAATAGGTGGCAACGCCTTCGGACAGCCAGATGTCGTCGGTGTTGACGTAGGGCAGCAACAAGTGCGACAGCTCATGCACCGCGGTCCAGTCCTCGAAGAATTCCCGCATCGGCCGCCGCTGGTTGATGAAAAAGTGCGCGGCCGGGCTTCCTCCGCGTACGACATACGCCCACGGCGTCGGTTCGTTGCCGTGCGCGCCGGGCACGACCAATACCTGCGCCTGCGCCTGCGGGAAGCGGCCATACAGCGCGGCCACGGCTTGTGCCGCATCGCGCACCCACGCCTGGATCTGCTCGACGTCGGCCGGCGGCGTGCCATCGAGCACGGCGAGCCGCAGCCGCGAATCGCCGACGCGTACGTCCGATTCGCGGAACCGCCCGAAGGCAACCGATGCCGGCCAGTCATAAGGGCTGCGCCCCATCCGGAAAGTTGGAATTTCCCCGGCCGGGGAGACAGGATCCCACGGCACGGACACGCTTACGCCCGCCGGAAGCACGAATGCGATCTCGATGTCTTCGTCGGGCTCGAGCCTTTCCGGCCGCCACAGCCAGATGCCCACCGAGGTCAGCAGGTCCCTGCCGATGTGATGGATCTTGTCGCCGGTGCGGTCATGCTGGCGAATCGCGTGCGTCACGTCCACCTGGTAGGCAACGCAGCCGTCCGGCGGCAGCGCTTTCAGGCTGATCGAGCCGGCGGGATCGATGGATTTGCGGCTGCCCTCGATGCGAAAGGCGGTGAGCGCCAGCGGCGCGTCGAGCGACTCCGCGACCAGGGCGGCCGGCGGCATCCCGGAAAAGCAGGCGCGAACCGCGAGCGTCGACAGTTCCGAATCGATGGCTACGGTGTAGTTGTGCACGCGCCCGGCGATGCCCGCGCCGTGCGCAAGCGAGACCCCGGCGCACATGAGCCAGGCCAATGCCAATGCAACGACAATCGATCTGCGCATGCGTTATTCGCCCGATACCCTGGACGTCATGTTACGCCGGACGGCGCCGCGGATTCAGTCCGCGGTTCAGCATTTGCAAACCGGCGTGGCAGCCGGCTCGCTATGCCGCGATTCTCGCGCCGGGTTCGTAGGAGAGGTTGGGAGCGAGCCAGCGCTCCATTTCCTGCACGCTTTCGCCCTTGCGCCGCGCGTAGTCCTCGACCTGGTCACGATCGATTTTCGCGACCGCGAAGTACTGCGATTCCGGGTGCGAGAAATAAAATCCGCTGACGGCGGCCGTCGGCAGCATCGCGAAGGTCTCGGTCAGCGTGATGCCTGCCTGCTCCGCAGCCCGCAACAAGGAGAACAACAGGCCTTTCTCGGTGTGGTCCGGACAAGCCGGATAGCCGGGCGCCGGCCGGATGCCGCGGTACTTTTCGTCGATCAGCGCTTCGACGCCAAGCGCCTCGTCGGCCGCATAGCCCCAGAATTCCCGGCGCACGCGCCGGTGCATCAGTTCCGCAAAGGCTTCGGCCAGCCGGTCGGCCAGCGCCTTGAGCATGATCGCGTTGTAGTCGTCATGCTTGCTTTCGAATTCCGCCACGCGCGCGTCGATGCCGATGCCCGCGGTGACGGCAAACGCGCCCATGTAGTCGCTCACGCCGGCGCCCTTCGGCGCCACGAGGTCCGCCAGGCACTGGTTCGGCTTGTCCAGCGGCTTCACCATTTGCTGGCGCAGGAAATGGAAGGTGGTCACCAGGCTGTCGCGTTTCTCGTCCGCGTAGATCTCGACGTCATCGCCATTGGCGTTGGCCGGAAACAGGCCGATCACCGCCGCCGCGCCCAGCCATTTTTCCTTGATGATGGTGGCCAGCATTTTCTGCGCGTCGGCAAACAGGTTGCGCGCCGCTTCGCCGACCACCTTGTCGTTCAATATCGCGGGATAGCGGCCCGACAATTCCCAGGTCTGGAAGAAGGGCGTCCAGTCGATGAGCTCCGCGATCTCGGCGAGCGGATAATCGGCAAAGACCTTGGCGCCGGTCATCGACGGCACCGGCGGAACGTAATTTTTCCAGTCGGTCTTGAGCCCGTGCCGGCGCGCTTCGGCGATCGGGTAATGCGGTCCCTGGCCCTTCTTGCCCTTGTGCTGGCTGCGGGTTTTCTCGGCCTCGTCCTTGACCTTGCGCACGTAGTCTTCGCGCAATTCCTTCGACAGCAGGCTGGTGCACACGCCCACGCTGCGCGACGCATCCGGCACCCACACCGTCGTGCCGGAATAATTCGGCTCGATCTTCACCGCGGTGTGCACGCGCGACGTGGTGGCGCCGCCGATCAATAGCGGCAGGTGGAAGCCTTGCCGTTCCATTTCCTTGGCGACGTGCGCCATTTCCTCGAGCGAAGGCGTGATCAGGCCGGACAGGCCGATGATGTCCGCGTTTT
Organism: Burkholderiales bacterium; assembly: GCA_035548375.1. Classification (GTDB taxonomy): domain Bacteria; phylum Pseudomonadota; class Gammaproteobacteria; order Burkholderiales; family JACQAP01; genus JACQAP01. The sequence continues at coordinate 63,250 of DASZTG010000071.1, forward strand.
CATCGCGCGCGACCTTGAGTATTTTTTCCGCCGGCACCATCACGCCGAGATTCACCACTTCGAAGTTGTTGCACTGGAGCACGACGGACACGATGTTCTTGCCGATGTCGTGCACGTCGCCCTTGACCGTGGCGATGACGATCTTGCCCTTGCTTTGGCCGGCGCTGCCCGTGCGCAACTTTTCCGCCTCGATGTACGGAATCAGGTGCGCGACGGCCTCCTTCATCACGCGCGCGGATTTCACCACCTGCGGCAGGAACATCTTGCCGGCACCGAACAGGTCGCCGACGACGTTCATGCCCTGCATGAGCGGACCTTCGATGACCTGGATGGGATAGGGAAACTGCTTGCGGGCTTCTTCCGTGTCTTCGACGATGTAGGTGTTGATGCCGCGGACCATCGCGTGCGTGATGCGCTCCACGACGCTGCCGTTTCTCCACGACAAATCCTCGACTGCGACCCTGGATTCGCCCTTGAAATTCTCGGCGAATGAAACCATGCGCTCCGTCGCATCCGCCCGGCGGTTGAACAGCACGTCCTCGACGTGTTCCAGCAAGTCCTTGGGGATGTCCGCGTAGACGCCGAGTTGGCCGGCATTGACGATGCCCATGGTCATGCCGGCCTTGATGGCGTGGAACAGGAACGCGGTATGGATGGCTTCGCGGATCGGATCGTTGCCGCGGAAAGAGAACGAGATGTTCGACACACCCCCGCTGATGCGCGCGTAAGGCAGCGCCTGCCTGATTGCGCGCGTCGCCTCGATGTAATCGATGGCGTAGTTGCCGTGCTCCTCGATGCCGGTCGCGATGGCGAAAATGTTCGGGTCGAAGATGATGTCCTCGGGCGGGAAGTCCGCCTGATTCACCAGCAGCTCGTATGCGCGCGTGCAAATCTCGATGCGGCGCGCCAGCGTGTCGGCCTGGCCCTTCTCGTCGAACGCCATCACGATGGCCGCGGCGCCGTAGCGGCGCACCAGGCGCGCCTGGCGCAGGAACTCGGCTTCGCCTTCCTTCATGCTGATCGAGTTCACCACGCACTTGCCCTGCACGCATTTCAGCCCGGCTTCGATCACCTCCCACTTGGAGGAGTCGATCATGACGGGCACGCGCGAAATGTCGGGCTCCGAGCCGATGAGGTTCAGGAAGGTCGTCATCGCCCTCTTCGAATCCAGCATCGCCTCGTCCATGTTCACGTCGATGATCTGCGCGCCGCTTTCGACCTGGCTGCGCGCGACCGCCAGCGCATCGGTGTAGTTGCCGGCAAGGATCAACCGCGCGAAGGCCTTCGAACCGGTGACGTTGGTGCGCTCGCCGACGTTGACGAACAGCGACTCGTCGCCGATGTTGAGCGGTTCGAGCCCGGACAGCCGCAGCTTCTTCTCGACGACGGGCACGCGGCGCGGTGCGACGTCCTTCAGCGCCTCGACGACCGCCTTGATGTGGGCCGGCGTCGTGCCGCAGCACCCGCCGGCAATGTTCAGGAATCCGGCTTGCGCGAACTCTTTCAGGAACGACGCGGTGTATTCCGGTGTTTCGTCATACTCGCCGAAAGCATTCGGAAGCCCCGCGTTCGGATGCAGGCTGGTATGAACGTCGGCGACCTTCGACAATTCCTCGATGTAGGGTCGCAAGTCCTTGGCACCGAGCGCGCAGTTCAGCCCGACAGAGAACGGGCGCGCGTGGGAGACGGAATTCCAGAACGCCTCGGTGGTTTGTCCCGAGAGCGTGCGGCCGCTTGCGTCGGTGATGGTGCCCGAGATCATCACCGGCACGCGCACGCCATGCCGGGCGAAATGATCGTCGATCGCGAACAGGGCGGCCTTGCAGTTCAGCGTGTCGAACACGGTTTCGACCATCAACAGGTCCACGCCGCCGTCGAGCAGGCCCTGGACGCACTCTGCATAGCAGGCGACGAGTTCGTCGAAGGAAATATTGCGGAAACCGGGATCGTTTACATCCGGCGAGATGGATGCGGTGCGGCTGGTCGGGCCCAGCACGCCGGCGACGAAACGCGGCTTGTCCGGCGTGCGCTTCGAATATTCTTCGGCGGCCGAGCGCGCGTTGCGCGCACCGGCACTGTTCAGCTCATGGACGAATTCGGTCATGCCGTAGTCGGCCATCGACACGGCATTCGAGTTGAAGGTGTTGGTCTCGACGATGTCGGCGCCGGCTTCCAGGTACGCGGCATGGATGCCGCGAATGATCTGCGGCTGCGTCAGGGTCAGCAGGTCGTTGTTGCCCTTCTGGTCGCTGCCGTGGTCGTGAAAGCGGTCGCCGTGATAGTGCCCGGATTCCAGGCCGTGGCCCTGGATCATGGTCCCCATGGCCCCGTCGAGGACGAGGATGCGTTCGCTAAGCAGGCGTTGAAGCAGTTCGGTGCGTTTGTCGGTCATGCGAATGCCAGAAACAAAAAACCCGTTCGCATCAAGCGGGACGGGTTTGTCGCGCTTTAGCGGTATTTATTAAGCGCCCGCAAGCTGGGAGTCAAATCGGCGCAGTGACAAGGTAGCCGCAAGGCCGCGCCGTGTCAATTCGCCGGCGTTTCGTCATACCGAAATCGGCGGAATCAAACCCGCTCGTAACGCCGGTACTGCACGGCCTCGGCGACATGCGCGGTGGAAATTTGTGCCGCGCCGGCGAGATCGGCCACCGTGCGCGCGACCTTGCGAATGCGGTCGTAGGCGCGCGCCGAAAGGCCGAGACTGGCGATCGCCTTGCGCGCGAGGCCTTCCGCCTCGGCATCCATGCCGCAGAACTGGCCGATCTCCTTGACCGACAGATGGGCATTCGGCTTGCCCTGGCGCGCGACCTGGAGCGCACGCGCCGCGGCCACGCGCTCGAGAATGCTCGCGCTCGATTCGCCGCGCTGGCGCGAGCCGAGTTCCTTTTCCGACACCGCGGGCACTTCGACGTGCAGGTCGATGCGATCGAGCAGCGGACCGGAAATGCGGTTGCGATACCGCGTAACCTGGTCCGGCGTGCAGCGGCATTTCCCCGAATAGTGGCCCAGGAATCCGCAGGGGCAGGGATTCATCGCCGCCAGCAGCTGGAATCGCGCGGGAAACTCGGCTTGCCGCGCGGCGCGCGAAACGCTGATGGTTCCCGACTCCAGCGGCTCGCGCAGCACCTCCAGGACATCTCGATTGAATTCCGGCAGCTCGTCGAGGAACAGCACGCCGTGCATGGCCATGGAGATTTCACCGGGGCGCGGATTGCTGCCGCCGCCGACCAGCGCCACCGCGGAGGCGGTATGGTGCGGCGAGCGATAAGGCCTTTTCTTCCAGTTGCGCACGTCGAAGCCAGCACTCCCCAGCGACTGCATCGCCGCCGATGCCAGTGCCTCTTCTTCGGTCATGGGCGGCAGGATGCCGGCGAAGCGTTCCGCGAGCATGGTCTTGCCCGTTCCCGGCGGCCCGACCATCAGCATGCTGTGCGATCCGGCGGCGGCAACTTCCAGCGCGCGCTTCGCCTGGATCTGGCCTTTGACCTCCGCGAGGTCCGCGATCGGATCGCGCGCGCCTGCTTCCGAGGGCTCCTGCGCCGGTAACGGCTCCTTCCCCGCGAGGTGCGCGCAAACCTTGAGCAACGACGTTGCCGGATACACCTTCGCATCCCGGACCAGCGCCGCTTCGACTGCGCTGTCCGCAGGCAGCACGAAGGCGCGACCGGAGCGATGCGCGCTGTAGGTCATGGCGAGCGCCCCGCGGATCGGGCGCAGTTCGCCGGTCAGCGCGAGTTCGCCGGCGAACTCGTATTCGCCCAGGCGTTCACCCGCGACCTGGCCGGATGCGGCGAGGATGCCGAGCGCGATCGGCAGGTCGAAGCGTCCGCTTTCCTTCGGCAAGTCGGCGGGTGCCAGGTTGACGGTGATGCGCCTGGCGGGAAATTCGTAGCGGCAATTGAGCAGCGCCGCGCGCACGCGGTCCTTGCTTTCCTTCACTTCCGCTTCCGGCAATCCGACGATGGTGAAGCTGGGCAGGCCGTTGGCCAGGTGAACTTCAACGGTTACCGGCGGTGCTTCCATGCCGGCGAGCGCGCGGCTGTAGAGAACGGCGAGGGACACGGCGATCCGGTCAGCCCTTGCCGCTGTCGGCCAGCGATTTCTCCAGTTCCGCCAGCCGGGCTTCCATTTCCTCGAGCTTCGCGCGCGTCCGCGCCAGCACTTCCCGCTGCACGTCGAATTCCTCGCGCGTGACCAAATCGAGGCGGGAAAACGCGCTTGAGAGCAGCGCGCGCACGTTTTTCTCGATGTCCTTCGCCGGCGAAGCGGCGATGAGCTCGCTGACCTTGCGGTTCAATTCATCCAGGAAACGGGTATCCAAAACATCTTCCTCCTCTAGGAAAGTGTAGCAAACCGGGCGTGCGAGCCGACCGCACCGCTTGTGTGCGAAGCCGGTTTCCCCCGCTTCGGTTTGGTGCGCAAGTATTTTGCACCTGCCGCAAATCTTCATCAATGTACTGATTGGAAATTGATTTTCGTTTGGCATGCTAAATGCTGACGCCTCTGTCCGCTATTTTTCGTCACCCCGTCACATTCATCAGAGGAAGATCGCCATGCACAAGAAACACCTAATTGCTACCGCTGTTGCCGCCGCATTCGCACTGCCCGTCGTAGCAATGGCCGAGGATCCGAAGCCCGCCGCCCCGGCAGCCCCGACGCTCACGCAGGTTCTCGACTCATCCGGCATCACGATGAGCGGCTACCTCGACGTTGGCTACACGCACGCCAACCGCGAGCTCGAACCCGGTCCCACCGACCGCGTCTTCGATTCCTACAACAATTCCTTCCTGCTGCACCAGGCAGCCGTGACGGTGGCGAAACAGCCCAAGGAAGGGTTCGGCGGCTTGATCAACCTGACGATGGGCCAGGACGCCAAGGTCATCAATGCCAGCGACGGCAATTCCTCCGACAATTTCAACGTCACCCAGGCCTATGCACAGTACGCCACTGGCGCGTTCACGATCATCGGCGGCAAGTTCACCACGCTGCAGGGTACGGAAGTCATCGCCACGCCGTCCGACGTCAACATCTCGCGCTCGCTGCTGTTCTTCGGCGAGCCCGTCACCCATGTCGGCGTGCGCGGCACCTACGCGGTCAACGACAAGATCAGCCTGATCGCCGGCATCAACAACGGCATCATCAGCAGCGACCACGATCCCAACGGCAGCAAGACCCTCGAGCTGGGCGCCACCTTCGCCCCGATCAAGCCGGTATCGATCGCCATATCGAACCTGCACGGCAACGAAACCACCGCCGCATTCGACGGCGCGCGCAACAGCTTCGACGCCGTCGTGAGCTGGACCGTCATCGACCCGCTGACCCTGGGCGTCGAGTACCTGAACGTGACCCAGGACGGCATCATCGGCACGAACGACAAGTTCAAGTACTCGGGCATCGCCGGCTACGCGAGCTACATGATCACGCCGAAGTTCCGCGCCAGCCTGCGCGCGGAATGGATGAAGGACGACGACGGCCTGCTGTTCGGCGTGACGGACAACAAGATGAAGGAAACGACGCTGACCCTGGCCTACCTGCCGACGGACAACTTCGAGTTGCGCGCCGAAGTGCGCGGCGACCATTCCGACAAGCCGTTCTTCCTGAACACGGATTCGGTCACCTCGGAGAAAAGCCTGACGACGTACGCCGTGGAAGGCATCTACAAGTTCTAACGCGCCTGGAACGCACCCAACAAAGGGAGTCATCAAATGAAATTAGTCACTGCAGTGATCAAGCCGTTCAAGCTTGACGAGGTGCGTGAGGCCCTGTCCGCCATCGGCGTGCAGGGGATCACGGTCACCGAAGTCAAGGGCTTCGGGCGGCAAAAGGGCCACACCGAGCTGTATCGCGGCGCCGAATACGTCGTCGATTTCCTGCCCAAGGTAAAGATCGAGGCCGCCATCAAGTCGGAGCTGCTCGACCAGGTCATCGAGGCCATCGAGAAGTCCGCCAATACCGGCAAGATCGGCGACGGCAAGATCTTCGTGTTCGACCTCGAACAGGTTGTCCGCATTCGCACCGGCGAGACCGGCGCGGACGCGCTATAGGGAGAATGTCATGATGAGAAAGATTCTGATGCTTCTGGCCCTGTGCGGAACGTTCGCGCTGGCCGTCCCGGCATTCGCCGACGAGGCGAAGCCCGCCGATGCCCCCGCGGCCGCGGCGGCAACCGCCGCTGCACCGGCGGCCGCACCCGCGCCGGTGCCGAACAAGGGCGACACGGCGTGGATGATCGTTGCCACGGTGCTCGTCATCCTGATGACCATCCCCGGCCTGGCGCTGTTCTACGGCGGCATGGTGAGAGCGAAGAACATGCTCTCGGTGCTGATGCAGGTGTTCGCGACGTTCTCGTTGCTGGCGATACTGTGGGCGATATACGGCTACAGCATAGCGTTCACCGAGGGGGGATCGTTCTTCGGCGGCTTCAGTCGGGCCTTCCTGAGCGGCGTGACGCCTGATTCGACGGTGGCCACCTTCAGCAAGGGCGTGGTGATTCCCGAGTACATCTACATCGCGTTCCAGCTCACGTTCGCGGCGATCACGCCGGCGCTGATCATCGGTGCCTTCGCCGAGCGCGTGAAATTCTCCGCGGTGCTGGTGTTCATGATCCTGTGGTTCACGTTCTCCTACCTGCCGGTTGCGCACATGGTGTGGTACTGGGCGGGCCCGGATGCGTTCACGTCAGCCGACGCCGCTGCCAAGGCTTCCGCCACCGGCGGCTTCATCTGGCAGAAGGGCGCGCTCGACTTCGCGGGCGGAACGGTCGTGCACATCAACGCCGGTATTGCGGGCTTGATCGGCTGCCTGATGATCGGCAAGCGCGTCGGCTTCAACAAGGAAGCCATGCCCCCGCACAGCCTGACCATGACCATGATCGGCGCCTCCCTGCTGTGGGTGGGCTGGTTCGGCTTCAACGTCGGTTCCAACCTCGAGTCGACCGGCTTCGCCGCCATGGTGTTCGTGAACACCCTGCTGGCGACTGCGGCCGCGGCCCTGGCCTGGATGTTCGTCGAATGGATGGTGCGCGGCCAGCCGACCATGCTGGGCATCGCCTCAGGCGCGGTTGCGGGCCTGGTTGCGATCACCCCCGCTTGCGGCTTCGTCGGTCCGATGGGTTCGATCGCGCTGGGCATCATCGCCGGCGTCGTCTGCCTCTGGGCCGTGGTCTGGTTGAAGCGCGTGCTGGGCTACGACGACACGCTCGACGTGTTCGGCGTGCACTGCATCGGCGGGATACTCGGCGCGCTCGGCACGGCGATCTTCTGCTCGCCGAAGCTGGGCGGCACCGGCGTGTACGACTACGTCACCAACGCCGTGGCGCCGGACTACTCAATTGCCACGCAATTCGTCTCGCAAGCCTGGGGCGTGGGCACCACGCTGGTCTGGTCGGGGGTCGTCGCGGCGATCTCCTACAAGATCACCGATCTCGTGATCGGGCTGCGCGTGCCGGAAGACCAGGAGCGTGAAGGCCTGGATTCGACCCTGCACGGCGAGAAGGCGTACCACATGTAATCTCCTCCGGTAAGTTCGCTTACCATTCAGCGGGCGCCTTCGGGCGCCCGTTTTTTTTGGAGACTGGGGACGGGTTCAGCGCAGCAGCTTGCGCCACGCTCCCAATTGCGTCGCCTGCCAGCCCAGATGCCGGTAGAAATCCAGCGCCGGCGCATTGCCGGCATCCGCGAGCAATTGCAGGCGCGTTGCGCCATGACGGCGCGACCAAGCTTCGAGCCCTACGAGCAATTGCCGCGCAATTCCCTTTCCGCGGAATGATTCCTGCACGACCACGTCTTCTATCCAGGCCGACGCTGCCCCTTCTGCAGTGGAGATGACGAGTTGCGCGCTCGCCAAGCCGATCACTCGCTCGTCTTGCGCGCGTGCAACCAGGATCGTTGCGCGATCATCGGGCAGGGAAAGCAGAAGTTCGAGCCCGCGCCGCTGCGCGGATCGATCGGGCGAGAAATCGCTTTCGATCGCGAACAACGCGGCGAGAAGGTCGATCAACGCCGGAATGTCGTCCGCGCGTGCGCGCTCGATGCGAAACGATGGATTCACCGCCATGTTCCTCCCGCCGGTCGCAGGCGATTATTCCTCGCCGGAACCGCCGTAGATGATCGTGGACAGGAAATGGATCGGCAGCTCGAGCAGGCGCTCGGGGCCGTGCGGAATGTCGCCGCGGAACGTGAGCGAATCGCCGGGTTCGAGCACATAGGTTTGCTGGCCGTGGCGATACTCGATCTTGCCTTTCAGCATGTAGATGTACTCCGTGCCCGGATGTTCGAAAGTCGGAAACACCTCCGACGCATCGTCCATCGTGATCAGGAAGGGCTCGAAGGCCTTGCGCGGCCCCTGGTCGTACGCGAGCAAATGGTAGGTATGGCCGCGCTTCGTGCCGCGCCGCACGACCTCCATGCCGGCGCCGCTTTTCACGAGCTGCGCGCCGCCCGAGGGCATGTTGTAGTGCCGGAACAAATGCGCCAGCGAAACGCCGAGCGCCTGCGCGATTTTCGAAAGGGTTTCGAGGCTGGTGGAGACCTGGCCGTTCTCGATCTTCGAGACCATGCCGCGGGAAATGCCGGCCTGGGCCGCAACCTCGGCGATGGTGAGGTTGTCCTTCAGCCGCAATTCGCGGATCACGTTGCCGAGGAAGCGATCGAGCGATTTCCCGTTCGGCGCAACCGCGCCGGGCCGTTGCTCGGCCGGGTAATTCATTTTCGGATCGTGCTCGTCCATCGCGCGGCGTTCAGTGATCCGCGCCGGGAATCCAGGACGTGCCGGCCAGCGGCACGCGCGCCATGGCCGCGGCCTCGACCGTCAACGCCACCAGGTCTTCGCGCTCGAGATGATGCACGTTCTGCTTGCCGCACGCGCGCGCGATCGTGGTCAGTTCCATGTTCAGGGTCTTGAGATAGTTGCGCACGCGCTTGGCGCCGACCGCGGGCTCCAGCCTTTTTTCGAGAATGCTGTCCTGCGTCGTCACGCCGACCGGGCAGCGCCCGGTGTGGCAGTGATGGCAAAACCCCGGCGCCGTGCCGATCTTTTCGTAGTCGGCGCGCGCGGAATGATGCTGCCCGCCTTGTACATAGGTATCGCTGTTGCAACCCAGGGACATCAGGATGCCCTGCCCGATCGATACGGCATCCGCACCCATCGCCAAAGCCTTGGCGACATCGGCGCCGGTGCGAATCCCGCCCGACACGATCAGTTGCACCTTGCCTTTCATATTCAGGTCTTCGAGCGCATCCACCGCCTGGCGCACGGCCGCAAGCGTGGGAATGCCGACGTTCTCGATGAACACGGTTTGCGTCGCCGCCGTGCCGCCCTGCATGCCGTCGACGACGATGACGTCCGCGCCCGAATGCACCGCGAGCTTCACGTCATGGAAGGTCCGCGTCGCCCCGACCTTCACGTAGATCGGCTTCTCCCAATCCGTGATCTCGCGCAACTCCTGGATCTTGATGGTCAGGTCGTCCGGGCCGGTCCAGTCGGGATGGCGACAGGCGGAGCGCTGGTCCACGCCCTCGGGCAGCACGCGCATTTTCGCCACGCGTGGATTGACCTTCTGGCCGAGCAGCATGCCGCCGCCGCCCGGTTTCGCGCCCTGGCCGATGACCATCTCGATCGCGTCGGCACGCCGCACGTCGTCGGGCTTGAAGCCGTAGCGCGACGGCAGGCATTGATAGATGAGGGTCTTGGATGAGCGGCGCTCCTCCTCGGTCATGCCGCCGTCGCCGGTCGTCGTCGACGTGCCCATCTCGCTCGCCGCGCGACCCAGCGCTTCCTTCACATTGGCGGAAAGCGAACCGAAGCTCATGCCGGCGATCGTGATCGGAATCGCGAGCTCGATCGGTTTGGTTGCAAAACGGGTCCCGAGCACGGTTTTCGTCGTGCATTTCTCGCGATAGCCTTCCAGCGGGTAGCGCGACAGCGACGCGCCGAGGAAGACGAGGTCGTCGAAATGCGGCAGCGGCCGCTTGGCCCCGAGGCCGCGAATCTCGTAGAGCCCCGTCGCGGAAGCACGGTGGATGTAATCGATGACCGTGCGGTCGTAGCCCGCGCTCTCTTCGAGCTGCGGGTGCGCGCCCAACGCAACCTGTTCGTTCATTTGCTTACCCCTATTTTCTAACCACGGAGAACACGGAGTTTCCGGAGAAGGCCAAAATCATGATGTTCGCAACCGATCGATGGTTCGACTCAATCGAGTTCGATGCCCAAGCTTTTCTCCGTGTTCTCCGTGGTTCAATATCCAGTCAGTATTCTTGATTCGCGTCGGCGTTCCAGTGATAAAGCTCGCGCTTCGATGCGACGCGCCTGAATTGCTTCGGGTCGTGCTTCAGTCCGGCTTTCGCCAGCAGCGCGCCGACCGCCTCGAAGTCGGCGTTCGTCATCGGCTCCTCATTCGCATCGGCACCCAGCGATTTCACTTTTCCGCGAACGTAGATGACAGCTTCGTAGAGCGAATCGCCGAGCGCGTCGCCCGCGTCGCCGCAGACCACCAGCCGCCCGGCCTGGGCCATGAACGCCGAGAAATCACCGACCGAGCCGCCGACGACGATGTCCACGCCCTTCATCGAAATGCCGCAGCGAAGCGAGGCATCGCCCTCGATCACGAGCAGGCCGCCGTGCGCCGCCGCGCCGGCCGATACCGAGGCGAATCCCTTCACGTGCACGACGCCGGATGTCATGCCCTCCGCCAGGCCCGGCCCGGCGTTGCCGCGAATGAATACGCGCGCAAGCTGGTTCATGCCGGCCGCGTAGTAGCCGGCATGCCCGTCGATCTCGATCTCGACGTCGGCGTTGGTGCCCGCGGCAATGTTGTGCGCGCCGTCCGGATTCAGCACGCGGACTTTTTTCGTGGCGCCGAGATTGCGATGCAGGAACTGGTTCAATTCCCGCAGCGGCTGCCGCGCGAGATCGAACGTCACGGCATCGTCCGCCACGGCCTGCGCTACGCCCGCCATACGTAGATCTCCTCCGGGACAGGTTCGAAGATCGTGGCGTTCTTGACGTCAGGCAACTTCGCCAGCGAACGAAACTCCGACGAGATCGCTACGTAGTCGTCCGTTTCCGCCACGACCGCGGGCTTGCAGGCAAAAGCATCGCGCACCAGGGCAAGCTCTTCGCCGGTGCCCATCAGGAAGGTGTAGAACCCGTCGAGTTCCTCGAAGCCCTTGTGGATGGCGGTGCCGAGGTCGTCGCCTTCGCGCATGCGCCACTCGAAATAGCGGCAGGCGGCCTCGGTGTCATTGTCGGTGTCGAAACCGATGCCCAGCGGTTCGAGCTGGCGCCGGATCTGGTACGGATTCGACAGCGAACCATTGTGCACGAGGCAAAAATCCTCGCCAGCCGTGAACGGATGCGCGCGGTCGGGCGTCACGGCCGACTCCGTCGCCATGCGTGTGTGGGCGACGAGGTGCGAGCCCTCGAGCTTCGCGAATTCATATCGGCTCGCAACATCGGCCGGACTGCCGACATCCTTGTAGATGTCCATCACTCGGCCGGCTGCAAGCAGATGCAGTTCCGGAAACGCCTGTCGCACCCACGCGCGCACGCTTTCGGCCGAGGCCACGCAGGTCACGACCGCATGATTGCCCTTGATCGCCCACTCGGCAGGACCGAACTTCGCGGCGAACGCCGCTTCCACGCCCGACCAGTCGAACGTCCAGTCCGGCGCATGCAAGCTGAATTTGCGGCGCGCATCCGGCAACTCGTCGCCGAACACGGCGAGCCCGGCCGAATCCGGGCCGCGCTCGGTCATGCCGATCAGCATCGGCATCGCCAGCTCGCCGAGCTGCGGCCGCAGCTTCGGATTCTTGAGCAACAATCCCACGATTCCACACATATGTATGTCTCCTTCCAAGTCTTCACCACAGAGGCACAGAGAAAGACGACCGGGCCCGGAATCGCACGACGTGATGCCATGCTTCATGCCGCCCCAACCACCCTCCCGCCGGGAACTTGCTTACGCTTTTGGCTTTCTCCGTGCCCTCTGTGCCTCTGTGGTGATATCGATCAAAAAAACTCGACGTAGCGCTCGCGCTCCCATTCGGAAACGTGGCGCGAGTACTCGACCCATTCCATGCGCTTGAGCGTCAGGAATTCCGTCGCCAGGTCTTCGCCGAGCGCGGAACGCAAGACCTTGTCCTTTTCGAATTCGTCGAGCGCTTCCTTCAGGCTCTGCGGCAGCAGGCCGATGCCGGCGCGCTTCAACTTTTCCGGCGACCACTCGTAGAGGTTTTCGTTGATCGGCTTGCCCGGATCGAGCTTGCGATCGACGCCATCCATGCCCGCCGCGAGAATCGCCGCACTGGCGAGGTAGGGGTTGCAGGAGCCGTCCGGCAGGCGCAGTTCCAACCGGCCATAGGGCACGCGCACGCAGGCCGTGCGATTGTTGTTGCCGTAGGTGATATAGGCCGGCGCCCAGGTCGCGCCGGACAGCGCGCGCCCGACGACGAGGCGCTTGTACGAATTGATGGTCGGCGCGACGATCGCCGTCAGCGCCTTCGCATGCGCGAGCACGCCGCCCATGAAGTGATACGCCATGGTCGACAGGCCGAGACCGTTCTTGTCCTTGTCGTCATGAAACAGGTTCTTGACCTTGCTGTTGCCCACCGAAATGTGGAAATGCGCGCCGGTGCCGGTGCGATTCGAGAACGGCTTGGGCATGAAGGTCGCGATCATGCCGTGCGCCCTGGCGATTTCCGAGGCCGCCATTTTCACCATGATCAATCGGTCCGCGGAACTCAGCGCGTCGCCGTAGGTGTAGTTCACCTCGAACTGGCCGTTCGCGTCTTCGTGGTCGATCTGGTACACATCCACGCCGATCGCGCGCAATGCATCGACCATGGCTTCGAGGAAAGGCACGGAGCGCGCGAGCCCCTTGTAGTCGTAGCAGGGCTTTTCGAGCAGGTCGGTATCGTCCGACGGCACGAGGTTGCCGTCTGCTGCGCGCTTGAGCAGCATGAACTCGGGCTCGATGCCCGTGTACATGGTCAGGCCGCGCTTTGCCAGCGCGTCGAGCTGGCGCTTGAGGATCACGCGCGAGCAATATTGATAAGGCGCGCCGTTGACATGGCCGTAGCACGCCATGCGCGCAAAGCCCGGCATCCACGGAATCACCGACAGCGTGGAGGGATCGCCGACCGCCATGTAGTCGGGTCCGTGCGGCCCCATGCCGAATCCCCACAGCGCGAATCCGGCGAAGCCCGCACCTTCGTTCAGCATCATGTCGAGGTGCTCGACGGGCACCGCCTTGGCCTTGGCCGCGCCGTGAATGTCGACGAACTGCGCCAGGATGTACTTGACCTTGTTGTCCTTGAGATACTTTCTTGCGGATTGGGGTGACATTGCGCTCGATGCTCCCTTGTATGAGTTGGTTTCCAGCGGCCGGGTCAAATGGGCAAGGCGTCCACGCCGATGGCGGCGCCGCCGAGTTCTTCCGCGATTCCGGTCAGCGTTTCCCGGAAATACGGCGCGAACGTCGGGTCGCACCACAGGCGATAACACGGCACTCGTGCGTGGATCGCGCGAATCGCAAGGACGGACACGCCGACCATCTGCGTCATCACCGCGATCTTCTCCTCCGCGCCGAATGCTTCGAAATTCACGTTGCAGGTTTGCACCAGCAATTCGTTCACGCGCCGGCCGGCGAGCGCGAATCCCGCATCCTGGCGGATGACCGGGTAGACGCCCGCCGCGCCAAACCCGAGGCTGGCGCCGATGCTTTCGACGACGACTCCCGCTTCGCCGTCCTCGACGAAGAATTCGCTGCGCCCGAGGCGCGCGATCACGCCGCCGGCCGGAAGCATTGCCCAGGCATTCACGCCATCGGGCACCGGAATGTCGTGATCCCGCAGCCAGCGCTCTGCCCCGGGGCCTTTCAGCCCGCACTTGCGCAAGTGGCTCAGATCCGCGATCGCGACGGCTTCCAGCATTGCGGCCGCGTCGCCCGGCAGCTTCGCGGCGACCTGCATCCCCAGGCGCTCTTCCCACTGCGGTTGCAGCGCTTCGAGTTGCGCGTGCACGGGGCTCATGCGAATGCTGGTCACGCCGCCTCCGCTTTCTGGCGAGCGCCGTCGGGATCGTAGAAGGGAGTCGGCACGACCCTGGCCTGCACCATGCGCCCGCCGTCGACGCGGATGAAGAAGCGCGAGCCGTCCGCGGCCATGTCCGGGGCGACGAATGCCAGGCCGACATGCCGGCCCAACGCGGGCGAGAAAGCAATGCTGGTCACGCGGCCGGCGATGCCGCCGTCGCGAATCACCAGGTGGCATTCCTTCGGCGCCGCATCCGCGTCGCCGGCCTCGAGCATGAAGCCGACCAGTTGCGACTTTGCCGGCTTTTTGCCGATGATCTTCAGGCTGCGCTGCCCGACGAAATAGGGCTTGTCCATCTTGACCGCCCATCCCATCGCCGCCTCCACGGGCGTGGTCAGGCCGTCGGTGTCCTGGCCGATGATGATGTGCGCCTTCTCCAGCCTCAGCAGCCGCTGGGCCTCGACACCGAACGGGCGGATGCCATGGGCTTGCCCCGACTTCATCAATGCATCCCACAGATGGCACGCGGCATCCGCGGCCACGTGGATTTCATAGCCCAGCTCGCCCACGAAGCCGACCCTCATGACGCGCGCGGCGGCATCGGCGACGCAGCCCTCGCGCACGCCCAGATACGGAAAGGCATTCGCGGACAAATCCAGCTGCGTGATCGTGCCAAGGACTTCCCGCGAGCGCGGTCCGGCGATGTTGATCGCAGCGTAAGCTCCTGTCGCGTTGACGATGCCCACCTGCATTTGCCAGAGCACGTTGAGCCGCGTCATTTCGCGGTAGACGTTCGCGGAACCGGTGGTCGTCGTGGTGAAGTAAAAACGGTCCTCGCCGAGGCGCGCGACGACGCCGTCGTCGATGATGACCCCGGCTTCATCGACCATGAGCGCATAGCGCGTCATGCCGATTTTCATGTTGCCGAATTTACCCGTGTAGAGGCGTTCCAGGAAAGCGGCGGCATCCGGCCCGGAGATCTCCATCTTGCCCAAGGTGCCGACGTCGATCATGCCGACGCTGCTCCGAACCGTGGATGCTTCCTCGCGCACGGCGTCCTGTTTCGACTTGTTCGGGAAGGCGTAGTACTCAGGACGCAGCCAGATGCCAGCCTGCATGAACACCGCGCCCGCTTTTTCATGCCGGGAATGCAGCGGCGTCTGCCGATACGGGTGGAAGCCGCGCCCGGCGAGATGCGACATGGGCACCGGATGGAAGAAAGGCCGCGAGGTCGTGCTGCCGACCTCGCCCGGCGACTTGCGCAACAGCTTCGCCAGGATGCGGATCGCATTCATGTTGGAATGCTTGCCCTGGCTCGGGCCCATGCCGACGGTGGTGTAGCGCTTCAGCAACTCGATATTGTCGAACCCTTCTTGCGCGGCATGGATGAAATCCTTCAACTGCAGGTCTTCGTCGAAGTCGACGAAATTCTTCGCCTTCGGGTGATCAAAAATCGGATAGGGATGGCTCGGCGACGATTGCGCCCTCGGTACCGCGGGATGCGCCGTCGACGCGAATCCCAGGAATGCCGCGGCCGCGGTTCCAGCGCGTGCACCGTCGCGCAGGCGGTCGTCAATGTCGTACACGCCGTTGACGCGACCGGCCGCAAATACGCCGGCCGGCAATTGATCCGGCACGAACTGCTGTACCGATCCGTCGAAGCGCATCTTCGCGCCGGACTGATACAGCAGCGCCGCGGCCGGCGCGTAGCCCACGCCCATCAGGATGCCTTCGCAGCCGATGGTTTCCTGGCGTGCCACGTCAAGGTCACCGCTGTCCAGCAGCGGGCCGGCGACAGCCGCGCCCACGCGCCCTTTCGCTTCGCGGGCTTCATAAATGCCATAGCCGCACCGGATCGGCACGCCAGCCGCGCCGAGTTGTTTCGCTGCTTCGGTCGCGGAGATGTCGCGCCGCAGATCGAGCACTGCGGTCACGCGAATGCCGCCCCGGTGCAGATCGAGCGCAGCCGCATAGCCCTCGTCATTCGCCGTCAGCACGACGGCGCTTTCCATCGGTTTGACGGCATAACGATGGACCAGGCGTTGCGCCGCGGAAACCAGCATCACGCCCGGCAGGTCGTTGTTGCGGAACACCGCCGGCTGCTCGGCCACGCCGGTCGCGACTACAATCGCACGCGCGCGCATCTTGGTCATGCGCCGGTCTTCGATCAGCGGCACCCAATGGTCCGCGAAATACCCGGCTGCGCACGTCGCCGCGCGAACGCTGACTCTCGCGTGCGCGACTATCCTGGCGATCAGGACGTCCAGCATGCCGGGAATGAGATTGCCGGCATCGCGCTGGTACGTCAGGCTGCCACCCACGCGCGCGTTTTCGTCGACTATGCACACCTTTGCGCCGGCATCGGCCGCCGCGAGGGCAGCTGCCAATCCGGACGGGCCCGCACCGATCACCAGCACGTCGCAAAAATCGTAGCGCTTGGGCGTGCGCAGGCGCGGCGAGGAAAACTCCAGCCGGCCCAGTCCCGTCATGCGGCGGAACATGCGCTCCCAGAACGGAAACAGTCCCTTCGGGGAATGAAAAGCCTTGTAGTAGAAACCCACCGGCAAGAACGCAGAGAGCCCGTCGAGCAGCCGGCCACGATCCGCTTCCAGGCCGCCCAGGGTATTGACCGCGTTCAAGCGCATGCCTTTGCGCAGGGGCACGACGTCGCCACGCAGGTTCATGCGCGCGCCGTCCTGCATCATCGCATTGATGTCGTGGTTGGCCATCGACAGCACGCCGCGCGGGCGGTGGTATTTGAAGCTGCGCCCGATCGTGCCGGCTCCCCCGGCGATCAGCGCGCTGGTCACCGTGTCGCCGGCAAATCCGCGGAATGGCCTGCCCTCGAATTCGAATTCGATGTCGACGGAGCGATCGATCCACTCGCCGGGAACGGGCGGCAGGCGCGCGCTCATGCCGGACCCTCGCCATGGATATACGTGCGCAGGATTTCGTCGGTCGTCGTGTTGCGCTCGGCGACGAACCAGATGCCGCTGGCAATGTGCAGCCACCACTCCTTCTTGATGCCGGTCGCGCCGTTGCGATTGAACACATAGTCGGCCCACTCGGCGTCCGAACAGGTATCCGGATCCGGCATGGGTCGGATTTCGCCCGCGTACTGGAATTCGGAAACAGGGCGCAGGCCATTGATCGGGCAACGCAGGAGCTTCACGCCAACCCTTTCAGACAAATTCGTCGACGCAAAGGTCGCAAAGGAAGGACAGGAAAGGTCGCAAAGGAAAGCGAACCCATATTTATTCCCGGCGCCGCACATTCCCGGATACGCCGAATCCATTCCGAGACCGGGACACGAATTTCTTCGCGTTCTTTCTTTTTCCTTTGCGTCCTTTGCGTCGACGAATTTGACTTTGGTCTAGTGTCCAACGGACGCCGCTCCCTTCTCGCCAGTCAATTCATACTCAGCGAAACGCGACAACCGGAACCCCTTGATGAGTTCGTGATCGCGATCGTTGGCGACCGTGTAGGCCATGGTCTTGCCCGATACCGGTGTCGCCTTGAAGCCCCAGGTTCCCCACCCGGAATCGAGATAGAACCCTTCGACCGGCGTCTTGCCCATGATCGGCGCGAAGTCCGGCGACATGTCGGCCATGCCCGCCCACTGGCGATTGACGCTCGCGCCGGAAAGAAAGGGAAACATGTCGAGCATGTGGTCCGCGAGGCCTTCGACGAAATCGAGCGTGGAGCGGGTCGAATGCAGCTCATACGGATCGAGCGAGGCGCCCATCACGAGCTCGCCTCGCGCCGACTGGCTGACATACACGTGCAAGCTGCCTGAGACGAGGATGGGATCGAGCCACGGCTTCATCGGCTCCGACACCATCGCCTGCAGCGGATGGATATAGATCGGCGTCCGAATGCCGACCATGTCGGTGATCCTTGGCGTCGAGCCGGCGACGGCGCACAGAACCCTCGTCGTTGCAATATTTCCCCGGCTGGTGCGCACACCGGTCACGCGATTGCCTTCCACATCGATGCCGAGCACTTCGGTTTGCTGGTGGATCTCGACGCCGCGGCGGTCGGCGCCGCGGCCGTAGCCCCAGGCTACCGCATCGTGGCGCGCAATCGCACCGGGCGCGTGGTAGAGCGCGCCGAGGATGGGCGCATGGCCGCCGCATGAGAGGTCCATTTGCGGACAGACGCGCGCGATGTCCTCGGGGCCGACCACTTCGCTGTCGACGCCCAGATGCTTGTTGACTTCCGCGCGCCAGCGCATGGTGCGCATGGCCGAGTCCGTATGCGCCAGCGTGAAGTGGCCGCGCGTCGAAAAGAACAGGTTCAGGTCGAAGTCCGAAGACAGGTCCTGCCAGAGCCGCACCGACTGGTCGTAGAACGCCACACCCTCCGGCGTGAGGTAATTGGAGCGGATGATCGTTGTGTTGCGCCCGGTGTTGCCGCCGCCGATGTAGCCTTTCTCGAGCACGGCCACGTTGCGAATGCCATGGTCGCGCGCAAGATAGTAGGCGGCGGCGAGGCCGTGGCCGCCCGCGCCTATGATCACTACGTCGTAGCTGGTCTTGAGCTTGGCCGGCGCACGGAACATCCGCGGTTCCGGGTACCGGTCACTCAAGGCGAAGCGAAGCAGGCGAAGCGGCATGCGGCGGGAAGCGCGAAGGACGAAATTCGAACGCCGATACTGAATCGAATGGCCCGCGTCGTCAATACTTATAAGAAGCTTTTATTCTTATCAGGAAACCTTCACCGCAAGAGAACTGCTGGTCCCCAGCGCCGCTCTGCTACAATCCGGAGCGCGCAACTTATTGACGATTATGGGGCTTCCGCCGAAAGGTCGATGCTCCTGCTGGCCCGCCCACGATGAAAATCGCCTTTATCCTCGACCCCCTCGACAGCATAAAGACCTATAAGGATTCCTCCTACGCGATGATGCGGGAGGCCGCCTCGCGAGGGCATTCGCTGGCCTCCCTGCAACAGGAGGACCTGGTCTATCGCGACGGCAAGGTCGTGGGCTACGCCCGCGACCTGGAACTCGCCGATGACGCGAAGCACTGGTACAAGTCGGGCGAACCCCGCGCGGTCGGGCTCGAAACCTTCGACGCGGTGATGATGCGCAAGGATCCGCCGTTCGACATGGAGTACATCTACAGCACCTATCTGCTCGAGCTGGCGGAACGCCAGGGCGCCTGGGTCATCAACAGCCCGCGCGCGGTGCGCGACCACAACGAAAAACTTTCCATCGCGCGCTTCCCGCAGTTCACCGTGCCCACCCTGGTGACGCGGGAAGAAACGCTGATCCGCGAATTTCTCGCGCAGCATGGCGACATCGTCGTCAAGCCGCTGGACGGCATGGGCGGGACGTCGGTTTTCCGACTTCATGGCAAGGATTTCAACATCGGCGTCGTGATCGAGACCGTCACGCAATACGGGGGCCGCATGGTCATGGCGCAAAAATTCATCCCCGAGATCGCCAGGGGCGACAAGCGCGTGCTCATCATCGACGGCGAACCGGTTCCCTTTTCGCTCGCCCGGATTCCTAAGCAGGGCGAGACCCGCGGCAACCTGGCGGCCGGCGGCACCGGCGTAGCGCAACCCTTGTCCGCCCGCGACCTGCAAATCGCGCGCGCGCTGGGTCCGGCGCTGCGCGACGCGGGATTGCTGCTGGTGGGCCTGGACGTCATCGGCGACTACCTGACCGAGGTCAACGTCACCAGCCCCACTTGCATGCGCGAAATTGCAGACCAGACCGGCTTCAACGTGGCCGCGATGATGATCGACGCGATCGAAAGAAAAGCGAAAGCCCGGCGGTGACGCCATGCAACCCCTTGCCGAAGCCCCGGCCTTGCAAGGTCACAGCGCCATTCCCCGAAGGTAAAATCGGATACTGGCGTTCGATATCCGGGAATCCATGGTAGGCATTCTGATCATCGCGCACGGCACGCTCGGCGAAAGCCTGATCCACAGCGCCACGCATGTCATGGGCGGGCGCCCGCCGCAGCTGCTGCAGATCGGCGTCAGCATGCACGACGATCCGCTGGTGGTGCTGCCGCAGGCGATCAAGCTGACCCGCGGCCTGGACCAGGGCGCGGGCGTGCTGGTCCTGTCCGACGTGTACGGCGCCACGCCGAGCAACATCGCCTGCAAGCTGCTCATTCCCGGAAAAGTCGAAGGCGTGGCCGGCGTCAACCTGCCGATGCTGGTGCGCGCACTGACCTATCGAAACGAATCGTTGAAAACCGTCGTGACCAAGGCGATCTCCGGCGGCATCGAAGGCGTCATGCAAATGCCGATTCCACAGGTGAAGAATGCAGCAACGGGAAATTGAGATCGTCAACAAGCTCGGCCTGCACGCGCGGGCGTCGGCGAAGCTGACGCAGCTCGCCGCCCAGTTCGCCGCCGAAGTGTGGATCGCGCGCGAAGGCCGCAAGGTCAACGCCAAGAGCATCATGGGCGTGATGATGCTGGCCGCCGCCAAGGGATCCGTCATCGCCATCGAGACCGACGGCGCAGACGAAGATCAGGCGATGGCGGCGCTGGTCAAGCTGATCGGCGACAAGTTCGGGGAGGGCGAATGATCGAAGTGGCCGGTGCGAGGCGCGAGGTGCGAAGCGCGAGAGCAGTCGCTTCCTCCTCACGAGCCTCGTGCCTCGAGCCTCGCGCCCGAACTTCATGAGCTTCACGATCCACGGCATCGGCGTTTCCGGCGGCATCGCCATCGGCCAGGCGCAGCTCGTATCGCACGCGCAGCTCGAAGTCGCGCACTACGACATCTCGAGATCGCGCGTGGCCGACGAGAAGGCGCGCTTCGACGCCGCCATCGTCACCGCGCGCGCGGAGCTGGCGAGCCTGGGCGAGCACATTCCCGCGGGCGCGCCTGCGGAATTCGAAGCCTTCCTGAACGTGCACCTGATGATCCTCGACGATCCGACCTTGTCGGACACGCCGAAGAACCTGATCGAATCCCTGCAATGCAACGCCGAGTGGGCGCTCAAGCTGCAGATGGACGCGTTGATCGGCCAGTTCGAAGCCATCGAGGACGGCTACCTGAGGGATCGCAAGAACGACGTCATCCAGGTCGTCGAGCGCATCCTGAAGGTGCTCATGGGCCGCCCAGGGGAAGTGCTGGCGCGCGCCGAGCCCGAGGAGAACAGCATCCTCGTCGCGCACGACCTTTCTCCGGCAGACGTCATCCAGTTCAAGAGCCACAAGTTCGCCAGCTTCATAACCGACCTGGGCGGCGCGACTTCGCACACGGCGATCATCGCGCGCAGCCTGAACATCCCTTCGGTGGTGGCACTCCACCAGGCGCGCGCGTTGATTCGCGAAAACGAAGTCCTGATCATCGACGGCAACAGCGGCGTGGTCATTGTCAATCCCGACCGGACGGTGCTGGCCGAGTACAAGCTGCGCCAGGAGCAATGGGGACTCGAGCGCCTCAAGCTCAAGCGGCTCAAGAAGACGAAGACCACCACGCTGGACGGCACCGGCGTGGAGCTGCACGCGAACATCGAGCTGCCCGACGACGTGATCGACGCGAAGGAGAACGGCGCCGACGGCGTGGGCCTGTTCCGCACCGAATTCCTCTACCTGAACCGCGGCGACCTGCCGGAAGAAGACGAGCAGTTCGAAGCCTATCGCCGCGTCGTGCAGGAAATGGACGGACGGCCGATCACCATCCGCACCTTCGACCTCGGCGCGGACAAGCATGTCGACGCCGCCGAGCGCGTAGCGCCGAATCCCGCGCTGGGATTGCGGGCGATCCGGCTATGCCTCGCCGAGCCGCAGATGTTCCATCGCCAGCTTCGCGCCATCCTGAAGGCGTCGCACTATGGCAAGGTCCGCATCCTGATTCCGATGCTTTCCTCGGCCAATGAGCTGAACCAGACCCTGCACCATATTGCCGAGGCGAAGCGCAGCCTGGACGAGGAAGGCATCGCCTACGACAGGAAGGTTCCCGTCGGCGGCATGATCGAGATTCCGGCGGCGGCGTTGTCGCTGTCGACCTTCACGCGCAAGCTGGATTTCCTCTCGATCGGGACCAACGACCTGATCCAGTACATGCTCGCCATCGACCGCGCGGACGATACCGTCGCCCACCTTTACGATCCACTGCATCCCGCGGTGCTGAACCTGATGGCCCACATCATCCGCACCGCGAATCGCACGGGCGTGCCGGTGGCGGTGTGCGGAGAAATGGCGGGCGACGTCAGGCTCACGCGCGTGTTGCTGGGCTTCGGGTTGCGCCAGTTCTCCATGCATCCCGCGCACTTGCTGTCCGTGAAGCAGCAGGTTCTCAAGTCCAACCTGGAAGAAGTCAAGATCGTGATCCAGAAGATGCTCAAGAGCGACGACCCCGACAAGCTCGAGCTCCTGCTGGCGCGGTTGAACGCCTGAGCCCGCATGCTCCAGGAGATCCGGGCAATCCGCCAGGACGACGCGCAACGCGTGCGCCACTGGTTCCAAGACGACTTCTTCGATTTGTTCACCTGGACCAATCCTTCCGGCGATGTCGTCGCCTTCCAGCTTTGCTACGACCGCCTGCGGCACGAGCGCGTGCTGGCCTGGACCGACGCCACGGGATTCCAGCACCGGCGCATCGATGACGGCGAAGCGTTGCCGGGACCTAAGATGTCGCCGTTGATGGTGGCCGACGGCGCCTTCCCCAGCGATCGGGTCGCGGAGGAATTCGCGCAGCGAAGCATGCAGATCGACGACCGCTGGCGGCGCTTCATCCTTGCGAAAATCGACGAGGCGGCCGTGCGCTTCCTCGCCGATTCCAATCCGGGCTGACCCGCGGCGATGCGCATCGATTCCGAGCAGCTCGTGCAACACCTGTCGCGCGGTCTCAAGCCGCTCTACGTCGTTTACGGCGAGGAATTGCTGCTCTCGCTGGAAGCAGCCGACCGGATTCGCGCGGCGGCGCGCAAGGGCGGCCACGACGAGCGCCGCGTGCTCATTGCCGATGCAGGCTTCGACTGGAGCGAGCTGGCCATGGCCGGCAACAGCCTGTCGCTGTTCGCGCCCAGGAGGGTGCTGGACCTGCGCATTCCCTCCGGCAAGCCCGGCAAGGAAGGCAGCGAAGCGCTGCAGGAATTCGCCGGCGCGCTGCCGGAGGACACCGTCGTGCTGGTGACGCTTCCGGATATCGATCGACAGTCCCAGGCTTCCAAATGGTTCAGCGCGCTGGATGCCGCCGGCACGATGGTGCAGGCGGCGGCGATCAAGCGCGAGCGCCTCGCGACCTGGCTTGCCGGCAGGCTTGCGTTGCAAAACCAGCAAGCGGATTCCGCGACCCTGGAGTTCATGGTCGAACGCGTCCAGGGCAACCTGATGGCGGCGCATCAAGAAGTCCAGAAACTGGCGCTGCTGTTTCCGGAAGGCCTGCTGCCTTTCGATGAAGTGCGCAACGCCGTGGTCGACGTCGCGCGCTTCGATGTGTTCGACATAGGTGCGACGCTGCTGCGCGGAGAGCGTGCGCACCTCGTGCGCATGCTCGACGGCCTGCGCGCAGAAGGGGCCGCAACGCCGCTGGTGCTGTGGGCCATGGCGGAAGAAGCCCGCACGATGGCGAGGGTCAAGGCCGCCCAGGAAGAGGGCCGCGCGCTGCAGCAGGTAATGCGCGACCTGCGTATATGGGGGCCGCGGCAGGAGCTGATGCCCGCCGCCCTCGGACGACTCTCCCGGTCGCGACTCGTCGCGACATTGCGTCGTGCGGCGGAGGTCGATCGCATGATCAAGGGCCTCGCCGATGGCGACGTATGGGACGCGCTGCTGCAGCTCGGCCTGGGGCTGATGCCGCAGCCGCCGCAGGGTCGGACGAGTGCGAATAAGGGTAAAATCGGCTCAGGTATCCGGGAATAATAGAGTCGATGGACATCCAGTCCTACATGCATTCGATCGGCCGCGCAGCCCGCACGGCCGCGCGCGCGATGGCGAAAGCCGAGTCGGGCGCCAAGAACGAAGCGCTGCGGATCATGGCAAAGGCCGTGGAGCGCGACATCGCGCGCCTGCTCGAGGCCAACCGCAAGGACGTGGAGGCGGCCCGAACGAAGGAGCTGGACGCGGCACTCGTCGACCGGCTCACGCTGACGCCGAAGGGCGTGGCGTCCATGGCCGAGGGCCTGCGCCAGATCGCGCAACTGCCCGACCCCGTCGGCGAGATCAGCGGCATGAGCTATCGTCCAAGCGGCATCCAGGTCGGACGCATGCGCGTGCCGCTGGGCGTGATCGGCATCATCTACGAAGCACGCCCGAACGTGACCGCGGATGCCGCGGGCCTGTGCCTGAAGTCAGGCAACGCCGCCATCCTGCGCGGCGGCTCGGAGGCGATCCATTCGAACCAGGCCATCGGCGCGTGCGTGCATGAAGGCCTCGAGGCGGTCGGCCTGCCCGCGACCGCCGTGCAGGTGATCGAGACCACCGACCGCGCGGCCGTCGGCGAGCTCATCACGATGAAGGACTACGTCGACATCATCGTGCCGCGCGGCGGCAAGGGCCTGATCGAGCGCGTCTCCAGCGAGTCGCGCATCCCCGTGCTGAAGCACCTCGACGGCGTCTGCCACGTCTACATCGACGACCGCGCGGATGCCGACAAGGCCGTTCGCATCGCGGACAACGCGAAGACGCAGCGCTACGGCACCTGCAACACCATGGAAACGCTGCTCGTGCACCGTAGCATCGCTCCCCTTGTATTGCCGAAGCTGGCGAAGATCTACCTCGACAAGGGCGTCGAGCTGCGCGGCGACGACGAGGCGCGCGCCGTCGTCGGCCAGATGAAGCCCGCGACCGAGGAAGACTGGTACACGGAATATCTGGCGCCCATCCTGTCGGTGCGCGTGGTGGCCGGCCTGGACGAGGCAATGGACCATATCGCCGTCTACGGATCACAGCACACGGATGCGATCGTGACCGAGGACATCACCCGCGCGCGCCGCTTCCTGCGGGAAGTCGATTCGGCTTCCGTGATGGTCAATGCGTCGACGCGGTTCGCCGACGGTTTCGAGTTCGGCCTCGGCGCCGAGATCGGCATTTCGACCGACAAGCTGCACGCGCGCGGGCCGGTCGGCCTGGAAGGACTCACGTCCCTGAAGTTCATCGTGCTCGGCGACGGCCAGGTCCGCGAATAGCCGTTCCGGCGCCGCCCGGCCCGGTCAATAAGAATCAACGAGGAGTTTCATGAGCAATCTTGTCGAGGTCAAAGTCCCCGATATCGGCGATTTCAAGAACATTCCCGTCATCGAAGTGCTGGTGAAAGCCGGCGACAAGGTCGAGAAGGAAGATTCGCTGATCACGCTGGAGTCCGACAAGGCGACGATGGAAGTGCCCTCGCCCGTCGCCGGCGTGATCAAGGAATTGAAGGTCAAGGCCGGCGACAAGGTGTCGGAAGGCGTTCTGATCCTTACGCTCGAAGGCGCGGGTGCCGCGCCAGCCGCCGAAGCTCCGGCGCAGAAAACACAGGCCCCCGCTCCGAAGGCGGATGCGCCAAAGGCACCCGCCCCTGCTGCGGCGCCTGCGAAGTCGCCGGCGTCCACGCCTGCGGCGCCCGTCGTCAAAGGCGACATCCATGCCGACGTTGTCGTGCTCGGTTCCGGCCCGGGTGGCTACACCGCGGCATTTCGCGCGGCCGATCTTGGCAAGCAGACCGTGCTGATCGAGCGCTATCCGGTGCTCGGCGGCGTGTGCCTGAACGTCGGCTGCATTCCCTCGAAGGCCTTGCTGCACGCCGCGCGCGTGATCGCGGAGGCCGAGGAGATGAGCCACCTCGGGCTCGTGTTCGGCAAGCCGAAGATCGAGCTCGACAAGCTGCGCGACTGGAAAGGCGACGTCGTCGGCAAATCGATCCGCGGGCTCTCCGGCCTCGCCAAGCAGCGCAAGGTCACGGTCGTGCAGGGCACGGGCAAGTTCACCTCGTCGCACATGATCGAGGTCGCCACGCCCGACGGCGTCAAGAAGGTCTCGTTCGACAACGTCATCATCGCCGCGGGCTCGCAGTCGGCGCGCATTCCGGGCTTTCCCTATGACGACCCGCGGCTGATGGATTCGACCTCGGCCCTCGAATTGAAAGACATCCCCAAGCGCCTGCTGGTCATCGGCGGCGGCATCATCGGTTTGGAAATGGCCTGCGTGTACGACGGGCTTGGGAGCAAAGTCACGGTCGTCGAGCTGCTCGACGGATTGATTCCCGGCGCGGACCGCGATTTGATCCGGCCGCTGCAGAAACGCATCGAGAAGCGCTACGAAGGCATCTACCTGAAGACGAAGGTGACGAAGCTCGAAGCGCAGAAGGACGGACTGAAGGCCACGTTCGAAGGCGAGAGCGCCCCGGCGCCGCAAGTCTACGATCGCGTACTGCTGGCGGTGGGCCGCCGGCCCAACGGCAAGGCCATAGACGCGGAAGCCGCCGGTGTCACGGTCAACGAGCGCGGCTTCATCCCTGTCGACAAGCAGCAGCGCACCAACGTGCCACATATTTTCGCGATCGGCGACATCGTCGGCGAGCCCATGCTCGCCCACAAGGCGAGCTACGAAGGCAAGATCGCGGCCGAAGTCATCGCGGGACACAAGGCCGCCTTCGACGCGCGCACGATTCCTTCGGTGGCGTACACCGACCCCGAGATCGCATGGATGGGGCTGACCGAAACCCAGGCCAAGGCGCAGGGCATCGAGATCGAGAAGGCGAGCTTTCCGTGGGCAGCGAGCGGTCGCGCGCGCGCCACGGCGCGCGACGAAGGCATGACCAAGCTGATCCTCGAAAAGGGATCGCGCCGCATACTGGGCGCCGGGCTGGTCGGGCCGAACGCAGGTGAGCTGATCGCTGAGGCGGTGCTGGCCCTCGAAATGGGCGCGGACGCGGGCGACCTGGCGCTGACCATCCACGCGCATCCCACGTTGTCCGAAACCACGATGTTCGCGGCCGAGATCGCGGAAGGCACCATCACCGACCTCTACATGCCGAAGAAATAGCCATGATCCTGGCCACGCCGGAACGATTCACCGCGCTGATTACGCCGCCGGACGGCCGCGACGGCCCGGCGCTGTGGTTTGCCTTCCAGGGCGCGCAGATCCTGATCATGCGCGACGACGCCGGCGCAAGCCTACCGAGGGCGGACGACCTGCGCGACATCGGCATGCAACCCAGGCGCAGCCAGTACCTCGGCATGCTCGGCGAGCAGCATTGCTATGCATGCGAATGCGAGGAAGGCAGCGCGCCGCCCGAGGGCATGCAGTGGTCGGGTTTGCGCGCGCTGTTCGGCGCCATCGACGATTCGCAGTTCGCCATCGCCGGCCGCGCCTTCCAGATCATGGATTGGGACCGTTCGCACCAGTATTGCGGTCGCTGCGGCACGCCGACGCAGGTGAGGAACAACGAGCGGGCGCGCGAGTGCCCGAACTGCAAGCAGATCCATTACCCGCGTATCGCGCCCGCCATCATGGCGCTGGTGCGCCGCGGACGCGAGCTGCTGCTCGCGCGCTCGCCGCATTTCATCCCCGGCATGTACAGCGCGCTCGCCGGCTTCGTCGAACCCGGCGAAACCCTCGAGCAGACCTTGGCTCGCGAAGTCCGCGAGGAAGTCGGCATAGCAGTCGCCAACGTGCGTTATTTCGCGAGCCAGCCCTGGCCGTTCCCGCATTCGCTGATGATCGCCTTCAACGCCGACTATGCGGGCGGCGAGATCACGCCCGCGCCGGGCGAAATCGAAGCCGCGGACTGGTTCACGCTGGAACGCCTGCCGCCGCAACTGCCGGGCAAGATCAGCATTTCACGCCGTCTCATCGATGCCGCGCTGGCCGATCTCGCCAGGCAAAACTGACCAGGACGAACGACGCACCAGACCAGGGGAGGTCACGATGCTGAGAATCTGGGGACGCAACAACTCCATCAACGTGCAGAAGGCGTTGTGGTGTTGCGAGGAAATGGAATTGCCCTATGAGCGCGTCGATGCGGGCGGCAGCTTCGGCGTCGTCAACACCCAGCAGTATCGCAACCTCAATCCGAACGGGCTGGTGCCCACGATAGAGGACGACGGCTTCGTGCTCTACGAATCGAACGCCGTCGTGCGCTATCTCGCCGCGAAGCACAGCGCCGGCAAGCTGTGGCCGGAGGACCTGAAGGTGCGCGCCGAGGCCGACAAGTGGATGGATTGGCAGAGCACGTCGTTCTGGCCGACGTTCCGTCCCCTGTTCTGGAATCTCGTGCGTACCGCACCCGACCAGCGCAACGCGGAAGAGATGGAAGAATCGCGCCTGAAGACCGCCGAGATCCTCGGCTATCTCGATGCGCACCTGAAAAATCGCGCCTTCATCGTCGGCGATGCATTGACCATGGGCGACATCCCGATTGGATGCGGCATCTGGCGCTGGTTCGGTTTGAACATCGAGCGCCCCGACCTGCCCAACCTGCAACGCTGGTTCGAAGCGTTGTCTACCCGGCCCGGCTACAAGAAGGTCGTCCTGCTGCCGCTAACCTGAGGCCGAAAGCCTCAGGCTTCGTCGTCCGCGGGGCGAATCGCCGCCAGCATGCGCTCCAGCGGCTCGCGCAGCTGCGCTGCCTCCCGCTCCGTGATGTGATCCTCGAACAGTTCCTTGATGGCGGCCGCGTAGACAGGCCACATCTTTTTTCTCAATGCGCGGCCTTCCGCGGTGACGACCGCGAAGGCGCCGCGCCTGTCTTCCTTGGAGCGCACGCGTTCGACCAGCCCGGCCTCTTCCAGCCTGTCGACCAGCCGCGTCAGGTTGCTGCGCGTGATTACCGTCATGTCGGCGAGCTCGCTCATGCGCAGGCGCCGGTCTCCCGCGCGCTCCAGCGCCCACAGCACGTCGTACCACGCCAGTGACGGCAGTTGTGCCGCCGCTAGGCGCAGCTCGATCTGCTCGACCAGCACGGCGTGCGCGGTCAGGAACAGCGCCCAGGCCGAGCCCTTGCTGGATTCCAGGCTTTTCCCCATCGGTTTCTCCTTGCCGAAATATTAGTTGCATTTGCAATTACTGGCAAGTACTATGTCGTTGCAATTGCAATTATTGTGATGTCAACCGAAAAGGAGCCTGTCATGAACCGCAGCATCAGTCGCGAAGAACTGAAATCGAAGCTTGCATCTGCCAATCGTCCCGTCGTCGTCGAAGCCTTGCCGGAAAAGTACTACGCGGCGAAGCACCTCCCCGGCGCCCGCCACCTGCCCCACGACCAGGTCGATGCGCTGGCATCGAGCGTGCTGCCGGACAAGGGCGCCGAGATCGTCGTCTATTGCGCGAACCGCCAGTGCCGGAACTCGCATGTCGCCGCGCACCGGTTGTCGGTGCTGGGCTATACGAACGTTTCGGTCTACGCGGGCGGCAAGCAGGAGTGGGAAGAAGCCGGCCTGCCTTTCGAATCGAATGCGCAACCCGTCATCGCCTGAGGAGATTGCCATGAACGAGGCCATCGACCCACGCACCAAACCTTACGCAATCCTGCTGCTGCGCATTGCGTTGGGCGCAATGTGGATCTCGCACGCCATGCTGAAGATCTTCGTCTTCACGCTGCCGGGCACGGCAGCATTTTTCGAAGCGGCGGGATTGCCCGGCTTGCTGGTCTATCCGGTCGTCGCCGCCGAAATTGCGGGCGGCATCGCGATCGCGACGGGATTCCAGGGGCGTGTCGTCTCGGTGCTGCTGCTGCCAATCCTGCTGACCGCGGCTTGGGTGCATTTTCCGAACGGCTGGGTATTCAGCGCCAAAGGCGGCGGCTGGGAATATCCGGTTTTCCTGGCAGTCGCGAGCGTGGTCCACGCACTCGCCGGCGACGGAGCATGGTCGCTGAAGCTGCCGAGGTTACATTTTGCAAGGCTTGCGACCTGAGCAGCCTCCAGGGAACCAGTAGAATGCGGGGCCATGCGGCGGATCGGGCAAACCGGTTCGCCGCGCCGACTCGATGGGTTCTCGCATGCATTCGTTGAAAAAAATCATTGCCTCTCTCGCGGCCGCCGTTGCAATCGCAAGCCCGGGCGCGTTTGCACAATCGCGATTCGTCAATCTCGGCCATGTCGACCTGTCGATCTATGAAGTCACCGCGGCCGTCGTCCAGAACGTGCTCGAACGCCTGCGCTACAACGTCGCGGTGAAGAAAGGCAGCCACGTCGAAATGTATCCGCTGCTGGAGAAGGGCGAAATCGACGTGTTCGTCGCCGCCTGGTTGCCGGGCGCGCACGCCGCTTACTGGGAGCAGGTGAAGGACAGGGCCGTGATCGCAACGACGTTGTACGAGGACGCGCGCCTGTTCTGGGCGGTGCCGGATTATGTGCCCGCCTCGGAAGTCCGCAGCGTCGAGGACCTGCGCAAGCCGTCGGTCAGCGCAAAAATGCAGAAGGAGATCCGCGGCACGCGACCGGACTCCGGCCTCGTGATCGGGTCGAAAAAAGTCATGGAGGAGTACAAGCTGGCGGACGACGGCTACCAGCTCGCGACCGGCTCCGCCGCCGAGTGGAGCGCGAACTTCGACAGGAACATCGCCGCACGAAACTGGTTTGTCATGCCGCTCTACCAGCCGAACTATCTCAATCGCGTCGCGAAAATGCGCGTTCTGGAAGAGCCGAAGCAGTTGCTCGGCGGCGCCGACAAGGCCTACCTGGTGCTGAGCAAGGATTTCTATGCGACGCTGGACAAGCACACGTGGAAGACCCTGCAGCGCATGGCGCTGTCGAACAAGGCCGTCACGGAAATGGATTACCTGGTCAACGTGAAGAAGCTGGACGCGCAATACGCCGCGCGCAACTGGATGGCGGCGCACCCGGATACGGTGAATTACTGGCTGCAGCCCGACAGCGAGGAATGATCGGGAAGGCCAAAAAAAGCGGGGCGCAACAGCGCCCCGCTTTCATTTTGCGGCCGGTTTCTCAGATATTGCGCTGGCTCATCTGGGCCGCAATATAGCCGGCCTGTCGGATCGCGAGCGCCACGATCGTCAGGGTCGGATTCTCCGCCGCACTGGTGGTGAACTGGCTGCCGTCGGAGATGAACAGGTTCTTCACGTCGTGGGTTTGCCCGAAGCCGTTGCAAACGCCATCGCGCGCCTTTTCGCTTTGCCTGCAGGTGCCCATGTTGTGCGTCGACGGGAAGGGCATGCGCGCATAGACCTTGGTCGCGCCGGCAGCCTCGTACAATGCCGTCGATTGCTTCCACGCGTGATCGCGCATCGCCGTGTCGTTCGGATGATCCTTGTAGTGCACGTGCGCGACCGGCATGCCGTTCTTGTCCTTCTGCTTCGTGCTGAGCGTGACGCGGTTGCTTTCCTGCGGCAGGTCCTCGCCCACGATCCACAAGCCGGCGCCGTTGCGGTACTTCTCGATGTCCTGCGCGTACTCCCGTCCCCAGCCGCCGGGTTTCGCATACGTCGGGAAACCCGGAAATCCGAACGCGGGAATGGTCTCGAGTTCGTAGCCGCCGGCGAATCCGCGGCTGGGCTTGTGCACCGATTCGTCCTTGATGATGCCGGCCATTTGCGTGCCCCGGTGCATCGACACTTCGCCGGGCATGATTGCGTACACCGCGCCCGTCATGTGGGCCATGTAGTTGCGACCGACCTGGCCGGAGGAATTCGCGAGCCCGGCACCGAACTTCGACGACGCGGAGTTCAGCAGCAGGCGCGGCGTCTCGATCGAATTGCCGGCGACGCAGACGATGCGGGCTTTTTGCTCCTGCATGTTGCCGTCCTTGTCGACGTACACCACTCCCGTCACCTTGCCGCCGGCATCGTGGTTGATTTTCACGACCATGGACTCGGGACGGATCTCGTAATTGCCCGTGGCCTCGGCCTTCGGCACCTCCGTGTAGAGCGTGGACCACTTGGCGCCGATCGCGCAGCCGCTCATGCAAAAGCCGATCTGGCGGCACTTCGGGCGGCCGTCGTATTCCTCCGAGTTCATCGACATGTTGCCGGTATGCACTTCCGAATAGCCGATCTTGCGCGCGCCGTATTCCAGCACCTTGAAGTTGTTGTTGCCCGGCAGCCGCGGTCGCCCGCCGGTGCCGCTCGTGCCCATCTTGTTCTCGGCCAGCTCGTAGAAAGGCGCGAGCTCGTCGTAGCCGATCGGCCAGTCGAGCAGGTTCGCGCCCGCGATGCCGCCGTAGGTGGCGCGCGCCTTGAACTCGTGCGGCTGCAGACGCAGCGACGCGCCGGCCCAATGCACCGTCGTGCCGCCGACGGTCTTGCAGATCCAGGCGGGGAAACCGGCCGGCAGTTGGCCGGCGCCTTCGCGCGGATCCAGCCAGGAGAGCTTCATGAACATTTCGCCGACGTCGTTCTTGATGTCGGCCAGCGTCAGCCGCGGCCCCGCCTCCAGACAGACGACTTTGATGCCTATCTGCGCAAGCTCGTTGCCGAGCGTGCCGCCGCCCGCGCCCGAGCCGATGATGACGACGACGGACGCGTCGTCCTTGTCGAACATTGCCATGGTGTCCTCCTCAGGATTTGGGCAGCCAGCTGATATCGTCGAAGCCGCGCTCGAGGTAGCCGCCGTATTCCACGGAGGAGCCTTCGTAGCCGAACATCTTCCAGATCGCGGGATTGCCGTACAGGTTGTTGAGGGTTTCGCCGTAGGCCAGCGCGAAGAAATCGGACTTCTCCATGGTCTTGAGCACGTTCGTGCGCGCCGATTCCGGGGCATCGGCAAAAGCGCCGCCGAGCGCGGCGTTGAGCTTGCGCACACCTTGCCTGACCAGCTCGCGCGTCTTCGCGTCGTCGGCGCTCTTGGCGTCGATCGCCGCGACAACGTTCATGTAGTACCCGTCTTCGATGCTGTCGTGCGGGAACAGCGTACGAGATACCGCCAGCAGCGTCTTCGCTTCTTCGTCCGACAATACCTTGAGATCGCCCGCGAAAACCGGCCTGGCGAACGGCGCCAGCCCGGTGCCCAGCACGAGCGACAGGAACAACGCTTCGCCGCCGAGCTTGAGGAATTGCCTTCGGGTCACTTCGAAATCGTCCTGCATGTTTCCTCCCGATAGATTTGATGGTTGGAAAAATGGAACGTGGATGCGCCCCGGCGAGACCTGGCTTGCAGGGCAGCCCCGCCATCGTTATAGGCCGGTGCACGCGAATAGCAATGCGCGCCGCAGCAAACCGGCAGTCAGAAACGATTCGGGAAGAATTCCGGCGGGATGCCGGCGTCAGATCACGCGAGCGGCGCGGAAACGCTCGATGTCAGCGCTCGCATACCCCGCTTCACCGAGGATCTCGTCGGTGTGCTGTCCCGCCTCGGGCGCGGCGCGCTCAACCTGGAATTCGTACTCGCTCATTTTCAGCGGCGGGGCGAATTGCAGGACGCCGTCGTCGCGCGCAACCATCTCGCGGGCAACGACCTGCGGATCCTCGAAACTTTCCTGCAGGCTCAAGACCGGCGTCACGCAGCAATCCTCATTGGCGAATTTGCTTGTCCAGTAGGCTTGCGGTTGCGCGGCGAAGATCGCGGCAGTCTGCTCCCTGCCCCACTTCGCATCGCGCGTGCGTTTCTCCCAATGGCAGGCCTTCAGGTCCGGTCGTTCGAGCACATCGCAAACGCGCTCCCAGAATTTCCATTCCAGTGCGCCCACCGCCATGTGCCGGTCGTCGGATGTTCGATAAACGGAGTAGCACGGCTCGCGACCCGACAGGAAATCCGCGCCTCGCGGAAGCGCCTTGCCGGTGTTTGCCACCGCGGCGAGCGCCTGCAGGTTATGCACGAGCACGCCTTCGGTCATGGACACGTCGACGTAGCGGCCTGCGCCGCTGCGCTGCGCATCGACCAACGCAGCCAAAATGCCCATCGCCGGCACGACAGCGCCGCCGAGAATGTCTGCGATTTGCAGGTTCGGGATCGCCGGATCGCCGCCTTCGATGCCGACCTGGTCGACCAGCCCCGCATAGCCGCAGTAGTTGACGTCATGTCCCGCAATATCGCGATAAGGCCCGGTCTGGCCATACCCGGAGATTGCGCAGTAGACGATGCGCGGATTGATGTTGCGGCAGGCTTCATAGCCGATGCCTAGCCGGTCGACCACGCCGGGGCGGAAGCCTTCCACCACCGCGTGTGCATCGCGCACCAGGCGCAGGAAGATGTCGACGCCTGCGCGCTGCTTCAGGTCCAGGCGCATCGCGCGCTTGTTGCGGTTGATCGCAGCAAAAACCGGCGCGGTCTTGCCGGGCGGCGCGCCGAGCGTGCGCGCGTAGTCGCCGGCGCCGGTATCTTCGATCTTGATCACATCGGCGCCGAAATCCGCCAGATGCAAGGTGCATACCGGACCGGGCAGCAACCTGGTCAAGTCGAGCACGCGAATCCCGGAAAGCGGTTTTGCGCGCATCGCTTTCAGCCCGCGACTTTCTTCGCGCCGCCGGTGTAGTACTCCGGATATCGCTTCGCGACGACGGGCCCGTCCGCCGCCCACGCATGACAGGAATCCAGCAGTCCCGGACGCTTGCGCACGCCCTGCTCGCGTTCACGGCGCGAGCGCAGCGGATACACGGTCTGGAATGCGGTGGTCGCGATAGGGCCGAGTAGTTCGACCAGGTGCGTGCAGCCTTTGGTGCCGCCCAGCAGCTCGCGCGTCTTCTGCGTCCAGCCCGCCTTGATCGCGAGGCCCTTGAGCGCCTGGAAATTCGGCGTGATGTCGCCGCACATGTTGTACGGACCCCATACCGTCTTCGCTTCAACGCCGACGACATTGAGATCGTCGTCGACCGTCAACCGCAGCCACATCTCGTGCAGCGGCTGCCCCGCCGGCGTTGGGCCGCGGTCCAGGTCGCTCAGGTCATAGCTCTTGATATCGACCAGGTGGCCTTCGATGTCCCACAAACCATCGTCGCGGCGGTAGCCGGTGCATTCGATGCGACGACGATGCATCATTTGCCGCGCAGCGGGCGGTGTCAATCCAGTGTTCAACGTGAAGCTCCTGTCCGGCGGCGCTGTTCGAGCTGGTCGAGCACCGCGCGTTTTTCCGCCGGCGTGAAATCCAGCCAGCCGGCGATTTCAGCGATCGTGCGCATGCATCCGCGGCACAATCCATTGTAGGGATTCATCTGACAGACGTTCACGCAGGGCGACGGCACGTCCTTCGGCGCTGCGTCGTTCATGCAGCGGCTTTTGTTCGTTTCACTGTCAGCGCCCTTCCTGCGCGCGACACGGTCTGGCGGCCGAGATGGCCGCAAATGAACTCTGCCGCGTCGAGCAGCTTGTCCATGTCGATGCCTGTGGCGATGCCGAGGCCGTTCAGCATGTACAGGACATCCTCGGTAGCGACGTTGCCGGTGGCGCCTTTCGCGTAGGGACAGCCTCCCAGGCCGGCGACCGATGCGTCGAATGTCGCCACGCCTTGTTCCATCACCGCGAGGATGTTGGCGACGGCCTGCCCATATGTGTCGTGGAAATGGCCCGCAAGCAGGTTGACCGGCACATGCCGGGACGTCGCGTCGATCAGGCGCTGCGCGCTGGCCGGCGTGCCGGTGCCGATGGTGTCGCCGAGCGAGACCTCGTAGCAGCCCATTTCGAGAAGCTGGCGCGCGATGTCCGCGACCACCTGCGGCTTCACCTCGCCTTCGTACGGACAGCCGAGCACGACCGAGATGTAGCCTCGCACGCGCAGCCCGGCGGCGAGCGCGGCATCGCAGACTTCCTTCTGGCGCTTCATGGAATCGGCAATGCTGCAGTTGGTGTTGCGCTGGGAGAAGGCTTCGGTTGCCGCGGCGAAACCGGCAATCTCCTTCGCGCCCGCGGCAATCGCCGCTTCCAGGCCCTTGAGATTCGGCACCAGCACCGGATAGTCGACACCCGGCTTGCGCCGGATGCGCGCCATGACCTCGGCGGTATCGGCCATCTGCGGCACCCATTTCGGCGACACGAAGCTGCCCGCCTCGACGGCGGGCAAACCCGCTTCGGTCAGCCTGTCGACGAGCTCGACCTTGACCTGCGTGGGCACCATGGCCCCTTTCTCGTTCTGCAGGCCGTCGCGCGGCCCGACGTCGACGATCCTGACTCGTGACGGGTACTTCATGGCTTGTCTCCTTCCGCTGCGAACTCGAGCAGGCGCGCGCCCTCCGCGACCTGCTCGCCCTTCGCGAAGTATATCTGCCCGACCGTGCCGCGCTTCGGCGCGCTGATCGTGTGCTCCATCTTCATGGCTTCGATGATCATCAGCGGCTGGCCTTTCGCAACAATGTCGCCGCTATCGACCAGCACCTGGATGACGTTGCCGGGAAGCGGCGAAACCAGCTTGCCGGCAGGATCCTCTTCCTCGCTGGCAGCGAGCTTCTCGAACTCCAGCTTGTAGCTGTCGCCGTCGGCGAATACCGTGAGACCGTTGACGTCGCGAACCACGGTCGCATGCATGCGCCTGCCGTCCAGTTCGATTGCGAGCATGCCGGGGTCGGTGCGGGAGGCCGCCGCATCGAAGCGACCGCCGGAAATTTCGAGAATAAAACCATCGACGCGGTGATGTGCGACGACTTCGTGGCGCACATTGCCCGCCAAGAAAACGAAGCGCTGGAAACGGTCTTCGTTCATGCGCCAGCCATGGCGCGAGTGCCAGGGAGAA
The DNA here is from genome assembly GCA_035548375.1 of Burkholderiales bacterium. GTDB lineage: Bacteria > Pseudomonadota > Gammaproteobacteria > Burkholderiales > JACQAP01 > JACQAP01. Next base: position 99,789 of record DASZTG010000071.1, read on the forward strand.
TGCGGATCGCCGGATCGCGCCGCCGCGACCGCGGCCTCTTCATCGAGCCGCAGCAGTTCGCTCATCGTGGAAATCGCCAGCACGGACTTCGGCAAATCGCCCGCAGGCGGGAACAACGCATCGTGATTGCGCGCAATCAGCCCGGTATCCAGCGCGGCATGGTCTGTGTCGGCGTCGGCAAACGCCTTGTGCGCAGTCACGCGCGACAGGAAACGGATGTTGGTCTCGAGTCCCGAGACTTCGTATTGCCGTAGCGCCGCGCGCAGCCGGCGCAGGGCCGCGGGCCGGTCGCTATCCCACGCGACGAGCTTGGCGATCATCGGGTCATAGTTCACGCCGACTTCGTCGCCTTCGCGAACGCCGGTGTCCACGCGCACGTGCGCGTCCACGGCCGGCTGGCGCAGATGCGTGATGCGGCCGGCCGCAGGCATGAAGTCGCGGTCGGGCACCTCTGCATAGATGCGCGCTTCGATGGCATGGCCGTCGATGGAAACTTGCTCTTGCCGCAGCGGCAGCGGTTCGCCCGCCGCCACGCGCAACTGCCATTCCACGAGATCGAGGCTGGTGATCATTTCCGTCACCGGATGCTCGACCTGCAGGCGCGTGTTCATTTCCATGAAATAGAAACGCTCGCCTTCCGCGATGAATTCGACCGTGCCGGCCCCGACATAGCCTACGGCTTTCGCCGCGGCGACGGCGGCTTCGCCCATCTGCTTGCGCCGCGCTTCGGTCATGCCCGGCGCCGGCGCTTCTTCGAGCACCTTCTGGTGACGCCTTTGCACGGAACAATCGCGCTCGAACAAGTGGATGCAATGGCCCTGCGCATCGGCGAACACCTGCAGTTCGATGTGCCGTGGGCGCTGCAGGTATTTTTCGACCAGCACGCGATCGTCGCCGAAGGACGATGCCGCTTCGCGTTTTGCCGAAGCCAGGGCAGCCTCGAATCCCTTTGCGTCCGTGACGATGCGCATGCCTTTGCCGCCGCCGCCGGCGGAAGCCTTGATGAGCACCGGGAAGCCGATGCGGGCCGCCTCCTTCGCCAGGCTCGGCAAATCCTGCGCAGTGCCGTGATAGCCCGGCACCAGCGGTACGCCGGCTTTCTCCATGAGCGCCTTCGCGGCCGATTTCGAACCCATGGCGTCGATGGCGGCAGGCGGGGGACCGATGAACACGACATCAGCTTGCGCACAGGCTCGCGCGAAGTCCGCGTTCTCGGACAGGAATCCATATCCGGGATGGATCGCCCGCGCGCCGCTTTCCTTCGCCGCTTCGAGAATGCGATCACCGCGCAAATAGGAATCGCGCGGGTGCGGTCCGCCGATCAGGCGGGCCTCGTCGCACAGCTCCACGTGCAATGCGCGCGAGTCGGCTTCGGAATAAACGGCAACGGTACGAATGCCGAGCCTGCGCGCGGTGCGCGCCACGCGGCACGCGATCTCGCCGCGGTTCGCGATCAGGATCTTGTCAAACATGGAATTTGGCGTTCATTGGCATGCTTCGCGGCTATCGCCAGGTGTCGTCGACGTTGTCCGGCGGCAGCGGGGAAACCCTGCTGCCGGGCTGCGCCGCGAGGCTGCGGTAAAGCAACAGCGAAAGCATCAGGCACAGGCTGAACAGCGCGAGCCCGACGAAGCTTGCCGCCAGCGCCACATGCAATATCGTGCCGAGCGCGCCGCCGCGCGCCTCTTCGCAGGCCGCCCATCCTTCGCGGACCTTCATGCCGATGTCCACCAGCGTGGTTGCATCGGCGGAACGCAATTGCGATAGCAGACTGTCGAAGGCGGGCGCGGCTGCGGTGTACTCGCGCATGTAGGTCCACAGCCAGAAGCCCGCGCCCATGTCGAGCAGGAACATCAGCAACCCCAGCGCGCAGAACATGGCCATCAACTTGGCGCGCTGCGCATCGACCGCCACCTGCGAATCCGCCACGATCTCCAAGTTCAGGTCCAGTCAGGCTTGCGCTTTTCGAGAAACGCCGCCACGCCTTCACGGCCCTCTGCGCCGACGCGAATTTCGGCGATGCGCTTCGCCGTTTCGTTCGACAGGGCGTCGTCCATCGGACGCCGGCTGACATCCGCGATCAGCTTTTTCGCGGCGGCCTGCGCGAGTGGTCCGCCCTTCAGCAGTCCCGCGGTGATCTTCGTGATCGCGCCGTCGAGCGCATCGGCGTCGACCGCTTCATGTACCAGGCCGATGCGCAAGGCTTCCCGCGCGTCGAAGCGCTCCGCGGTCAGGAAATAGCGCCGCGCTGCCCGCTCGCCGATCGCCGCGATCACGTACGGGCTGATGACGGACGGTATCAGGCCGAGGCGAACTTCCGAAAGCGAAAAGCTCGCCTCGGTGCTGGCGATGGCGATGTCGCAACACGCCACCAGGCCGACGCCGCCTCCGAAGGCCGCGCCCTGCACGCGCGCGATGGTCGGCTTGGTCATGCCGTCCAGGGTGCGCATGAGGTTGGCCAGCCCGCCGGCATCGCGCAGGTTCTCCTCGCGCGAATACTTCGCCATGCGCTTCATCCAGTTCAGGTCGGCGCCCGCGGAAAAACTCTTGCCGCTCGCGGCCAGCACGACGACCTTCGCCTGCGGCAAGCCGTCGACGCGTCGCAGTGCCGCTGTCAGCGCCGCAATAAGCGCGTCGTCGAAGGCATTGTGCACGTCGGGCCGATTCATGCGAATGGTGGCGACACCGGCGTCGATGGTGGTTTGCAACGTTTCCATGGGTTCCTTCTCGTTCAGTCCGGCGCGAAGCGCTTCGCCACTTCCTCGAGCATGACCTCGGTCGCGCCGCCGCCTATCGTCAGCACGCGCGCATCGCGGGCCTGGCGTTCGATTACGGATTCGCGCATGTAGCCCATGCCGCCATGGAACTGCTGGCAGGTGTAGACGACCTCGTTTGCCAATTCGCCGGTGAGCGCCTTCAGCATCGAGACTTCACGCACGCACTCGCGGCCCTGCGCCGTCAGCCATGCGCAGTGGTACATGAACTGCCGGGACGCGTGCGTCTTCGCCTCGAGCATGGCCAGGCGCTGGCGGATCGCCTGCTTGTCGAACAGCGTCGCGCCGAAGGCCTTGCGCGTCTTGACGTATTCGATGGTGAGCTTGAGCGAAGTCATCGCGTTGCCCACTGCCATCGCGGCAGCGGCGATGCGCTCGCGCTGGAAGTTCTTCATGACGGCGTAGAAGCCGCCATTCTCGTCGCCCAGCAGGTTTTCCGCCGGGACGCGGCAATCCTCGAACACGAGTTCGGCCGTGTCGGAGGACCGCCAGCCCATCTTGTCGAGCGCGCGGCCGACGCGAAATCCCGGCGTGCCCTTCTCGACGATGAACATCGAGATGCCACGCGAGCCCTTGGCTTGCGGGTCGGTGCGCGCCGCCACGAAGTACAAGTCCGCGAGCACGCCGTTGGTGATGAACATCTTGGCGCCGTTTATCACCCAGGAATCGCCGTCGCGACGCGCCCGCGTGCGGATGGCGGCGACGTCCGAGCCCGCGTCCGGCTCGGTCACCGCGACGGCGGTGATTTTCTCGCCGCGGATGATGCCTGGAAGGTATTTGTCGATCTGCGCCTTCGAGCCCGCGTGCACGAGATGCGGCGACGCCATGTCGGAATGCACCAGCGCCGTCACCACGAAGCCGCCGAAAGTCGAGCGCGACAATGCCTCGGCATACACCAGCGACGTCAACGCGTCCGATTCCGAACCGCCGTGCTCGGCAGGGTAGGTGATGCCGAACAGGCCCATCTCCCCCATCTTGCGCAGCACATCGCGCGGGACGTGGCCTTCCTTTTCCCATGCCTCGCCATGCGGCTCGACCTCGTTGGCGACGAAGCGGGCAACTTGCTCACGCAAGGCCACGAGTTCCTCGGTGAAATAAGCGGATTCCAATGCTGTGGTCGACTGGTCCATGGCTACATCCTGAAGACGCCGAACTGCGATTTTTCGACCGGCGCGTTCAGCGCGGCCGAGAGGCCCAGTCCCAGCACCATGCGCGTGTCCGCGGGATCGATCACGCCATCGTCCCACAGCCGGGCGCTCGCGTAGTAGGGATGGCCTTGCGCCTCGTACTGCGCGCGGATCGGATTCTTGAACGCCTCTTCCTCGTCGCGGCTCCAGGTCTTGCCGGCTTTCTCGAAGCCGTCGCGCTTGACCTGCGCGAGCACGCTCGCCGCCTGCTCGCCGCCCATGACGGATATGCGCGCGTTCGGCCACATCCACAGAAAGCGCGGCGAATAGGCGCGACCGCACATGCCATAGTTGCCGGCGCCGAAACTGCCGCCGATGATGAACGTGAACTTCGGAACGCGGGCGCAAGACACCGCCGTCACCAGCTTGGCGCCGTCCCTGGCGATGCCGCTGGCTTCGTATTTCTTGCCGACCATGAAGCCGGTGATGTTCTGCAGGAACACCAGCGGAATGCCGCGCTGCGCGCACAACTCGATGAAGTGCGCGCCCTTCAGCGACGATTCGGAATAAAGGATGCCGTTGTTGGCGATCACGCCGACGGGATAACCGAACACGTGCGCGAAACCGCAGACGAGCGTCGTGCCGTAGAGCGGCTTGAACTCGTCGAGTTCGCTGCCGTCGACGACTCTCGCGATGACTTCGCGAACGTCGAACGGTTTGCGCGTGTCCTGCGGCACGACGCCGTGCAGTTCCGCCGCCTCGTAGAGCGGATCGCGAGGTTGCCGCATATCGAGGCTGACGTCCTTGCGGCGGTTCAGGTTGGAAACGATGCGCCGTACGATTTCAAGCGCATGTCTGTCGTCGTTCGCGTAGTGGTCTGCGACGCCGGAAACGCGCGCATGCACGTCGGCACCGCCGAGTTCTTCGGCGCTGACGACTTCGCCGGTCGCCGCTTTCACCAGCGGCGGACCCGCCAAAAAAATCGTGCCCTGGTTGCGCACGATGATGGATTCGTCCGCCATCGCCGGCACATAAGCGCCGCCGGCGGTGCAGGACCCCATGACGCAGGCGATCTGCGGAATGCCCAGCGCCGACATGTTGGCCTGGTTGTAGAAAATGCGGCCGAAGTGGTCGCGATCGGGGAAGACTTCGTCCCAAGTCGGCAGGTTCGCGCCGCCGGAATCGACGAGGTACACGCACGGAAGATTATTCTGCTGCGCGATTTCCTGTGCGCGCAGATGCTTCTTCACGGTCATCGGGAAGTAGGTGCCGCCCTTGACCGTCGCATCGTTGGCGACGACGACGCATTCGCGCCCCGAAATCCTGCCGACGCCGGTGACGATGCCGGCCGCCGGCACCGGGCTGTCGTACATGTTCCAGGCCGCGAGCTGCGACAGTTCCAGGAACGGCGAGCCCGGATCCAACAATGCCCGGATGCGATCGCGCGCCAGCAGCTTGCCGCGCCCGACATGCTTTTCTCGCGCCGCCTCGCCACCACCCTGCGAGACGATGCCGACTTTTTCGCGCAGGTCCGCAACCAGCGCCGCCATGGCATCGGCGCTCGCCTTGTAGTCCGCGCCGCGCGGATTGACCTTGCTCTGGATCGCGCTCATGGCCTACGCAGCTTTCAAGGGATGGCCAGGCATCAAGTCGTAGGGATGCTTCCAGCGCGGTGTTTCGCGGATGCGATCGAGCCACGCCTGGATGTTCGGGTAGTCCTTCCAGTCCACGCCAAGCTCGTCATCGAAGAACAGGTAGGCGCAAATCGAGATGTCCGCGATGGTCAGGCGTTCCGCGGCGACGAAGCGTCGGCCCGCCAGATGCGTATCGAGGATCTTCCACGCGGCCTGCGAGCGCTTGCGGAATTCGCCCAGCACCGCGGGATCCGGATTCGCGGTGAGCTTGTTCAGAAAGCGGAAGGTCGCGGTGTAGCTGGTGAGCTTGTGGTTGTCCCACAGCAACCAGCGCAGGATCTCGCGGCGCTCGGCATCGTCCTTGCCGCCGAACTGTCCCAGTTGCGAGACGAGATAGTCGAGGATTACGCCGGACTGCGACAGGCGCTGCCCCTTGTGCTCCAGCACCGGCACCTCGCCCATCACGTTGATCTCGCGATAGGCCGGCGTGCGCGTCTCGCCGTTGAAGTAGTCGACGAAACGCGGGCTCCAGTCGGCGCCCGCGAGCTCGAGGTACAGCGCCGGCTTGTAGGAGTTTCCCGACTGCGCGAAACCGTAGACCAGGTACTCGGCCATCACCAGCCTCCCGTCTGCAGCCAGCGCTCGACCTGCTGCAGCCGGTCGCAACCCCAGAACGGCTCGCCGTCGATGAAGATGAAAGGCGAGCCGAACACGCCGCGCTGGACCGCCGCCTCAGTCTCCTGCTTGAGCTTTTCCTTGATCGCGGGATCGGCGATCACCTCCAGCACCTTCTGCCGATCGAGGCCGGCCGCAGCAGCGACGTCCGCGGTGACTTCCGGACTGGAGATGTCCTTATCCTCCACCAGGTAGGCGCGATATAGCGCCTGCGTCACCGCCTCCTGGCGTGCCGCGCCCTCCGGCTCCAGCCAGTAGATCACGCGCGCCGGCGACTGGCTGGAGATCGGGAACTTGCTCGGGATTTTCATGGGCACGCCCATGAGCCGCGCGGTGCGCTCCATGTCGCGCTTCGCGTAGTCGCCCTTCAACGGGATGGTCGGCAGCGGCACGCCGCCGGTAGCCTTGAAGGCCACGCCGAGCAGCATCGGCTTCCAGATCACGCCGCGGCCATGCTTCGCCGCGAGCTTGCCGATCTGCGTCGAGGCGAGATACCCGTACGGCGACGAAAAATCGTAGTAAAACTCGATGGGAGCAGCCATGACGATCCTTTGCGTGCGGCCTTACTTCGGCGGGAACGGCGTGTTGTTGAGCTTTGCCACGGCAGGCACCAGCGACGCGACAAGATGTTCGGGACCACCGAAGCCGAGATTCACCGCCTGGGTCAGCGTCTGCAAGGTCGCCGAGGCCATGGCACCCGAAACGCCGGACTCCATCGCCATCTGGTTGTAGTAGCGCACGTCCTTCAACGCGTTCGCAAGGCCGAATTTCATGCCGCCGAAATCGCCTTCGACGGCCTTGCCCGCCAGCATCTGGAAGATGCCGGAATTCGCGGCGCCGCTCGACACGAGCGCGAAATATTTCTTCGGATCGACGCCGAGCTTGGCGCACGCGGTCAGCGCCTCCGCGATCAGCGCCATCTGCCCGATTGCCGCGCAGTTGTTGATGAGCTTGATCTTGTGGCCGGCACCCACGTCGCCGACATGAAAGATGTTCTCGCAGAAGGCCTTCAGCACCGGTTCGATTTCGCGAAACGTGGCGTCGTCGGCGCCAACCATGGTGTTGAGCCGGCCCTGCTCGGCTTCCACCGGCGTGCGCGCCAGCGGCGCGTCGACGAAGCGCGCGCCCTTCGCCTTGAGGTCGCTTGCGATCTGTAGGGTCGAGCCCGGCTGGCTGGTGGAGGTATCAATAACGACCTGGCCCGCGGAAATGCTTTCCAGGATGCCGCCCTTGCGGTAAACGAGGTCCTCGACCTGAGGCGTGCCGGTCACGCACAGGATGACGACATCGGCCGACTTCACGACATCCGCGACGTCCTTGCCCTCGCGCGCGCCGCGCTTCACGAGGTCTTCCACCGGGGCGCGGTTCTTGTGGCCCAGCACCGTCGTCGGAAAACCCTTTTCCTGCAGGTTCTTCGCCATGCCGTGGCCCATCATGCCCACGCCGATGAAGCCTATTTTCTTGTTCGCCACTGATTACTACCTCCTGTTTACACCCAACGCAAAGGCGCAAAGAACGCAAAGGAAACTCAAGATCGTGAGAATTCCTGCTTGATTGCCCGGCTGACCGATGCATCGACGGTGCTATCTGTGAACCTCTACTCACCTCGATTTCCTGCTCACCTGTTATTCCGGTTTTCTTCGCGCCCTTTGCGGTCTTTGCGCCTTTGCGTTGGATTTAGATGAGCTCTATCCCCATGGCAGTGGCTTCGCCGCCGCCGATGCACAACGACGCGACGCCGCGCTTGAGCCCGTTCTTGCGCAACGCACCGATCAGGGTCACGAGGATGCGCGCACCGGACGCGCCGATCGGATGCCCCAGCGCGCAGGCTCCGCCGTGCACGTTCACTTTGTCGTGCGGCAGGCCGTGCTCCTTCATGGCCGCCATGGTGACGACCGCGAACGCTTCATTGATCTCGTACAAGTCGACCTCGCCGGCGTTCCAACCGGTCTTGTCAAACAGCTTGCGGATTGCACCGACTGGGGCAGTCGTAAACAGGTTCGGTTCCTGCGCATGCGTGGAATGCCCCGCGATCGTCGCGAGCGGCTTGATGCCGAGCTTGTCGGCGGTCGAGCGGCGCATCATGACAAGCGCGGCCGCGCCGTCCGAAATCGAGCTCGAATTCGCCGCCGTCACCGTGCCGTCCTTGCGAAACGCGGGCTTGAGCAGCGGAATCTTGTCGAAGTTGGCCTTGAACGGTTGCTCGTCGTGCTCAATGAAGCGCTCGTCCTTGCCAGCCTTGATCGCAATCGGCACGGTTTCCCATGCGAACGAGCCGTCCTTGTTCGCCTTCTGCGCGCGCTCCAGCGACGTGATGGCGAATCGGTCCTGCTCTTCTCGGGAGAACGAAAAGCTGGCGGCGCATTCCTCGGCGAAGCTGCCCATGAGCCGCCCCTTGTCGTAGGCATCCTCGAGACCGTCGAGGAACATGTGATCCATCACTTGCTGGTGGCCCATGCGATAGCCCGCGCGGGCCTTCGGCAGCAGGTAGGGCGAATTGGTCATGCTCTCCATGCCGCCCGCGACCATGACATCGTTCGTTCCCGCGATCAGCAGATCGTGCGCGAACATCGCGGCCTTCATGCCGGATCCGCACATCTTGTTCACCGTCGTGCAACCGGCCGCCAGCGGCAAACCGGCGCCCAGCGACGCTTGCCGCGCCGGGGCCTGGCCCTGGCCGGCTGGTAGCACGCAACCCATGACGACTTCCTGCATCTGCTCGGGCTTTACATTCGCGCGCTCCAGCGCCGCGCGAATGGCGGCGGCGCCCAGCTGCGGCGCAGGGAAGTCCTTGAGCTCGCCCTGGAAGGCGCCCATGGGCGTGCGCGCGGCGGAAACAATGACGATCGGATCGTTGGCCATGCGGAATCTCCTCGTTACACGCAACCCGCCCGAGGGCGGCGTGCGCGATGGTTAACGCGTTTCGTTGAACAGTTCGCGGCCGATCAGCATGCGGCGGATCTCGGATGTGCCCGCGCCTATCTCGTATAGTTTCGCATCACGCCAGAGCCGGCCGGTCGCGTACTCGTTTATGTAGCCGTTACCGCCCAGCGCCTGGATCGCCTCGCCCGCCATCCACGTGGCCTTTTCCGCCGCGTAGAGAATGGCGCCAGCCGCATCCTTGCGCGTGGTCTGGCCGCGATCGCAAGCTTTCGCCACCGCGTACACATAGGCCTTGCAGGCATTCATGGTGGTGTACATGTCGGCGACCTTGCCCTGCATTAGCTGGAATTCGCCGATCGGCTGGCCGAACTGCGTGCGCTCGTGCAGGTAGGGGAGGACGACGTCCATGCATGCCTGCATGATGCCCAACGGGCCGCCGGCCAGCACCGCACGCTCGTAATCCAGCCCGCTCATGAGCACCTGCACGCCGCGATTGATTTCGCCGAGTACGTTTTCCACAGGGACATCGCAATCGCGGAACACGAGCTCGCAGGTGTTCGAGCCGCGCATGCCGAGCTTGTCCAGCTTCTGCGCCGTGGAAAAGCCCTTGAAGCTCTTTTCGATGAGGAATGCGGTGATGCCCTTCGGTCCGGCGCTGGCGTCGGTCTTGGCGTAGACGACCAGCACATCCGCATCCGGCCCGTTGGTGATCCACATCTTGTTTCCGTTGAGGACATAGCGATCGTCCTTGCGATCGGCGCGCAGCTTCATGCTGACCACGTCGGAGCCGGCGTTGGGTTCGCTCATCGCCAGCGCACCCACGTGCTCTCCCGAGACCAGCTTCGGCAGGTAGCGGCGCTTCTGCGCTTCGCTGCCATTGCGACGGATCTGATTCACGCACAGGTTGGAGTGGGCGCCGTAAGACAGCCCAACCGCCGCTGAGGCCCGCGATACTTCTTCCATGGCAACGACGTGCGCCAGGTAACCCAGGCGCGAGCCGCCGTACTCTTCTTCCACGGTGACGCCGAGCAATCCCAGTCCGCCGAGCTTGCGCCAGAGGTCCATCGGAAAAGCATTGGCGGAGTCGATTTCCGCGGCCCGCGGGGCGATCTCCCGAGCCGCGAAAGCGCGCACCGAATCGCGCAGCATCTCGATGTCTTCGCCGAGGCCGAAATCCAGCGTGGGAAAGCTGGCCAGCCTGATTTTTTCCGGACTGTTCATTGTTCTCTCCTCCGACTCGGCGCTTGGCTAGTTGGCAGCGACTGACTCTAATTGACGTTTACGTAAACGTCAATTAGCCCAACTCTTTCCCAGATTTTGCTGCGCCGCAAAGTCTGGCTATGGCTCGTGGCTGGGTGTTCGAATGTTGCGCAACAACGTCGTGTTTTCATCTACTTGTGGATCGCCTGGCGGGTTTTCCCGGCTGCAGACCGTTGCTTTGCAGGAACGCATCGCACTCCTGCTCGAGCGCAGCAATTTCCCCCAGTACCGCCTCGATGTCCTCGCGTTGCTGCTCGAGGATGCCGCGCCGCTTGCGCAGAAGAACCTGGAGCCTCTCAACTTGCGCATGCTCGTCCCTTGCCGCGTCGTACATGTCGATCAGCTCGCGAATCTCCAGCAGCGAAAGGCCCAGCCTCTTGCCTCGCAAGGTCAGCTTCAGGCGCACGCGATCGCGATTGCCGTAGACGCGGTTTCGGCCGGCGCGGGCCGGTGAGATCAACCCGTGATCCTCGTAGAAGCGGATGGCCCGCGTCGTCAGGCCGAATTCTTTCGCCAGCTCGGTGATGGTATAGGTTGGGTCGGGCATGCAGCGACGATTAACGTTTACGTCAAGTAGAATTCCACTATAGCGCGGCTCCCTTTCCACTGTTGAACCGAATGCAGACCTCCGTCCGTCCTGCCGCAGATTCGTCGCCCGAGCCGATGAGTTTCCCGTTCGCGGAGCCGCCCGCGGCAGGGACGGTTCGCGAAGTCTTACCCGGGCTTTACTGGTTGCGCATGCCGCTGCCGTTCGCCTTGAATCACATCAACCTGTGGTTGCTGCGCGACGGCAAGGGCTGGACCGCCATCGATTGCGGGATCGCGCTCGACGAAACGCGTTCGCATTGGGACGAGATCCTGGCGGAGATGGTCGGGCGCGAAGGATTGACGCGAGTGCTGGTAACGCACTTCCATCCGGACCACTTCGGCAATGCCGGGTGGCTCACCGCGCGCTTCGGCGCGCCGTTGTGGATGACGGAAACCGAATATCTCACGGCCCAGGCGCAATATCACCAGTTGCCAGGCTTCGGTTCCGATGCCACGGCGGCATTGTTCTCCAGCCACGGACTCGACGCCACGCGCGCGACCGCGGTGTCCGGCCGCGGCAATTCCTATCGCAAGATCGTCGGCGAGCCGCCGCTGCGATTCACGCGCATGCTCGACGCGGACGAGATCGCCATCGGCGGCAACGCCTGGCGCGTGATCACCGGCTACGGCCATTCGCCGGAGCATGCCGCGCTTTATTGCGATTCCCTGGGCGTGCTGATTTCCGGCGACATGCTGCTGCCGAAGATCAGCACCAACATCAGCGTCTGGCCGAACAAGCCCGAGAGCGATCCGCTGAAACTTTTCCTGCGCTCCATCGATCGCTTCAGCGAGCTTCCAGCGGACACCCTCGTGCTGCCCTCGCACGGCCTGCCGTTTCGCGGCGCCCGGCAGCGGGTGCGAATGCTGCACGAGCATCACCGCGACAGGCTGGCGGAAGTGCTGGACGCCTGTGCGAAACCTTCGACCGCGGCGGACCTGCTGCCGGTCTTGTTCCGGCGCGAACTCGATACGCACCAGATATTCTTTGCGATGGGAGAATCGATCGCGCACCTGAACTACCTGTGGCTGCAGAACCGGATCGATCGCGTGAAGGGCAGCGACGGCGTCTACCGGTTTTCCAGGCCCGCGGCATGAAGGTCGGTGGCGTAGCTTATCGCAGCATCTGGCGCGAAGAGAATCGCGTCATCGTCATCGACCAGACGCGGCTTCCGTTCGAGTTCAAGACGCTGGCGTTGACGGATTGCGACGCGGCAGCCCAGGCGATCCGCAGCATGCAGATTCGCGGCGCGCCTTTGATCGGCGCCACCGCGGCTTTTGGCCTGGCACTGGCGATGAACGAGGACGCATCCGAAGCCGGCATTGCGCGCGCGTCGGACCTCCTCCGGGCGACGCGGCCGACCGCCGTGAACTTGGGATGGGCCATCGAGCGCATGGCATCCCGCCTCAGGGCGGTTCCGGCACCACAGCGTGCCGCGAGCGCATGGCAGGAAGCGCAGGCGATCGCGGACGAGGATGTCGCATTGAACGAGGCGATCGGCCGGCACGGACTGGAGTTGCTGCGTGACGTCGCGTCCCGCAAGGGACGCGTCAACGTGCTAACGCATTGCAATGCCGGCTGGCTGGCGACGGTCGATGTCGGAACGGCGCTCGCGCCGATCTATCTCGCCCACGATGCCGGCATCGACGTGCATGTCTGGGTCGATGAGACGCGCCCGCGCAACCAGGGCCTGCTGACAGCGTGGGAACTCAAGCAGCACGGCGTTCCGTGCACACTTATCGTTGACAACGCCGGCGGCCACCTGATGCAGCACGGCGAAGTCGATCTCGTCATCGTCGGCGCCGACCGGGTGACTGCGCAAGGCGACGTCTGCAACAAGATCGGCACCTACCTGAAGGCACTCGCGGCGAAGGATTGCAAGGTGCCGTTCTACGCGGCGGTTCCCACGCCCACGATCGACTGGGACATCGGCGATGCGCTGAAGGAGATTCCGATCGAGGAGCGCGGCGCGGCCGAAGTTCTTTCCGTGCGCGGCATCGCCGATGGACGGGTCGGCGTCGTCGACGTCGTTCCCGCGGGCACGCAGGCGGCCAATCCGGCTTTCGACGTCACGCCCGCGCGCCTCGTGGACGCGCTCATCACTAATCGCGGCATCGTGCCGGCCACCCGCTCCGGCCTGCAGGATCTTTTGCGGCGCAAAGTCGCGTGACCGAGCTGCAACTGCGCAAGCAGATCATCGCCACGGCGCTGAAGATGAACGCGCTGGGCATCAATCGCGGCAAATCCGGCAACGTCAGCGCGCGCTGGAAGAACGGATTCCTCGTGACGCCATCGGGACTTGCCTATGACAAGACGAAACCGCTAGACATCGTATTCGTCGATCCGAAAGGCAAGCCGGCCGGCCGGCGCAGGCCCTCCTCCGAATGGCGATTCCATCACGACATCTATCGAAGCCGGTCCGAATGCGCGGCCGTCGTGCATACGCATTCGAGTTTCGCGACAACGCTGTCCTGCCTGGGACGGTCGGTTCCGGCATTTCACTACATGATCGCTGTCGCGGGGGGCAGCGATATCCGCTGCGCGCCTTACGCGACCTTCGGCACGCAAGACCTTTCGGACCACGCGCTCGCCGCGCTCGAGGATCGCAAGGCCTGCCTGCTCGGCAACCACGGCATGATCGCAACAGGTGCCGACCTCGGATCGACGCTGGCGCTGGCCGTGGAGGTCGAAGCCTTGTGCGAGCAATACTGGCGCGCGCTGCAGATCGGCAAGCCCAACATCCTCCCGGACGCCGAGATGGCCGTCGTCATCGAAAAATTCAAGACCTACGGCCCGGGCAAGGCCTGACTTCGATCGCGCTTGATAATCGCGCGGCTTCGTCCTAGCGTAGCGACATGGCCGAAGACAAATCCCAGCATGCAGTGCAACCCGATGCGAACGACGTCGCCCGCGTATTCGCGGAAATTGCGCTGCGCAGCAAGCACCTCGTCGAAACCCGGTTGGCCGATCCATCGGCAAACGAAGGCTCGGGGACTTCGGACGACCTTGGCGTGGGCAAGGCTTTCACCGAGCTGGCGACCCGGCTCATGTCGGATCCGTTCAAGTTGGCCGAGACGTCGCTGCGGATGTGGCATGACTATTTCGCGCTGTGGCAGAACACCGTGCGCAAGGCCGCCGGCGAGCAGACGCCTGCCGTCGTCGAACCAGGGAAATCGGACAATCGCTTTCGCAGCGAGTTGTGGCAGAACAACTGGCTGTTCGACTATATCAAGCAGTCCTACCTGATCGCGGCGCAGAACATCCAGCAATCCGTTGCCCAGGTGGAAGGCCTGGACGCGACCACGGCGCGAAAGGTCAACTTCTTCACGCGGCAATACGTGGACGCGCTGGCGCCGACCAATTTCGTAATGACGAATCCCGAGGTGCTGAAGGCCACGATCGAAAGCGGCGGCAAGAACCTGCTAGACGGCCTGAATCATCTCCTGCAGGACGTCGATCGAGGCCACGGCAAGCTGGCGATCAGCATGACGGACAACAAGGCGTTTCGCATGGGCGAGAACGTCGCCAGCACGCCGGGCAAGGTCGTGTTCCAGAACGATCTCATGCAGCTGATCCAGTACCAGCCGACCACCAGCGAGGTATGGCGCACGCCGCTGCTGATCGTGCCGCCGTGGATCAACAAGTACTACATCCTCGATTTGCGCGAAAAAAATTCGTTCATCAAATTCGCGGTCGACCAGGGCATCACGGTATTCGTCATTTCCTGGGTAAACCCCGATGAACGCCACGCCGGCAAGACCTTCGACGACTACATGCTCGAAGGCCCGCTGGCGGCAATGGACGCGATCGAACGGGGCACCGGCGAACGCGAGGTCAACCTGATCGGCTATTGCCTGGGCGGCACGCTGACGGCGGCGACGCTGGCCTGGATGTCCGCCAAGGACGACCACCGCGTGAAAAGCGTGACGTTTTTCACGACGTTGATCGATTTTTCCGAGCCCGGCGAACTCGGAGTATTCGTAGACGAGGAAACGGTCGCCAACCTCGAAAAGAAAATGGCGCAGCGCGGCTACCTGGAAGGCTCGGAGATGGCCTCGACCTTTAACATGCTGCGCGCCAACGACCTGATCTGGTCTTTCGTGGTCAACAATTACCTGCTGGGCAAGGAACCCTTCCCGTTCGACCTGCTGTACTGGAATTCGGACGCGACGCGCATGCCGGCGAAGATGCATACCTTCTACCTGCGCAACATGTACATCCGCAACAAGCTGCGCGAGCCTTGCGGCATTTCGCTGGCGGGCGAACCCATCGATTTGTCGAAAATCAGCGTTCCGGCGTATTTCATCTCGACCCTGGAAGACCACATCGCGCCGTGGAAAACGACTTACCTCGGGGCGCAATTGCTGAAGGGCCCGGTGCGCTTCACGCTGGGCGGCTCCGGCCACATCGCTGGCATCGTCAACCCGCCCGCGGCGAACAAGTACTGGTACTGGACCAACGATGGCTTGCGCGCGGGCGCCGACGAATGGCTCGCATCGGCGCAGAAGCACGCGGGATCCTGGTGGAACGACTGGAGCGCCTGGATCGCGGGTTTCGGCGCAGACAAAATCCCGGCACGCGCTGCGGGTGGCGCGCTCGAAGTCGTGGAAGACGCACCCGGCAGCTATGCAAGCCTGCGTCTGGACACCCAGCCCGCCGCGCAAGTCAAACCCAGGCCGAGATCGCGCAAGAAGGACGGCTGAGCTATTTCGCAAAGACAAGGGCCCGCGAGGTTTTGCCTCGCGGGCCCTTTTGTTGACGCAAGTTCAATCGCGCTTGTGGTTGTTGTGCTTCTCGCGGTAGATCTTGCGGCTTTGCCGGTTCTCGGCGGTCTGGATGTTCTTCTGTTCCGCCGCGCCGACGTGGCCGTTGGCGGCGGCGTTGGCTTCCTTGCGGTCGACCTTCGCCTGCCCGCGTTCCGCATTCGCCGCTTCCCGGTTCGTCATCGATCCGTTCTTGATGCCGTTCTCGACGCGCTGTTCCTGGTTGGCGTTGCGCTGAACGTCCGCCTGCATGCGCTGCGAAGACGCGGAATTCGGGTTGCCGGTCTGCGCGTCGTGCTTTTCCTTGTAGATGTCGTTGCTGACCTTGTTTTGCGCCTTCTCGATGCGCGCTTTTTCGGCATCCGTCATCTTGCCGTCCTTCAGCGCATTCGACTGCATCTTGTCCACGCGCGATTCCTCGCGCTCGAGCTTGCCGGCCTCCTTGGTGTTCAGCTGCCCCGATTGCAGGCCCTGCTCGATGCGATTCTGCTGGTTGACATCGCGCTGGACGGTATCGGCGGCGTTCTGTGCGGCCGCCATCGTGGTAACGGTGCACGCGACAATGCCCGCGGCGATGGCAGTCGATCGGATACGCATGAATTGTCTCCTCTGGTTTAAGGCTTCGCGACGTGCGCGATGCACGACCAACAACGACGCGCCCTGCATTCAGTTGACAATCCACCGCGCGCCGCCCTGTCTCCGATCGACGACGCGGCGCTTGCCTCGACGCGACGCGCTGCGACCACGATTTGACCGATATTGAATTCTGTATACAATACACAAAACCACCCTGCCCACACCATGCCGTCCATCAGCCCGATCAGCATCGTCCCCGACCTGACCGACCAGGTGTACCAGCGCCTGCTCAACGCGATCTGCGAGGGCCAGCTGGCACCCGGGGCGCGCCTCACGCAGGAAGACCTCGCCGCCAGCCTCGACGTTTCGCGCCAGCCGGTGCTGCAGGCGCTGCGCATGCTGAAGAAAGACGGCTTCGTGGTCGACGCCGGGCGCCGGGGCCTGATGGTGATGCCCCTGGGCGCGGACGACATTGCGCATATATATGAGGTGCGCTCCACGCTGGACGGGCTGGCCGCGCGGCGCGCGGCGCAGGCGAAGGCGAAAATCGACGTCGCCGTCATCGCCGAGGGCCGCAAGGCGGCGCGCGGCGCGCGCATCGGCGCGATGATCGATGCCGACGTGCGCTTCCACGGCCTGATCTACGCCGCGTCCGGCAATCCTTTCATCGCCGAAAGCGCCGGCCATCACTGGCGGCACATTCGCCGTGCGATGGGCGTCGTGCTGCAGGAGGCGGGCGTGCGCGACACGGTATGGGACGAGCACGAATCCATGCTCAAGGCCATCGCGCGCGGCGACGCCGACCGGGCCGAGAGGCTGGCCCGCCGGCACGGCGAGGAGGCGGGGCGCCACCTGACAAGTCAGATGGACAAGCACGTGCGCGCGGCATCCTGATCCGCGGCCGAACTATCATTTCCGGAGGATCGACATGAAACTCACGCAGCAGCAACTCGAGCA
The DNA here is from genome assembly GCA_035548375.1 of Burkholderiales bacterium. Taxonomy (GTDB): domain Bacteria; phylum Pseudomonadota; class Gammaproteobacteria; order Burkholderiales; family JACQAP01; genus JACQAP01. The sequence continues at coordinate 117,024 of DASZTG010000071.1, forward strand.
ATTCGACCGCGAAGGCTACCTGTTCTTCCCGGGACTGTTCACAGAGCAGGAAACCCAGGCCCTGCTCGACGAGGTGCCGGCGCTGTATGCCCAGCGCCGCGTCGAGAACGTGCGCGAGAAGGGCAGCGACGCCGTGCGCACGAATTTCGCCGCGCACATGTACAACCGCCAGTTCGCGAAGCTCGGCCGCCATCCGCGCATGGTCGATCCCATCGTGCAGCTGTTCGGCGAAGAGGTCTACATGCACCAGTTCAAGGTCAACGGCAAGATGGCCTTCGACGGCGATGTCTGGCAATGGCACCAGGACTACGGCACCTGGAAGAACGACGACCAGATGCCCGAGCCGCGCGCCATGAACGTGGCGATCTTCCTCGGCGAGGTCAACGAGTTCAACGGCCCGCTGATGTTCATTCCCGGCAGCCACAAACTAGGCGTCATCGATGCGCAGCACGACACCGCGACCACCAGCTATCCGCTGTGGACCATCAACCACGACACCATCCGCAAGCTGGTCGAGCGCGGCGGCATCGTCGCGCCCAAGGGTCCGGCCGGATCCATGATCCTGTTCCACTCCTGCCTCGTGCACGCTTCCACCTCGAACCTGTCGCCGTGGGATCGCATCAACGTGTACCTGAGCCTTTGCGCGGTTTCCAACCATATCCGGCGCTTCAAGCGCCCCGAGTACATTGCGCACCGGGATTTTTCGCCGATCGTCTGCCTGCCCGACGATTGCCTCTTGAAGGACTACGACGTGGCGCTGCCATGGAAGGACGGCACGCCGGCCGAGGCGCTCAAGACCATGGCGGCCTGAGATGAACCTCTACGCGAAGCTGCAGGAGCGGGAAGCGCAGGGCAGGCCGCTGCGCGTGGGCCTGATCGGTGCCGGCAAGTTCGGCGCGATGTACCTGGCGCAGGTGCCGAAGACGCCGGGGCTGCACCTCGCGGGCATCGCCGACCTCTCGCCGGAGAATGCGAAGACGAATTTGACGCGCGTGGGCTGGAAGCCCGAGCGCTTCGCGGCGCCGTCGCTCGACTCCGCATTCTCCTCCCGCCTCACGCACGTCGGCGAAGACTGGCAGGCGCTCGTCGCGCATCCGAAGGTGGAAATCGTCGTCGAGGCCACCGGCAATCCGATTGCGGCGGTGGAGCACGCGCTCGCCGCGTTCCGGAACGGCAAGCACGTGGTCATGGTGACCGTGGAGGCCGACGCGATGTGCGGGCCGCTGCTGGCGCAGCGCGCGAAGGAAGCCGGCGTCGTGTACAGCCTCGCCTACGGCGACCAGCCGGCGCTGATCTGCGACCTGGTCGACTGGGCACGTGCCTCGGGCTTCAACGTGGTCGCCGCGGGCCGCGGCCACAAGTGGCTGCCGCATTTCGCGCAATCGACGCCGGAAACGGTATGGGGCCACTACGGCCTGACGCCGGAACAGGCCAGGGTCGGCGGCCTGAATCCGAAAATGTTCAACTCCTTCCTGGACGGTTCCAAGCCCGCGATCGAAAGCACGGCCGTGTGCAATGCCACGGGATTGACGCCGTCACCGCACGGCCTATTGTTTCCGCCCGCAAGCGTGGACGACATCCCGAACGTGATGCGCCCCGTCGCGGAAGGCGGCCACCTTCACCACAAGGGGCAGGTCGAGGTCATCTCGTCGCTCGAGACCGACGGCCGCGTGATCCCCTACGACATCCGCTTCGGCGTCTTCGTCGTGTTCGAAGGCGATACCGAGTACATCCGCAACTGCTTCAAGGAATACATGGTGCGCACCGACTCGTCCGGCCGCTATGCCTGCCTGTACAAGCGCTGGCACCTGATCGGGCTGGAAGTCGGCATATCGGTCGCGTCCGTCGGCTTGCGCGGCGAATCGACCGGAAGCCCGACCGGATTTCGCGCGGACGTCGTGGCCACGGCAAAACGCGACCTCAAGGCGGGCGAGATCCTCGACGGCGAAGGCGGCTACACCGTCATGGGCAAGCTGATGCCCGCGGAAACATCGCTCGAGATCGGCGCGCTCTCGCTCGGACTTGCGCACAACGTCAAGCTGCTGAAGCCGATCGCGGCCGGCCAGCCCGTGCACTGGACCGATGTTGCCGTAGACGAAGCCAGCCAGGCCGTGAAGCTGCGCCGCGAAATGGAGCAGCTCTTCACGGTCCAAGCGCAAAAGGCAAAAGCCGCGTAGGTCAACGCCCTGCCGGCTGGGCCCGGCTGCGAAATTTGCGTGACGCCGCGGCGGGATGGACCATAATCGCGCCATCCCGTGCTTCGGTCCCGTTCATGCAGACCTCGCGCAACAAGCAGATCGTCGCCGCCGTCATCGGCAACGCGCTCGAGTGGTACGACTTCGTCGTATACGGCTTCCTGACGGTCATCATTTCCCGGTTGTTCTTCCCGGCGGATAGCGAATACGCCTCGTTGCTGCTGACCATGGCGACGTTCGGCGTGGGCTTCTTCATGCGGCCGGTCGGCGGAATCGTCATCGGCATGTACGCCGATCGCAAGGGCCGCAAGGCGGCGCTGCAATTGATCATCGGCCTGATGAGCCTGTCCATGGCGATCATCGCGCTGGCCCCGACTTACGCCGCCATCGGTGTCGGCGCGCCGCTGCTCATGCTGTTCGCGCGGCTGCTGCAGGGATTCGCCACCGGCGGCGAGTTCGCGAGCGCAACCTCCTTCCTCGTGGAAACTGCGCCGGCAGGCAAGCGCGGCGTCTATGGTTCGCTGCAGATGGTGGGGCAAAGCCTGGCCGCCCTGTTGGGCGCGGTTTCCGGCGCCCTCGTCACGCGCGGCCTTTCGCCCGAGCAGATCGACGCCTGGGGCTGGCGCCTGCCCTTCCTCTTCGGCCTGCTGATCGGGCCGGTCGGGATCTACATTCGCAGGTACCTCGACGAGACCGAGGCCTTCCGCGCGGCGCGCTCGGCCGCCGCTGCGGCAAAGGTCTCGGTCCTGAACCACCTGCGCGCCGTGGCCGTCTCCTTCGGCCTGGTCATCTGCGGCACGATCTCTTTCTACGTGGTCCTGGTGTACATGCCGACGTACGCGCGCACGAAGCTGCATATCCCGCTGCAGGACGCCTTCACCGCGCAAGTCTTCGGCCTCGTCTGCCTGACGCTGGTGACCCCGCTGTGCGGCGCGTTGTCGGATCGCGTGGGACGCAAGCCGGTCCTGATGGCGGCGACGATCGCCTATTTCCTCACGCTCTACCCGCTGTTCAGCTGGGTGCATGCCGATCCGGGCTTCGAGCGCCTGGCGCTGATGCAGGTGGTCCTTTGCAGCCTGGTCGGCGTTTTCTTCGGCCCGATCTCGACCGCGCTGGCAGAGCAGTTTCCTGCGGGCGTGCGTTCCACAGGGATGGCCATCGGCTACAACTTCGCGGTGATGCTGTTCGGCGGTTTCGCGCAATACATCGTGACCTGGCTGATCGAGAATACCGGCACCCCGCTCGCCCCGGCGTTCTACGTCATGTTCGGCGCAGTCGTAGGCTTCGTCGCCTCGCTGTTCGTCGTCGACCGCTACCGGGACGCGGAGCTGCCCGCGATCCACTGACAAGGAGAAAGCATGATGACCGGCATCCGTTCTATGCTTGCGACTGGCGCCGCCGTTTTCCTGGCGGGCGCGTTGACCGGCGGCATCGCCGCCTCCGCCGAAACAGGAGACAAATCCATGCGGGTCGTGCGCATCTATACCGGCGCGGACAACCAGTCGCATTTCGAGGATATCGACATGCCGCTGAAGGACGCGGGCAAGATCGGGTTCATGTCGGAACGCCTGAAGGCGACCGGCATCGTGTTCCGCCAGACCGGCGGCGACTACAACTATGAGTTCCACACCGCGCCGCGCCGCCAGTACGTGGTGAACCTCGAGGGCGAAGTGGAAATCGAGGTGGGCGACGGCACGAAGCGCGTCCTGCGCGCAGGCGACATCCTGTTGGCCGAGGACACGACGGGACAAGGGCACATCAGCCGCGCGGTCAATGGCAAGCCGCGCAAATCCCTGTTCATCACGCTGGACTGAGGGAATCCTCGCGCAGGCGGGCCAGGTAGGACATGCCGCGAATCGCGCGGCTGCCATACCAGGAAGTCATTTCGCCATCGATGAGCGCAACCTTCACGGCGGGCGCAACGCCCATTTCCCGAAGCAGGCCGTCGACGTCGGCGACGTCGCGCGCACGAAACGCGAACGGTTCCGAAGACAGGAAGACACGGTCGACTCCTTCGAGCATCGACGGAACAAGCTGGATCTCGGGGTAGCGCGCACCGGCGGTTTCGACGCAATCCCATCCCACTGCCGCAAGCGTACGCGCGATGTAGGTATCCCGGGACACGGTCATCCACGGCGATTTCCAGATCAGGTACAGGACGCGTTCGCGTGGCATGTCGGCGCACGCCCCGATCGCCTTGAAATACGCCTTCTGGAAGGCTTCGCAAAGTTCCGCAGCTTTCGCCTCGCGGCCGAAGACGCCGCCCAGCAGGCGATAAAGCGGCAGGTTGTCCAGCGGACCCAGCGGATGCGTGACGATCACGTTGGGCACGAACCCGGCGAGCAACTCGACCGTCGGCTTTTCGTTCTCGTCGATGTTGACGATCAGGTGGGTGGGTTCGAGGTCGCGGATTTTCTCGATGTCCACGTCCTTGGTCCCGCCGACCTTGGGCACGGTGCGAATGAACTCGCGCGGATGGACGCAAAATCCGGTTCGCCCGACGAGCCGGTCGCCTATTCCCAGGTCGAAAAGCAGCTCGGTGATGCTCGGCACCAGGCAGACGACCCGCGCGTCCGGACGCGCTCGCGCGTGCAGGCGCCCGATCGCATCGACTGGTCGAACGGCAGTAGTGCTCATCATTTGCTTCGACTATACCCGCTTCACGCGCTATGACTTTCGCGATGCCGGGCGCTTTTTCGGCTTTGCGGCAGGCGTCGGGGCCGCGGCCGGTGCAGTCGACAACGGCAGCAACCTTTCCTTCAAGGTACGCAGCACGAAGCTGGATTTGCTGTGCCGGATGCCCGGGATGCGATACAGGCGCTCGCGCAGCAGCCGTTCATAATCGCGCGTGTCCTTCACCGCGATGCGGATGTAGTAGTCGTAGTCGCCCGAAACCAGGTAGGCCTCCATGACCTCGGGGATCTGCTCGAGAATGCGGCCGAACTCATAGAGGGTCTCGTCGGTGTGGCTCTCCAGCGTGACCTGCACGATCACGGTTTCCGCGAGCCCGATCGAAGGCGGGTCGACGCGGACGGTATAGCCCAGGATCACGCCCTCGCCTTCCATGCGCTTGATGCGCGCCCAGCACGGCGTCGAGGACAAGCCCACCTTCTCGCTGATCGACTGCAGGCTGGCGCGCGCATCCTCCTGCAGGACTTTCAATATGGCGAGGTCGAATTTGTCTAACTCCATTCTTTATACTCTGCACTAATTAGAAAAATTTTCTGTGTCGAGCGCATTATTGCAGAAAAATAAGATGCCTTTTCTGGGCGCGCGTACGTAGGATGCGGTCATGACCAACCTTGCCATCCAGCCCGCCGTCGACGCCGCGCCGGCAACGCCCTCGCGTCGTACGGGAATCACCGGCGCACAGGCGCTGCTCGACACGCTCGCATCGCTCGGGGTCGCCACGGTGTTCGGCTATCCCGGCGGTGCCGTCCTGCCGATCTACGACGCACTGCATGCGGAGCGCCGGTTGCGCCACATACTCGTTCGCCACGAGCAGGCCGCCGTCCACGCGGCCGAAGGTTACGCGCGGTCGACCGGCAAGCCCGGCGTCGTGCTCGTCACCTCGGGTCCCGGCGTCAGCAATACCATCACCGGCCTGCTCGACGCGATGTCCGACTCCGTGCCGGTCATCTGCATCAGCGGCCAGGTCGCGACGCATGCGATCGGAACCGATGCCTTCCAGGAATGCGATGCGCTCGGGCTGTCGCGACCGGTCACGAAATGGAATGCGCAGATCCGCAGCGCCGACCAGGTCGAGTCGCTGGTGCGCAAGGCACACGCGGTTGCCACGCAGGGCCGCCCCGGGCCCGTGTTGCTGGATTTTCCCAAGGACCTGCAAAGCGCGGTCGTCGCGGGCGCGGTCCGCACTGAAGAAGAACCCGTGGCACCCAGCCGAGGCCCCGTCCGGCGCGGCCCCCTGCGCGAGGCCGCCGCGCTTCTGCGGACCTCGCGGCGCCCGGTGTTCTACGGCGGCGGCGGCCTGGTCAATTCCGGCGCGGGCGCGTGCGACGCATTCACGCGACTCGTTCGCCTGACGGGCGCGCCCTGCACGCTGACGCTGATGGGCCTTGGCGCCTTTCCCGCGTCGGACCCGCAATTCCTAGGCATGCTGGGCATGCATGGCACGCTGGAAGCCAACCTGGCCATGCACGAGGCCGACCTCGTCGTCTGCATCGGCGCCCGCTTCGATGACCGCGTGACCGGCAAGCTCGGCGAGTTCTGTCCGCACGCCAGGAAAATCCACGTCGACATAGACGCGTCATCGATCAACAAGGTCGTGAAGGCCGATGTTCCCATCGTCGGCGATTGCCTGGAGGCGATCGAGGGCTTGCTTTCGGAGCTTGCGGCACACACCTTCGAACCAGGGCGCCTCGGCGAATGGTGGAAGCGCATAGCGACGTGGCGCGCCGAGGACTCCTACGGATTTGAGACGCGAACCGATGCGATCGTGCCTCAGCAACTGATGGTCTCACTGCAGCGTGCCCTCGCCGACCGCGATGCGATCGTCTCGACGGACGTCGGCCAGCACCAGATGTGGGCCGCGCAGCACCTTCGCTTCGACCGGCCGGGCCGCTGGCTGACTTCCGGCGGCGCAGGTACGATGGGATACGGATTGCCGGCGGCGATCGGCGCGCAGATCGGGAATTCCGACAAACCGGTCGTCTGCGTGAGCGGCGATGCATCGGTGCTCATGAACCTGCAGGAGCTGTCCACGGCCGTGCAACATCGCGCGCCGGTCAAGCTGATGCTTTGCAACAACGGCTACATGGGCATGGTGCGGCAATGGCAGGAGCTTAATCATGGAAGCCGCTATAGCCACAGCTACACCGAGGCACTGCCGGATTTCGTGGCGGTCGCCAGGGGCTTCGGATGGGGTGCACGGCGCGTCACCGACCCGGCGGAACTCGATTCGGCGATCGCCGAAAGCTTGGGCCATGAGGGGCCGTTCTTTCTGGACGTCGCCGTGGCGCCGCAGGCCAACTGCTTCCCGATGATCCCTTCGGGATGCGGGCACAATGAAGTGATGCTGAGCGAGACGCGGACCTTTCGTTCGAGTCCGTCGGCCGCAAAACGAAACTGAACCTTGAATTGCGCCGCGGACGACCGGTCCAAAGGCGCACGAACCGGCGCAACGGCCCATCCGGCAGGCGCGAACCGGACAAGAACTGGAGGAGTCGCAAATGCGGGAAGTCACCCTCGAGGACAAGTACGTCTCGGACAAGGACCGGGTCTACCTGACCGGCATCCAGGCACTGGTGCGCCTAGCCCTGGTCCAGCGCCGGCGCGACCTGGCCGCCGGGCTCAATACCGCCGGATTCATATCCGGCTATCGCGGCTCCCCGCTGGGCGGCCTCGACGAGGCGCTGTGGAAGGCGAAAAAGCACCTCGAAGTCCATCACGTAAAATTCCAGCCCGGGGTCAATGAAGAACTGGCCGCGACCGCGGTCTGGGGCACGCAGCAGGTCGATCTCGTCGGCGGTTCTAAGTACGACGGCGTGTTCGCGCTCTGGTACGGCAAGGGCCCGGGCGTAGACCGCTGCGGCGATGTGTTCAAGCACATGAACTTCGCCGGCACGGCAAAGCACGGCGGCGTGCTGCTGGTCGCGGGCGACGACCATGGCGCGTATTCGTCGACCCTGCCGCACCAGAGCGATCATTTGTTTTCCGCGTCCATGATCCCCGTGCTGTATCCCTGTAACGTGCAGGAGTACATCGAACTCGGCCTGCACGGCTGGGCCATGTCACGCTTCTCCGGCTGCGCGATAGCGTTCAAGGCGCTGGCCGACACCGTGGAATCTTCCGCGTCGATCGACGCCGACCCGTTCCGCGTGAAGACGCTGGTGCCGACCGACTTCGTCATGCCAGAGGGCGGGCTGAACAGCCGCTGGTCGAGCGACCTGCTGGGCCTGCAGGCGCGCAAGCAGGAAGCGCTGATGCAAGACTACAAGATCTACGCCGCCATGGCCTATGCGCGGCTTAACAAGATCAACCACACGACCATCGACTCGCCGAACGCGAAGCTCGGCATCATCGCGTCGGGCAAGTCGTACATGGACGTGCTCGAAGCGCTGCAGGAGCTGGGCATCACCGAGAAGAACGCGGCGGATGTCGGCATCCGGCTGTTCAAGGTTTCCATGCCCTGGCCGCTGGAGCCGGACGGCGTGCGCGAATTCGCCAAGGGCCTGGAGGAAATCCTGGTCGTCGAGGAAAAGCGCCAGATGGTCGAATACCAGTTGAAGGAGCAGCTCTACAACTGGCATCCTGACGTGCGTCCTCGCGTGATCGGCAAGTTCGATGACCAGGGCGAGTGGGTGCATCCGCGCGGCGAATGGCTGCTGCCGGCCAAGGCCGATTTCTCGATCGCGCAAATCGCCCGCGTCATCGCCGGCCGCATCGCGCGCTTCCACCAGAGCGACCTGATCAAGGCCAGGCTGGCCTTCCTGGAGGCGAAGGAAGCGGTGCTGAAAAAAGCCGTGAGCACGCCGCTGCGTCCTGCGTTCTACTGTTCCGGCTGTCCGCATAACACGTCGACCAAGGTGCCGGAAGGCAGCGTGGCGCTGGCCGGCATCGGCTGCCATGTGATGGCGACCGCGATCTATCCCGACCACACGCGCACGGTGTCGCAAATGGGCGGCGAAGGCGTGGCCTGGGTGGGGCAGGCGGCGTTCTCGAAGCTCGATCATGTGTTCGCGAACCTCGGCGACGGCACCTACTTCCATTCCGGCTCGCTGGCGATTCGCGCCGCGCTGGCCGCGAAGGTCAACATCACCTACAAGATCCTCTACAACGACGCCGTGGCAATGACCGGCGGCCAGCCGGTCGACGGCGTGACCTCCGTGCCGCTGATCGCGCAACAGGTCGCGGCCGAAGGCGTGCAGCGCATTGCCGTGGTCACGGAAGACCTGTCGCGCTATGCCGACCGCTCGGCCTTGCCGGGCTTCGTCACCGTCAACGACCGCAAGGACCTCGAAGCGATCCAGCGCGAGTTGGCGGCGACACCCGGCGTCACCGTGCTGATCTACGACCAGACCTGTGCGGCCGAGAAGCGCCGCCGGCGCAAGAAGAACGAATACCCGAAAGCCACGCAACGCGTGTTCATCAACGAGGCCGTCTGCGAAGGTTGCGGCGACTGCGGCGTGCAGTCGAATTGCACGTCCATCCTGCCGGTGGAGACCGAGTTCGGGCGCAAGCGCGCCATCGACCAGTCTTCCTGCAACCAGGACTATTCCTGTTTGAAGGGCTTCTGCCCGAGCTTCGTGACCATCGAGGGCGGCACGCCGAAGAAGTCGCGCGCCGCGAAGCAGGCTTTGCCCGCTCAGCTCGAAACCCTGCCGGCTCCATCGATCCCCGCTCTCGGCGAGACGCCGTACAACATTTTCATCACCGGTATCGGCGGCACCGGCGTCATCACCGTCGGCGCGCTGCTCGGCATGGCCGCACACCTGGAGGAGAAAGGCACGTCGGCGCTGGACATGACCGGCATGTCGCAAAAGAACGGCTCGGTGACGTCGCACGTGCGCATCGGCCGCACGCCCGCGGACATCCGCGCGCAACGCATCGCCACCGGCGAGGCCGACCTCATCCTCGGCTGCGACATGCTGACCGCGGGTGCGAACGATGCGATCGCCAAGACGCGCCCGGGTCGCACCGTGGCCGTGATCAACCTGCACCAGCAGCCGCCGGGTCCGTTCGCGCAGAATCCGGACTGGCAGTTCCCGGTTGCGAGCATCCGCGCGCTGATCGACGAATCCGTCGGCGGGAAAGCGCATTTCATCGACGCAACGCGGCTGGCCACGGCCTTGCTCGGCGACTCCATTGCGACGAACCTGTTCATGCTCGGCTTCGCGTTCCAGAAAGGGCTGATCCCGCTGGAAGAGGCGTCGCTGCTCAAGGCAATCGAGTTGAATGGCGTCGCGGTCGACTTCAACAAGCAGGCCTTCGCCTGGGGCCGCCGCGCAGCCGTGAACCTTGCCGAAGTCGAGAAAATCGCCACGCCCGCGAAGCCGGTCGTGATCCAGATGCCCGAGACTCTCGAAAGCCTGGTCCGCCGCCGTGCCGCCTTCCTGACGGAGTACCAGGATGCCGCTTACGCGAAGCGCTACGAGCAGCGCGTCATGAAGGTGCGCGATGCGGAAGCTGCGCTCGGCGCCGGCGACTCATTGTCGAAGGCCGTGGCGAAATACCTGTTCAAGTTGATGGCGTACAAGGACGAATACGAGGTCGCGCGCCTGTACACCAACGGCGAGTTCGAGAAGCAGCTCAAGGCCGCTTTCGAAGGCGACTTCAAGGTCAGCTACAACCTCGCGCCGCCGTTGCTCGCGAAGCGCGATGCCAAAGGCCATCTCGTGAAGTCGCGTTACGGCGCCTGGGTCAAGCCCGCATTCCACGTACTGGCCCGGCTGAAGGGGCTGCGCGGAACGGCGCTCGATGTTTTCGGCCACACCCAGGAACGCAAGCAGGAACGTGCGCTGGTCCGCGAGTATGAAATGCTCGTCGACCAGCTGGCATCGCACCTGTCGCCGCGCAACCTGCAGACGGCGATCAAGCTCGCGTCGCTGCCGGAAGGCATCCGCGGCTATGGCCACGTCAAGGATGCCAGCCTCGCCAAGGCCGCAGCGCAGCGCGAAGCCCTTCTGCGCCAGTTCAAGGCGGACGGCGGCGTGGACCTGGCTGCGTGAGGCCAGCCGGGTCCGCGAATTTGCGCTAACGTTAGGAAAACAATTTATTTCGTTGCCCGGCCTCGCCGGGTCGCCCGCCAGGGAGAGAGAACAATGACCGACTTGAGCCAGCAACCCGCCGCGCAGAAGGAGCGTGTCGGCGGCAAGATCCGCTTCGTCACGGCGGCCAGCCTGTTCGATGGCCATGACGCCTCGATCAACATCATGCGGCGCATCCTGCAGGCGAGCGGCGTGGAGGTGATCCACCTCGGCCACAACCGGTCGGTCGACGAGGTCGTCAATGCCGCCATCCAGGAAGACGTGCAAGGCATCGCCATCTCGTCCTACCAGGGCGGCCACGTCGAGTACTTCAAGTACGCCATCGACCTCTTGAAAGAACGCGGCGGCGAGCACATCAAGGTGTTCGGCGGCGGCGGCGGCGTCATCGTCCCGGACGAGATCGCCGACCTGCATGCCTACGGCGTCGCCCGGATCTATTCGCCGGAGGACGGCGCGAAAATGGGCCTGCAGGGCATGATCAACGACATGATCCAGCGCGCCAGCCGCAACCTCGCGGCCGAGCTGCCTGCGACGCTGGATGACGTTTTCAAGGGCAATGCCCGCGCGCTCGCCCGCGTCATCACCGGCCTGGAGAACGAGACGCTGCCGGAGGCGATGCGCAAGAAGCTCTCCGCGAAGGCGACGGAGAACGACGGCGTGCCCGTGCTCGGCATCACCGGCACCGGCGGATCGGGCAAGTCCTCGCTGACAGACGAGCTGATCCGCCGCTTCCGCATCGACCAGGCCGACGGCCTGAAGATCGCCGTCATAGCCGTCGATCCGTCGCGGCGCAAAACCGGCGGCGCGCTGCTCGGCGACCGCATCCGCATGAACGCGATCAACCATCCGAACATCTACATGCGCTCGCTCGCCACGCGCGACGCGGGCAGCGAGATTTCGGCTTGCCTGCCCGACGTCGTCGCGGCGTGCAAGTGTGCCGGCTTCGACCTCGTGCTGGTGGAAACCTCAGGCATTGGCCAGGGTGACGCGGCCATTGTCCCGCACGTCGATTTGTCGCTCTATGTAATGACGCCGGAGTTCGGCGCCGCCAGCCAGCTCGAGAAAATCGACATGCTGGACTTCGCCGATTTCGTCGCGATCAACAAGTTCGACCGGCGCGGGGCGCAGGACGCGCTGCGCGACGTGCGCAAGCAGATGCAGCGCAACCGCAGCGCCTTCGGCGTGTCGCCCGACGCGATGCCCGTGTTCGGCACCATTGCCTCGCGATTCAACGACGACGGCGTGACCGCGCTCTACCAGACCATCTCGGCCGAATTGAAGGCCCGCGGTTTGAAGTCGGCCGACGGCAAGCTGAAGCCGGTGCAGGTGAAATCGTCGTCCGGCCAGAACGTCATCGTGCCGCCGGCGCGCGCGCGCTACCTCGCCGAAATCGCCGAGACCGTACGCGGCTACCACGCGAACGTGGCGAAGCAGGTGAAACTGGCGCGCGAGCGCCAGCAGTTGCGCGAAGCGCAGCGCATGCTCGACACGGCCAAGAAATCCTCGTCCGACCTGGAGCCGCTGATCGCCGACCGCGACCGCGCACTGAACGCCGATGCCAAGGCCTTGCTCGAAGGCTGGCCGGCGGTGAAGCAGGCCTACTCCGGCGATGAGCAGGTGACGAAAGTTCGTGATCGCGAGATTCGCACCACGCTCAAGTCGACGTCCCTCTCCGGCACGAAGGTGCCCAAAGTCGCGCTGCCGAAGTTCGAGGACGACGGCGAGATGCTCAAGTGGCTGATGCGCGAAAACCTGCCAGGCTACTTTCCGTACACCGCTGGCGTGTTCCCGTTCAAGCGCGAAAACGAGGACCCCACCCGCATGTTCGCCGGCGAAGGCGACCCGTTCCGCACCAACGCGCGCTTCAAGTTCCTGTCGCGCGACATGCCGGCCAAGCGGCTGTCGACCGCTTTCGATTCTGTGACCCTGTACGGCTTCGATCCGCACGAGCGTCCGGACATCTATGGCAAGGTCGGCAATTCCGGCGTGTCCATCGCGACGCTGGATGACATGAAGGTGCTGTATTCGACCTTCGACCTGTGCGATCCCGCGACGTCGGTGTCGATGACCATCAACGGTCCGGCCCCGACCATCCTGGCAATGTTCGTGAACACCGCCATCGACCAGCAAATCGAAAAGTTCGCGACCCAGCACGGCCGCCAGCCGAACGAGCAGGAGACCGCGAAGATCCGCGCCTGGGCGCAGGAGAACGTGCGCGGCACCGTGCAGGCGGACATCCTCAAGGAAGACCAGGGCCAGAACACCTGCATCTTCTCGACCGAGTTCTCGCTGAAAGTCATGGGCGACATCCAGGAGTACTTCGTCAAGAACCGCGTGCGCAATTTCTATTCGGTGTCGATCTCCGGCTATCACATCGCCGAGGCCGGTGCGAACCCGATCTCGCAGCTCGCGTTCACGCTGTCGAACGGCTTCACCTTCGTCGAGGCCTATCTCGCGCGCGGCATGAACATCGATGATTTCGCGCCCAACCTGTCGTTCTTCTTTTCGAACGGCATGGACCCGGAATACACCGTGCTCGGCCGTGTCGCGCGCCGCATCTGGGCGACGACCATGAAGGACAAGTACGGCGCCAATGACCGCAGCCAGAAGCTTAAATATCACGTGCAGACCTCGGGCCGCTCGTTGCATGCGCAGGAGATCGCCTTCAACGACATCCGCACGACCTTGCAGGCGCTGATCGCCATCTACGACAACTGCAATTCGCTGCACACCAATGCCTACGATGAGGCCATCACCACGCCGACGCCGGAATCCGTGCGGCGCGCGCTGGCGATCCAGCTCGTCATCAACCGCGAATGGGGCCTGGCGAAGAACGAGAACCCGAACCAGGGCTCGTTCATCATCGACGAGCTCACCGACCTGGTCGAGGAAGCCGTGCTGCAGGAGTTCGAGCGCATCTCGGAGCGCGGCGGCGTGCTGGGTGCGATGGAAACCGGCTACCAGCGCGGCAAGATCCAGGAAGAGTCGATGTACTACGAGCACAAGAAGCACGACGGCTCCTACCCGATCATCGGCGTGAATACCTTCCGCAACCCGGACGCGACGGAAGCCGGCGGCAGCATTCCGCTGCAGCGCTCGACCGACGAGGAGAAGAAAAGCCAGATCAGGCGGCTGCGCGACTTTCAAAGCCGCAACGCCGCGCAGGCGCCGGCGGCGCTCGCAAAGCTGCGGCAAACTGTCATCGAGAACGGCAACGTGTTCGCGGAACTGGTGAACGCCGTGCGCTACTGTTCCCTGGGACAAATCACCGACGCGCTGTTCGAAGTCGGCGGCCAGTACCGGCGCAGCATGTAGGTCCCGCAATCCGCGTCCATGCCTCCGGTATCATTTGCGGCCGTTCCCGTTTCCGCGCCGCAAAGGCCTGCTGCCATGCCCGATGAACTGAAACTCCCCAGCTTTCGCCTCGACGGCAAAGTCGCACTCGTGACCGGCGCAGGCCGCGGCCTCGGCGCCGCCATCGCCGCCGGTTTCGCGCAATCCGGCGCCGAGGTCGTGCTGCTCGGCCGCACGCGCGAGCACCTCGACGACATGCAGCGCAAGATCGTCGCGACAGGCGGCATGGCCAGGGTCTGCACCTGCGACGTCACCGACGACGCGGCGATCCGCACGGCGATCGATTCCCTGCCGGGGCTGGACATCCTCGTCAACAACGCCGGCACGAACTTCCCTGAACCTTTCGTGAAAGTTTCCGACGAGCATCTCGACACCATGCTCGACCTGAACATTCGTGCCTACTTCGTGGTCGCCCAGGCCGCGGTGCAGAAAATGCAGCAGCATCCTGATCGCCTGAAGGCCGGCGGCGTCGTACTGAACATCTCGTCGCAGATGGGCCACGTCGGCTCGCCGAACCGCACGGTCTATTGCATGACCAAGCACGCCATCGAAGGCCTGACCAAGGCCATGGCCGTGGAACTGGCACCGCAGGGCATACGCGTAAACAGCATCGGCCCGACTTTCGCAGACACGCCGCTGGTCCGACGCATCGTCGATACGCCGGAGAAGCGCGACTTCATCACGTCGCGCATTCCCATGGGCACGCTCTGCCGCGTGGAAGACATCATGGCTGCCGCGGTCTACCTGGCCTCGCCCGCGGCAGCGATGATCACCGGCACGCACCTGCTCGTCGACGGCGGCTGGACCGCGCAATAGCGAATCCCGGTTAATTTCCAAGGAGAAGCGGATGTCTGACTTCCAGCTCAACCACGTGAACATTCCCGCGCGCGATCCAGTCGGCCTGGTGCGCTGGTACGCCGAGACCTTCGGCTTGCGGGCCGAGGACAACAAGGCCCGCGGTCCCGGCGTGCTGCTCGTTTTCAAGCCGGGCGAGCCGGTCAAGCGCGCGCCGGAATTGCATCTCGGTTTCCAGGTCCCAAGCAACGCGAGGCTCGCCGAGTGGGCGCGCAAGTTCGGTGCGACGATCACGAAGGGCGAGGAGTTCAACACCTTCCAGGTTTCCGATCCGGAGGATAATTGCCTGGAAATCTATTGCGCAAAAGACAGTTGAGCGACGAATAATTCATCATCAAAAGGGGGAATCATGGCCAGCTTGAAGAAGACGCTTCTGTATTCCTGTGCGATCACGCTCACGGCCGGCGCATCGATGCTGTCGGCCGAAGACACCGAGGACGCGCTGCTGGCGCAGGCGCAGCAGTTGTTCAAGCCGTTGCCCGCGGATGCCTCCACGCCGGATCGCCCGCTGACGCCGGAGCGCGTGGCGCTCGGGCGCGCGTTGTTCTTCGAAACCCGCGTGTCCACCGACGGCAAGGGCAGTTGCGGCGGCTGCCACAATCCCTTCCTCTACGGCACCGATGCGCTGCCGCGTTCGGTAGGCGTCGGCGGCAAGGTCATTCCGCGCAATGCGCCCACGGTATTCAACACCGCGCTGCAATTCGTGCAGCACTATGGCGGCAATCGCGCGGACGTCGAGGAACAGGCGGTCAAGGCGCTGGTCAGCGCGCTGGCGTACGGCAACAAGGACTACGATGCCGCCGAGGCGCGGCTGCGCGCGCTGCCCTACCGCGGCATGTTCGAGAAGGCTTTCCCGGGAGAGGCCGAGCCTGTCACGGCGAAGAACTGGGGCCTGGCCGTCGGAGCATATGAACGCACGTTGCTGACGCCGGCGCCGTTCGACGATTACCTGAAGGGCGACAAGGCCGCGCTCTCCGCGCAGGCCAAGCAGGGGCTGGGCAAGTTCATGGCCTACGGTTGTTCCGGTTGCCACAACGGCGTAACCGTCGGCGGCCAGATGTTCCAGAAATTCGGGCTGACGCAGGACTACTGGGAGCTGACCGGCAGCCAGGAGATCGACCTCTTCAAGGGTCGCGACAAGGGCAAGTTCCAGGACACCAGGAACGAAGCCGACGCCTTCATCTTCAAGGTCGAGCAACTGCGCAACGTCGCCGTGACGCCGCCGTATTTCCACGACGGCTCGGTCGCCGAACTCGGCGATGCCATCCGCATCATGGGCAAGCTGCAGCTCGGGCGCGACCTCGGCAAGGACGACATCGCCGACATCAAGGCTTTCCTGGAAAGCCTGACCGGCGCGGTTCCCGAGCAGTTCGCCGCCGTGCCTTCGCTGCCAACCGCGCCGTACAAGTACTGAGCGGGATGGACTCGTAAAAAGCGGGCCGCGAGGCCCGCTTTTTTCATTTGCGTCGCCAACGGCTCAGCCAGGGCGAATACTTGCTGCTCGCGCGCGCTTGCCAGCCGCATCGCGGGCCACTAGGCTTCGTCCCGCGGCGCGGGCACCCGCGCCCGGAACCCCAGGAGATCCCGTGAAAACCCTTTCGAAAATCATCATCGGCCTGCTGCTGGTCGCGCCGGCGGCCTTGACGCGCGCGGACCTGAAGGTCGACGCCAACGGATTCGCCAAGCTGTCGCCGGGCGATGAAGTCTGGAGCGACTATCCCGGCATCGCCGGCATCAGCCGCATGGTCGTCTACGGCGACCCGTCCAAACCCGGCGTCTACGTGATCCGCGCGAAATTCGCGCCCGGCGTCATGAGCATGCCGCACACCCATCCCGAGGACCGCCTCGCCACGGTGATCCGCGGCACCTGGTGGAGCGGCACCGGCACCGAGTTCATGCCCGGCACGACCGAGCCGATGCGGCCGGGCTCATACATGCTGCACCCGGCCGGGGAAGCGCATTTCGACGGCGCCAAGGACGAGGAAGTCGTCGTGCAACTGATCGGCGTCGGGCCCAGCGGCACCAGGTTCATCCACCCCGAGCTCGGCACGGTGGGAAATTCGCTGCAGAAGTAGGACCGGCGGCAACCATTCCGGCAGCGCGATGCCGCCGGAATGGCGCGCGCGGCGGCGAACGCGAGACAGCCGCCCGCGAAGATGATACAAAGCCCGCATCCGGCGGCGGTCCCGCCCCGGACATCACAACAAGCAAGATGGAGGAGCGCGCGTGGCGCGTCCGGATCCCAGCGGCGACGGGAGCGCCGACACCTTTCCCGGGTTGCTGCTGCGTCACGCCCGCGTGCAGGGCCGGCGCACGGCCATTCGCGAGAAGGACCTGGGCATCTGGCAAAGCTGGACCTGGTCCCAGGTTGCCAACGAAGTGCGCGCCCTGACCTGCGGGCTCGCCGCCCACGGATTCCGCAAGGGCATGAACCTCGCGATCATCGGCGACAATCGGCCGCGCCTGTACTGGTCCTTCACGGCGGCGCAGTGCCTGGGCGGCGTGCCGGTGCCGGTGTACCAGGATGCCGTCGCCGAGGAAATGCTGTTCGTGCTGGAAAACGCCGGCATCGAATACGCCATCGTCGAAGACCAGGAGCAGGTCGACAAGCTGCTGGAGATCCTGCCGCGCTGCCCGACTCTCAAGCATATTTTCTTCGACGATCCGCGCGGCCTGCGCCATTACGCCCAGCCGCAACTGACCGCCTACGACAGGCTGCGCAATGCGGGCCGGGAATTCGATCGCGGCGATCCGGGTTTCTTCGAACGCGCGGTCGGCGCGGTACGCCCGGACGACACCTGCGTGATGCTTTACACGTCGGGTACCACCGGCAAGCCGAAAGGCGTCTGCCACACGCACGCAGGTTTCATCGCGGCGGCGCGCGGCGACGTTGCTTTCGACGGCTTCAAGCCATCGGATGAAGTGCTGTCCTACCTGCCGATGGCCTGGGTTGGCGACCACCTGTTTTCGTATGCGCAGGCGCTGGTGGCCGGCTTCACGGTCAATTGCCCGGAATCCTCGGAAACGGTGTTGACGGACTTGCGCGAGATCGGACCGACGTATTATTTCGCGCCGCCGCGCATTTTCGAGAACCTGCTCACCACGGTGATGATCCGCATGGACGACGCGAGTCGCGTGAAGCGCGGGCTGTTCCATTTCTTCATGGGCGTGGCGAAGCGCTGCGGCACCGGGATTCTCGATCACAAGCCGGTCCGGCTCACCGATCGCATGCTCTACGCGCTCGGAAACATCCTGATCTACGGCCCGCTGCGCAACATCCTGGGCATGAGCCGCGTGCGCGTGGCCTACACCGGCGGTGCCGCCATCGGGCCGGACCTGTACCGCTTCTACCGCTCGATCGGCATCAACCTGAAGCAACTCTACGGACAGACGGAAACCGGCGTGTATGTCTGCAAGCAGCCCGACGGCCGCGTGAAGCTCGACACCGTCGGCCCTCCGCAGCCGGGCGTGCAGATCCGCATCGCCGGCAACGGCGAGGTGCAGGTCAAGACGCCCGCCATGCTCAAGGAGTACTACAAGCGGCCCGATGCGACAGCGGAATCCATATCCGCCGACGGCTACTTCCTGACCGGCGATGCCGGCTTCTTCGACGCGGAAGGCGATCTGAAGATCATCGACCGCGCGGCCGACGTGGGCCGCCTGGCCGACGGCTCGCTGTTCGCGCCCCAATACATCGAGAACAAGCTCAAGTTCTTCCCGCACATCAAGGAAGCGGTCTGCTTCGGCGACCGGCGCGAGAGCGTGTGCGCGTTCGTCAACATCGACCTGCAGGCCGTGGGCAACTGGGCCGAGAAGCGCCGCCTGGCTTACACCGGCTACCTCGACCTCACGTCGCGCCCCGAGGTGTATGAGTTGATCGCAGGCTGCATCGACCAGGTCAATGCCGACCTCGCGGCCGATCCGCAGCTCGCCGGCTCGCAGGTGCGGCGCTTCCTGGTGCTGCACAAGGAACTCGATGCCGACGACGACGAGCTCACGCGCACGCGCAAGGTGAGACGCGGCTTCGTCGCGCAAAAATACGCGACCCTGGTCGAGGCGCTTTACGGCGGAAAGGATGTCCAGCACGTCGCCACCGAGGTGAAGTTCGAGGACGGCCGGCGCGGCATCCTCGAGGCCGACATCCGCATTCGCGACCTCGCCCGCCAGGCATCCGGGCGCAGGGCAGCATGAGCGCGCCCGCAGGCAATGTCCTGCTTTCCGTCGACAACGTGGCGCTGTCGTTCGGCGGCGTGCGCGCGCTGTCGGACGTGAGCTTCGACGTGCTCGAGGGCGAGATCCGCGCCATCATCGGCCCCAATGGCGCCGGCAAGAGCTCGATGCTGAATGTCATCAACGGCGTCTACCATCCGCAGCAGGGCAGCGTGAGCTTTCGCGGGGAAGCGCGCCGGCGCATGGACCCGCACCGCGCCGCCATGCAGGGCATCGCGCGCACCTTCCAGAACATCGCGCTGTTCAAAGGCATGAGCGTGCTCGACAACATCATGACCGGCCGCAACCTCAAGATGCGCGCGAACCTGCTCCAGCAGGCGCTCTATGTGGGGTCCAACCGGCGCGAGGAAATCGCGCACCGCGAGAAGGTCGAGCGGATCATAGACTTCCTGCAGATCGAGCACATCCGCAAGACGCCGGTCGGCCGTCTGCCCTACGGATTGCAAAAGCGCGTCGAGCTGGCGCGCGCGCTCGCCGCCGAGCCCGTGCTGCTGCTGCTGGACGAACCCATGGCCGGCATGAACGTGGAGGAAAAGCAGGACATGTGCCGCTTCATCCTCGACGCGAACGACGAATTCGGCACGACCATCGTGCTGATCGAGCACGACATGGGCGTGGTCATGGACATCTGCAACCGCATCGTCGTGCTCGACTATGGCCGCAAGATCGGCGACGGCACGCCCGACGAGATCCGCGCGAACCAGGTCGTCATCGATGCCTATCTCGGCGTCTCGCACTGATTTCTTGCATACACCCAACGCAAAGGCGCAAAGGACGCAAAGGAAATCCAGTGAACAACGAATCTGCCAAGGTCGGCGAAGAAGCCCGGATGGCTAGCTTTCATCCGCAAATTTCGAATTGTGCTTTTTTGCCCTCCTTTGCGTCCTTTGCGCCTTTGCGTTGAGATGTAGGGTTTGGACAAATGAGCTTTTTCTTTGAGGTGCTGATCGGCGGTTTGCTGGCGGGTGTGATGTACTCGTTGGTGGCGCTCGGCTTCGTGCTGATCTACAAGGCCTCGGGCGTGTTCAATTTCGCGCAGGGCGCGATGGTGTTCTTCGCGGCGCTGACCTTCGTTGGCCTGCAGGAAAAATTCCACCTGCCGTTCTGGGCCGCGTTTGCCGCCGCGCTCGCTGCGATGGTCGTGCTCGGCATCCTGACCGAACGCATCGTGCTGCGCCCGCTGGTGAACCAGCCGCAGATCACGTTGTTCATGGCGACCATCGGCCTGTCCTTCTTCATCGAGGGCCTCGCGCAGTTGATCTGGGGCACGAACGTGCGCAGGCTCGACATCGGCATCAAGGACGAGCCCATCGCTGCCGTGCTGGAGAAGTTCGACATGGCCATCAGCAGCTTCGACCTGGCCGCAGCCCTCGTGGCGGGCGTGCTCGTCACCGTGCTGGCGGTGTTCTTCCAGGTGACCCGTGTGGGCCGCGCGCTGCGCGCGGTGGCCGATGATCACCAGGCCGCACTGGCGGTCGGCATTCCGCTCAAGCAGATCTGGGCCATCGTCTGGTCGGTCGCGGGCTTCGTCGCGCTGGTCGCCGGCTTGATGTGGGGTGCGCGCAACGGCGTGCAATACGCGCTGACGTTCGTGGCTCTGAAGGCCCTGCCGGTGCTCATCCTCGGCGGCTTCGAGTCCGTGCCCGGCGCGATCG
Source organism: Burkholderiales bacterium (assembly GCA_035548375.1). GTDB lineage: Bacteria > Pseudomonadota > Gammaproteobacteria > Burkholderiales > JACQAP01 > JACQAP01. Next base: position 138,039 of record DASZTG010000071.1, read on the forward strand.
TCGGCGGGCTCATCGTCGGCGCGCTGGAAAAGCTCGCCGAGGTCTATCTCGGCCCGCACATCGGCGGCGGCATCGAAGGCTGGTTCGCCTACGTCATGGCGCTGCTGTTCCTGCTGGTTCGACCCGAGGGGTTGTTCGGAGAACGCAGGATAGATCGGGTCTAGATCGTGAACCACGGAGAACACGGAGGGCACGGAGAAATGCAATACAGGGAAAATCGCGGGCTCCCGGTTCCTGCGGCTATTACCTGCATTGAATCGAGCTATACGCTTATCGAATATGTTTTGGGTCTCATTCTTTCCTCCGTGCTCTCCGTGTTCTCCGTGGTGAAGGTTTACTAAATGTTTTATCGCGAAGCCGGCCAATTCAAGACGACCTACGCCGCGGACCAGGCGCTGTTCCCGATTCGCCAGGACCGCCACGCGATGATTGCCTTGCTCGCGATCGCCTTCATCGGCGTCCCGCTGTTCGCCAGCGAATACTGGCTGACCGCGCTGCTGATTCCCTTCCTCGTATTCGCGCTGGCGACCTTGGGATTGAACATCCTCACCGGTTACGCGGGCCAGTTGTCGCTCGGTACCGCAGCCTTCATGGCAGTCGGTGCGGTCGCGGCTTACAACTTCCAGTTGCGCATCCCGGGCATGCCTGTCCTGCTGAGTTTTGTGCTGGGCGGCGCGACGGCCGCACTCGTCGGCATCGCGTTCGGCCTGCCTAGCCTGCGCATTCGCGGCTTTTACCTTGCGGTGGCCACGCTCGCGGCCCAATTTTTCATCCCCTGGCTGGTCACGAAGGTCGGCTGGTTTTCCAATTACTCGGCGTCGGGCGTCATCAGCGCCCAGCCGATCGTCATCCTCGGCCATGCCGTCGACACGCCGCAAAAAAAATACCTGCTGGTGCTGGCGATCGTCGCGTTGCTGGCACTGCTGGCGAAGAACCTCGTGCGCAGCCGCATCGGCCGCGCCTGGATGGCGGTGCGCGACATGGACGTCGCCGCCGAGGTAATCGGCATCCGCATCCTGCGCACGAAGCTCACCGCGTTCGCGGTCAGCTCCTTCTATTGCGGGATTGCCGGCGCCTTGTACGCGTTCGCCTACCTCGGCAACGTCGAGCCGGATGGATTCAACCTCGACCTCTCCTTCCGCATCCTGTTCATGGTCATAGTCGGCGGCGTCGGCAGCGTGCTGGGCTCTTTCCTCGGCGCGGCGTTCATCACCTTGGTCCCCATCCTGCTGGAGGTGCTGTTGACGCAAGGCGCCCTCGCGTTCAACCTGAACCTCGAATCGGGCGTGACGTCCATGGCGCAGTTGCTGGTGTTCGGCGCGCTGATCATTTTTTTCCTGATCGTCGAGCCGCACGGCCTGGCGCGTTTGTGGCAAATTACCAAGGAAAAGCTGCGACTGTGGCCTTTTCCCTACTAGACGCAAAAACAACGACTCGGAGGACATGATGGGTACATTCAGGATTCTGCTGGTCGCGATCGCCGCGGCCATTGGCGGGCTGGCTGCGTTGCCGGCTGCATTTGCGCAGCAGGCAGGCACGCAGTTCGTAGGCGTGCTGAGCTATCGCGTCGGGCCCTACGGCGCCAACGGCGCCGCGTTCTTTTCCGGCTTCCTCGACTATCTCGCGCTCGTGAACGAGCGCGACGGCGGCATCAACGGCGTGAAGCTGTCGTGGGAGGAATGCGAGACCGAGTACAACAACGCCAAGGGCGTCGAGTGCTACGAGCGCCTGAAGACGCGCAGCGACAGCGGCCCGACCGCGATCCACCCGATGTCCACCGGCATCACCTACGGCCTGATCGACAAGGTGCCGGGCGACAAGATCCCGATGATGACCCTGGGCTACGGGCGCACGGACGCCACCGACGGCCGCGTATTCCCCTGGGTGTTTCCCATCCTGTCGAATTACTGGGACGGCGCCACCGGCATCGTCAAGTTCATCGGCGACAAGGAAGGCGGCAGCGACAAGCTCAAGGGCAAGAAGATCGTGCTGCTCTACCACGATTCGGCCTATGGCAAGGAACCGCATCCCGTGCTGGAAGCGGAGGCCGCGAAGCTCGGCTTCGAATTGAAGATGATCCCGGTGCCGCATCCGGGCAACGAGCAGCAATCGCAATGGCTGCAGATCCGCCAGTACAAGCCGGACTGGGTCATCCTGTGGGGCTGGGGCGTCATGAGCGCCACCGCGCTCTCGACCGCGCAGAAGGTCGGCTTCCCGCGCGACCACATGGTCGGCATCTGGTGGGCGGGCTCCGAGATCGACACGCAGGCCGCCGGCCCGGCCGCCGAGGGCTACTACGCCGCCAGCCTGAACCTCGCGGGCAAGGACTTCCCGGTCATCAAGGACGTCGAGAAATTCGTCTACGGCAAGGGCAAGGGCGGCGATGCCAAGCTGGTCGGCACCGTCCTGTGGAACCGCGGCTTCGCCGCGGGCATGTTCACCGTCGAATCCGTGCGCACCGCGCAGGCGAAGTTCGGCAAGAAGCCGATGACCGGCGAGCAGGTGCGCTGGGGGATCGAGAACCTCAACGTCGACCAGAAGCGCCTCGATGCGCTCGGGTTCGGCACGATGGTCCCGCCGCTGAAGCTTACCTGCAGCGACCACGGCGGCAGCGGGCTGGTGCGCTTCCAGCAATGGGAAAACGGCAAGTGGAAGCCGGCTTCCGAATGGATGAGCGGCGACCGCGCGATGATCCGCAAGATGGTCGAGGACTCGGCCGCGAAATACGCCACCGAGAAGGGCATCACGGCGGGGTGCTTGAAGGGCTGAAAAGCGTGAAGGGGTGAAGGGTAATACCGCCTTACGCATTTCCTCTTCACTCCTTCACGCCGTTCGTTCGAATAAAACACAATGACCGCCCCATCGCCGCCGCTGCTAGCTCTGAAAAACATCGAGGTCATCTACGACCACGTGATCCTCGTGCTCAAGGGCGTGTCGCTGGAAGTGCAGCAAGGCACGATCGTGGCGCTGCTCGGCGCCAACGGCGCAGGCAAGACAACCACGCTCAAGGCGATCTCGAGCCTGTTGTCGTCCGAGCGCGGCGACGTCACCAAGGGATCGATCGAGTTTCGCGGACGGCGCATCGATCGCCTCACGCCCTCGGAACTCGTCAGGATGGGCGTGGTGCAGGTCATGGAGGGACGCCACTGCTTCCAGCACCTGACGGTGGAAGAGAACCTGCTGGCCGGCGCATTCACGCGCGGCGCCAATCGCGCGGCGATCCGCGCGGACCTGGAGATGGTCTACCGCTATTTCCCGCGCCTGAAGGAACGCCGCAAAAGCCAGGCGGGATACACTTCCGGCGGCGAGCAGCAGATGACGGCGATCGGCCGCGCGCTGATGGCGAAGCCGAGCACGATCCTGCTCGACGAACCGTCCATGGGATTGGCGCCACAGATCGTCGATGAGATATTCGAGATCGTGCGCGACCTGAACGAGAAGGAAGGCGTGACCTTCCTGCTGGCCGAGCAGAACACCAACGTCGCGCTGCGCTACGCCGACCATGGCTTCATCCTCGAGAACGGCCGCATCGTCATGAACGGTCCCGCGGCGGAACTGGCCGGCAACCAGGACGTCAAGGAGTTTTACCTCGGGCTGTCGGCCACCGGACGCAAGAGCTTCCGCGATGCCAAGCACTATCGCCGCCGTAAACGCTGGTTGGCATAGTAATCCTCACGCACTCACCACGGAGGACACGGAAAGCACGGAGAACGGCGAAGAACAGAACAGGCATCCACGCTGGCATGTACCCAGCTATGGCCAACGATTGACGCGCATGTCCGTCCCAAGCACGCCGAGGAATCACTCCCGTGAAATTGGTCCTTCTCCGTGCTCTCCGTGTCCTCCGTGGTTCAAGGTTATGACTGATTTTTACGACGATCTGGAAACACGCGATCCCGCCGAGCGCGAGCACGCGTTGTTCGCCGCCTTGCCGGGACAGGTCCGGCATGCGAAGGAAGACACGGCTTATTTTGCGCGCATGTTTCGTGACGTCGATGCGCAATCCATTCGCGACCGCGTCGCACTGGCAACGCTGCCGGTCACGCGAAAATCCGACCTGATCGCCCTGCAAAGGGAATCGCCGCCGTTCGCCGGCATGACGGCGTTGCGCACCGGCGCGCTCGGCCGCGTGTTTTCCTCGCCCGGGCCGATCTACGATCCGCAGGGCGCGCGCGGGGATTTCTGGCGCTTCGGCCGCGCGCTGTTCGCGGCGGGTTTCCGGCGCGGCGACCTCGTGCACAACACGTTCTCCTACCACTTCACGCCAGCGGGTTTCATGATGGACCTCGCGGCGCAGGCTGTCGGTTGCGCCGTATTCCCTGCGGGTGTCGGACAAACGGAGTTGCAGGTCGCGGCCATCGCCGACCTGAAGCCGGACGGTTATGCCGGCACGCCATCGTTCCTGAAAATCATCCTCGAAAAAGCCGACGAGCTGAAAGCCGACGTCCGCAGCCTGAAAAAGGCCAGCGTGTCCGGCGAGGCGCTGCTGCCGCCGGTGCGAGAGATGCTAAAGGCGCGCGGCATCGATGTGCGCCAATCGTACGGCACCGCGGACCTGGGCCTGATCGCCTATGAGACCGAGCCGATGGCCGGACTTGTCGTGGACGAGGGGGTCATGGTCGAGATCCTGCGTCCCGGCACCGGCGATCCCGTGCCGGAAGGCGAAGTCGGCGAGGTCGTGGTCACGACGCTTTGCAACGAGTATCCGCTGATCCGCTTCGCGACCGGCGACTTGTCAGCCGTCGCGCCCGGTGCCAGCGCCTGCGGCCGCACGAACATGCGCATCAAGGGCTGGATGGGCCGCGCCGACCAGACGACGAAGGTCAAGGGCATGTTCGTGCATCCGTCTCAGGTGGCCGAAGTCGTGAAGCGCCACGCGGAAATCCTCAAGGCGCGGTTGAGCGTGACGCACGACAACGACAAGAACGACGTGATGACCCTGCGCTGCGAAGTGCGCAATCGGGTCGGTGGCCTCGCGGACGCGATCGCCGCGAGCTTGCGTGACGTGTGCAAATTGCGCGGTGAAGTTGAGTTCGCCGATGCCGGGACGTTGCCCAATGACGGCAAGGTCATCGAGGATCTGCGGAAATACGATTGATTGGAAAGCGTGAGGGGACAAGCGGCAGGAGCGCGGGATAATAACCAAAACCCTGGATTCCCGACTTTGCGGGAATGACTGCTATGCCCCACACCTTACCCCTCACGCCTGACACCTCACCTAACATGAGCGAAGCGAAATGAATCCACCCGGTACCTACCCCATTCCCAAGCTCGAAGACCTGCCTGCCGACATCCGCGACAAGATGCTCGAGGTGCAGAAGAAGGCCGGCTTCATTCCAAACGTGTTCGTCACGCTTGCGCACAGGCCGGACGAATTCCGCGCGTTCTTCGCCTATCACGACGCGCTGATGCTCAAGCCGTCCGGCCTGTCGAAGGCGGAGAAGGAAATGATCGTGGTGGCGACCAGCGGCTTGAGCCACTGTCCCTATTGCGTGATCGCGCACGGCGCGATCCTGCGCATCCATGCCAGGAACCCGCAGATCGCCGACCAGGTCGCCGTCCACCATGGAAGGGCGGATCTCACGCAGCGCCAGAAGGCCATGCTGGATTTCGCGTGCAAGCTTTCGCGCACGCCCGAGGCAGTCGCGCAAGCCGACCATGAAACCCTGCGCGGGCATGGCTTCAGCGCGGAAGACATCTGGGACATCGGCGGCATCACGGCTTTTTTCGCATTGTCGAACCGCATGGCGCACCTGATCGACATGCGTCCGAACGACGAGTTCTACCTCATGGGGCGGGTGCCGCCGCCTCCGAAATGACGCAGCGCAGCGAGCACGGCGACGGCGTGGATCGCAGGGTCGCGGTGCTATAATTTTTTCACTGGTCACGCCGCGCCACGAACGCGGCAGACGACCGCAACCTCACCCAGGGTAAAGCCATGGCAGCACTTCCGGATGACGATCCGCAGGAGACGAACGAGTGGCTGGATGCGCTTGACGGCGTCCTGCAACACGAAGGGCCGGAACGCGCGCACTACATCCTCGAGCAACTGATCGAGAAGGCGCGCCGCTCGGGCGCCTACCTCCCATACAGCGCGAACACCGCTTACATCAACACCATCCCGCCGGGAAAGGAAGATCGCTCGCCCGGCGACCACGAACTCGAGCACCGCATCCGCTCCTACGTGCGCTGGAATGCCGCGGCCATGGTGCTGCGCGCGAACAAGACGTCGTCCGAGCTCGGCGGCCACATCGCAAGCTTCGCGTCAGCCGCGACCCTGTACGACGTCGGCTTCAATCATTTCTGGCATGCGCCGTCGGCGAATCACGGCGGCGACCTCGTGTTCGTGCAAGGCCACTCGGCGCCCGGCGTGTACGCCCGCGCCTTCATGCTCGGGCGCCTGACCGCGGAGCAGATGGACAGCTTCCGGCAGGAGGTCGACGGCAAGGGGCTGTCGTCCTACCCGCATCCCTGGCTGATGCCGGATTTCTGGCAATTCCCGACGGTGTCGATGGGCCTGGGGCCGATCATGGCGATCTACCAGGCGCGCTTCATGAAATACCTGCAGGACCGCGGCCTGGCGAACACCGAAGGCCGCAAGGTCTGGTGCTTCCTGGGCGATGGCGAGATCGACGAGCCGGAATCCATGGGCGCGATCGGCGTCGCCGCGCGCGAGAAGCTCGACAACCTCATTTTCGTCGTGAACTGCAACCTGCAGCGCCTCGACGGCCCGGTGCGCGGCAACGGCAAGATCATCCAGGAACTGGAAGCCGATTTCCGCGGCGCCGGCTGGAACGTGATCAAGGTCATCTGGGGCGCGTACTGGGATCCGCTGCTGGCGAAGGACAAGAACGGCACGCTCGTGCGCCGCATGGAAGAAGCCGTCGACGGCGAGTACCAGGCGTTCAAATCGCGCGACGGCGCCTACGTGCGCAAGCATTTTTTCGGCAAGTATCCCGAGCTGCTCGAGATGGTCGCCAACATGTCCGACGACGACATCTGGCGCCTGAATCGCGGCGGCCACGACCCGCACAAGATGTACGCCGCCTATTCTTCGGCGGTGAAAACCGTCGGCCAGCCGACCGTCATCCTCGCCAAGACCATCAAGGGCTACGGCATGGGCGAGGCGGGCGAGGCACAGAACATCACGCACCAGCAGAAGAAAATGGGCACGACGTCGCTGCGCGCCTTCCGCGACCGCTTCGACCTGCCGGTGCCCGACGACAAGCTCGACGAGATTCCGTATCTCACTTTCCCGGAAGGCTCGCCCGAGCTCGATTACATGCGCAAGCACCGCGAGGCGCTCGGCGGCTACCTGCCGCAGCGCCGGCAGAAGGGCGATGCGCTGGAGATCCCCGCGCTGTCCGCGTTCGAGCCCCTGCTGAAGAGCTCCGAGGATCGCGAGAACTCCACGACCATGGCGTTCGTGCGCATGCTGAACATCCTGGTCAAGGACAAGAACATAGGCAAGCGCGTGGTGCCCATCGTGCCCGACGAATCGCGCACCTTCGGCATGGAGGGCATGTTCCGGCAACTCGGCATCTGGTCGTCCGTCGGCCAGCTCTACACGCCGCAGGACGCCGACCAGCTGATGTTCTACAAGGAAGACAAGCACGGCCAGATCCTGCAGGAAGGCATCAACGAGCCGGGCGCGATGTCGTCCTGGATCGCCGCGGCGACTTCGTATTCGACGCACGGCGTTTCCATGATCCCGTTCTACATCTATTACTCGATGTTCGGCTTCCAGCGCGTGGGCGACCTTGCCTGGGCGGCGGGCGACCAGCGCGCCCGCGGCTTCATGCTCGGCGGCACCTCCGGACGCACGACCTTGAACGGCGAAGGCCTGCAGCACGAAGATGGCCACAGCCACATCATGGCGTCGACGATTCCGAACTGCATTTCCTACGACCCGACCTTCTCGTACGAGGTCGCGGTGATCATCCAGGACGGCCTGCGCCGGATGTTCACGAACCAGGAAGACGTCTTCTACTACATCACGCTGCTCAACGAGAACTACGCGCATCCCGCTTTGCCGAAGGGCGCCGAGGAAGGCATCCTCAAGGGCATGTACCGGTTGTCCGAGGGCAAGGGCAAGAAAGACGCGCCGCGCGTGCAACTGCTCGGTTGCGGCTCGATCCTGCGTGAAGTCATGGCCGCCGCGGAAATGCTGGACAAGGATTTCGGCGTCGCCGCGGACGTGTGGAGCGCGACCAGCTTCAACGAGCTGCGCCGCGAAGGCCTGGACGTGCAGCGCTGGAACCTGCTGCACCCGGAGGAAAAGCCGCGCGAGACCTACGTCGGCAAATGCCTGAATTCCGCGCCCGGCCCGGTGGTCGCCGCGACCGATTACATGAAGCTCTTCGCCGACCAGATCCGGCCGTTCATCTACAAGCCCTACGTGGTGCTCGGCACCGACGGCTACGGCCGCTCGGACTATCGCCGGCAACTGCGCAAATTCTTCGAGGTCGATCGCAACTACGTCGCGGTGGCTGCGCTGAAGGCACTGGCCGACGAAGGGACGGTTCCGGCCGCTACGGTCGCCAAGGCGATCAGGAAGTACGGCATCGATCCGGACAAGGCGAACCCGGTTACGGTTTAGAAAAGCGTGAAGGGGTGAATGAGTGAATGTGTCGCTTCGCGGAAAGCTCGAGGCAATCGGGGTTTGAACCCTTCACCTCCTTCCCGCCTTCACTCATTCACGCTTTTATCGTTACCATCCACCAACCACTGATTACCAGCCACTGAATTCACAATGGGCAGCCTCAGAGACGTCCTCGTTCCCGACATCGGCGATTTCAAGAACATCCCCGTCATCGAAGTCCTGGTCAAGCCGGGCGACAGCGTCAAGGCGGAGGATTCGCTGATCACGCTGGAATCCGACAAGGCGACGATGGAAGTGCCGGCGCCGTTCGCTGGCGTGGTCAAGGAGCTCAAGATCAAGGCCGGCGACAAGGTCTCCGAAGGCGCCGCGATCCTGAGCATAGAAGTCAGCGAAGGCGGTGCGGCGGCGCCGGCACCGCAGAAACCCGCAGCCGCGTCGACACCAGCACCAGCCGCTGCCGCAGCACCGGCACCTTCACCCGCTCCGGCGCCTGCACCGCAGGCCGCCGCGCCCGCGCCAGTCTCGGCGGTTCCGGCCCCCGCAGCCTCCGCCGCGCCCATCAACGAAGAAGGCTTTGCGCGCGCGCATGCGAGCCCCTCGGTGCGCCGCTTTGCCCGCGAGCTTGGCGTCGATCTCGGCCGCGTCAAGGGCAGCGGCCCGAAGGAGCGCATCCTCAAGGAAGACATCGCCGGTTTCGTGAAGACCGCGCTGGCGCAGCCCTCCACGGGAAGCGGCGGCGGTTCCGGCCTGGCGCTCGGCCTGCCGGCGTGGCCGCAGGTGGATTTCGCGAAATTCGGACCGGTGGAAACCGCGGCGCTGTCGCGCATCAAGAAAATCTCCGGTCCCTTCCTGCATCGGAACTGGGTGTCGATCCCGCACGTCACGCAGAACGACGAGGCGGACATCACCGAGCTCGAAGCCTTCCGCAAGAGCATGGCGGACGAGGCGCAGAAGCAGGGCGTCAAGCTCACGCCGCTCGCCTTCATCATGAAGGCCGTGGTGGCGGCGCTGAAGAACCATCCCGAATTCAATTCCTCGATGGCGCCCGGCGGCGATGCGCTGATCCTGAAGAAGTACTACCACATCGGCGTCGCGGTCGACACGCCGGGCGGCCTGGTGGTGCCGGTCGTGCGCGACGTGGACCAGAAAGGCGTGCTGCAGCTCGCGAAGGAACTCGGCGAGATCAGCGTGCGCGCTCGCGACGGCAAGCTCGGTCCCGCGGAAATGCAGGGAGGCACGTTCTCGATTTCCAGCCTGGGGGGCATCGGTGGCACGCATTTCACGCCGATCATCAACGCGCCCGAGGTCGCGATCCTCGGCGTGTCGAAGGCCGCCATGAAGCCGGTCTGGAAGGACAGCCAGTTCGTGCCGCGGCTGATGCTGCCGCTGTCGCTGTCCTACGATCACCGCGCAGTGGACGGCGCGCAGGGCGCGCGCTTCATCACGAACCTGACGGCCGTCCTGTCCGACATCCGTCGCGTTCTGCTGTGAGCGGCGGCCGACCATCGCCGCAAGGGCCCCGATTCTGAACCTCCGCCGCCGTTCGCTGAACGCCAGCAGTTGAGTTCCCCCACCCCGATCGGCGTGCTGGGCGGGACTTTCGATCCCGTGCATTTCGCTCACCTGCGCCTCGCCGAGGAAATCGCGGACGCGGTCGGGCTCTCCTCGGTGCGCTTGATCCCGACCGGCAATCCGCCGCACCGGGGCACGCCGCGGGTTACCGGCGAGCAAAGGCTGGAAATGGTCCGCCTGGCGATCGCCGGCAATCCGCGCCTTCAGGCGGACGACCGGGAAATCCGCCGGCAGGGCGTGTGCTACACCTTCGACACGCTGACCGAGCTGCGCGCCGAACTCGGCGACCGGCCCATCTGTCTGATCACCGGAGCGGATGCCTTTTCGACCCTTACGACCTGGCACCGCTGGGAGGAATTGTTCGAACTGGCCCACATCGTGGTGGCGCATCGGCCGGGTTTCTCGCTGCAGCAGATGCAATCCTCGCTGCCCGGCCCGCTGCGCAAGGTTTACCTGCAGAGGCTGGTGTCCTCCACCGGCCTCTTGCGGCGGGACAGCGCCGGCGCCATATACGCCAGGGAGATCACCGCGCTGGACATCGCCGCGACCACCATCCGGGCTTTGCTGGCCGCGGGGGCAAGCGCCCGGTATCTGGTTCCCGATCAGGTTCTCGATTACATTGAACGCAACCGCCTTTACAAGGAACGCGATGCACGTTGAAGCCGTCAAGCAAGCCGCCGTCGAGGCGCTCGAAGAGATCAAGGCCAGGGACATCACCGTCCTCGACGTCAGGAAACTCACCTCGTTGTTCGATTACATGATCGTCGCCACCGCCGAATCCGCGCGCCAGACCAAGGCGCTCGCCCACAACGTCCAGGAAAAACTCCGCGACCTGGGCGTGAAGTCGCAGGGCCTGGAAGGGGAGCAAACCGGCGAATGGGTGCTGGTCGACCTGGGCGACGTCGTCGTGCATGTCATGCAGCCGGCGATACGCGCCTATTACAACCTGGAACAGCTCTGGGGTGGCCGCCCCCCGTCCCCGCACCCGACGACGTGGAGAAATGCCCCGGCGGCGGAGCCGCCAGCGGCCCTGTAAGCCCGATTGATCCTGCGCATCCTCTGCGTCGGCCACAAGCCACCCGCCTGGGTGGCGGCCGGCTTCGAGGATTACGCCAGGCGCATGCCGCGCGAGGCGCGCATCGAACTCGCCGAGATCAAGCCGGCGCCCCGCAGCCGCCAGAAATCGTCGGCCGCGTCGGTGGCGCGCATCCTCGGAATCGAAAAAACCCGCATCGATTCTGCCATTGCGCCGGGCTGTGTAAGAATAGCGCTGGATGAACGCGGCAAGACGCTGTCCACCGCCGACCTGGCGCGAAGGATGTCGGCCTGGATGCAGGAAGGCCGCGACGTGGCTTTCATGATCGGCAGCGCGGATGGACTGGATGCCGGACTGAAGGCCGGCGCCGACCTGCTGCTTTCGCTATCGGCGATGACGCTCCCGCATGCGCTGGTGCGGGTGCTGCTTGCCGAGCAGCTTTATCGCGCCGTATCCATGATCCAGAACCATCCTTATCACCGGGAATAGGCGCCCGCGAAGCCGGGCGCGACCACACCAAGAGCCGAACGCACGTGCCGTCACTGGAAAAACACATCTACCTCGCCTCGCGCAGCTCGCGCCGGCGCGAACTGCTCAAGCAGATGGGCGTGAATTTCGAAATGCTGCTGCTGCGCGAAGGCGCGGGCCGCGACGCGGATTTCGACGAGTCGCCCATCGGCAATGAAGTGCCGCGGGACTATGTCGTGCGCGTGGCGCGGCTGAAAGCCGAAGCCGGCTGGCTGCGTCTGGAGCAGCGGCGGCTGATGCGCCACCCGGTGCTCGCCGGCGACACGACCGTCGCCTTCAACGACGCCATCCTCAGCAAGCCGACGGACCGCGAGGACGCGGTCGCAATGTTGAAGCGCCTGTCCAACAGCACGCACCAGGTCTATTCGGCGGTCGCGGTGAAATACCACGACACGGTGCGTGAAGCCCTGTCGATCACCGAGGTTCGCCTGCGCGAGCTTTCCGACGACGAGATCCGCCGCTATGTCGCCACCGGCGACCCGATGGACAAGGCGGGAGCCTACGGCATCCAGGGCAAGGCCTCGATGTTCATCGAATCCATCAACGGCAGCTACAGCGGCGTCGTCGGCCTGCCGATGTTCGAAACTTCCCGCCTGCTCTCGCACTTCGGCTTCCAGCTGCTGTGAACGAGGAGATCCTCATCAACGTCACCCCGCAGGAAACGCGGGTCGCGGTGATGCAGCAGGGCGTCGCGCAGGAACTGCACGTCGAGCGCAGCGGCAGCCGCGGCATCGTCGGCAACATCTACGTCGGCGAGGTCAGCCGCGTGCTGCCCGGCATGCAATCCGCGTTCATCCAGATCGGGCTCGATCGCGCCGCCTTCCTGCACGTCGCCGACATCTGGAACCACCGCCAGAACCACGAGGACGCGAAGCCGATCGAGCGCATCCTGCATGACGGCCAACGGCTGCTCGTGCAGGTCATCAAGGACCCGATCGGCACCAAGGGTGCCCGGCTGTCCACGCAGATCAGCATCGCGGGCCGCCTGCTGGTCTACCTGCCGCAGGAATCGCACATCGGCATCTCCCAGCGCATCGAGGACGAGAACGAGCGCGCCCTGCTGCGCGAAAAGCTGCAACACCTGATCCCCGCCGACGAGTCCGGCGGCTACATCGTGCGCACGATGGCGGAAACCGCCGGCGAAAAGGAGCTCGGCTCCGACATCGAATACCTGCGCAAGCTGTGGTCCGGCATCCAGGAGAAATCGCGCACCCTGGGAGCACCGTCCCTGCTCTACCAGGACCTCGGGCTGTCGCTGCGCGTGCTGCGCGACTTCATCAACGACCAGAGCGACCGCATCCTGGTGGATTCGCGCGAAACCTTCCTGCGCATGAAGGAATTCGCCGCGGAGTACACGCATGCCTTCGTCGATCGCATCCATCACTACGCCGGCGATCGCCCGTTGTTCGACCTGTACGGGGTGGAGGAGGAAATCGAGCGCGCGCTGGCGCGCCGCGTGCCGCTGAAGTCCGGCGGCTATTTGATCATCGACCAGACCGAGGCGCTGACGACGATAGACGTCAACACCGGCGGCTTCGTCGGCGGCCGCAACTTCGACGACACCATTTTCAAGACCAACCTCGAGGCCGCCCAGGTCATCGCGCGGCAGCTGCGCCTGCGCAACCTCGGCGGCATCATCATCGTCGACTTCATCGACATGGACAACGAGGCGCATCGCAGCGCCGTCCTCGCCGAATTCAAGAAGGCGCTGCTGCCGGACCGCACGCGCATGACGGTAAACGGCTTCACCCACCTGGGGCTGGTGGAAATGACGCGCAAGCGCACGCGCGAAAGCCTGGCGCACATCCTGTGCGAGCCCTGCCCGACCTGCCAGGCGCGCGGCGAGGTCAAGACGGCGCAGACCATCTGCTACGAGATCCTGCGCGAGCTCGTGCGCGAATCCCGCCAGTTCGACGCCCGCGAATTCCGCATCCTCGCTTCGCAGAAGGTCATCGACATTTTCCTCGACGAGGAATCGCAAAGCCTGGCGATGCTCGAAGAATTCATCGCCAAGCCGATCTCGCTGCAGGTCGAGAGCATCTACACGCAGGAGCAGTACGACATCGTGTTGATGTAGCAATAGCGCCAGATCGCCCCGCGTTCAAGCACCGGCGCCAAGCGGCGGCGTGATGTCTTCCAAGGATTTGCGCTCCGCGTCGACACCGAAACGCAGCGCGATGAAGCCGGCGGCGATGACAAGCAACGCGCCGATGGCATATCCGGCAAAAACGGCGTTCCGGTTGCCGGTTTCGATCAGCACGCCAAGCAGTGCGGGCGCAACGAAACCACCGGTGCCGGTTCCCGCCGCGTAGAAAATCGAAATGGCGACGGCGCGCATCTCGAGCGGAAAGATTTCGCTTGCCGACAGGTAGGCCGAGCTCGCGGCGGCGGAAGCCAGGAAAAATACACCGGACCAGCACAGCGTTTGTGACATGGCATCGAGCCAGCCACGCGTGAAACCGAAACCGGTGAACAGTAAACCCGCTCCGGAAAGCACAAACGTAATCGCGATCATGCGGCGACGGCCATACCGGTCGAACAACGGGCCAAGGATCAATGGGCCGAGAAAATTCGCCGCCGCGAACGGCAGGATGTAAAGACCTACATCGGTATCGGCAACGCCCTCGAAGCGGGTCAGTACGAGAGCGTACGTGAAGAAAATCGCGTTATAGAAAAAGGCCTGCGAAACCATCAGCGCCATGACGAAAAATGTACGGCCCGGATAGCGCTTTAGCAGCACGTTTGCGATTTCGCGCCAGCTCGGCAATTGTCTTGGGGTGATCGAAAGCCTGCGCGACGGCGCGGCCAGCGGGCCGTTCGTTCGCGCAATGGCAGCCTCGATGCGAGCGACTTCGCGCTCCGCTTCGCTTGCGCGCCCATGCAGGATCAGCCAGCGCGGACTTTCGGGCACGTGGCGTCGCACCAGCATGATGGCGAATGCCAGCAGCGCGCCGGCGGCAAAGGCTATGCGCCAGCCGGCGTCCGGCGGGAACCGCCGCGGATCGAGCAATACCAGGCTGAGCAGCGCCCCTACCGCGGCGCCAATCCAGAAGCTTCCGTTGATGGTGAGATTCACGCGGCCGCGCACGCGCGCGGGAATGAGCTCGTCGATGGCGGAATTGATGGCGGCGTATTCTCCGCCGATGCCGATACCGGTAACGAAGCGGCATAGCGCGAACGTCACAAAATTGAACGAGATCGCCGTCGCAAGCGTCGCGCAAAGATAGACGACCAGGGTCATCAGGAACAGCCGCTTGCGGCCGAGGCGATCGGCGAGCCGGCCAAAGCCGAGCGCGCCCGCAACCGCGCCTCCTATGTACGCCGAGCCTGCCCAACCGACCTGGGCCGCCGAGAGCCCGAGCGCATCCGGCCGCTCGAGCATGCCGCCCAGCGATCCGACCAGCGTCACCTCGAGCCCATCGAGCACCCAGGCGACGCCGAGTGCGATGACAACCCGCCAATGCCATGCCGACCACGGCAGGCGATCGAGCCTGGCTGGAATGTCGCTGCTGATTGCCTGCGAAGACACCGGTGCAGGACGCGCTTCGCCTAACGCGCGTCTATGGGGCCGCGAAAAATTCGGAAGCCGCGCTTGGCCCGCCGCGTGCGCATGGCGCAGTACGCTGACCATGCGAGCATCATTGCGCACGCCAGCAGCGCAAACATGGCCACGAGCCGCGAATCGGATTTTCGCTCCATCCAGACGGAGGCCGCGGCCCAGGCCATTACCAGCGGATAGACCCAGCTGTGGAATCGGCTGCCGATCAGGAAACCGGACGCGACCGCGATGCCGATCGCGGCAAGGGCCCACGAAACCTGATTGCCGTCGGACCAACCCAGGTCGCCAACGAAGAGCGACACGTTCGCGATGGCCGCCACGGACAGCCAGGCGAACCACAATGTCGCCGGCAGCAATATCCATCGATCGATCTCCTGCCGATCCGCAGCTCGGTTGGCGTGAACAAGGAACATCCACGCAAAAAAGAGCGAAGCGAAAATGACCGCCACGCTCCATGCGATGAGGTCGTTCTGGAAAACGACGATCCACGCAGTTGCCAGCGCGTTGAGCGCCGCCAGCGGTTTCGCCATGCGATCGTAGGCATCGACATGGCGCTGGCCTGGCCGCAACTGGTAGATCGCGTAGGCGAGCGTCGTGAGATAAATCAGTCCCCAGATGGAAAATGCGTATGGCGCCGGCGAAAACAGCGTCGGATGTCGTTGCGTGATCTCGAGGATGCTGCCTTTGCCGAGCGGCAGGTGCGGGGCCAGCGCGTTGAATGCGAGATTGAGGACGGTGGCGAGGAACGCGATCCAGCGCCATTTTCGCAACTGCGGCTCGAACAGCATGCATGTCTCCGGTTGGTTACCGGTTCGACTTTCCGCTATCCGATAGGTTTCTGCGCAGGCGGCGAATTACTTTTTGACTGCAAACCTCAAAATAACCAGCGTGAGGCTGCCCGCGATCAATCCCCAGAAGGCCGATCCGATGCCGAACAACGTCACGCCTGACGCCGCGACAAGGAAGGTTATCAATGCGGGCTCGCGATCGCGCTCGTTCGTGAGCGCCGCCGCGAGTCCGTTGCCGATGGTGCCGATGAGCGCGAGGCCGGCGATGGCGGCCACGAGTTCATGGGGAAAAGCCGCGAACAGCGCGCCGACCGTCGCGCCGAACAGGCCGATCAGGATATAGAAAAATCCCGCTGCGACCGACGCGGTATAGCGTCGGGCGGTATCTTCGTGCGACTCGCGGCCCATGCAGATCGCCGCGGTGATCGCGGCGAGATTTACGGCAAACGCGCCGAACGGTGCGAAGACCACGGTCGCTACACCCGTCCACCCGATGGCGGGCGATATCGGCACGGGATAGCCGGAGGCTCGAATGACTGCTACACCAGGCGCGTTCTGCGATGCCATGGTTACGATGAACAGGGGGAGTGCCACGCCGATCAATGCGCTCATCGAAAACGCGGGCGTGATCCAGACCGGGGTAGCCAGTTCCAGATGAACGCCGTTCATGCGCAACGTGCCCTGCCACGCCGCGATGCCAATTCCGAGAATGAAGGCGCAAATGACGGCGTAGCGCGGTGAGACGCGGCGCAGGGCAAGATAGACGGCGAACATGGCGAACACCATCAGGAACTGCGCCTTCATCACGACAAATAGATCCAGGCCGAAGCGCAGCAAGACTCCGGCGAGCATGCCGGATGCAATGGAAATCGGAATGCGATTGAGCGCGCGCTCGAACCACCCTGAAAAACCAGCGATCGCGATCAAAAGCCCCGATATCAGGAAGGCACCGATTGCCTCCGGCAGCCCGACGCCCGCCGCGCCGGTGATCAGCATCGCGGCGCCAGGCGTGGACCACGCGGTCACCACCGGCATGCGATAGCGCAACGACAGCCCAATGCAGGTCAGGCCCATGGCGAGTCCGAGGGCCCACATCCAGGATGCGATTTCCGCCGGGCCGGCGCCGACAGCGTTCGCCGCCTGGAACACGATGACGGCCGTGCTCGTGAATCCGACCAGCACGGTCACGAATCCAGCCACCACGGCGGAAAGCGACAGGTCGCGCAACAACGTCATCGGAACATGCGCTCGTGATTGAATTCGGAATGTGCCGGGGCCGAAGCGGCCGGCCGATAAGACGAGGTCAAGCCACCTTCGCGACCCTGGTCTCGGCCGGATCGCGCTGCAGGACGTCGCGGATCAAGGTCAGCTCCTCGACCTGCTTGCCGAGTTGCAACTGCTGCTGCTCGAGCTGGCGCACGCGCTCCTGCAAGGTGTTCACGTCGCCGGCAACCCTGCGCACGTTGTCGACCTTGCGCTCGAGCAGCTTCTGGTGCTCCTTCAACTGCATCGACAGGGGCGACAGCGCGGACGCGACCCAGGCTTCCAGTTCGAGGCGCAGTTGCGTGAAGAGCTCGCGTGCGTTCGCGACCAGGCCGCCATAGAAGCGCCGCACCAGGAAGTGCTTCTCGGTCATGACGTTCACGGGATCCTTGCAGAAGCGCTCGGTGTTCTGGTGCAGCGAATGCATGCGCAGGATGTGGCGTTCCAGGTTGAGCGCGGGCGGCGTCATCTTGGGAAAGCCGTAGAGTTTGTGGAACTCGGTGTAGACGCCGTCGACGTAGTTGCGCGTCTCGCTGGCGAATTCGAGGATCTTCTCGGCCTGGCGCGAAAACGCGTCGAACAGCGCCTGCATGCTGCGCATGAGGCCTGCCGTGGTCCAGCTGCCCTCGATGGATTCCAGGCTCTTGTTCATCATCTCGTCCAGGCGTTCGTCGGCCAGCGTCCCGATCAGCACGTTGCCTTGCTTGAACACCGTCGCCGACGAGCGCTTGAAGGTATCCATGTGGCGCATGTACGCACTCTTGTCCTGCTCCAGCCGTGTCAGCAGTGCCTTCGCGAGATCGCGATTCTTCCCCGAAAGGCGGGACATCTCCTGAAGCTCGCTGCGGGTGCTGGCCAGCTGGTTGGTCACGCTCTGCAGCGAGGTCACCAGCATGTTGCCGATCTCGCGCGACACGGCGGCGCGCAGGATCTGCTGCTTGGAAGGAATGATCTCGTCGGCAAGCAGGCGCTCCAGCACCTCGATCCCGCTTTTCACCAGCATGCCGGCGTCGCCGCGGATGCGGGCGATGAGCCCCTTCTGCGCCGACAGCGCGATGACGTGGTCGCGCGGCAGGCCCAAGATGCGCGCCGTCTCGACGAGCTGGCGCTCGATGGCCAGGTCGATCTGCTCGTCTGTCTTCAGCTCGTCCCACATCAGGTCGATCTTGTTCAGCACGGCAATGCGGCGCGTGACATAGCTCTGCACGTACTTCTGCCAGACGTCGAGGTCGGATTTCGTCACGCCGGTGTCCATCGCCAGCAGGAACAGAACGGCATGCGCGCTCGGGATCATGGACAGCGTCAGTTCCGGCTCGGTGCCCAGCGCATTCAGGCCCGGCGTATCGAGGATGACGAGGCCCTTCTTCAGCAACGGGTGCGGATAATTGATCAGCGCATGGCGCCAGCAGGGAATTTCGACCTTGCCGCCGTACTTGACCACGACGGTCGTCGTGACGAAATCGGCCTCGTCGAGCAGGCCCAGCGCGCCGGCTTCCTCGACCGAGACCGACTTGACCTGGGCGAGGCTGGACATCGCCTTGGCCATCTCGTCCTGGGAGGAGAGGTTCAGCTTGATCTTCACCCACTCGACGGCCTTGTGCTTGAGCGCCGCGATGCTGTCGTCGCCCTTTCGCGATTCGATCGGCAGCAGCTTGATGTAGGGCTCTTCGGAGGCGTCGAAGAAAATCTCGGTCGGGCACATGGTGGTGCGCCCGACGTCCGAGGGCAGCAGGCGCTGCTTGAAATCGGAAAAGAACATCGCGTTGATGAGCTCGGTCTTGCCGCGCGAGAACTCCGCGAGGAAGGCCAGGATCATGCGATCGTTGCGCAGGCTTTCGATGAGGTCGTAGATGCGCAGGCTGCGCTGGATGTCGGCGTGGCCGTTGTTCTCCAGCCAGTTCTGGTAGGACTGTATGCAGTTGCGCAGCTCGTCGCGCCACTGCTGATATGCGGAAACCTGGTTCTCGAGATCGCTGGTCATGCGTGCAGCAGCCCTTTGGCCCTCGCCAGGAAGCAATTCGCCTGGCCGTGAGTTTCGACGGTCCGATTTTCCCGAATCCGGATCTCCGGATTTGCGATTTCCGCGATCATGACCTCCACGATGCTGGCGCGCCCCCGCTGCCAGCCCGAATCATAACCCGGCTGCCCGGCAGGTCAAACTTGCCGGGACAACCCGGTCACAGCATGCGCGTCACGGCCGCCTTGAGCGCATCGAGCGGCCACATCAGGATCACCTGGCATGCCACGAGGACGAACAGCGGCGAGAGGTCGACACCGCCGACGGTGGGAATGCGTCGTTGGAACACGGCCAGGAATGGCCGCGTCATGCTCCACAAGATCGGCGCGGCAGGTCCGCGCGGGGCGACGAACGACAGGATGGCCTGCGCAAATACGGCCACCATCAGGATGTAGATGAAGAGTTCGAGCAGGTTGACGGCCGACAGCAACATCAACGCGAGGACCGCGTTGCCCACGCCGGGCCCGAACTGGTAGCCCTTCAGGGCGAGCACACAGCCGACGAGAAGCAGTTCCGTCGTCCAGGAGAGCAGCAACGTGGAGAGGTCGTAGCCCCACAGGCCGGGGACCACGCGGCGCGTCGGTCGCACGATGAAATCCGTCAGCGCCGACAGGAACTGCGACAAGGGATTGCGCGCCGGGGCGCGCACGGCCTGCAGGTAGAAGCGCAACAGCAGCGCCAGCGAGAACAGGCCGAGGAAAACTTCGAGCAGAAAAATCAGCGCCGCATTCATTGACTGTCAGTCCTTGCCGAACTCGTCCCCCAATTCCTTCGATCGCCTGGCGGCGGCATGCACCGCGGTCGCGATCAGCCGCTTAAGGTCGACGGCCTCCATGGCTTTCAACGCCGCCTCCGTCGTCCCCGCCTTCGACGTCACGCGCGCGCGCAGCTGCGAGGGCGACTCCGCACTGGCCGCGGCGAGCCGGGCCGCGCCGACGAAGGTCTGGATGGCAAGCACGTGCGCCTGTTCACCGCTCAGGCCCAGCTCCGCCGCCGCCTGTTCCAGCGCCTCGATGAAGTAGAACACGTAGGCGGGACCGCTGCCGGAAATTGCCGTCACGGCATCGAGGTCCGCTTCGCGATCCACCCACACCGTCGCGCCGACCGCGCCGAGGATGTGCTGCGCGCTATCGCGGTCGGGCTTCGCGACGTGCGCCGGCGCGAACAGGCCGGAGACGCCGGCGCGCATGAGCGCGGGCGTATTCGGCATCACGCGCACGATGCGCCGGTGGCCGCCGAGCCAGCGCGCCAGGTCGTCCGTCCGGATGCCGGCGGCGATGCTGATGACGAGCTGGCCGCCCAGGCGGCCGGACATGTCGAGCGCGACGGCGCGCATCTGCTGCGGCTTGACCGCCAGCAGCACCACGTCCTCCTCGATCCTGCTGTCGAGCACGGCGGCGGTGGCAATGCCGAACTGTTGTTGCAGCCGTCGGCGCGCGTCCTCCGCCACGTCCAGGGCGCGCAGGGCTCCGGGCGGGAAACCTTGCTGGAGCAGGCCGCCGACCATCGCGGAGGCCATGTTGCCGCCGCCTAGGAAAAGTATGCGCATGATTCGGGGTTCGGGCGTTCCGCCGGGAACGCGGGCGGCGCGGATCGCATCCGCGCCGCGACGGATCGCTACTTCGTTTCCGCCAGCTTTTTCGCGTTCTGCAAGCCGGCCTGGTAGGCGCCGCTAATGGTCTTCTTGACGCCCGCGTCATCCTGCCCCGCCGGCGGGTTGTCCGCGACCTTGCGCTTGAACTTGCCCTTCCAGACCAGCACGGACGTGCCCTTCGCCTTGCCGGATTTCACCTGGATGGAGGAAGAGTAGTCCGCAATCGGCAGCGGGGAATCGCTGATGATCCGGTAGCTGTACTTGCGCTGCTTGTCGCTGAAACCATCGAGTTGCTCGTCGAATTTCGCGCCGCCGTCGGCCAGGGTCAGGGTGCGCACGGCACCGACCTTGTTGTTTTCGCCGGACTTGATCTCGGCGTTCGAAAACGCCGGATGCCACTTGTGCAACCCGTTCCAGTCCTTGACCAATCCCCAGACCTTGGCGGCCGGCGCATTGATCTCGACCGTTTCGGTCACGTGCAGGTATCCCGGCTTGGCCGCCATGACGGCACCAGGCAAGGCGAGCAGCAGGCCAACAACCACCATCCAGTTCTTCATGTACATGTTCCTTTCCTCCGAAATTTTCGCGGTTCTTCTGGTCTTGGGCCGGCAGAGGTGCGCAACCGGCCGGCCAGTATAGGTGCGCCCCGGGGCGCGCGGCAAATCACCGCTCATGCCTGACGCGGCCTGTCGCCGAAAATGGCCCGCCCGATGCGCACCAGGGTCGCACCCTCGGCGATTGCCGACTCGAGGTCGTCGGACATTCCCATCGACAACGTGTCGAGCGCGATGCCGCCGGCGACGATGTCATCCTTCAACTCCCGGATCTGGCGGAACCGCGAGCGCTGCGCAACGGGATCGCCGGTCGGTTCGGGGATGCCCATCAAGCCGCGCAGGCGGATGCGGGGAAGCTGCGACAGGGGCCGCGCCAGTTCCAGCGCCTGCTCCGGCGGCACGCCGCTTTTCGAGGCTTCCCCGCTCACATTGACCTGGATGCAGATCTGGAGGGGCGCGAGGCCCGGCGGCCGTGCGTCGGCCAGGCGTTGCGCGATTTTCAGGCGGTCGACGCTGTGCACCCAGTCGAACAGCTCGGCGATTTGCCGGGTCTTGTTGCTCTGGATCGGGCCGATGAAGTGCCATTGGATACGCTGCGCCGCCGGGCGGTGGCCCCTCGATTCAGCCAAGGCGGCGATTTTCGCTGCCGCCTCCTGCAGGTAGTTCTCGCCGAACGCGAGCTGCCCGGCTTCACAGGCCTCGGCGATGGCCGCAGGTGAAAACGTCTTGCTGACCGCAATCAACCCGATGCTTTCCGGCGGCCTTTCGGCAGTTTGTGCCGCAGCGCGGATGCGGTCGCGAACGGCTTGCAAGCGGGCCGCTATTGTTGTCATAATTCCCTTGCATTCTCGTTTGTAACCATCGAATGCAGCGAGCATTTTTGGGTTGCGCTCGCATCGATCCGCAGCCATATCGACCCATATCATGGCCGGCGGCACAAGGCTGGTGTCAGCCTCTCGCCGTCTTCGGAGAATTATAAATGGACATCGCCGAACTCCTTGCTTTCGTCGTCAAGAACAAGGCTTCCGACCTGCACCTGTCGGCAGGCCTTCCGCCCATGATCCGCGTGCACGGCGATGTCCGACGCATCAACCTGCCGCCGATGGAGCACAAGGACGTGCACGCGATGATCTACGACATCATGAACGACGGCCAGCGCAAGTTCTACGAGGAAAACCTCGAATGCGACTTCTCGTTCGCGATCCCGAACCTTGCGCGGTTCCGCGTGAACGCTTTTGTGCAGAATCGCGGCGCCGGCGCGGTCATGCGGACCATCCCTTCCAAGGTACTCAGCCTGGAAGAGCTCAAGGCACCGGCGATCTTCAAGGAAATCGCCCAGTATCCGCGCGGCGTCGTGCTGGTGACCGGTCCGACAGGGTCGGGCAAGTCGACAACGCTCGCCGCCATGGTCAACGACATCAACGAAAACGAGATGGGCCACATCCTCACGGTGGAGGACCCGATCGAGTTCGTGCACGAATCGAAGAAATGCCTGATCAACCAGCGCGAGGTCGGTCCGCATACGCTTTCGTTCAACAATGCGCTGCGCTCGGCATTGCGCGAAGACCCGGACATCATCCTGGTCGGCGAATTGCGCGACCTGGAAACCATCCGGCTGGCGCTGACAGCCGCGGAAACGGGCCACCTGGTGTTCGGCACCCTTCACACGAGCTCGGCCGCCAAGACGGTGGACCGGATCATCGACGTCTTCCCGGCTGCGGAAAAAGAAATGGTGCGCGCGATGCTGTCGGAATCGCTGCGGGCGGTCATTTCGCAGACGCTGTGCAAGACCAAGGACGGCAGCGGCCGCGCGGCGGCCCACGAAATCATGATCGGCACGCCGGCCATCCGCAACCTGATTCGCGAGGCCAAGATCGCGCAAATGTATTCGGCAATCCAGACCGGCCAGCAACTCGGCATGCAGACGCTGGACCAGAACCTCACCGAGCTGGTCAAGCGCAACGTCATCGGCAAGGAAGAGGCTCGCGCCAAGGCCGCCAACAAGGACGCATTCAACTAATTCACGCCGTCGCAGAACCCCGGGAGCAGCAAGATGGAAAGAGACCAGGCCGTCAAATTCATACACGAGCTGTTGCGCGCAATGATCGCGAAAAAGGCCTCCGACCTTTTCATCACGGCCGGCTTTCCGCCCGCGTTCAAGCTCGACGGCAAGATGACGCCGGTGTCGAACCAGAGCCTGACGCCGCAGCATACGCAGGAACTCGCCCGCTCCCTGATGAACGACAAGCAGGCGCAGGAATTCGAAGCCAGCCGCGAGTGCAACTTCGCCATCAACCCGCCCGGCATCGGACGTTTCCGCGTCAACGCCTTCGTCCAGCAGCAACGTGTGGGCATCGTGCTGCGGACCATCACCACGACTATTCCGAAGATGGACGATCTCGGCCTGCCGCCCGTGCTGAAGGACGTGGCCATGACCAAGCGCGGCCTGGTCATCATGGTGGGCGGCACGGGTTCGGGCAAATCGACAACGCTCGCCGCGATGATCGGCTACCGCAACGAAAACAGCCACGGCCACATCATCACGATCGAGGACCCGATCGAGTACGTGCATGACCACAAGAACTGCCTGATTACCCAGCGCGAGGTCGGCGTGGATACGGAATCGTGGGAAGCGGCGCTGAAGAACACGCTGCGCCAGGCCCCCGACGTGATCCTGATCGGGGAAATTCGCGAACGCGAGACCATGGAACACGCCATCGCCTTCGCCGAAACCGGCCACTTGTGCATGGGCACGCTGCACGCGAACAGCGCGAACCAGGCGCTCGACCGGATCATCAACTTCTTCCCCGAGGAGCGCCGCCAGCAGTTGCTGATGGACTTGTCGCTCAACCTGAAGGGGCTGATCTCGCAGCGCCTGATCCCGTTGAAAGAAACCAAGGGTCGTGCGGCCGCGATCGAGATCCTGCTGAACTCGCCGCTGATTTCCGACCTGATATTCAAGGGCGAGGTACACGAGATCAAGGAAATCATGAAGAAGTCGCGCGAGCTGGGCATGCAGACCTTCGACCAGGCACTGTTCGACCTGTACGAAGGCGGCAAGATCAGCTACGAGGACGCCATGCGCAACGCCGACTCCATGAATGAATTGCGCCTGCAGATCAAGCTGCACGGCAAGGAAATGAAGGACCGCGACCTGACCTCGGGCGTCGACCACCTGAACATCGTCTGACCCCAGGCACGAGGCTCGAGAGCCAAGCTTTGAACTACTCGCGCCTGATGCCTAGTGCCTCGCGCCTGATGTTTCCCTGCGCATCGCCCCGCTCACGATCTTGAATTCATAGAGCCGGCACTCCAGCGCCCCGTTGTAAAGCGGCGTGCGCTTCGATGGCGTCAGGCCGATCAGCTTGGGCACGCGCAGGTCGCCGGTAAACAGGTACGCGCGCCAGCCGGCGAATTTTTTCTTGAGCACATCTCCGAGCTTCGGATAGAACGCCGCGAGATCGTCCTGCTCGCCGATGCGAACCCCGTAGGGCGGGTTCGCGACCAGCACGCCTTCTTCCGCCGGCGCCGAAAGCTCCAGCACGTTTGCCTGCTTGAGACTGACCGCGTCGCTGAAGCCGGCCGCCGCGAGATTCTCTCGCGCGAGCTTCAGCGCGTCGCCGTAGAGATCGCTGCCGAACAGCGCCGGCCTAGGATTCAGCGCGGCGACGGTGGCGGCTTTCTTGACGGCTTGCCATTGCATGCCGTCGAAATCGCTCAGCTTCTCGAACGCGAACCGCCTGTTTGATCCAGGCGCGATGCCGAGCGCGATGCTCGCGGCCTCGATGAGGAAGCTGCCGCTGCCGCACATCGGGTCGAGCAACGGCCGGTCCGGGGTCCAGCCGCTCAGGGCCAGGATGCCCGCGGCGAGGTTTTCGCGCAGCGGCGCCTCGCCCGTGTGCCGCAACGCGCGCTTGAACAACGGTTCTCCGGAAGTATCGAGGTACAGCGTGTAGCGATCGGCTTCCAGGAACGCGTGGATGCGCACGGCGGGTTCCGCGGTGTCTACGCTCGGGCGCTTTCCGGTTTGCGCGCGGAACTTGTCGCAGACGGCATCCTTGATGCGCAATGTGATGAACTCGAGGCTTTGCAGCGGGCTCGATATTGCCGCGACATTCACGCGTATCGTGAGGGCGGGATCGAACAGCGCCTTCCAGTCGAGCGCCGTGACGCCGCGATAAATGTCTTCCTCGTCGCGATAGCGTCCGCCGGATACCTGCTTCAGAACGCGGCTGGCGATCCGGCTGTGGAGGTTGACTGCATAGCCGAGGGCCTTGTTGCCGGAGAATCCCACGCCGCCTTCAGTCGGCGCAATATCCGTGGCGTGCAGCGCGGACAATTCCCCGGCGAGTACAGTCTCGAGGCCGCGCGGACAGGGCGAGAAATAGCGTTGCTTCTCCTGCATGGCTCAGAGTTTCAGGTAGACCTCGAACTCGACCCGCTTCCACGGGTCGCGACTCTTGTTCAGGCGCACGATGCGCGCCTCCAGCTTGTTGCCGCGATCCATCTGGCGCGCGACCGCCTCATTCTCCGCTTTGGGCACGTAGCCCAGCTTGTGCCCATTCCAGTCGACCCGCACGGCGCGCGCGTCGTAGGCATTGTCGGGTTCGCGCACCAGGGTCAGCACGTCGCCGACCTTGAGCTGGTTCCAAAGCTGCCGACCTTCATGGAACTGGAATCCCGCGAGCGGCGAATTCTGCACCAGGATCCGCGCCTCGGGCTCGGCGGCAAACGCGATAGCCGCGGCGGCCAGCACCAGCACTGCGAGAAAACGGACCAACGGCATCAGAAAGGCTGCAACTCGACGAGCAGGATGATGGCAACCAGGATGACGACCGGCAACTCGTTCAGCCAGCGGTAGTACGCGTGGCCGTGCCGGTTGCGGTCGTGCTTGAAATCCAGCAGTAATTTACCGCAGTAGACGTGATAGGCGACGAGTATGCCGACCAGGGCCATCTTGGCGTGCAGCCAGCCGCCGTAGAAACCGTAGCCCAGCCACAACCACAGCCCGAACGCGATGGTGAGGATGGCGCCCGGCGTCATGATGCCGAAGAACAGCTTGCGCTCCATGACCTTGAAGCGCTCGCGGCTGACAGCGTCCTCGCTCATGGCGTGATAGACGAACAGGCGCGGCAAATAGAACAGCCCGGCGAACCACGTCACCATGAAAATGATGTGGAAGGACTTGATCAGCAGCATCATCGCACCGGGGCGCTCGCCGTCAGTCGCGGCAATGCCGCTCGACCACGCGTTGCAAGGCCACCAGGTTGCCGTGGAAGAAATGCCCGGTGCCCGGAAATACCGTGACCGGAAGCATCTGCGGGCGCGCCCAATCGAACACGTCCTGGAGCGGGACGACGTCGTCCTGCTCGCCATGCACGACCAGGGTTTGGGGCGGCACGCTGCCAACCGGGAATCGCCCGACCGCCGGCGCCGCGAGCACCAGGTGCGATGGCGACAGGCGCTCGGCCGCGGCCGCGGCCACGAAGCCGCCGAAGGAAAATCCGCCGATCGCCAGCTCGCCGCCTCCGTAATTCTTGCGCCCATAGTCGGCAAGTGCCAGGAAATCGTCCAGTTCGCCGCGTCCTTCATCGAACACGCCGTCGCTGGCGCCCACGCCACGAAAGTTCAGCCTGAGCGCACAGTAGCCGAGCGCGACGAAGGCTTTCGCCAGGGTCTGCACGACCTTGTTGTCGAGCGTGCCGCCATAGAGCGGGTGGGGATGCGCGACGATTGCCGTGCCCCGCCGCGGAACGTCGGGCTCGGTCACGGCGATTTCCAGCTTGCCGGCCGGACCGTCGATGGAAAGCATTTGCAGTGCCGCAGGCTTCAAATCCGCAGGCGCTCGACGATGCGGCCGTTGACGAGGTGCTCTTCGACGATCTCGTCGATGTCTTCCTTGTCGACGTAGGTGTACCAGACCTCTTCCGGATAAACGACGATGACCGGCCCTTCCTCGCAGCGATCCAGGCAGCCTGCCTGGTTGACGCGCACCTTGCCCTTGCCGGCGAGCTTCAATTCCTTGATGCGCGACTTGGCGTAATCGCGCATTTTCTGCGCGCCATGGTCCTCGCAGCAAGCTTCGCCGTTCTTGCGCTGGTTGCAGCAGAAAAAAACATGATGCTTGTAGAAACTCACGCGCGTTCCTCGCGAATGCAGGCCTGCATTATAAGCCGGGAGCCGGATACTTCAGCGCGTTGAGCCCGATCTTCTCGCGCGCGGCGGCGTGCAGGTCGATGCCGACCACGTCCGCCAGCCGCACCAGGTACAGCAGCACGTCCGCCGCTTCCATGGCCACTTCATGGCGCGACGCCTCGTCGAGGCTTGCGCTTTCGCCCGCGGTCCGCCACTGGAAATGTTCCATGAGCTCCGCCGCCTCGATGGCGACCGACATGGCGAGGTTCTTCGGCGTGTGGAACCGCTCCCAGTCGCGTTCCGCGGCGAATCTGCGCAATCGTTGGCGCAAATCATCGAGGCTGTCCATTTGCGCGTCGGTCATTTCGTTTCCCGTCTCATCGATTGGTTCGGTCGGTATCTTCGCGAGGGTCGGCCGGCCGCAAAAGGCAGACAAGATAAGCCAGCGCGAGGAAAGGCCAGCAGGACGACAGCAGTCCTATCATGGCATTGAAGTGCAGGAACTGGCCGTGCTGCAGGATTTTCAGCGCGGCAACGAGGTAGGGATTTTCCGGCGCGAGGTTCACCAGCACGACAGCCGCGGCGAAACAGGCGACCGCCGCGCGCACCGCGTTGGGCGCGGACAATCGCGCGAGCGGCAGCCATGCCATCACGCCCATCACCAGGCCCAGCACCGAGCCTGGCGTCAGCCACAATCCCGGATTGCCCGGAATGAACAAGGCCATCGACGCGATGGTCTTGAGCAGCAACGCCGCCAGGATCAGCGCCGTCAGCGTGATGGCGGCGGCGCCGAACGAGCCCGCGATGCTGCCGACCAGGAAAGCCACGCCGGCGAAATTCAGCGCGGCGACGCCGGCTTCGAGCAAAAGATAAGCGTCCGCCGAGTAGCGCATGCCAAAGTCCGTCGGCACGAGTTGGCGCAGGTCGCCGTTGCCGAACAGCCAGATTTCCGCGTTCAGCTGCGTCAGCAGCCACAGCGCCAGCAGCGCGAACGCGACGTCCGTGCGCGCACCGGTCCGGAAATAGCGCATGCGCAGCCTGCGCAACTCGCCCGACAGGAGCACGCGCTCGCCCCACGCGACCGCGGCGATCGCGCCCCAGAACGCACCCATCGAATTGGTCAGCACATCGAGGTTCGACGAGATGCGCGTCGGCAGGTAGGCCTGGATGTATTCCAGCAACAGGCTCAGCAGCACGCCGGCCGCCACCGCGAGCACGGCGGCAAGCGGTCGACGCATGCGCCCCATCCAGAACAGCGTCAGCAGCAATCCCAGCGGCACGTAGGCGAGGATGTTCAGCACCACATCGGACGCGACGATGTAGGGCTGCCAGCCGGCGAGCAGGAAGCGCGTGGCATCGCTGTTGGGCACGCGCCAGCCGCTGAACGGATACAGGCTGGCATACACCACGAGCAGCAGGTAAGCTAAAGCAAGGTAGGCAACGAGCCCGGAACTGCGCGCGTGACGCACGGATGTAGGGGATTGCGAACTGCTCATGGGATGAAGTCCATGCGTCGATGCATCGCCGGTATTACCTCGGTCGCGGGCGACGCCGCTTGAGATTCTATGACATCTTCAACGGCGACGCCGACGGTTTGTGCGCGTTGCAGCAGCTGAGGCTCGCGCAGCCGCGCGAGGCAACGCTGGTCACCGGCGTCAAGCGCGACATCGCGCTGCTCTCGAAGGTAAAAGCGAACGCCGGCGACGAACTCACCGTCCTGGACATTTCCCTGGACGCGAATCGCGAACCCTTGCTGCGCGCATTGCACGACGGGGCACGCGTTCGATATTTCGACCATCATTTCGCCGGCGAGATTCCGGTGCATGACTGTCTCGAAGCGCACATCGAAACGTCCCCTGTGCTTTGCACCAGCCTGATCGTCGACCGGCATCTCGGCGGCCGGTTTCGCGCCTGGGCGGTCGCCGCCGCGTTTGGCGACAATTTGCACGCGGAAGCGCGATCCGCCGCGGCAGCCCTGAATCTCTCGCCAGCGCAGGTGGATGTCCTGCGCGTGCTCGGCGAATGCCTGAACTACAACGCCTACGGCCGCGACCTTGCCGACCTGCATTTCCATCCGGCCGAATTGTTTGCACGCATGCGGCCGTTTGCCGATCCGTTTGCGTTCGTTGCGCAGGCCGGGGAGATCGAGATACTGGAGCGGGAAAGCGCTGCCGACCTCCAGCGCGCCAGGGCGCTGCCGCGGGAAACGATCGGGGAACGCGCGGTGGTGGTCTACCTGCCCGACGAAGCGTGGGGCCGGCGCATCGCCGGCACCTTCGCCAACGACCTGGCGCGATCACACGCGGATCGCATCGTGGCGCTCCTGCTACGTAGCAGCGAAGGCCATCAGGTCAGCTTGCGCGCCCCTGGCAGTCATGGCCTGCAAGCCCACCTGATCGCGCAACGATTCGAAGCGGGCAACGGACGCGCGCGCGCCGCGGGCATACCACGGATCGACGAAAGCGACCTGCCGAAACTGATGGCGCTGCTGGCCAATCCGCCGGCGACGGGCTAGATCGGCGCGCAGGGCGCGCCGGCATCCTCCACGCGCGCGCAGCTACTTCGCCTTGATCTCGGTCCAGATCTTGTTCAGGAGCTGGCGCTCCTTCTTGTTCATGTCCTTGAGCTGCTCCAGGCGCTTCGCCGAATCGGCGTCCGGAAATACCGCCTTGATGGACTTGATCTCCGGCTTGATGTACTGAAGCGCATCGTTGTTCGGGTTGCCCGAGCCCGTGATGTTGGTGAGCGCGGCCGAATTCCTGCCTTCGAGCATGAAATTGATGAACTGGTGCGCTAGATCGGGCCGCGGCGCGCCCTTCGCGATCACCATGGCGTCGAGCGCCAGCACCGCGCCTTCCTTCGGCAAAGCATGGCGGATGCGGAATTTCTGCTTCGCCTCCTGCGCGCCGGTATCGGCCTGGAAGATGTCGTTCGAGTAGCCGTGCACGACCCAGATGTTGCCGGTCGACAGTTCCTTGATGTAGCCCTGCGCCATGAACGCGGCCCAGTACGGCTTGGCCTTGAGTATCACGTCCTTCGCCTGCTTCCAGTGCTCGGGGTCGCGATCGTTGACCGAATAGCCGAGGTACTTGAGCGCGGCCGCCAGCACTTCCGCCTGGCTGTCGAGCACGGTGACCTTGCCCTTTATCTTCTGCAGGATCTTCGGATCGAAGATCGTCGCCCAGGAATCGACCGTGATGCCGAGCTCCTTCATCTTCTGGTCGTTGTAGCCGATCAGGGTGATCGACATCGCGTACGGGACGGAATACTTGTTGCCCGGGTCGAAATCCGTGTTCAGGTAGATCGGCATGAGGTTCTTGAAGTTCGGCAGCTTGCTTTTGTCCAGCGGCTGCAGCCAGCCGGCCTTGGCCATGCCGGCCACGTAGTTCGACGTCGGCACCATCACGTCGTAGCCCTTCGCACCCGCCGCGAGCTTGGCCACCAGTTCCTCGTTGTCGCCGTAGAAATCCTGGACCACCTTGCACTTGCATTGCGCCTCGAATGCTTTCACCGCCTCGGGCGCGATGTAATCGTTCCAGTTGTAGAGGTGCAGCTCGTCTGCCGCCAGCGCCGGAAGGCTGGCGAAGAGCAGCAGCGACAGGATTTTCTTCATGGTCGTTCTCCGTTGATTGGGCAGCGCCGGCATCCCGCCGGGCGGACGGCGCTAGATTAGGCAAACCCGGGTCGGGCGTCCAGAGGATTGCGCGCGCAGTGCTACGATTGGCATCCGTCGAATCGATCCGGCACATCGCCGGCCAACCGGACATGAAAATCGCCATCGTCGGCGCGGGCGCCATCGGCGGCTATCTGGGCACGCGGCTCGCCGCCGCCGGCGCGGAGGTCACCTTCATCGCGCGCGGCGCGAACCTCGACGCCATTCGCAGGCAGGGCATGAAGCTGATCCTCGAAGACGGCAGCGATGTGCATGCCGGCAACGCGCGCGCTTGCGAGAAAATGGTCGAGGCCGGCGCGCATGACCTGGTGCTGCTTACCGTCAAGGCCCACCAGGTCGGGCCGGTCGCGGCCGACTTGAAGCACCTGCTGCATGAGGACACCAGCATCGTCACCATGCAGAACGGCATTCCCTGGTGGTATTTCCAGAAGCATGGCGGCGAATACGACGGCAGGCCGGTGCTGGCGGCAGACCCGGACGGGAGCATCGCGCGCAATATCGATCCCGACCGCATCATAGGCAGCGTCGTCTATCCGGCGGCCGTCCTGGTGGCGCCGGCCGTAGTGCAAGTCGTCGAAGGCAACCGCTTCTCGCTTGGGGAACTCGATGGCTCGACCACGCCGCGCATCCAGGCCATCGCGGCCCAGCTGATCGCGGCCGGTTTCAAGGCGCCGATCTCCAGCGAGATCCGCAACGAGATCTGGCTCAAGCTGTGGGGAAACCTTTCCTTCAACCCGATCAGCGCGCTCACGCACGCCACCCTGGTCGAGCTGTGCCGGTTCGGGTTGACGCGCAAACTCGCGGCGCAAATGATGGCCGAGGCCGAGGCGATCGCAACCAGGCTAGGCGTCACGTTTCGCGTAAGCATCGAAAAACGCATAGCCGGCGCGGAAAAAGTCGGTGCTCACAAGACCTCCATGTTGCAGGATGTCGAGCAGGGCCGGCCACTCGAAATCGAAGCCTTGATGGGATCGGTCGTCGAACTGGGTGCCATGACCGGCACGCCGACACCGCACATCAGCGCCGTATTCGCATGTACCAGCCTGCTGGCAAAAACCCTGAACGAGAAGCACGGCCGGCTTGCCCTCGCGGGCTAGCACGGTATCCGGACCAAAAAGGACAACGCGCATGAGCCATACCGCGGCGAACATCACTGGATTGCTGGGACAAGGCGACGCTGCTGCCACGGCATTGAGTGCGCCCGGCGGCGTGCCGCTGACCTATGGGACGCTGCGCCGGCTCGCGTCCGACACCATCGCAACGCTGAACGCGCGCGGCATCGGCCGGAACGATCGCGTGGCCATCGTGCTCGACAACGGACCCGAAATGGCGGCGGCATTCATGTGCATCGGTTCCGGCGCTACCGCGGCGCCGCTGAATCCCGGGTATCGGGCCGACGAATTCGAGTTCTACCTTACCGACCTGAAAGCCAGGCTGCTGGTCGCCGGGCCGGAACTGACCTCCCCCGCCGTGGAAGTGGCGAAACGCCTCGGCGTCGAGATCGCGCGCCTGGCACCGACCCCGCAAGAAGGCGCCGGCAGCTTCGTCCTGGAATTTCCGGAAGGCGCCGCCGACGCGTCCGCCGGCAATGGCGGCGCCGCGCAACCCGACGACATCGCTCTGGTGCTGCATACCTCGGGAACGACCTCGCGCCCGAAGATCGTTCCGCTGTCCCAGCGCAATGTCTGCGCGTCAGCTGGGAACATCAGCCGGACCGTCGCGTTCACCGCGGGCGATCGCGGCCTGAACGTCATGCCGCTGTTCCACATCCATGGCTTGATCGCCGGCATCCTCGCGCCCTTGTCCGCGGGAGGCCAGGTCTGCTGCACGCCGGGATTCAATGCGCTGAAGTTTTTCGGCTGGATGGCGGAGGCACGGCCGACCTGGTACACCGCGGTCCCGACCATGCACCAGGCCATCCTTTCGCGCGCATCGAAGAACACGGATGTGATCAAAGATGGCCAATTGCGCTTCGTGCGCTCGTCGTCCTCCTCGCTGCCCCCACAGGTCATCAGGGAAGTCGAGGAGACTTTCGGCGTTCCGCTGATCGAGGCCTACGGCATGACGGAGGCCGCGCACCAGATGTCGAGCAATCCGCTGCCGCCGGGAAAGCGCAAACCCGGAACCGTCGGCCGTGCCGCCGGCCCCGAAGTCGGCATCATCGATGCAACCGGCGACGTGTTGCCGCCCGGAGCGGTCGGCGAAATCGCGATCCGCGGCGAGAACGTCATGGGAGGATACGAAAACAATGCGAAAGCGAATGCCGAGGCGTTTTCCAAGACCTGGTTTCGCACCGGCGACCAGGGGATCATGGACGCGGAAGGCTATATCACGATCACCGGGCGCCTGAAGGAAATCATCAATCGCGGCGGCGAGAAAATCTCACCGCGCGAAGTCGATGAAGTCCTGATGGACCATCCCAGCGTGCAGCAATGCGTGACGTTCGCGGTTCCGCACGAAAAGCTCGGCGAAGACGTGGCGGCGGCCGTGGTCCTGCGCGAGGGCAAGGACGCGAGCGAGAAAGACCTGCGTGAATTCGCCGCGGTGCGCCTGGCGGATTTCAAGGTGCCGCGCAAGATCGTCATCCTCGCGGAAATCCCGAAGGGCGCGACCGGCAAGCTGCAGCGCATCGGCCTCGCGCAGAAACTCGGACTCGCCTGACCGCGACCGCCTATTCCGCGCGCAGCGATCCCGGCGACAGCTTCGACGCGACCAGGATCAGCGCCAGGGTCAGCATCATGAGCAGCGTCGAGATGGCGTTGACTTCGGGAGTGACTGAAATCTTCACCATCGTGTAGATCTGAAGCGGCAACGTGGTCGAACCCACGCCTGCCGTAAAGAACGTGATCACGAAATCGTCGATGGACAGCGTGAAAGCCATCAGCGCCCCGGCCACCACGCCGGGCATGATCAGCGGCAAGGTGACCAGCCGGAACGCGCGCCAGGGCGTGGCACCCAGGTCGCGGGCCGCTTCCGTCAGGCTTTCGTCCATGCCGGCCAGGCGCGAGCGCACGACGATGGCGACGAAGCCGATGCAGAACGCGATGTGCGACAGGATGATGGAAATCATTCCCAGCGAGATGTTCAGCAGCACGAAGAAAATCAGCAGCGACACCCCCATGAGGATTTCCGGTATCGCGATCGGCGCCAGGATCAGCAGCGGCAGCGCGCGCGTCCTGAAGCGATACATGGCGTAGCCTGCCATCGTGCCGAGCACGGTGGACACGATGCTGGCCGTCACGCCGATCACGAGCGAATTCCACGCCGCCGTCAGCATCTTCTCGTTGTGGAACAGCTTGCCGTACCAGGACAGGGTGAAGCCGACCCACTCCGCGTTCAGCCGCGAGTCGTTGAACGAGTAGGCCACCACGATGATGAGCGGCGCGTACAGGAAGGCGTAGGCGAAAATCGCCGCGGCCCAGAGCCAGCGCGACCGGCGATTCATGCGCATGCCCTTCGGCTCATGTGCGCGGCCCGATCATGTGCGAGAGCGGCGCGCGATCCACGCCGCGAGGCCGGCAAGCCCGATCGCCATGACCGTCAGCACCATCGACAGCACGCTGCCGAACGGCCAGTCGCGCGTGTCGAGGAATTGCTGCTTGATGACGTTGCCTATCATGATGCCCTCGGTGCCGCCGAGGATGTCGGGGATGGCGAAAATGCCCAGCGCGGGAATGAAGACCAGCGCGGCACCGGCGTACACGCCGGGAAGCGACAGCGGGAACGTCACGCGCCAGAAGCGCCGCCAGGCGTTGGCGCCGAGGTCCTGGGCGGCATCGAGCAGGGCCGGATCGTGCTTCTCGAGGTTCGCATAGAGCGGCAGCACCATGAACGGCAGGTGCACGTACACCAGGCCCACGATCACCGCGAAAGGCGTGTACAGGAGCGTCACGGGTTCGATGCCGAACACGCCGAGCATCGAATTCAACGCGCCCACGAACACGGACTGCGGCCCGAGGATGATGATCCATGCGTAGACGCGGATCAGGAAGTTGGACCAGAACGGCAGGATCACCAGCAGCACGAGCAGGTCGCGGTGCTTCTTCGGGCTGCGCGCGATCAGCATCGCCAGCGGATAGGCGATCAGGATGCACACGAGGGTCGTGGTCGCGGCATACGCGATCGACTTCAGGAACAGCCCGGTGTACAGGAAATCGGAAAAGAAGCGGCCGTAGCTTTCCGTGGTGAGGTCGAACTTGCCCGTCTCTTCGCTGATCAGCGGGGCGAGGCCGCCGAACTCGCCCGAGTTGCGGAAGGACGCGAGCACCATGATCAGCACGGGGATCGCGAAGAACACCAGCAGGTAGGCGAACGGCGGGCCGCCGATCAGCCATTTGTGCAGACGATTGCGCGCCGCGGCCATCGCCTGGTCAGTCGTTCAGGAAGTGGCCGGCGTCAAATCGCCAGCTGACCTGGACCGCGTCGCCCGCCTCGAAAAACTTGGTGCGCCCGGCCGCCGAATTGGGCAGCAGCGCCTCGATGCGCATGCCGTTGGCGAGCTCGACGATGTAGATGGTTACGTCACCCAGGTAGAGGAAATCGTGCACCTTGCCGGTGAAGCGGTTCACGTCCGCGTCCGCCGGCAGGTCGCGGCCGATCGCGACTTTCTCCGGTCGTAGTGCCAGAGCGCCCTTCAGCCCCGGCTCGTCGCCTTCGACGTTCAGCGCGGAGACTTCGCCGATGCCGGACAGCGCGACCGTCATGCGATCGCCCGCGCAGGAGCGGATCTCGCCGTCGAGCAGGTTGCACTGGCCGATGAAGTCGGCCACGAAGCGATTCTTCGGAAAGCCGTAGATTTTCGACGGCTCGTCCACCTGCTCGACCTTGCCGAGGTTCATCACGGCGATGCGGTGCGACAGCGCGAGCGCTTCGCTCTGGTCGTGCGTGACGTAGACGAAGGTGATGCCGACTTCCTTCTGCAGGCCGATCAATTCGAGCTGGACGCTTTCCTTGAGCTTCGCGTCGAGTGCCGCCAGCGGCTCGTCGAGCAGCAGCAGCTTCGGGCGGTTGATGAGGGCGCGCGCCACGGCGACGCGCTGCTTCTGGCCGCCGGAAAGCTCGTTCGGGTAGCGTTTGTTCATGCCGGTGAGGCGCACGTCCTCCAGCGCCTCCTCGACGCGCTTGCCGATCTGCGCCGGGTCGACGTTCGCCATCTTCAGCGGAAACGCGATGTTCTGCTCCACGCTCATGTGAGGAAACAGGGCGTAGCTCTGGAACACGGTGTGGACGTTGCGCGCCTCCGGCGGAATGCCGGTCATGTCGCGCCCGTCGACGACGATATTGCCGGCGTCCGGCGCATCGAAGCCGGCGATCATGCGAAGCAGCGTGGTCTTGCCACAGCCGGAAGGTCCGAGGAGGGTGAAGAATTCGCCGGCCTCGATGCTGAGGCTGACGTCGTTGACCGCGGTGAAGTCGCCGAAGCGCCGCGTGACGTTGCGGATTTCGAGAAGCGGCATCCGAGGTCCAGGGAAAGACCGCATTCTAGCAACGGCATGCCCCGCTTGACCATCGGCGACAGGCGCGCGTCGCGGAGATCAGTCTTCCGACTTCAGGCCGTACTTGTTGACGCGGTAGCGCACGGTTTCCCGAGAGGTGCCGAGCAGGCGCGCGGTCGCCGCGACGTTGCGGTTCGAGCGTTCGAGCGCCTCGGCAACGATGCTGCGTTCCATGTCGTCGAGGTTCATGCTGCCGTCGAGCGGAATGTGCAGGCCGTTACCCTCGCTGGCCTGCGCGGCGATCGGTTGCGACCGCCCCGGCGAAGGCTGCAGCTGCAGCCAGTCCGCGGATATGGTCCGCGAATCGGACAGCAGCACGCAGCGCTCGAGCACGTTGCGCAGCTCGCGCACGTTTCCCGGCCATTCATGTGCGCGCAATGCCGCCCATACCTGCGGCGGCACCACCTGCACGCTCTTTCCGGCCTTGGCGCCGTACTCGGCGAGGAACTGCGGCACGAGGTCGTCCAGATCCTCCATGCGCGCGCGCAGCGCCGGCAGCTCGAGGGTGAACACGGTGATGCGATGGAAGAGATCGCCGCGAAATTCGCCCGCCTGCACGCGTTGCGCGAGGTTCCGGTTGCTGGCGGCGACGACCTGCACGTCGATGTCGATCGCGCCGCTGCCGCCGAGGCGGCGCAGCCGCCTGTCCTCGATGACCGTGAGCAGCTTGGCCTGCAGGTCCGGGCCGAGTTCGCCGATTTCGTCCAAAAAAATGGTGCCGCCGTGGGCCTGCTCCATCAGGCCGCGCCTGCGCGTCCTGGCGCCGGTGAAAGCGCCGGCCTCGTGGCCGAACAGCTCGGACTCGAGCAGATCGCGCGGCAAGGCGGCGCAGTTGACCTCGACCAGGGGGCCCTCGCTGCGCACGCCGCTGTAGTGCAGGATGCGCGCCGCCAGGCCCTTGCCGGTGCCGGTTTCGCCGGCGATCAGCAACGCGCTCAGCGGCGCGCGCGCGAGCCTGGCCAGCAGGTCGCGCACGGTCGCGGCCGCGCGGCTGCGGCCGGCGAAAGCCGCCGGCGCGTGGCGGCTGACTTCCTTTGCCGCGCGCTCGCGCAACTGTCGCTGCGCACGCGCGCT
>DASZTG010000072.1:0-15754 GCA_035548375.1 Burkholderiales bacterium
ATGGGCATCAAGCAACGCGCCGCAATACCGGGCGGCGTGTGCGAATTCGACCTGCCGTCATATCACTACTGGCTGAATCAATCCGCGGACGTGCGGCGGCTCGATCTGGATGAGTGGCTGGCGCCTTTTCTGCCGATCCGCAATGGCGTGCAGATCATCCTGAAGCTACTGCGGGAAAGCGGCAAGATTTCCAACCAGGTCGCCCAGCAAGGCGTCTACCAGCAAACCATGGCTGGAAGACTGGCGCAGATGCTGCGCATCCGGCTGGACGGAAAGTACGATTGCGTTCCCGAGATCAGCGCCAACAAGTACGCGCTGAACATCCGCTTCACGACGGCAATCGGTACGCAACGGCGCACGAGCGTCGAAGACATCCACTTCGAGCTGATGTTCTGCAACCTGTGACCGAGGCGCCGGCCTTGCGCAAGATGCATTGTCCGCAATGCAATGCGCCAATGGTGTGGAGCGTCGACAACCCCTTTCGGCCGTTTTGCTCCGAACGATGCAAGCTCATAGACCTGGGCCAGTGGGCGACCGGCGCGTACCGCATTCCCCAGGAAGAGATCGACGCCGGCCAGCAAGAGACAGGCGAAAGCAAGGACGACTGACGCTGCAGCATTTCATTCCCACGCGCCGCGCACCATCGCGATTCCATGCGCACCCGACGCGCGGGCCCGTTCAAGATCGGCGGGCCGCATTCCTCCCAACGCCAGCACGGGTATCGGATATCCCTCGACCAATTTCGCAAATTTTCCCCAGCCCATCGCTTGTGCACCGGGGTGGCTGGGCGTGGCGTTGACCGGCCCCAGCACCACATAGTCCATTTCGCTCTCCAGCGCGCGAGACAATTCGGGCGCATCGTGGCACGACGCTCCGCACCACTGCGCGTCCGGCCGCGTGGACAAATTCATGAGTTCGCTTGCGGTCAGGTGTATCCCGGCGCCAACGGACTTCGCCAAGTCCGCGTCGCCGTTGATGACCGCCAGGCCTCCGCAGTCACGCACCGCGCGAACCAGGCGCGCGGCGAAGTCTCCCCGTTTCTTCGATTCCAGGTTTCGTTCCCTTAACTGGACGAACCGCAATCCGCGCGAAAGCCCAAGCTGCAGCTCGTTCATCGCACGATCAATACCGACCTCCCATGCGCGGGTAATGGCCATCGTGGTTGGAAGACTGAGTGCTTTCAGGACCGGCGCATTGGCGGGAAGCATGGGGGACACGGCGAGATCCGGAAACGATTCCCAGGAGAAGGCTTGTCCCTCCCTGCCCTGAAGCTCGCCATGCCAACGCGTCACGCGGTAAAAATGCAGCTTCACCCTGGCATGCGGATAGGTAAATTGGCGCGTGATCCAGGGGTAGGCGGTGACGACCTCGATGCCGAGCTCTTCGTGCAACTCTCGCGAGATCGCATCAATGCGACGCTCACCCGATTCGACTTTTCCGCCGGGGAATTCCCAGTAACCGGCATAGACTTTACCTTGCGGGCGCTGCGCCAGGAGAAAGCGGCCATCGGAGTGCTCGATGACCGCGGCCACGACGTCGACCTCGCGCTGGTTCACTGCACCGTATTCCGGCGCTTTCACTTCTTGCCGGAGGCTGCCTTGTGGCGTCCCGCCCAATCGCGCGCAAAGTGCCAGGCAACACGTCCGCTGCGGGAGCCGCGGGTCAATGCCCATTGCAATGCCTCGTTGCGGGCCTTGGCCCCGCGATCTTTTTCCGGGACGCCAAGCTCGCCCAGCCAGTATTCGACTATCGCGAGATATTCTTCCTGGTCGAAGGGATAGAACGAGATCCACAGGCCAAAGCGCTCCGACAACGAGATCTTCTCCTCGACCGTCTCGCCAGGATGGATTTCCTCGCCCAGATATTTCGTTTCCAGGTTCTCCTGCATGAACTCCGGCATCAGGTGCCGCCTGTTCGAGGTGGCGTAGATCAGCAGGTTCTCTGAAGGCGCGGATATCGAACCGTCCAGGATGACCTTGAGCGCCTTGTAGCCCGGCTCATCGGCATCGAACGACAGGTCGTCGCAGAAAAGTATGAATTTGTACGACGCTCCGGCGACGAGGTCGACGATGTCGGGCAAGTCCTTCAGGTCCTGCTTGTCGACTTCGATCAGACGCAGACCCTTGGAAGCGAACCTGGTCAACAGCGCTTTCACCATTGACGATTTCCCGGTTCCGCGCGCGCCGGTCAGGAGCACGTGGTTTGCAGTCAGGCCCTCCATGAACTGCCGCGTGTTCTGTTCCACCAGCTTTATCTGGTCGCCTATGCCCTGGAGATCGGCCAGCCTGATCGCATGGGGATGCGTGACAGCCTGCAGATATCCGGCATCGAGCCGCTTGCGCCACCGCGCCGCGGTTACCTTTTTCCAGTCTATTTGCGGCTGGCTGGCAGGAAGCGTCGCCTCGAACCGGGCCAGCACGCGTTCCGCGCGATCGATCAGTTTCTCGAGATCCTGCTTCATCGGTCGATAGTCAGCTCCGGTAGTCGGCATTGATGCTGACATAGTCATGCGAAAGGTCGCAGGTCCAGACGGTCGCGGACGAAGTGCCACGATTCAGCCTGACCTTGACGGATATTTCATCCTGCTTCATCACGCGCTGGCCGTCCTCTTCGCGATAGGTCGGTGCGCGCCCGCCCGATTTCGCGACCATCACGTCGTCCAGAAAAAGATCGACGCGCTCGACGTCGAGATCGTCGATGCCGGCATAGCCTATCGCCGCCAGGATGCGTCCGAGATTTGGGTCGGAAGCAAAGAAGGCCGTCTTGACCAGTGGCGAATGTGCGATGGAGTAGCCGACTTTCCTGCATTCGGTTTCATTCTGCCCGCCCTCGACCTGGATCGTGATGAATTTTGTCGCGCCTTCGCCGTCACGAACGAGCGCCTGCGCGAGCAGGCTCGCGACCTCTGTCACGGCATCGAGGAACATCTTGAATTCTGGTGAATCGGATTTCGTGATCGCGGATCCGCCTGCCTGTCCGGTCGCGATCACGATCAGGGAGTCGTTCGTCGACGTATCGCCGTCCACCGTGACGCAATTGAAGCTGCGCTCCGCCGCGTAGCTCGTTGCCTGCTGGAGCAGCTTCTGGTCAACCAGTGCATCGGTTGCGATGAAGCCCAGCATCGTCGCCATGTTCGGACGGATCATTCCCGAGCCTTTGGCAATGCCCGTAATCGAGATCGAAATCCCGCCTATCTCGACTGTCTTCGAAAAGGCCTTCGCAACGGTGTCGGTGGTCATGATCGCAGTCGCGGCTTCGGCCCAGTTGCCTTCACCCAGGTTCTGCACGCAGCGTGGCAACGCCGCGGCAATGCGATCGACCGGCAGCGGCTCCATGATCACGCCGGTGGAGAACGGCAGGACCTGGTCGGGCTCGCAGCCGATCGCCGCAGCCACGTCGATGCAGGTCTTGCGTGCGCGCTGCATGCCGTCCTCGCCGGTGCCGGCGTTGGCGCAACCCGTATTGACGACTAGAGCGCGAATGCTGCCTTTCTGCACATTCGCCTTGGCAACGGTCACGGGCGCGGCGCAAAAGCGATTGCGCGTGAACACGC
This sequence comes from Burkholderiales bacterium, assembly GCA_035548375.1. GTDB lineage: Bacteria > Pseudomonadota > Gammaproteobacteria > Burkholderiales > JACQAP01 > JACQAP01. Next base: position 3,554 of record DASZTG010000072.1, read on the forward strand.
CTGCCACCGTCGAACCGCTCGCCAGCGCTACCAGCAGCAAATCCTTGCGATTGGCCTTGCGGATTCCGGCTTCCGCGATGCCGAGCCGGACACCCCTGATCGCCAGCAGGCCGGACGGATCCGGTGCCGAAAGATTTACCGCCATAGATTGCCCCCGCCCCTAACTGAATTCCATCCGGCAAGCCGCGCCTATGCACGAATGTCAGGCAAGCTTGCCGTGGCACTGCTTGTATTTTTTCCCCGATCCGCACGGGCATGGATCGTTGCGGCCGACCTTCTCGCCGCGAACGATCGGCTGCACCTTTACGTCGGCATTCGCTTTTTCCAGCGCTTCGTCGTGATCCGCATTCTGGTGGTACTGGACGTTCCTGAGCTCGGACTGTTCCTGCTTTTCCACCGCCGCTTCGGCTTCCTCCGAGGTCTGGATCTTCACCATCAGCAACTGGCGGGTAACTTCCAGCCGGACCGTATCCAGCAGCATGGAAAACAATTCGAAGGCCTCGCGCTTGTATTCCTGCTTGGGATTCTTCTGCGCATAGCCGCGCAGGTGGATACCCTGGCGCAGGTGATCCAGGGCAGAAAGATGCTCGCGCCAGTGGCTGTCGAGGAAATTGAGCATGATGGCCCGCTCGTAGTCGCGAACCTTTTGCGGCTCGACCACGGAGAATTTTTCCTCGTAGCTTGCATGGGCCGCCTCGACGATACGGGAGCGCAGCCGCTCCTCGTCGATGGTCTCGTCCTGCTTGAGCCAATCGCGAATGGGCAGGTCCAGGCCGAATTCACCGCGGAGGCTTTTCTCCAGGCCGGCGGCATCCCACTGCTCCTCGACGCTGCCTGGCGGGATGAACTGCGAAACGATTTCGTTGATCGCGCCTTCCCGCATGGAGCGGATCGTTTCGGAAATGTCGGTTGCCTCGAGCAATTCGTTGCGCTGTTGATAGATGACCTTGCGCTGGTCGTTCGCGACGTCGTCGTATTCGAGGAGCTGCTTGCGAATGTCGAAATTGCGCGCCTCGACTTTTCTTTGCGCGTTTTCGATCGCACGCGTCACCCATGGATGCTCAATCGCCTCGCCTTCGGGCATTTTCAGGCGGTCCATGATCGCAGCGACCCTGTCGGACGCGAAAATCCGCAGCAGCGGATCTTCGAGCGAAAGATAGAAACGGCTGGACCCCGGATCGCCCTGGCGCCCCGAGCGGCCGCGCAACTGGTTGTCGACCCGCCTGGATTCATGGCGCTCGGTGCCGACGATGTGCAGGCCGCCGGCATCGATGACCTGCTGGTGCAGCTTCTGCCATTGCGCGCGAATGTCGCTGACGCGCTTCTCCTTGTCCGCATCGGAAAGGCCGGCGTCGTTGCGAACCCGGTTGATCTCGGGCTCCGGGCTTCCGCCCAGGACGATGTCGGTGCCGCGACCGGCCATGTTCGTGGCGATCGTCACCATTTTCGGCCTGCCGGCCTGGGCGATGATTTCCGCCTCGCGCGCATGCTGCTTCGCATTCAGTACCTGATGCGGCAATTTTTCCTTTTCGAGGAGGCCGGCGAGAAGTTCCGAATTTTCGATGGAAGTCGTGCCGACCAGGACGGGCTGCCCGCGCTGGTGGCAATCCCGGATGTCGTTGATGACCGCCTGGTTCTTTTCCTTCGTGGTTCGATACACCTGGTCCAGCCGGTCTTCGCGAATCATCGGCATGTGGGTCGGCATGATCACCGTTTCGAGCCCGTAGATCTGCTGGAACTCGTATGCTTCGGTGTCGGCCGTACCCGTCATGCCGGCAAGCTTGCCGTACATGCGAAAGTAGTTCTGGTAGGTAATGGAGGCCAGCGTCTGGTTCTCGCGCTGGATGCGCACGCCCTCTTTTGCCTCGATTGCCTGGTGCAACCCGTCCGACCACCTGCGTCCCGGCGTCAGGCGCCCGGTGAATTCGTCGACGATGATGATCTCGTCGTTCTGCGCGACGTAGTGCTGGTCCCGGTGGAACAGCGAATGCGCGCGCAAGGCGGCATATAGATGATGCATCAGGTTGATGTTCGCGGCGTCGTACAGGCTGCCGTTTTCCGGCAGCAATCCGGCCCGGGTCAGCAACGCTTCCGCGCGCTCGTGACCGGCTTCGGTCAGCAATACCTGGTGCGCCTTTTCGTCGACCGTAAAATCGCCCGGGCCGTTTTCTTCCTTGACGCGCGTCAGGTTCGGAACGATCTCGTTCATGCGGTAGTACAGTTCGGTGCTGTCTTCCGCCTGGCCGGAGATGATGAGCGGCGTGCGTGCCTCGTCGATCAGGATCGAATCGACCTCGTCGACGATGGCATACGAAAGTCCGCGTTGTACCCGCTCTGACGAGAGGAACACCATGTTGTCGCGCAGGTAGTCGAAGCCGAATTCGCTGTTCGTTCCGTACGTAATGTCCGCTGCATACGCCTGCTGCTTGAGCTCGTGCTCCATCTGGGAAAGGTTCACGCCCACCGTAAGTCCGAGGAACCGGTAGATCCTGCCCATCCATTCGGCGTCGCGACTCGCGAGATAGTCGTTGACGGTCACGACATGGACGTTCTTGCCCGCGAGCGTATTCAGGTAAGCCGGCAGCGTGGCGACGAGCGTCTTTCCCTCGCCGGTGCGCATTTCCGCGATTTTCCCGTTGTGCAGTGCTATGCCTCCGAGTAGCTGGACATCGAAATGACGCATGCCCAGCACACGCCGGCTTGCTTCGCGAACGGTTGCAAAGGCCTCGACGAGCAAACTATCCAGCGATTCACCGCCGGCGGCGCGCTGCCTGAGAACATCAGTACGCGCGCGCAGGTCGGCGTCGCTGAGCTTCTGTGTCTCGGCCTCCAATGCGTTTATCGCACGCACCAGGTGCGAATATTTGCGCAACAACCGATCGTTCCGGCTGCCGAATATCTTCTTGAGGATGTTGTTGATCATTGCTCAGGATGTCCTTAAAGCAAGAGGGGTGGGGACATAGCCCCCACCCCTCTGCTGGAATGCTTGCCGTTCGTCAGTTCAACCCGGAACCTGAAGAAAGCGGGCCGGATTTTGCGGGGCGCCCCACTGGCGAACCTCGAAATGCAGATGTGTTCCCGTCGACCGGCCCGTGCTTCCGACTTCCGCGATCTTCTGGCCACGCAGTACGACGTCTCCGACCTTGGCTATCAATCGCGAAGCGTGGGCATAACGCGTAACGAGCCCATTGCCGTGATCGACCTCAATCATATTACCATACTGCGGATGAAGGTCCGCATAGACGACCACTCCGCCCGCGGCCGCGGTGATCGACGTGCCTTCCGCTGCCATGAAGTCCATGCCTTCATGGAAGGCATTCCAGCCGGTGAACGGATCGATGCGCCAGCCGAAGTTGGACGAATACCATCCGGTAGACACCGGCAACTCGGTGGGAAGCAGTTGTTTTTTCGCGTGCGACAAAGTCAGCATCGATTCGAGGACGCCCAACTTGTCGGTTCGATCGTCTACCTGAATTGAAAGACTATCGACCTTGGAGACGAGTTCGCTCATCGAGAGTTCCTGCGCCGGTATCGATGACGTTGCGCCCCCCCGCCCTGGAACCTGGTCGAACATGAATTCCTGCGGCTTGATGCCGGCCAGCTTCGTCAACCGCTCACCCAGCGTGTCCAGGCGCAGCAACTTGGCCTGCATTTCCCCCAGACGCGCCGCCATCGTATTGAGGCTCTCGCGAAGATACGATTGGGTTTTGCGGGTTTGTTCGGCCTGTACTGCCTCGAGCAGAGATTGCAGGTAGGGACTCTGGTTGGTGACTGCGTAACGCAGGGAGAAGTAATTGAGCAGGACCGCCAGCGAAACGATGATCAGCCCGGTGAGCAAGCCCAGAAACACGATCTGGGGCGTGCTCAGCGTGAAACTGCGCGCCTGCGCCAATTTATTGGAAACCAGAATAATATTCATCCGTTCCCCCTGACTTACGTGTGAACCAGAACAATGTCCGAGAAGCGCTTCGGCGCCCTGATTCGCGAACATCCCGACCTGAATCCGTTGCGTGAACAACTGGAGCAACATGCGCGCCTGCAAGCTGACTTGGCGGCAATCCTGCCGGCGAACCTGACTGCCAGTGCTGCCATCATCAAGGATGGCGAATTGATACTGCAAACAGACAACGGCGCCGTGGCATCCAAATTAAGACAGATCGCGCCGCGCGTGCTGGCGAAATTACGCCAGCGGGGATACGAGGTTACTGGAATGCGCCTGCAAGTGCAAGCAAGAAATCGGGATAACTCATTGCCGCAGAAACAGATTTCCCTTAATCAGGCCGGCAGGACAGCCGTCGAGGCCATTGCAGCCAGACTTCCCGCATCCAGCCTGAAAACCGCACTCCAGCGCCTTGCCCGCCGATGACTGGCGGTTCAGAGTCGTTCCAGGGCAAATAAAGCAATAATAATCAGCAGGATAATCAATCCGAACTTCAGGATTTGCCAGCTGAAACGCAACCACCGCCTGTCCTTTGTGACGAGAAATACCGCGGCGGACGCGCCGACGGCCAGAACCAGCAGGGCACCGAGAAGGCGAACGATGATCACGATTGGCGCGGAATCCCGGGCGCCGCCTTTCCGTCAAGCCGTTTGCAATTGCAGGCGCAGGAAAGCCGGCGCTTCTTCGGTCTTGAGAAAGGTCGCGAATTCCCAGGAGGTGGCATCTTCCATCAACCGCCTGAGCAAGCCGTTGTTGAGGGCATGCCCGGACTTATAGGCGGAGTAGGCCCCGATCACCGGGTGGCCAAGCAGGTAAAGGTCGCCGATGGCATCCAGCGCCTTGTGCTTCACGAACTCATCTTCATAGCGGAGCCCGTCGGCATTCAGCACGCGGTAATCGTCCATGACGATTGCGTTGTCCAGGCTTCCGCCCAGCGCCAGCCCCTGCGCCCGCATGTTCTCGACGTCCTGCATGAAGCCGAAGGTCCTGGCCCGGCTGACTTCCTTGATGTAGGAAGTATGTTCGAAGTCGACGACTACGCGCTTGTTCGAGTGTGCGAACACGGGGTGCCGGAAGTCGATGCTGAAGTCCACCCGAAATCCGTTGTACGGCTCGAATTTCACCCACTTGTCGCCCTGCTTGACTTCAACCGGCTTCTTGATGCGGATGAATTTTTTTGCGGCAGGCTGCTCCTCGATGCCCGCCGACTGCAGCAAGAATACGAACGGCGAGGCCGAACCATCCATGATCGGGACTTCGCCGGACGTCAAATCGACGTACACATTGTCGATCCCAAGCCCGGCAAGCGCCGACATCAAATGCTCGACGGTCTGGACCCTGGCACCATCGCGTTCCAGGCATGACGAGAGTCGCGTATCGCCGACAGCGTAAGGATCCGCCTTGATTTCCACGACGGGATCGAGGTCCACGCGCCGAAAAATGATCCCCGTGTTCGGCGGCGCGGTACGCAAGGTCAGGTAGACCTTTTCGCCCGTGTGCAAGCCGACACCAGTGGCGCGAACGATATTTTTCAGCGTGCGTTGTTTGACCATTTCGTGCACTCGCGCTGTGCGGGATTCAGACTCACGATTGGCTTGTAAGTGTAAATATATGATTAATCTAACATACAGGCATCGATATCGCCAGCACCAAAATTATTCCGTGCCGCAGCAATCGAATGCCTGTTGTCGATCACGCTATATATATGATCAGTCCGCCTGTTTTCTGAGAAAAGCCGGGATGTCGAGCATATCCAGGCCGGACTGCTTCATCGCCTCGACCGCAGCATCCCGCGAACGACGACGCATCACCGCCGGCGTTTCGAGTTCGCCGTAGTTGATTTCGACCGGCATCGGATCGGTTCCGGTTTTCACCATCGTCAACGGCTTCTGCTGATGGCGGTTGACTGCGCCTCCCAGCCCCGTCGCCACCATGGTCACGCGCAGCCTGTCTTCCATCTCTTCGTCGATGACCGTACCCACGATGACGGTCGCATCGTCGGCCGTGAATCCCTTGATGGTATTCATGACTTCGTGGACCTCCTTCATCTTGAGACCGTTGCTGGCAGTGATGTTCACCAGGACGCCGCGTGCACCTGCCAGGTTCACATCCTCCAGCAGCGGACTTGCCACCGCCTGCTCCGCTGCCGAATGCGCACGATCCAGGCCCGCAGCCGTCGCCGAGCCCATCATCGCCATTCCCATCTCCGACATCACTGTGCGTACGTCGGCAAAGTCTACGTTCACGAGGCCGGGGCACTTGATGACCTCGGCAATGCCCGCAACCGCGCCATGCAGCACCGTGTTCGCTGCCTTGAAGGCGTCGAGCATGCTCACATCTTCGCCGAGAACCTGCATCAGCTTGTCATTCGGGATCACGATCAGCGAATCCACGTGGCGGCAGAGTTCTTCCAGTCCCTGCTGCGCGATCTTCTGGCGCTTGCCTTCGAACGCGAAGGGTTTGGTTACGACCGCGACTGTCAGGATTCCCAGTTCGCGCGCTGCTTCCGCGACGATCGGGGCGGCTCCAGTGCCGGTTCCGCCACCCATGCCCGCGGTCAGGAACAGCATGTCCGCGCCTTCGATCAACTCGATGATGCGCTCGCGGTCTTCCATCGCCGCCTCGCGTCCGATGTCCGGATTCGCGCCGGCGCCCAGCCCCTTGGTCACGTTCGGGCCGAGCTGCAACACGGTCTTCGCCTTATTCCGCTTCAGCGCCTGGGAATCCGTGTTGGCGCAAATGAATTCGACGCCATCGACTCCTTCGTTGATCATGTGATCGACCGCGTTGCCGCCGCAACCTCCCACGCCCACCACCTTGATGACTGCTTCCTGGGGTTGTGTATCCACGATTTCGAACATCAGCCGCCTCCTGTGCAAGTAGTTGTGAACCGTCGAAAACCAAACACGCTAGAAACTAGAAATTCGTCTCGAACCATTTCCTCATCCGCACCACGATTTGCTTGAACGATCCGCTCTGCATCTTTTCGATCTGCTGGCGCTCGTGCTGGCTCAATCCCGCGAGCAGCAGCCCGACGCCCGTCGAATAACGGGGATTGCGGATCACCTCCGACAATCCCTCCGAGTAATTGGGCAATCCAAGGCGCACCGGCATGTGGAATACCTCCTCGCCGAGTTCCACCATTCCCTGCATGGCCGCGCTGCCGCCGGTGATCACGATTCCGGACGACAGCAGCTCTTCGAACCCGCTGCGGCGCAATTCCGCCTGCACCAGTGAATAGAGCTCCTCCACGCGCGGCTCGATGACTTCGGCCAGCGTCTGGCGCGACATCTTCTTCGGACCGCGCTCGCCGACGCCGGGCACCTCCACCATCTCCTGCGGATCGGCGAGCTCGCGCAACGCGCAGCCGTAGTGCCGCTTGATTTCCTCGGCTTCTTTGGTCGGCGTGCGCAGCGCCATCGCGATGTCGTTGGTGATCTGGTCGCCGGCGATGGGAATGACCGCCGTGTGGCGAATAGCGCCTTGCGTGAACACCGCGATGTCCGACGTTCCGCCGCCGATGTCCACCAGGCAGACGCCAAGGTCTTTCTCGTCCTCGGAAAGCACCGCCATCGCGGATGCGAGCGGCTGCAGGATCAGGTCGTTGACCTCGAGCCCGCAGCGCCTCACACACTTCATGATGTTCTGCGCCGCCGACACCGCGCCGGTCACGATATGCACCTTCACTTCCAGCCGCACGCCGCTCATGCCCAGCGGCTCGCGCACGTCCTCCTGGCCGTCGATCACGAATTCCTGGTTCAGCACGTGCAGGATCTGCTGGTCGGTGGGAATGGGAATCGCCTTCGCGGTTTCGACCACACGGTCCACGTCGTTTTGCGCAACCTCGCGATCCTTGATCGCGACCATGCCGTGCGAATTGAAACTGCGGATGTGGCTGCCGGCGATGCCGGTCCAGACGTCGCGAATCTTGCAATCGGCCATGAGCTCGGCTTCTTCGAGCGCGCGCTGGATCGCATTCACCGTCGACTCGATGTTGACGACGACGCCTTTCTTCAGCCCACGCGAAGGCGCGCTGCCCATGCCGATGACCTCGAAACCGCCCTCCGGTTTCATCTCTGCGACGATTGCCGCGATCTTCGACGTGCCGATGTCGAGACCCACGATCAGGTTCTTGCTTTCCTTTCTTCCGCTCAATGCCATTTGCGTTCGTCGCTTTCGCTCAGGTCTTTTTTCTGGTCCATTTGAGTCCGGGGCTGCGCACCGCGAAGCCGTTCGTATAGCGCAGATCGACGTAGCTCGCCGCCAGCGGCAGCCTCGCCACGGTCTGCGAATAGGCCGCAACAAACCCCGCCAACCGGGCATCGAGGTTTTCGCGCCCCAGTTCCAGCACCGTTGAATCGTCGAGTTTCAGTTTCCAGGCGCGGCGCGCGGATAGCGTCGCCTGGACGACATGCCTGCCGACCGGCTCGAGCGCTTCCTGGAAGGAGCGAAATCGCGACACGACTTCCGGTGCGGAACCGTCGGGACCGTGCAGCACCGGCAGGGTGGTATTGATGGCTGCTTCGAACACTTCACCCTCCGCGCTCACCAGCGCGGTCGAGCCCCAGCGTGCAACCGGCTTGTGCTCCTCGACCATGATCTCGAGGCGATCGGGCCATTGCCGCCTCACGTTGACTTTTCGAATCCAGGGCAACTTCTCGAAGGCAACGCGGATGCGCTCCAAGTCGACGGTGAAGAAATTCCCGCGCAGCTCGCGGCTGGCAACGGCCTCGACCTGCTCCTGCGTCACGTGGACCACATCGCCAGCAAGCTGCAGGTCGCGCAGTGGAAAAATCGGCAGGTGAACGACGTAGTGGACGGTCCCGTACAGCACGAGTCCCGCGGCGATCGCGAACAGCAGGTTCGCCGAAAATTTCAGCGCCGCGACGTCATCCCACATGGGCGCCCTCCAGTATCCGCAGCACGAGATCCGGAAACGACAGCCCGGCCTGACGCGCGGCCATCGGCACGAGGCTGTGGCCGGTCATTCCAGGTGAGGTGTTCATCTCCAGGAATGAGAACGTGTTGTCGGCACGCAGGATCAAGTCCGCGCGTCCCCATGCCTCGCAGCCGAGGATCCGGAATGATTTCAGCGCCGTGTCGCGAATCATCCGCTCGATTTGCGCGTCAATTCCGGACGGGCAGTAGTATTTCGTTTCGTCGCTGAAGTACTTGTTCTGGTAGTCGTAGTTGCCCTGCGGCGCCTCGATGCGTATGAGCGGCAGCGCCTCGTCTCCGAGAATCGACGCCGTCAATTCGCGGCCATCGATGAATTCCTCCGCCAGGACCACCGGATCGTGGCGCGCGGCCAGTTCATGTGCCGCGGGCAATTCCTTTGCGCTGCGCACCTTGCTCAATCCGATCGTCGAACCTTCGTGCACGGGCTTGACGATCAGCGGCAGGCCAAGCGTTTGCACGACAACGTTCCAGTCCGATGTCGCATCGATCAGCATGTCCCTCGGCACGGGAATGCCCATGGCGCGCCACATGACCTTGGTGCGCCACTTGTCCATGGCCAGCGCGCTCGCCATGACGCCGCTGCCGGTATAGGGAACGCCGAGCAACTCCAGCGCGCCCTGGACGGTACCGTCCTCTCCGTAGCGTCCGTGCAGGGCGATGAATGCCCGGTCGAACCGTTCCCGTTTGAGATCCGCAAGGTCCCGGTCCCTGGGGTCGAAGGCGTAGGCGTCCACGCCGCGTTCGCGAAGTGCAGCTAGCACGGCGTTGCCGGACAGGAGGGAAATTTCGCGCTCACCGGACCGCCCGCCCATGAGCACCGCAACCTTGCCGAAGCGCGTGCTATTCATGCTTCACCCACGATGCGAACTTCCCGTTCGAGCTTCACGCCTTCCGCGCTCTCGACGGTGTGCTGCAAAAGGCCAATCAACTCTTCGATGTCGCGTGCCGTCGCGCCGCCCTTGTTGACGATGAAATTCGCATGCAGGGTCGACACTTCCGCGCCGCCGATGCGCTTGCCTTTCAGGCCGTTCGCCTCGATCAGCCGCGCGGCGAAATCGCCGGGCGGATTGCGAAAGACCGAACCGGCATTGGGCTCGGCAAGCGGCTGCGTCTCGATGCGCCTGGAAAGAAGCTGCTTGATCTTCCTGCGGGAGGACTCGCCATCGCCGCGCGCGAAACGGAACCAGCCGGCGACGAAAAATTCCTCTGCGGCCTCGAGCAACTGGACGCTGCGATAACCGATCGCGAATTCATGCGGCTCGCGTATTTGCATCCGGCCGGCGCGATCGATCGTGCGCACCCGCGAAACGCTGTCCCAGGTCTCGGCTCCGTAGCATCCGGCATTCATGGCCAGCGCGCCGCCGACCGTGCCCGGAATGCTCGCAAGGAATTCCGCGCCTTCGAGATTGTGGACCGCCGCAAACCGCGAAAGCTTCGGGCTGGCGATACCCGCTTCCGCATAGATCTCCGCGTAGCCCGAAGCTTCCTCGAGGAACATGCGCGAGATCGCACGATGCATGAACACGACCGTTCCGCGATATCCGCCGTCGCGAACCAGCAGATTGCTGCCGAGGCCCGCGAACAGCACCGGTTCGGTTTCCGGCAAGCGCGCGAGGAAGGCACCGAGGTCATCGAGATCCGCCGGCGCATAGGCACGGTCCGCCATGCCGCCGGCCCGCCAGCTGACGTGCTTGCTCATCGGCTCGTTGCGCCTGAGTTCGCCGCGCAATCCGTTGATCTCGATCATTTCGAGTTCTGCCATGTCCATGCTTCTTGGCTCAATTCCCCGATGCGATTTTTCCGGCGACCGTTCCGATCGACCCGGCACCCATGGTGACGACGACGTCACCGTCCCTGGCCATCGCCAGGATCGCGGTCGGCAAGTCGCCGACCTTTTCCACAAATACCGGTTCGATTTTTACGGCCCCGCGCACCGCGCGCGCGAGCGCGCGGCCGTCCGCGGCCACGATGGGCGCCTCCCCCGCCGGATACACTTCCGTCAACAACAGGGCATCCACCGAAGAAAGTACCTTGACGAAATCCTCGAAGCAGTCGCGCGTGCGCGTATACCGATGCGGCTGGAACGCCAGCACCAGGCGGCGATTCGGAAACGCGCCGCGCGCGGCGGCGATCGTCGCCGCCATTTCCGCGGGGTGATGCCCGTAGTCGTCGATGATCGAAAACCTGCCGCTTGCCACCGCGGCCTGACCATAGCTCTGGAACCGGCGCCCCACGCCGCGGAAATCGGCCAGTGCCTTGACGATCGCGGCATCGGGGGCACCCAGCTCCATGCCGACGGCGATCGCGGCAAGCGCGTTCTGCACGTTGTGAATGCCGGGGAGATTCAGCGTTACCTGGAGATCGGGAATGGATTTCGTACCGCCGTTCTTGCGCGTCACGCGAAACCTCATGCGCGAGGCATCGGCAACGACATCGACGGCGCAGATCTGCGCGCCTTCCGCAAGGCCGTAGGTCGTCACCTGCCGGGAAATGATCGGCAGCAGGCTTTTCACGTTGGCGTCGTCCGCGCACAACACCGCCATCCCGTAGAAAGGCAGGTGCTCGATGAATTCGAGGAAAGCCTGGCGCAGGCGACCGAAATCGTGGCCGTAGGTTTCCATGTGGTCGGCGTCGATATTGGTCACGACGGCGAGCACCGGCTGCAGGTACAGGAACGAGGCGTCCGACTCGTCCGCCTCGACGACGATGAACTCCCCCGTGCCGAGCTTGGCGTTGGTTCCCGCGGCTTCGAGGCGGCCGCCGATGACGAACGTCGGATCCATGCCGGCTTCGGCAAGCACGCTCGCAACGAGACTCGTCGTCGTTGTCTTGCCGTGGGTTCCCGCGATGGCGATGCCCTGCTTCAGGCGCATGAGTTCTGCGAGCATCATCGCCCTGGGCACCACGGGAATGCGCTTTGCTCGGGCAGCCGCGACCTCGGGATTGTCGCCCTTGACCGCCGTGGACGTGACCACGGCATTCGCGCCGTTTACATTCGCTTCGTTGTGTCCGATCTGGATGCGACCGCCCAGGCTCTTCAAACGAGAGGTCACGGCCGTCTCGGAGACGTCGGAACCGCTCACCTCGAAACCGAGATTGAGCATGACTTCCGCGATGCCGCTCATGCCGGCTCCGCCGATGCCCACGAAGTGCACGTGTTTGACCTTGTGCTTCATCGGTCCCCTATCCGACGCCGCGCATATCGGCGGAATGCGCCAATCGCGGACGGTCGCATCCCGTCGCAACCGCTGCGACGGGCCCCTGCTTCCTGCTCATGTCGACTCCGCCTCTTCCAACGAAGT
>DASZTG010000073.1:0-2216 GCA_035548375.1 Burkholderiales bacterium
CTTCATCCTCAAGCGCGAACTGCAATGGATTCCGCTGTTCGGCTGGTTCACGATCAAGGGCCGCATGATTCCGGTCAATCGCGATGCCGGAAAGGCGGGATTGATTGCCATGAATGAACTGGCCAGCAAGGAGCTGGCTTCCGGCCGGCAGATCGTCATTTTCCCGGAAGGCACGCGGCGTCCGGCCGGCGCCGAGCCGCGTTATAAATACGGCATCATGCATCTCTATCAAGCAGCCGGCGTGCCCTGCCTTCCGATCGCGCTGAATTCAGGTCTGTTCTGGCGCCGCCGCTCGATCCTGAAGCAACCGGGAACGGTGATCGTCGAGGTTCTAGATCCGATTCCACCCGGCCTCGACGGCGAAGCCTTCATGACGCGTCTGCAACACGACCTCGAGGCCGCGACGAACCGCCTGATCGAGGAGGGCAGACGCGATCTGGCGTCGCGCTTACGGTGATTTGGCGTGGGACTCGTGCGGTCCTTTGAGCCGTTCCGCGAGCAAATGTAAGTCCGGTTCGCGGTAGCCGAGTGCCTCGAATGTTTTGACCGCGTCCAGCACATAGTCGCGATTCTGACCGGACTGGCCGTGCCCTTGCCGCACCAGATGCAATTGCTGATCGATCGTCAGCCGTCCGGCATATTGCCGGTGGCCGCGGTCGACGATGTAGCAAAGCGCCTCAACGCGGTCTTTGGGGTCGTCATCGAGCCAGACCGAGCGCCAGGCCTCGCGGTAAACCAGCGTCACCTGTTCGCGACCGCGCAGGTAATCGATGGTCGCCGCGCGCTCACTTGCCTTGACGCGAAAGGCGATGCCGCGACAACTGCCGCCACGATCGAGCCCGAAGACGAGACCCGGGTGCTGCGGCGTGCCACGGTGGACGTATGAATAGACGCACAAAGCCCGGTGCGCGCCGACCAGGCGGGCATTGCGCCGCTCGATGAAATCGAAGCCGGGACGCCAGATCAGCGATCCATAGCCGAAGACCCACAGATCGTCGGAGCGAAAACTTGTGTTCATTGCAATTTGTGGAGCGGCGCGGCGTTGACGTGCTCCCGTAACAGGCCGATTTTGCCCGCGCAACTCCCTGGCCCGGCGGCGCAGATTCGCCGCATTCCCCTCGTCCATGAGCCGAATGTCCCGCTCCGAAGCCTACACAATCCGCCGGCGCAACCGTCGCTATCTGGCGCTGACGCTGACCGTGCTGCTGGTTTCGGGCGCATGGATCGCGCTCTGGTTTTATGCGCAAAAGACCGCCGCGGCGACGATCGACGACTGGCGCGCACGGGAAGCCAAGGCAGGACGGGTCTATGACTGCGGTTCGCAAAGCATGGGGGGCTTTCCGTTCCGCATCGAGGTGACGTGCGACAAGGCAAGCGCGGTGATCCGCAGCGCCAATCCGCCGCTGGAATTCAAGGCCCCGAAATTCCTGGTCGCCGCGCAAATCTATCAGCCGACTCTCTTGATCAGCGAGTTTGCCGGGCCGGTCACCGTCGCTGAGAGCGGGCGTGCGCCGAACCTGGTCGCGAATTGGAAGCTGGCGCAGTCAAGCGTCAGCTGGCTGCCGCGCGCCCCCGAGCGTGTGTCACTGGTGTTCGACTACCCCGTGCTCACGCGCGCCAATCCCGACGACCTGATCCTGCGTGCCAAGCATCTCGAAATCCACGGCCGTATGGTCGAGGGCTCGGTCAGCAACCATCCGGTGATCGAAATCGCGGTGCAGTCGGAAGCCTTGACCGCGCCTGCGGCCGGGCCTCTGGCGGTGCCGCTGACCAATGTCGACATCGACGGCGTGTTGCGCGGCCTGAAGGATTTCAACCCGAAGCCGTGGCCCCAGCGCTTCCGTGAGATCCAGCAGGCCGGCGGCCGCATCGAGATCCGCAGTGCGAGGTTGCAGCAGGGCGACACGGTGGCGACGGGCGCTGGAACCGTGACGATCAACGAGCGGGGCAGGCTCGATGGCCAGATCAATATGGCGGTCGCCGGCCTTGAAGCCTTCATCAATCAGGTTGCCGCATCGAACCAGCAAAAGCTCGGCTTCAACGTAACGCTGGGCCTCGGCCTTCTCGGCGGCAACACGCAGGTCGAGGGCCGTCGCGCGATTTCGCTGCCGTTGCGGATTTCCGACGGCGTCCTGCTGCTCGGGCCGTTCAAGGTCGGCGAGGTTCCGGCGCTGTTCTAGTCGTCGTCGCTGGCGTAAGGCCGCGGCAATTTCTGC
>DASZTG010000074.1:0-71545 GCA_035548375.1 Burkholderiales bacterium
CCTGCGAGGAAGCGAATTCGCGCAGCGCCAGGACGCGGGTGCCGAACAAGGGCAGCGAGCGCAGCGCGGGCGGCGCCTTCGGCAGCAGCGAGTCCGGCACCTCGATCGCATGCACGACGCGGAAGCGGTCGTACTCGAACACGACGTATACCGGCCGCGCGACGAACACCGTCCACATGCCGTACGCGAGGGCAACGAGCTGCAGCAGGCCCACCATGGCGAGGTCGCGCTTGAGCTCGCGCAGGGGTTTCGCGCGATTGAAGATGGCCACGGTGATCAGCGGCCCGAGGATGACGTCTACCGACACCAGGATCAGGAAAAGCTCGCGTCCGCCGGAGAGCTCGCGGAACGGGTAGGGATACCAGAAAACGAATACGAACAGGGCGGCGAGCAGGGCAATGGCCGCGCTGATGCAGAAATGGATGCCGCCGGCACGCAGCCGGCTGCGCCAGGAGCTAATGAGGGCAGCGGACATCGTCGATCGAAGGATATCGCAATTGCGCGTCGAATCGAAGGGACACGGGGCTAAAAAATCAGCCGCACCAGGTAGAGGCTGACGATAGGGAAAACGAACAGCAAGACCACGCGCAGGAAGTCCGAAGCGAGGAAGGGGATCACGCCCTTGAAGGTTTCCATCATCGGCACGTCCTTCGCCAGGCTGTTGATGACGAATATGTTCAGGCCGACCGGCGGGTGTACCAGCCCGATCTCGACCACCATCAACATCAGGATACCGAACCAGATCGCCTTCTCGGCGTGCTCGAGTCCCCACAGGTCGAGTCCCATGATGGCGGGAAAGATCACCGGGATCGTCAGGATGATCGTGGCGAGCTCGTCCATGAAGAAACCCATGACGATGTACATCGCGATGACTATCGCCACGATCGCGAGCGGCGACCAGCCGATGTGCGTGACCCAGTCGGCGAGTTCTTTGGGCATTTGCGAAAGGGCCAGTGCGCCGTTGAGCATGTCCGCGCCCATGAACACCAGGAAAATCATGCCCGTCGTCACGGCCGTGCCGAGGAAGGCGCGGCCGACGCCCTTGAGGGTCAGCTCGCGCCGCATCAGCGCCGCCACGAACGTGCCCGCCGCGCCGACGGCCGCCCCTTCCGTCGGCGTGAAGAATCCCCCGTAGATGCCGCCGAACACCAGCACGAAGACCGCCGTGATCGGCCAGATCTCGAGGAAGGCGCGCCAGCGTTCCCGGGTCGAAACCCGCGGCTGCGCCGGGCCCAGTTCCGGGCGCAGCGTCACGGTGATGGCGATGACGATGCAGTAGCCGATCGCCGCGATGATGCCGGGAATGAATGCGGCCATGAACAGCTTGGCGATGTTGGTTTCCGTCAGGATCGCGTAAACCACCAGCGGCACGGACGGCGGAATCAGGATGCCGAGCGTGCCGCCCACGGCCAGGGTGGCGGTGGAAAGCCTTCCGGAATAATTCAGCCGGCGCATCTCGGGCAGCGCCACTTGCGCGAGCGTGGCAGCCGTGGCGACGGACGAACCGCATACCGCGCCGAACAATGCGCAAGCCACGATGGCCGCCATCGCGACGCCGCCGCGCAGGTGCCCCAGCAGCGAACTGGCGAACCGGAACAGCGACCGGCTCAAGCCGCCTTGCGTGGCGAACTGCCCCATGAGGATGAACAGCGGAATGACCGAAAGGTCGTAGTTGGAAAAGCGCGCATAAGTCGCGCCCTTGAGGTGGTTCAGCAGCGCGTTGTCGCCGGCGATGATCCAGTAGCCCACGGCGCCCGGCAGGAACATCGCCACCGAGATCGGCACGCGCAACACCATCAGCGCGAGCATCGCGCCGAACAGCGAAATGCCGAAGCCTATGTTGCTCACGACCGCCTACTCACGTCCGGCTTCCCGCCATGCATCGCGGGCGGTATGCAAGGCGGCGACCACGGCCAGCAACAAGCCGGGGATCATGACGACATAGCCGATCCAGAGCGGGAAGCCCAGGATCATCGTGCTCTCGCCGCTGGCGCGGGTCGACAGCGCGCCCGCGGCGGTACGCCAGGTGACCAGCGCCATGACCACGGCAAACAGCGCCGCGCCAATTGCATCCAGCCGGCGCTGCTTTTTCTTCTTCAGCAGCACCGTGAAGAAATCCACCGAAAGATTGCCGCCGTTGAGCTGGCACCAGGGCAGCATCAACGCGATGCAGCCGGCCAGCGCGACCTGCACCAGCTCGAAATCGCCCTGGATGGGCTCGAAACCGGCGGAGCGCATGGCAATGGAGGCGACGGCCATGATGGTGATGCCGGTCAGGATGGCGCCGCCGGCAAAGGCGAACACGGCGGCTGTCTTCTCGACTGCGGATCGGCCCTGCGGCGTTGCGTTCGTGCCCATCGTTGTCGTTGTCATCGGGCGCTGCCCGATCCCCTGGCGCGAGTCGCTTGCCGTCGCCGGACTGCCTGCCTCAGCGCACGGATGACTGTTGGATGCCCAATGATCGCATATCGCCTTGCGCGCGCAAACGCGCGTCAATGCGGCGGCGCAACCACGACTTTCTCGTAGGCGTGGCGGCGCGTAATGAGCTTCGAGTAGCCGAAGACATCCAGCGCCGCCTCATAATGCGCGGGATCGATGGCGATGTCGCCGGTCCAGCAGCCGAGGCCCTGGTAATAGTGGATCGCGGCAAGCATCGCATCGGGCGCGATCTCGGGGAAGAAATTCTGCAGGGACTGCGCGACGGTCGCAGCCGAGGTTTCCTGCACCCAGGCGCGCGCCTTGCGATAGGCGCGCGTGAAGCGGATGGCGTCGGGGGTGGCGAGCCAGCGCGGCAGGGCCGCAAGGCTGCTGAAAGCGACCGGGCCGATGGCCTCGCCGACCGAGGCGACGGGCTGCGCGATGCCTTCATGCTGCAATTGCTGCGGCCAGGGGGCCTGCTCGTGGTACCAGTCGCCCTCGCCGTGGCGAAATGCAACGAGGGATTTTTGCGGTTCGCCCGCGTCGATGCCGTTGGTCTTGTCGAGCGAGACGCCCTTCTTGTGGAGCGCATAGGCGAGCATGGCCTGGGGTTGCCCGCCGTGGGCGAACATGAACCTGCCCATCGTCAGCTTGGCCCAGCCGAATTCCGGCACGGGGTTTCGCGACGCAATCAGGAAGCCGTCACGCTGGTTGATCTGCGCGAAGCTCACGAAGGGCGGGCGCTCGTTCTTCTCCAGGTAAGGCCACGCCGCCGACACTGCGGATTGGGAAACGTGGATGGCGCCCGACAAGAGCATTTGCGCCACCGTCTTTCCCGGCTGCATGACCGAGTAGGTCGGCTCGAATCCTTCCGCCGCGAAGAACCCGGCGGAAATGCCGGCCAGCAGCGGACCGTAAAAGGCCGAGTGCCGGTAGACCATGAGATTGAGCGTGCCCATTCGCCTTATTATGATCTTTCCGGGAAGGGTGAAGGCGAGAAGGGTGAAGGGTGGATGCGAGAAAGGTGAATACCGGAAGGGTAAAGGGCGAATGAGTGAGTATGAGAGCGGCAGTTCCAGAACGCTTTAAGGCCACTACCCTTCCCCCTTCTCGCATTCACCCTTCACGCCTTTCCAACAATGCGAGGTGCGCGTGGGACGAATCAAATTGTTTGCAATGATCCGCAGCCGCGAGGACGCGATCGCGACGTTAAACGGCGCGGCCGTGGTATTCCTGCTCGTGGCCGCCCTCATGGCAGGGTTCTGGCTCCTGCGCGGCGAACGCACCTTGCTGACCATGGGCCTGTTCGGCGTGTTCGGTGTGCTGGTGTGGAAGTTCAGGAGTCCCGCCGCGGCCTTCGTGCTGCTGTTGAGCGCCGTGATGCTGCTGCTCTTCACCGTTGCGCAGATCGCTGACACCGGCGAGGTCGACTGGCGTTACGTGGCGGTCGGTGTCGTCGTGCTTTTCGCCAGCATCCGCGCGGTGGAGGCGACGCTCAAGCTCGTCGGCCGCTTTGCGGCGGACGAGCCAGGCGCGAAGCACTAGGCGCGAGGCACGAGAGCGTGGGCTCAACCAGCCTTCTTCTCTTCTTCTCGTGCCGCGAAGCTCGGGCCTCGCACCTGCTGGTTAGCGCCTCGCATTGACCAACCAGATCCCGGTGCCGACCATTGCCAGCGCGCCGAGGAAGGCGGGTCGCAGCGGTTCATCCAGCACGGCCGCGCCCATGATGACGCCGAACAACGGCGTCAGGAAACCGAATACGGCGAGGCGGCCGCCGAGATAGCGGCTCAGCAGCCAGAACCAGGTCAGGTAGGTCGCGAATGCAACGATCGCGCCCTGGTAGACGAGGCTGGCAATCGCGATGGGCGTGAATGCGTTGACGCCGTGCTCGCCCATCAGCCAGGAGGCAATCGGCATCGTGATTGCCGACATGGCGAGCTGGTAGAACAGCACTTTTGCCGGGCTGGCGCGCGTCAATCCGGTGGCGCGAATCCAGACCGTGGTCGCTGCCCACAACGCCCCGCCGATGACGCCGAATACGTCACCGAGCAGCGATGCGGGAGAGGAGGCGAAGCCGTCGCCGAACGCGGTCAGGATGCCGCCGAACGCAAGCAGGATCCCGAGCCATTGCGCGGGCACCAGGCTCTCGCCCGGCACGAACCAGTGCAAACCGAGCGCGGTCAGGCAGGGCGCGGTGTAGATGAACACGACCATGCGGGAGGCGGCGGTGTGCGCGAGCCCCGCATAGATGAACAGGAATTCGCCGGCGAACAACAGTCCGGCGATGAGGCCGGCCTTGAGCGTGCCGTCGCGGTCGAACAGCGGAATCCCTCGCCACCGGGTCCAGCCATACAGCAGCGCCGTCGCCAGCACCGAGCGCAAGCCGCTTTGCATGACCGGCGAGATGTCCGCTGCGGCGAGCTTGATGGCGACTTGCGTGAAGCCCCAGATGAAGCAGCACAGCAGCATGGTCGCGAAGGCGACCGAGTCGAGGGGTTTGCGATGCATTGGCTGTTGTCGGGATGAGCGAGGGGGGCGCGAGGGCCGCCCAGACTAACCGAATGCGCGCATCAGCGCTTCGCCAGCCGCTCACGGAACAGGTCGATGAAAGCGCGGACCTTGGCTGGAACATGCCGGGAGGGTGGATAGACCGCGTGTACGCCGCCGCGTGGCAGGGTCCAGTTCGCCAGCACGCGCACGAGGCGGCCCGTTTCCAGGTCGGCCGCCGCCATGTAGTCCGGCAGGTTGGACAAGCCGGCGCCTTCGCGCATGAGCGCGCGCAGCGAGGCGCTGCTGTTGGTGCTGGCGGCTGCGGCCACGCGCACGGTCTGGGTTTTCCTGCCCTTCGCGGTGAAGGTCCAGGTCAGCGGGCTGCGCAACCTCGTAAAAGCAAGCCAGCGATGGCCTGAGAGGTCGGCGGGTTGCCTGGGCGTGCCGGCCCGCTTCAGGTACGCCGGCGCGGCGACGATGTATTGCTCGAACTCGCCCAGCCTGGTCGCGCGCAGGCTCGAATCGCGCAGCCAACCGGCGCGGATGGCGAGATCGAAACGGCCCGCGACGAGGTCCACGACTTCATCGGTGGCGACGAATTCGACCTTGACGGCGGGATGGCGCTGCATGAAGTCAGCAATCGCTGGAACCACCACCGCCGCGCCATAGTCATCCGCGGCCGTCAGGCGCAGCGTGCCGGTAGGTGCTTCCGCGCCGCCGCGCACGCGGGCGATCGCCTCGTCGAGGTCCCGCAGCACCTGCGCGCAATCGGCATAGAACGCCGTGCCCGCTTCGGTCGGGCTCACGCGTCGCGTGGTACGCGTCAGCAGCGCGATGCCCAGTTCGGCTTCGAGCCGGGCGACGTGCAGGCTGATCATTGCCTTGGTCATGCCGAGGCGGTCGGCGGCGGCGGTGAAGGAGCCGGAATCGACGACCGCGACGAAGGCAGCCAGCCGATTGAGGTTGACGGATGAGGCATCGGGCATGGAATTGTCAATCAATACTTGACAGAGAATTATGGACCGCGCGCTTTATCCGATCAATCGCGGCGGCGATGATGGCGCCACGTCAACTTCAACCAAGGAGCCTCGCGATGAAACGCATTGCCCTATCCCTGATTGCCGCGCTGTTGCTTGCCCCTGCCGCCTGGGCCGGAAATTCGGCCAAGGAGGAGGCCAACAAGAAGCTGGTCGTGGACTTCTACGACCGCGTGCTGAACAAGAAGGATGTCGACGCCGTCGACCGCTACGTCGGCCCGTACCGCCAGCACAATCCGATGGCGGCGGACGGTCCCGAGGGCCTCAAGGGCTTCATCCAGTATCTCAAGCAAAACGCCCCGCAAGCGCACTTCGAGTTCAAGCGCGTGCTGGCCGACGGCGACTTCGTGATCCTGCACGTCCATGCGGTCATGGCCCCGGGCACGCGCGGCATGGCGATCGTGGACCTGTTCAAGGTCGACCAGGGCAGGATCGTCGAGCACTGGGACGTGATCCAGGACATCCCGGAGAAATCCGCGAATGCCAACACGATGTTCTGACTCCGGCCGGTTCCGTATCCGCGCGGCCGTCCCCAAGGGACGGCTGCGTGCGTTTATAGTACGGAAAATGTCAGCGCACAAAAAAAATGTCGGGGAGGCAAAGACGGAACCCCCGGGCTATCGGCGCCCGGCGCCCGGCACCCAGCCGCCTTACCTGCACCCGGCCTACGCCTCCACGCGCAAGCGCGCGCCGACGCAGCCGCTGATCCTGCTGCCGCATACATTGTCGGAGATCACCGGCCCGGTGTTCGGTCACGGCGCGGTGCGCGCGGAAGACGCCGATCTTACGAAGCAGCATGACGGCGAACCGCTCGGTGAACGCATCATCGTGACGGGGCGAGTGGCGGACGAGGATGGGCGTGCAGTGGCCAATGCGCTGGTCGAGATCTGGCAATGCAATGCCGCAGGCCGCTATCGCCACCAGAACGACACCCACGACGCGCCGCTCGATCCCAATTTCAGCGGAGCGGGGCGCGTAATGACGGACGTGGAAGGACGCTATCGCTTCGTGACCGTCAAGCCCGGCGCCTATCCCTGGCGCAATCACCACAACGCGTGGCGGCCCGCGCACATCCACTTGTCGCTGTTCGGACGGGCATTCGTGACGCGACTGGTGACACAAATGTATTTCCCTGGCGATCCGCTGCTGCCGCACGATCCGATTTTCAACGGCACGGCCGACGAGAAGGCCCGCAACCGCCTTGTCGCGCAGTTCGATTGGGATTCGACGGCGCCGGAGCACGCGCTGGGCTATCGCTTCGATATCGTTCTGCGCGGTCGCGACGCCACGCCCATGGAAAAATGAGCGCATCCGCGACGGCATCGCAGACGGTCGGCCCGTTCTTTCGCATCGGACTGGAGCCACTTTATTTGGCCGACCTGGCGCCGACCGCTGCGGCGAAGAAGAAAATCAACTTCCACGGCCGCGTGCTCGACGGTGACGCCCAGCCCGTAAGCGACGCCATCCTGGAAATCTGGCAGGCGAATGCCGACGGCCGTTACCTGCATCCCGATGATCTGCGGGAAAGCCCGCGCGATGGCTTCACCGGATTCGGCCGCGTGCCGACGGATGCGCAAGGGCGGTTCCAGTTTTCGACCGTCAAGCCGGGTCGCGTCGCCGGCCCGAACGGTAAGGCACAAGCGCCGCATCTCGTCGTGGCGATCTTCATGCGCGGTCTGCTGATCCACTTGCTGACGCGCGTGTATTTTCCCGGCGACCCGGCGAATGCCGACGATCCGATCCTGCAACTGGTGCCTGCCGCGCGCCGCGCGACACTGATCGCGAATGCCGCGGACGGCGGTCTGGAGTGGAACGTCATCCTGCAGGGCGAACACGAAACCGTGTTCTTCGATTACTGACATGGCCGTGCTGCTCGATCCGTTGTTCCGTAGCGACGCGATGCGCGAGATTTTTTCCGATCGCGGCCGGTTGCAAGGCATGCTCGACTTCGAGGCCGCGCTCGCGCGGGCAGAGGCCGCCGTTGGGTTGATTCCCGTCGACGCAGCGAGAATCATCGGCCAGCAGTGCCGCGCCAATCGTTTCGACATGAGCGCGCTCGCAAAGGCCGCGGCCCTCGCCGGCAATCCCGCGATTCCGACGGTCAAGGCGCTCACCTTGTTGGTCGCGAAACAGGATCGCGCGGCCGCGGGCCATGTGCACCTGGGAGCGACCAGCCAGGACGCGATGGATACCGGCCTGGTATTGCAACTGCGCGATGCGCTCGAAGCGATCGAATTCGACACGCAGCGGCTTGCGGATGCGCTGGCGAAACTGGCGCGCAAGCACGCGACGACGCCGGTCGCCGGCCGGACCTGGTTGCAACAAGCCGTGCCGGTCACGCTCGGACTGAAAGCCGCGACGGCCTTGAGCGCGGTTGGGCGGCATCGCGAGCGCCTGCGCGAGCTGCGAGCGCGCGTGCTCGTGATCCAGTTCGGCGGCGCCGCCGGCACGCTGGCATCGCTCGGAACCAGAGGTCTGGAAGTGAGCAAGGCGCTGGCAAGGGAAACCGGGTTAACCGAAGCGGACCTGCCCTGGCATGCGCATCGCGACCGGGTCGCGGAAGTCGCGACCGTGCTGGGCCTGCTGACCGGCACGCTCGGCAAGATCGCAAGGGACATCGCGCTACTGATGCAGACCGAGGTCGCCGAAGCCTTCGAGCCCGCGGTGGCGGGCAAGGGCGGATCGTCGACGATGCCGCACAAGCGCAATCCGGTTGCGGCGGCCGTCGTCATCGCGGCTGCAACGAGAGTTCCGGCGCTGGTCTCGACCATGTTGTCCGCCATGCTGCAGGAACACGAGCGCGGCCTGGGCAACTGGCACGCCGAGTGGGAAACGCTGCCGGAGATCTGCATGCTGTGTTCCGGCGCGCTCGGTCATCTCGTGCAGGCTGTGAAAGGCCTCGAAGTCGATGCCGGTCGGGCGCGAAAGAACCTCGACGCGACCGGCGGACTGTTGCTTGCCGAAGCCGTCGTTTCCGCGCTGGTGCCGAAAATCGGGCGGGATGCGGCGCACGCCTTGCTGGAAGATGCATCGCGGCGCGCGGTGGAGCGGAAGAAGCCGCTATTCGAGATCCTCGAAAAAGATCGCAAGGTCAGGGCACACCTGCCGGCATCCCGATTGAAGGCCTTGCTCGATCCGTCCAGGTACCTCGGCGTGGCGGACCGGTTCGTCGATCGCGCGCTGGCGGCGCGGGCAAAAAAGAAATAGGGAGGAAAGGTGGACGAGCGCGAACGCTACGGCAAGGGACTCGAAGTGCGGCGCGCAGTGCTCGGCGACGCGCACGTGGACCGCACGCTGAAGACGAAGACGGCCTTCAACGACGAATTCCAGGATCTCATCACTCGCTACGCCTGGGGCGAAATCTGGACACGGCCGGGACTGCCGAAGCACACGCGCAGCATCGCGACGATCGCCATGCTGGTGGCCCTCAACCGGCCGGACGAATTGAAGCTGCATCTGCGCGCGTCGGCCAACAACGGGGTCACGCGCGACGAGATCAAGGAATTGCTCATGCAATGCGCGATCTACTGCGGCGTGCCTGCCGCCAACGCGGCCTTCCACATGGCGAAGGAGTTGTTCGCCGAGATGGATGCCGGCAGATAGATCGATCCAGGCCGCCTTGTCAGACAGGAACTTCCGCACCACGCTGATCCTCAGCGCGCTCGTCGCTTTCGCGCCGATGTCTATCGACATGTACCTGCCGGCGTTGCCCGCGCTCGAGAGGTATTTCGCGACCGACACGGCTTCCGTGCAGCACACGCTGGCGGCATTCTTCACCGGGCTCGCCGTCGGCCAGTTGCTCTACGGCCCGCTCGCGGACCGGTATGGCCGCAAGCCGCCGCTGTATTTCGGCCTTGCGCTTTACATTCTCGCCTCCGCGGCCTGCGCGCTTGCGCCGAACATAGGCAGCCTGATCGCGCTGCGCTTCCTGCAGGCGGTCAGCGGTTGCGCGGGCATGGTGGTGGCGCGCGCGGTCGTGCGCGACCTCTACGATCGCCAGGAATCGGCGCGCGTCTTTTCGGTGTTGCTGATGGTCATGGGCATCGCACCCATCGTCGCGCCGGTCATTGGCGGTTACCTGCTGACCTGGCTCGGATGGCGTTCGATCTTCTGGGTGCTTGCATTGTTCGGCGTGGGCTGCATCGCGGCCGTCGCATTGCGCCTGCCGGAGACGATACCGGCCGGGCTGCCGCGCGTGCCGCTGTCCAGGGCGCTCGGCAACTACGCCGGACTGCTCGCGGACCGGCGCTATCTCGGCTACGCGCTGTCGGGGGGCTTCGGGCAGGCAGGCATGTTCGCGTACATCTCGGGCTCGCCCTACGTCATCATCGACCTGTACGGCATCCCCGCGCACGCCTACGGCTGGATTTTCGGGTTGAACGCCACGGGCATCGTCGCGTTCACGCAGTGGAACCGCAAGTTGCTATTGCGCTTCGACGCCGATCGCGTGCTCGACGCCGGCAATCTCGCGGGCTTCGTCATGTGCGTGCTCATGCTCGTCGCCGCCGCGACGAATGCGCTCGGACTGGCGGGCATCCTCGTTCCGCTGTTCTTCGTGGTCGCGATGCGCGGCCTGACGTTTCCCAACGCGTCGGCCGGTGCCATGGCACCGTTTCCCGAAAAAGCCGGCAGTGCATCGGCCTTGCTCGGCAGCGTGCAATTCGCAATCGCTGCGCTGGCCAGCGCAGCGGTGGGCTGGTTTCACAACGGGACGGCCGTGCCGATGGCGGCGGTCGTCACGGTCTGCGGATTCCTGGCCTTCGCCAGCTATCGCGCGCTGGTGCCGCGAATATCGCAAAATTCCCCGAACGGTTCGAAGACTGAGGAGGAGCAGACATGAGCAATGACAAACCCGGAGTCGGCTGCATTGGTGCCGGCGTACTCGGCAGCGCCATCATGAAAAGGCTGATCGAACGCGGTTTCGCGCCGCTGGTGTGGAATCGCGACCGTGCCAAGCTCGCGTCGTTACTGCAGGCGGGCGCACGGGAGGCGGCCAGCCCGGCCGAACTCGCAAAGGCGTGCACCTTCGTGATCACCTGCGTCAGCGACGGTGCCGCGCTTGAGGCCATCGTTTTCGGCGAGAGGGGCGTGGCCGAGGCGGACTCGAAAGACAAGGTGCTGATCGACATGTCCACCTGCGCCGCCGCGCATACGCAGGACATGGCGAAGAGGCTGGCCGCGAAATGCGGCATGGCCTGGCTGGATGCACCGATATCGGGTGGCGCACCCGCCGCGCTGGAAGGACGCATGGCGGTCATGGTCGGCGGCGATGCGGCGGTGTTCGAGCGCGCGCGCCCGATCTGGGACGCGCTCGCCGGCCGCGCGACCTTGATGGGGCCGAACGGTGCCGGGCAGGCAACCAAGATGATCAACCAGGTGCTGGTGTCCACCGGCCTTGCAGTGCTGGCCGAGGCCTGCGCCTTCGCCGAGCGCGCCGGCATCGACGCCGCGAAGATCCCGCAGGCGCTGGCGGGCGGTCGCGCCGATTCGAAGCAACTCCAGGAAATGTTCCCGAAAATGGTGAAGTCGGATTTCTCCATCACGGGGCGCTCTGCGCTGATGCTGAAGGACCTCGAGCTGATCCATGATCTGGCGCGCCACGTCGGCGCGCCGATGCCGATTACCGCCGGCGTGACGGAATCGTTCCGCAAAATGGTCGCGGACGGACTGGGCGATCGCGACAACACCGAGATGGTGAATTACTATCGGCGGCGAACGGGCTGATCGCCGAGGCGACGGCGACATCGGAACATTCAACGACCAGAGACGACGGGAAACATGAAGATCGCCAACATCAACGACCTGCGCACGCTCGCCCACGCCAAGCTGCCGCGCGTGCTGTTCGACTACATCGACGGGGGCGCGCAGGACGAGACCACGCTGCGCGCCAACATGCAGGACTTCAGCCGCTGGAACATCGTGCAGCACGTGCTGCGCGACGTCACCGCGTGCGACCGTTCCGTCACCGTGCTGGGGCAAAAATACGACCTGCCGCTGATCCTGTCCCCGACCGGCATGACCGGCATCTTCTGGCCGAACGGCGCGCTGGAAGCGGCGCGTGCCGCGAACGAGGCGGGCTCCGGTTTCTGCCTGAGCTCGATGTCGACGTCCACGGTCGAGGACATCCGGAAGGTCACCGACCGGCCGTTCTGGTTCCAGCTCTACGTCATGCGCGATCGAGGCCTGTCGCGCGAATTGATCGAGCGCGCGAAGGCGGCCGGCTGCTCCGCGCTCGTGTTGACCGTGGACCTGGCGATGCAGGGCCAGCGCGACCGCGACGTGCACAACGGCCTGACCGTGCCGCCGAAGCTGCGGCCGTCGAACATGCTGAACTTCGCGATGCGCCCGGGATGGGTGTGGCGTTATCTCACCGGGCCGAAGGTCGTGCCCGCCAGCCTGGTGAAGCCGGGGCAGGACACGCTGCTCACGATCGCGAATTTCGTGAACTCGCAATTCGACCAGTCGGTGACATGGAAGGACATCGAATGGGCCAAGTCGATCTGGAGCGGCCCGGTTGCGCTGAAAGGCATCCTCGATCCCGACGACGCGAAGGCGGCGGTTGATCATGGCGCCGACGCGTTGATCGTGTCCAACCACGGCGGCCGCCAGCTCGACGGCGTGCGTTCGGCGATCTCCGCATTGCCCGGCGTGGTGGACGCGGTACAGGGCCGGGCCGAGGTGCTGCTCGACGGCGGTGTGCGCCGCGGCACGGACGTTTTCAAGGCGATCGCGCTGGGCGCGAAGGCTTGCATGATCGGGCGGCCCTACATGTACGGCCTCGCGGGAAAAGGCAGGGCAGGCGTTGCGCAAGCGCTTTCGCTCCTGCGCAACGAGATCGACCTCGCGCTCGTGCTGTCGGGCAACACGAAGCTTGCCGGACTGGACCGCTCCGCGCTTGTCTGAGGAGCGGCCCGCCTCCGGCTCAGAAATCCAGCGTCGCCGTGACCGTATAGGTGCGCGGGTTGGCCAGCACGAGATAGCCGGAGCCCGGGAAGCCGCCCGCCGAAGCCCAGTAGTCCTTGTCGAACAGGTTCTCGATTCCCGCGCGCAAGGTGAGCAGCTTCGAGCCCATGTCGACGACGTAGCGCGCGCCGACATCCACGCGCGTCCAGTCCGGGATTTCCTGCTGGTTTGCGCCATCCAGGAACTGCGTCGACGTATGGATTACGCGGCCGGTAAGCGTGAGCCTTTCCATGCCGGGGATATCCCATTCCCCGCCCAGGTTGACCTGGGTATGAGGCACGCCGATCGCATCCTTGCCCTCGTTGACGCCGTTCGCCGTGCGCGTCTGTTCTGATTCTAGCAAGGTCACGCCGCCAAGGATGCGCACGTGCTTCACGGGTTCGCCGTACGCCGTCAACTCGATGCCGCGATTGCGCTGCTCGCCGTTGGCGCTGAACACGCTGTTCTCGGTGATGGCCAGCGGCAGGGTGGTCGAGAACACCGCGAGCGTGCCGCCGATCGAGCCGCCGTCGTATTTCAAGCCGACTTCCTTCTGCTTGGACTTGAAGGGTTCGATGGACTGGCCGACATTGTTCGTGCCGATCGGGGCGACCTGGCCCTTGGTCAGGGACTCCACGTAGTTGGCGTATACCGAAACCTTGGGCGTGATCTTGAACACGGCCGCGACCAGCGGCGTCGTCGCGTCCTGGTCGTAGTCCGACAACAGCGCGCCGGTGGAACCGTCGTAGTTCTTGTCCTTGATGTTCTGCTGGCGCGCACCCAGGGTCACCAGCAGGCGATCATCGATGAAGCCCAGCGTGTCGGCGAGCGCGAAGCTCGAGAGATCGGTCTTCTCGGTCGTGCGCGGCGAATCGAGGTCACCGCTGACGAAGCCGTTGGCGGGGCGCGGGATGGCGACCGGGTTATAGATGTTGGTGGCGCCGTTTCCGAAGCCGAAGGCGAACGCGCTCTTGATATCGATCGTATAGGCCGAATAGTTCGCCGCCAAGGAATGGCTGACTGCCCCGGTGTGGAATTTCCAGCGAATGCCGAGCTCGCCGGTCTGGACCTTGTCTTCGCGCGTGTTGTCGAAGCCGTCCAGCCTGGCATTGCCCGCTGCATCGATCACGGTGGGCAGCGACAGCACGTTGTCCTCGGAACCCCGGCGCATGCCGAAGGCGGCCCAGGCGGTGACGTCCTTCGTGAAGTCGACCTCGCCGCGCAACGTGCCGAAGTAATCGCGCTCGTCGGAATAGGTCCAGGGCTGCGCGAAATTCTTCGACGCGTCCGGCGCGGTGGGAACGGCGATGCCCGTGGCGACGGAGACGCTCGGGCGCGGGCTGTCCAGCTTGCGGTCCTGGTAGCCCAGGTCGGCGGACAGCCGGAAGTTCTCTCCGCGATGGTCCAGGCCGATCAGGAAGGAGCCGAGTTGCTGCTGCTCGTTGTCGACCGGGGTATCGCCGTTGCGGGCAACCGCATTGAAGCGAATGCCGGTGCTGCCGCCATCGCCTATTCGCCTCGCGAAATCGACGGCCGCCAGGCCCGACACCCCGCTATCCACGCCGAGCGTGACTTCATTCAAGGGATCGTTCGGGGCGCGCTTCGGCACGAGGTTCACCACGCCGCCGACGGCGCCGATGCCGGGCGTGGCGCCGTTCATGAAGCTGTTGGCCCCACGCAAGACCTCGACACGCTCGAACAACTCGGCCGCGACGAACTGGCGCGGCAGCACGCCGAATAGGCCGTTGTACATCATGTCGTCGGACGCCAGCGGGAAGCCGCGGATCATGTACAGCTCCTGGAAGTTGCCGAAGCCGCGCGCCACCCGCACCGAGGGATCGTTCAGCATGACGTCGCCGATGCCGCGCGCCTGCTGGTCCTGGATCAGCGTGGCTGTGTAGTTCATGGAGTTGAACGGAGAGTCCATGACGTCGATGTTGCCGAGCATGCCGGCGCGTCCGCCCTTTGCCACTTGCCCGCCGGCGTAGGCGGGTTCGAGGCCGGCGGCAGATGCGTCCGCGCTGGCGCTGACCTCGACGGTAGGCGCCACCAGGTCGCCGTTGCTGTTCGCGGATTGCGCATGGGCAGCGCCGGTGCCGAATGCCAGGAGCCAAACGGAAGCGGAGCGGGTCAGTCGAAAACGCTTGGATATCATGGAGTTCCTTGAGTTTTATTGTAATGAGAATCGTTGCTATTCGCAGTATAGCCTGCAAAAGTTCGGGGATTCAAGGAAGGCTTCGAAGGCCGGGAAGTCGAACGACCGGGATGAGAGGGACCGCGGCGGGGAATTCGCGACTGCCCGGCTCCTGCGATGCCGGCGTCTCTGATGGATGGGCGACCATGGGAACGCATGTCGTGCGCAAACTTGGTCGTGATGCGGTGACAATGGCCGGGATTCGCAAGTAGGGCCTGCGGGGAGGTCCGCGACGACCGCGCTTCGATCCATTGCTTTCTTCGATGAAAAAGCCGCACGACACTTCATCCGCGACGCTGGCGCACTATGACGAGCGCGCAGAGCGTTTCCGCGAAGGCACGCGCGACCATGACGTGAGCCAGAACGTTGCCGCGCTGCTCGAGCAGATCCGGGCGCAGCCGCCGTTCAGGATCCTGGATTTCGGTTGCGGCCCGGGAAGGGATCTCAAGACATTTGCCGCGCTCGGGCACGTCGCGATCGGCCTCGAGGGCGCACCGCGATTCGCGGAAATGGCGCGGGCGGATTCGGGCTGCGAGGTCTGGCAGCAGGATTTCCTGGCGCTCGACCTGCCGGCCGACTGCTTCGATGGCGTATTCGCCAATGCATCGCTGTTCCACGTTCCCTCGCGGGACTTGCCGCGCGTGTTGGGGCAACTGCACTTCACGCTGAAACCCGGCGGCGTGCTGTTCAGTTCGAATCCCCGGGGTGGCAACGAGGAGGGCTGGAGGCAGGGGCGCTACGGCGTCTGGCACGACCTCGACGCGTGGAGAAATTTCATGGTGAATGCGGGATTCGCGGAGCTCGGGCACTATTACCGTCCGGCAGGGTTGCCGCGGGACCAGCAGCCCTGGCTTGCGAGCGTATGGCGGCGCCAGATTGCGGGAACATGAAAACGGCGGAACGTGGGTGAACTCTTCGTCGGCCTGGTTGCCGGTGTATTCGGCATGGCCTATTTCGTCTACGGCAAGCGGCAATCGCGGTTCGTCCCGATGATCTGCGGCGTATCGCTGTGCGTGTATCCCTACTTCATCGACGGGATGGCCTGGCTGTGCATCATTGGCGCACTCCTGCTCGTGCCGCCTTTCCTTACGGATTTATGACGTCGAAGCCATGAACATGAAACTGACGACCGGATTGAAGGCAGTCGCCGTCTACGAAGCCGCAAAGGGTCTGCTGGTACTCGTGGCCGGCTTCGGCGTGCTCGCCTTCATGCGCGATGACCTGCAGTACTACGCGGAGCAGCTCGTCGATCACTTGCACCTGAATCTAGCCCGCGGCTATCCGCGCATTTTCATCGACGCGGCGGCAAACGTTTCCGATGCGCGACTGTGGACGCTCGCGGCGTTCGCGCTGCTATATGCCATCGTTCGCTGGGTGGAAGCCTATGGCCTCTGGCGCGAGCGCGGCTGGGCCGAATGGTTTGCAGTCCTGAGCGGTGCCATCTACGTGCCCGCGGAGGTCTACGGCGTTTTGCATCACGTGACGGCGGTGAAAGTCTCGCTGCTCGTGATCAACGTCGTCGTCGTCGCCTACATGATCTATATACTGTGGCGCTCCAGGCGCGAACATGCGCAAAGACCACGAAGCGAGTCGGGAATCTGACGCCGGGGTTTTTTGCGTGGCGCCTTCCGTCAATCCCAGGAGGATGCTTTGAATATCTCGATGTACCAGGCTTCGGTTCCGGTTTTCGTGCGTGCCCTCAACAATCTTGCTGCGATCATCGAGAAGGCGGCGGCGCATGCCGAGGCCAGGAAAATCAATCCCGCCGTGCTCGTAAATTTCCGCCTGTATCCGGACATGCTGCCGTTTTCCAGCCAGATCCAGATCGCGACGGACAATGCCAAGAATGGCACGGCGCGACTCGCCGGCGTCGAGCCGCCGAAATACGAGGACAACGAGGCGACGCTGCAGGATCTCGTCGCGCGCCTGCGCAAGACGGTGGCCTATCTCGAATCGCTCAAGCCCGAACAGATCGAAGGCTCGGAAGACAAGACGGTTTCATGGAAGACGCAGGCAGGCATGCGCTCCATGCAGGGCCTGCCTTATTTGCTGGCGCAGGTCACGCCGAACGTGTATTTCCACGTCACGACGGCGTACGCGATCCTGCGCCATTGCGGCGTAGAAATCGGCAAGAAGGATTTCATCGGACCCAATTGAGCCCATCAACCCGCGGTGGGAAGCACCGTTACCGTGCCGGCATGCCCGGTAAAACCGGAATTGCCGGGACGACCTCCCGATATTGCCCGTTTGTCATATTTGGCGGGAACTTAGGGGGATTCGGTCAACTCTGATCGAGACGAGCCCGCAAAGGGCCGAAGAAATCGAAACAAAAGCCGCACAATATACCGACGCGGGGGCAGCGACGGGATTGGAGGAAATGAACGCACCGATGCGGGTTTTGTTCGTCGAGGATTCGGAGATCGACGTCAAGCTCGAATGCCGGCAGCTCGAGCGCGAGCGGCTGGTGTTCGACTGGCGCGCGGTCGCCTCGGACGAGGACCTGCGCAAGGCACTCGAGGAATTTCGTCCCCATGTCGTGCTGTCCGACTACTCCATGCCGGGATTCTCGGGCCTGCACGCCCTTCAAATCGTCAAGGCGCTCGCGCCCGACATTCCCTTCATATTCGTTTCAGGAACCATCGGGGAGGAAATGGCGGTGCAGTGCCTGCGCGAAGGCGCGACCGACTACATTTTGAAGGGCAACCTGAACCGGCTGGCGAATACCGTCCGTCGCGCCTACGAGCAATCCGAGCAGCAGGTTGCAACGCGCGAGGCCCAGGACGCGAGGATGAGGCTCGCGGATATCCTGGAGGCCACTCCGGACATCGTCGCGACGACCGATGCCAGCGGACGCATCATCTACATGAACGAAGCCGGTTGCCGCTTGCTCGGCGTGGCGCCGGAAGAGGTCATCGGCCAGCCCGCGCACGAGTTCTATAGCAAGAGGATGCTCGACCGCGTCACCAACGAAGCGATTCCGGCCGCCCTCGAGCACGGCGCGTGGCAGGGCGAGACGGCGCTGGTCACGCACGCGGGAGAGGAAATTCCGGTGTCGCAGGTCATCGTTGCCCACAAGGCGACGGACAGCGGCGAGCGATTGCTGTCGGGCATCGCGCGCGACGTGCGCGAGCGCAAGACCTTCGAGGAGCGCATCTACCACCTTGCCCATCATGATTCGCAGACCGGGCTGCCGAACCGCTCGATGCTCGATGATCGCGCCACGCAGGCTTTCATCCATGCGCGCCGCAGCGGCCGCTCCGCCGTGCTGCTGGCACTGCACCTGAACAACTTCAGCCTCGTCAATGACGGCTACGGCCATACGATGGTCGACAAGGCCCTGGAGGAGATCGGCAAGCGGATGCGCAACGCGGTTCGCGACGGCGATACGGTAGCCCGCACGGGTGCGGACGAATTTGCCGTGCTTTTGGCCGACCTCGCGCGTCCGGAAGACGCGCATGCCGTGGCGCGCAAGATACTCGCCGCCTTGGATTCCGCCATCCACGTCGGCGGCCAGGAGTTCAGGGTGGCGGCCAGCGTAGGCGCGGCCCATTTCCCGACGGATGGCGAGGATTTCGAAACGCTGCTGCGCAACGCCAGCACGGCAATGCGCCGGGCCGTCACGCAGAACCGGGAAAGCTTCCAGTTCTACACGGCGCAGATGACCGAGGATTCGCTCGGCCGCCTGGAGGTCGAGACCGGATTGCAGGGTGCGCTGGAGCGCAATGAAATCGTCATGCACTACCAGCCGCAATATGACGTTCGCGAGCGACGCATGACTGGCGTGGAAGCGTTGATGCGCTGGTTCACGCCGGACGGCAAATCGGTTTCGCCGGTTCGCTTCATCCCGGTGGCCGAGGAAACGGGAATGATCCTGACCTTGGGCGAACGTGCGCTGGTGCAGGCTTGCACGAGCGCATTCGCCGGCCGCGATTCGCGCCTGCGCGTGGCGGTCAACGTGTCGCCGCGACAGCTCGGCGACGGCAATTTCGCCGACACGGTGAGCCGCGTGCTGGCGGTCACGGGATTTCCGCCTGGGCGCCTGGAACTCGAGATTACCGAAAGCGCGTTGCTGGAAAACGGCGAAGTTTCCCTTGCCGCGCTCGGCAGCCTGAAGAAGCTGGGGGTCAACATTGCCATCGACGATTTCGGCACGGGCTACTCGAGCCTGAGCTATTTGTCGCGGCTGCCCGTCGATCGCCTGAAAGTGGACAAGTCGTTCGTACGACGCATGACGGAAGAGCAGCGCGACAGGGCGATCGTGCAGGCGATCGTGGCGCTTGCCCACGGGCTGGGCATGGGTGTCGTCGCCGAAGGCGTGGAAACGAAAGAGCAGCTGGCATTGCTCTCGGACATGCAATGCGACGAAGTGCAGGGATACCTGTTTGCGCAGCCGGCCGATGCGGCGCGCATCCACGCGCTGGCGGAAAGCGCGCCGGCATTCGATTAAAGCCGGAACCTCGTTTCAGGCAAATCCTCCCAGAATGCATAATGGGCGCTCCTTGGCATGAGGAGGCCCATGCATCCCGCGTTCGCCGACATCCGTGATCGACTGCGTGAACTTCCTGCCGCGGCGGGAGGATCCGCATGATCGTCGTGCACCACCTCAACAATTCCCGCTCGCAGCGCATCCTCTGGCTTCTCGAGGAACTCGGACTGGAATACGAGATCCGGCACTACCGGCGCGACCCCAAGACCATGCTTGCCCCGCCCGAATTGCGCAAGGTGCATCCGCTTGGCAAGGCTCCCGTCATCACGGACGATGGCAAGGCGATCGCGGAATCGGGAGCGATCATCGAGTATCTCGTCGCGCGCTACGGCAACGGCCGCCTGATTCCCGCCGCGAACACGCCGGAACGCTTGCGCTACACCTATTGGCTGCACTACGCGGAAGCGACGCTGCAGCCGCTGCTGTTGATGAAGCTGTTTTTCGATCGCATCGAACGCGGCCCGATGCCCTTCTTCGCCAGGCCGGTGGCGAAAGCCATTGCCGGCAAGGAGAAGGATTCGTTCATCGTGCCCAACCTCGAGCGCAATTTCGAATATCTGGATGGCGAGCTGGGTCGCACCACCTGGTTCG
The DNA here is from genome assembly GCA_035548375.1 of Burkholderiales bacterium. Lineage (GTDB taxonomy): Bacteria > Pseudomonadota > Gammaproteobacteria > Burkholderiales > JACQAP01 > JACQAP01. Next base: position 20,159 of record DASZTG010000074.1, read on the forward strand.
CGGGCGAGGAATTCTCCGCCGCGGACGTGCAGATGAGCTTTCCGGTCGAAGCCTCCGTCGTGCGTGGCGGGCTCGATGCGAGGCACCCGAAGCTCATGGCGTTCCTGGATCGCATCCATGCGCGTGCCGCCTACAAGAAGGCCATCGAGCGCGGCGGCGAATACAAGCTGCTGAAATGACCTCCGCTGCATCGCGCGCTTCCTGGACGCACAGGCTCGCGACGTACGACGAGCTGCCCGGGATCGTCGCGATCTACAACGCCACCATTCCGTCGAGGATGGTGACCGCCGATCTCGAACCGGTGTCCGTTGAAAGTCGGGTCGAATGGTTCCGGCAGCACAGGGCGGATTTTCGTCCACTGTGGGTGGCGACGGAAGGAGCAAGGATCGCGGGCTGGCTGAGCTTCTCGACCTTTTACGGCCGGCCCGCCTACGACAAGACCGCGGAGCTGAGCGTCTACATCGACGAGGCGTTTCGCAATCGCGGACTCGGCTCGTATTTCCTCGCGCAGGCGATCGCGCATGCCCCTCGTATCGGCGTGGATCGGCTGATCGGCTTCGTGTACGGGCACAACCTGCCGAGCCTGGCGCTCTTCGCGAAGCACGGCTTCGCGCGCTGGGGCGAATTGCCCGGCGTCACCAGGCTGGACGAGATCGAGCGCGACGTCGTGATTCTCGGCCGCCGCGCCTGACGCGTTGCGCTGGCGGGCGGAACGCGCCACATTCGCCGAGTCGCCTGCGCTTGCGCTAGGTTTTCCTGCGGTGCGCCGCCTCGGTCAGCTTGGCATTGGCGATGGAGAGCCGCTCGACCCGATCGAGCAGGATGCGCACGAACGCGCGGTTGAACTGCTTCTGGCAGGCGTCGCTCGACTGGCGCAACGCGCCGGCGTTGACCTCGATGATCGTCAGCGGCGTGACCGAAACCACGGAACTCGTGCGCTTGCCGCGATCCTCGAAATACGGGATTTCGCCGAAGCAGTCGCCGTCGCCCAGCACGGAAAGGGTCCGCCCGGCGCTCATTACCCGGGCTTCGCCCTCGGCGATCAGGTAAAAGCTCTCGCAAGAGTCGCCTTCGCGCACGACGGGTTCCTGCGGGCCGATCCGGCGAAAGGCCGCGATGCGCACCATTTCCCAGACGTCGAGGTGGGCGAACTCGCTGAAGAAAGGAACCGCCTTGATGGCGCCGAATTTCTCGGTTTCGGAAATCGACGCTTCCGGCAGCACGAGGCTCTTGTTGATCCTGGCGAGATCGGCCGAAAAATCCTCCCAGGTCGGGTAGCGGTCTTCGAGCTTCTTGGCGATCGCCTTCATGACGATCCGGTCCAGGTCGGCCGGGAGGTCGGGCCGGTGCACGCGCGGCGCGGGCGGTGCCATGTTGACGATCTGGTACAGCAGGCTGGTGCTGTTGGACGCGAAGAAGGGCGTCTTGCCCGTCAGCAACCGGTACATCACCACGCCGAGCGAATAGATGTCGGTCTGGTGCGTCAGCATGAGGTCCTGGGCCTGCTCGGGCGACATGTACAACGGCGATCCGACCCCTTCGAGCTGGGTTACGTCTGCGTCGCGCTGCAGTGCTACGCCGAAATCCGTGACCTTGATCTCGCCGCCGTCGTCCACGAGGATGTTTGCGGGCTTGATGTCGCGGTGGATGATGCCCACGCGGCTGGCGAAATCGAGCGCCTGGCCGCACTTGAATACGATTTCCACCACGCGATCGAGCGAAAGCAGGTTGTCGATCTCGCAATACGGCTCGAGCGTCTGTCCGCGCACGTATTCCATGACGAGGTAGCTGAATTCGTCCTGCACGTCCGCGTCGAAGATGCCGATGATGTTCGGATGGTTCAGCTTGCCGGCGAGCGATGCCTCGTTCAGGAAAACGCGGTCGAAGCGATGCCGCGTCGGTGCGTCCGCTCCCGCGTCCTTGTGCATGACCTTGATCGCCACGTCGCGATTGGCGAACGTGTCGCGCGCCAGGTAGACGCGGCTGGTGGCCCCGCGGCCCAGCTCGCGCGTGATCGGATACTTGCCGATGCGCTCGGGCGCCGGTTTCGGCGCGACGACATGGGCAGTCGCTGGTGCGTCGGGTTGAGTGGATTTGTTGCGGGCCACGTGATGTTGTCTTGCCGGTGGAAATATGCCGGACAGTCCATTGCGTAAAGGCAGTTTACACAACGACCGTGATGCCGGAGTAGCGCAGAACATTCCTTGCGTCAAAAAATGGTCCGCCACGCGGGCGGGCCCAAGCCGGGAGAGCAGCGGCAGGGAGGAAAGATTTACCGGGAAGCCGTCGACGCCACGCGAACCTTGTCGATGGCCATCGGTGCGCAAGCGACCTTGTCGTCGACGATCGTGCATTTGTCGTTGCCGTTCAGGCTGAAGTCGATCCTTTGCTTGCCGTTCTCGATCGAGGTGCGGTAGCGGTCCTCCGCGAAAGCGGCCGTGCTCGACAAGGCGGTAACGATCAATGCTGCGGCAAGAATCCTGTTCATGGTGAGTTCCTCCAGCTGCGTTTGCGTTGGAGAAACTTTAGATTTCGAGGGCATACGCGCGCGGTGAACTGTTGCGGCCGGAAGGTGTGACTTATTCACGCGTGCGTCGTCCAACCCGAGTAGTACCGGGTTTGGACTGCAAACCGGCCTGGCGTGAAAATTCACGTGCTCTGGGCCCTTGCCGCCGCTCGATTGCGCTAGTAGGGTGCGGCCATCGCGTCACGCATGACATCGCGTGACGCGCGGATTGCAATTCACCAAGGCGGATGATGATAAAGGACCAGCCAGGCCACCCGGCATGCAGTCGCCAGGACTGGATGGGGGCCGGGATCGGGTAAAACATGAGAGAACACGAATGACGCGTTGCCTGCGCCATTGCGCCGCCACGCTTCTTTTTGCGGCCCTGAGTGTCGGCTTTGACGTCCAGGGCGCGGACGACATGCCCGTCGTCGGCATCTTGCGGGCGTCCTCGCCCGTGGAGCGGGACCCGACCTACGACGCCCTGGACGTCGCGTTGCAGCGGGTTGGTTACGTCATCGGCAAGAACATTCGATTCGAGCAAAGGTTTGCCGAACGCGACCCCAAAAGGCTTCCGGGCCTGGCGGATGAGCTCGTACGCATGAAGGTGGACTTGATCATCGCGGGCAACGAGGCGTCGGTGCGGGCGGCGAAGTCGTCGACCAGCACGATTCCGATCATCGCGATCGCCTACGACCATGATCCCGTGGCGGTCGGCTTGATCCAGAGCATGCGCCGCCCGGGAGGCAACATCACCGGAATCTATTCGCGCCAGGTCGAGCTGGCCGGAAAACGGCTGGAATTGCTCAAGGACGCCGTTCCCGGGCTCAAGCAAGTCGCGGTGCTGCATGAAGCCGTCAGGCCCGCGCCCGCGCGACTCGATGTGCTAGGCAAGCAGCTGGCCTTGCAGTTGCGGCCGGTGCCGCTGGCAAACACCGCGGAGTTCATCGCGACGCTCAAGCGGGTCCGCGCGGACTCGCAGGCCGCGACCTTGCTGTACTCACCGAGGTTCTTCGACGAGCGGGAGCGCCTCGGCGCCAGCGCGATCGAAGCCGGCCTGCCCGTCATGGCGCCCGAGCGCGAATTCGCCGCCGCGGGTGTGCTGATGTCCTACGGACCCGACCGGCAGGAGATCGCGGGCCGGGTTGCCTACCTGGTCGATCGCCTTTTGCGCGGTGCCAGCCCTGCCGACCTGCCGTTCGAGGAAGCGACCCGGTTCAAGTTCGCCGTCAACATGAAGACGGCCAAGGCGCTGGGCATTCGCATTCCGCAGTCGGTGCTGGATCGCGCGGACGAGGTGATCCGGTGAAAAGCAGCAGCCTTTTCCGCAAATACGCGATGCCGTTGATCCTGCTATCCAGCGGCGCCGTCGTGGTCAGCGGCATGGACCAGATGTATTTCTCCTACGAGGACAGCAAGTCCGCATTGGGGCGTGTCCAGCATGAAAGGGCGGTGGCGGCTTCCATCCGCATCGAGCAATTCGTCCGCGACGTCGAGCACCAGCTGGCGTGGATCGCGCAGGCGCCGTGGGGCACGCACGGCGTCCCGCTCGATCGGCGCCGCCTGGATTCGCTCAGGTTGCTGCGAAACGTCCCCGCCATCACGGAGGTCAGCCACATCGACCCGGAGGGCCGGGAGCAATTGAAGGTGTCGCGCCTGGCCATGGACGTCATCGGCGGCGGCGGCGATTACTCGCGCGACCCGAAGTTCTCCGATGCCAGGCGCAGCGGCACCTACTTCAGCCCGGTCTACTTCCGCAAGGATTCGGAGCCCTACATGACGATCGCGCTTGCCGGCAGCGGCGAGAACGCCGGCGTGGTCGCGGCGGAAGCGAACCTCAAATTCATCTGGAACGTGGTGGCCGACATGAAGGTCGGCGAGGGCGGACATGCTTACGTGCTGGACGCCAGTGGCCGGCTGATCGCCCATCCCGACATCAGCCTGGTCCTGCGGAACACGGACATGTCCGGCCTGTCGATCGTGCGCGCGGCAATTGCGCGCGGCCGCATGGGTCTCGCGTCGGACGAAGCGCTCACCGGCGAGGATGCGCAGGGTCGCGAAGTACTGTCGACCTCCGCGCCGATCGCTCCGTTGGGCTGGACGGTATTCGTGGACCTGCCTTTGAAGGAAGCTTTCGCCCCGCTGTACGCATCCTTGCTCAGGACGGGCATCCTGCTGCTTGCCGGCCTGGCGGTTTCCGTCATTGCCAGCCTTGTGCTCGTTCGCCGCATGGTCGAACCCATCCGCACGTTGCAAGCGGGCGCGGCAAAAATCGGCGCGGGCGCACTGGGTGAGCGCATCGAGGTGAAAACGGGCGACGAACTGCAGGCGCTGGGCGAAGAGTTCAACCATATGGCTGGCCAGTTGCAGGAGTCCTACGCCGGCCTGGAGCGAAAAGTCGACGAGCGTACGCGTGACTTGACCGAAGCGCTCGAGAGACAGACGGCTACAGCGGAAATTCTGCAAGTCATCAGCAGTTCAGTAGCCAATGCGCAACCCGTTTTCGAGAAGATCACGCAAAGCTGCCAGCGCCTGTTCAAGGGTTCGCAAATCGGTATCAGTCTGGTGCGTTCCGATGGCATGATCGAGCTGGTTGCCTATATGGGGCCCGACGAGACCAAGCTGCGCCAGATGTACCCTTTCCCCGTCGGGGAAGACTCTGGCACCGGCTTGGCAATGCGGGAAAGGCGACCCTTGCATTATCCGGATGCATTGCACGGAGAAGGGGTTCCGCCCTACGTGAGGCGCGGTGCGGAATATATTGGAGGAAGGTCGACCATATTCGCGCCCCTGGTCTGGGAGGACAAGGGTGTTGGCGCCATCTTTGTAGCAAGGAAAGAGGTCGAATCATTCTCCGATCATGAAATCGCGCTATTGAAGACCTTTTCCGACCAGGCCGTGATCGCGATCGAAAACACGCGCCTCTTCCAGGAATTGCAATCGCGCACGCAACAGCTCGGCAAATCAGTCGAGCAATTCCGCGCGCTTGCGGAAGTCAGCCGGATTGTCAACTCGACCCTCGATCTGCAGCAGGTTCTCTCGACGATCGTGACCCGCGCGGTGCAGTTGTCGGCAACGACCGGCGGGGCGGTCTACGAGTACGACGAGGCGGCCGAGCAATTGCAGTTGCGCGCGACGTACGGACTCGAGTCGGAAATCGTCGAGACGATGCTGGCGAAAACCCTGCCGCTGGGCGAGGGTGCGACGGGCAGGGCAGTGAAGGCGCGAGCGCCGGTCGAGATCGCGGACATGCGCGAAACCCGGTTCGGCGAGGCGTTGCAGAATGTCATCGACCGGGCGGGTATCCGGTCCCTGCTTGCGATCCCGTTGCTCAGGGAAGGCCGCGTCCTCGGCGCGCTCTCTGTTTCCCGCAGGGTCGAAGGAGCATTCCCGGCGGAAGTGACCGACCTGCTGCAGATCTTCGCATCGCAGTCCGCGGTGGCCATCCAGAACGCGCGCCTGTTCCGCGAAATCGAGCGGAAGAGCAGCGAACTCGAAGTGGCGAGCCGCCATAAATCGCAATTCCTGGCGAACATGAGCCACGAATTGCGCACGCCGTTGAATGCGATCCTCGGCTACACCGAGCTGATCGTCGACGGGATCTACGGCGAAGTCCCGCAGAAAATCCTCGACATCCAGGAACGGGTGCAAAGAAGCGGCAGGCACCTGCTTGGCCTCATCAACGACGTGCTGGATCTTTCGAAAATCGAGGCCGGACAGCTCGCGCTGGCGCTATCCGACTATTCGTTCAACGACGTGGTGCAGACCGTCATCACATCGGTGGAATCCCTCGCTGCGGAAAAAGGCCTGCACCTGTCCGCGGAGGTGCCCCCAGGCCTGCCCGTCGGGCGCGGCGACGAGCGCCGCATCACGCAGGTCCTGCTGAACCTGGTCGGGAACGCAATCAAATTCACCGACAGAGGAAGCGTGACCGTCCGCGTGACGGCGGCAAACGGCAGTTTCACGATTTCGGTCGACGATACCGGGCCCGGCATCCCCGTCCTGGAGCGCGACACGATCTTCGAGGAGTTTCGTCAGCTCGACAGTTCGTCGACGCGCGCGAAGGGCGGCACCGGCCTTGGGCTTGCCATCGCCAGGCGCATCGTCAATCTGCATCGGGGGCGCATCTGGGTGGATTCCAATGCAGGGCAAGGTTCCACGTTCTCCTTCAGTATCCCCGTCAAGGCAGCGATCCATGGAGTCGGCGCATGAGCAAACGCATTCTTGTCATTGAGGACCAGGAGGACAACCGCCGGATCGTGCGCGACCTGCTGACGGCCAGCGGCTTTGAATTGTCGGAAGCAACCACCGGGGAAGACGGCGTGGCGTTCGCGACTCGCGACAGGCCCGACCTGATCCTCATGGACATCCAGCTTCCGGGCATCGACGGGTACGAGGCAACGCGGCGAATCAAGGCCGATCCCGAACTCAAGTCCATTCCGATCATCGTCGTCACGTCGTACGCGCTGAGCGGTGATGACCAGAAGGCGTTCGCGGCGGGCTGCGACGGCTATGTGACGAAGCCCTACAGTCCGCGCCTGCTGCTCGCGAAAATCCGCGAATACCTGCCGGCCTAGTTTCGGATATGCACATGCCGCCGCGCATCCTCGTCGTCGACGACAATCCGGTCAACGTGGACATCCTGCGCACGCGGCTTTCCGCGCAGGGCTACGAGGTCGTCACCGCGGCGGATGGCGAGCAGGCCCTGGAGGCCGTTGCGAAGCACCTGCCGGACCTGATCCTGCTCGACGTGATGATGCCGAAGCTCGATGGCGTCGAAGTGTGTCGCCGGTTGCGCGCCGACACGAGCCTGCCGTTCATCCCGATCGTACTGGTCACGGCAAAATCCGATTCGAAGGATGTGGTCGCCGCACTCGAAGCCGGCGGCGACGAGTACCTGACCAAGCCGCTGGACCAGGCGGCGCTCGGTGCGCGCGTCAAGTCGATGCTGCGCATCAAGGCATTGCAGGACACCGTGAGGGATTGGAACCGCACGCTGGAGACCCGGGTGGCACAGCAGGTGGGCCAGCTCGAAAAGCTTGGCCGCCTCAAGCGCTTCTTCTCGCCGCAGCTCGCGGAACTGATCCTGGAGGGCGGCACGGAAGACCCCCTTAAGAGCCACCGGCGCGAGGTCGTCGTGGTGTTCCTGGACCTGCGCGGCTTCACTGCGTTCGCGGAGACGGCCGAGCCGGAAGAAATCATGGGCGTGCTGCGCGAATACCATGCGGAAATGGGCCAGATCATCCTGTCGTATGAAGGGACGCTGGAACGCTTCACGGGCGACGGCATGATGGTGTTCTTCAACGATCCGGTGCCGATATCCGATCCCGCGGCGAGAGCTGTACGCATGAGCCTCGCCATGCACGAGCGCCTGCTGCCGATCACCGCGAAGTGGCGCAAGCGCGGCCACGACCTGGGCCTGGGGATCGGCATCGCGCAGGGATTCGCCACCATCGGCGCGATTGGCTTCGAAGGGCGCTGGGACTACGGCGCGATCGGCACGGTGACCAACCTCGCCGCGCGCCTGTGCGGCGAGGCGGCGCCGGGGCAGACGCTGGTATCAACGCGCGTGCTGGCTTCGATCGAAAACCTGGCAACGGCAGAATCGCTGGGCGAGCTGCAGTTGAAAGGGTTCCTGAAGCCCGTGCCTGCGCATAACATCATCGGATTGAAGGGTTAGCTGCACGCGACAAGGAACGGTGACTTTCGCGCCTTGCGATCCCGCACATTGCGTCCTGCCTCCTCTCATCGCGCCCGATCCACGCAACCGGCGATGGCAACGCTTCGAATCTGGATTGGGTTCTGGATCGGCTTAAAGGCTGAGTCGACGACGCAATCGGCGACCATCCGGAACCGACCGCAGGCACTGGTTCGGTGTCTCGGCGCCAGCTTCCCATCCGCCGACAATCCAGGCAGCGACCACTGCCTGCAACGCGATGATCACCGGCACGGCGACCTTCGATTTCACGACGGGACCTTTCCCATCGATCACGTTGGTCATGCGCCATCCGAGCCATCGAACCTGCCCTGGAGCCCGGTGCGGCCGGAACCGCCGCACACGCCGGACAAGGTGCAGGCGAGCTCTTCCTGCGTGACGTTGGAGGCGTGGATGACACGATCGCTCCTGCGGCCGGATTCGCAGGATTTCGAGCCCTGCGCGCCTTTGTCCGACGTTGCGCAGTGGATCATAGGCAGCATGATCTGCACGGGATTCGGCTGCGGCAATGCGACGTGCTGGGCGAATACGGTTCCTGCGTGGACTGCGGCCAATGCTGCATATGCGGCAAATGCTGCGAGCTTTTTCATGACTGCCTCCTTCGGGTTACGGGGGATCGTTTGCAACACGACCACAGGTTATGCGCACGCGGCCCGGATGCCCCGTACGGATGACGCGGCAATCCTGTGAATTTTTCACGTTGCCGGGCCGGACCTTGCCGCCTCGGCCTTCGAAGGCGCAGACTCACGCCGGACGCAAACCCGGGATCGACGAACATGGCCGAGACATCCGAGGACGCAATTCCCTTCTGGACGCTGCCGCCGCAACACCTGAAGGCCCTTGGCGAGCAGGGGACCGTGCGCAGCTATCCGAAAAACGCCGTCATCATCAACGAGGGCGAGCGCAGCGATTCGCTATACATCGTGCTGTCCGGCAAGGTGAAGGTCTACCTGGCGGACGAGACGGGCAAGGAATTGCTGCTGAGCACGCAGGGCCCGGGCGAATATTTCGGCGAGATGATCCTGGACGAGGGACCGCGCTCGGCTTCCGTCATGACCCTCGAGCCGAGCCGATTCGCCGTGGTGAGCGTCGCCCAGTTCAGGCAGTTCCTTTCGCAGAATCCCGATATCGGCCTGGAACTCATCAAAAGCCTGATCTACCGCATGCGCGCGCTGACCAAGACCGTCGGGAACCTCGGGCTGCTGGATGTCTATGGGCGGGTCGCGCGGCTGCTGATCGACATGGCCGTGGAGGAAAATGGCAAGCAGGTCATCAAGGAGCACCTGACCCAGCAGGACATGGCAAGCCGGGTGGGCTGCTCGCGCGAAATGATCAGCCGCATCCTCAAGGATCTGCGCGTGGGCGGCTACATCAAGATGGAAGGCGAGCGCATGATCATCGCCAAGAAGCCACCGGCGGCGTGGTAGTGGGGAAGAACGAATGCGTGAATGAGTGGAAGGGTGAATGCGTGAAGCGGATAGGGCAGCTTCTTTATCGTCAGGCTGTTACCCTTTGCCCCTCACTTGTCACCACCCTTCGTGAATATTCACGCACTGCCGCGGTATTCCTCACGGGATTGCCGTTCTCCGCCTCGCTAATCTGGCTTCGTGAGCATGTGCTCACGCAAACTTGCGAGGAGTCGACATGAAAACCCAATCGAAAACCCTGGTTGCAGCCGTCGTTGCCGCATTGTTCGCCGCCACCTTCAATGTCCAGGCCGACACCGTGAAATCCGGCGGATCGGCCGATCGCCCGGCCCGAGCGCTCGACGACAACGTGCGGTCCCAGGGGGCCAGCGGCAAGCCGGGCCGCACGCTGGACGCCGACAGCGTCCAATCCATAGGCGCGGGGAACCGGCCCGCGCGCTCGCTCGACGAGGTGAAGTCCGGCGGCAATGCCCAGCGGCCGGCGCGTGCCGTGGACGAAGGCGTGGTCAAAACCAGCAAGACCAAAAAGCCGCACAGCCGCGCGCTGGATGCCGGCACGGTGAAGTCGCAAGGTTCTTCCGACAAGGCGAGCCGCGTGGTCGACCAGCCGGGCAAGTGAGTTGACCGTCTTGCGGGCCGACCTTGCGGCCGGCCCCTGACGCTCACGATGCGCTTGACCCAATCCGCCGCGGCCCGGCATGCGTATTGGGGTGTGTCCATGAAGGAGTGGTTTGCCGTGCCGGCAGTGCGCGATCCGTTAACCCATGCTAAGGAGGAGGCGAAAATGTCAGACGACAAGCTATCCAGGCAGCGCCGCAGTTTTCTCGAAGGCGTCATCGCGACTGCGGCGGCAGCGGGCGTTGCCGCCGTGGCGCCGGGCATCGAGGCGGCCGCGGCTGCCGAAACGCCCGGGGAGTTTTCCAAATGGCTCGCCGGCATCAAGGGCAAGCACCGCCAGGTCTACGACATGCCGGAAGTCAATGGCGGCATGGGCCTGGCGTGGTCCTGGGTGCTGAAGCTCACGGGTGCCCAGGCCTATGGCGTCAGCGAGGACGACATCGGCGTGGTGGTGGTGCTGAGGCATAACGCCATTCCGCTCGCCTTCCAGGATGCCATGTGGGAAAAGTACCCGCTCGGCGAATACTTCAGGATCGAGGAGCGTGGCTCGAATGCGCCGGCGACGCGCAATCCCTACAGCAACCTCAAGCCCGGCGAATGGGTGCCGGACGCCGCGATCGACAAGCTCGTCGCGAAAGGCGTCAAGGTTGCCGTGTGCAATTTCGCGGTCACGCATTACAGCGGGGAAATCGCGAAAAAAACCGGAGCGACTGCGCAACAAGTGAAGGACGACTGGCTGGCCAACGTGATTCCCGGCGTGGCGATCGTGCCATCCGGCGTCGTTGCGCTCAATGGCGCGCAGGCGAAGGGGTGCGCGTACGTGGCGGCGGGTTGACCGCGCAGCAGGTGAAGCGACCCCCGAATCGGCGCGGCGCCGACCTCAGGTCTGCGCCTTCATGCGCGCCGCCGCCCGGTCGAGCGCTCCGACCGATACGATGGCGTGCGCATCCCGCGCATCCCGGGCGAGTTTTTCGAGCGTTGCCAGCAATGCGGGATCGCGACCGCCGCGACCCGCGGCGACCAGCGCACGTGCCCGCTCCACGCTGAAGGTGACGCCGGGCACGGGCTCTTCGCTGAACGAGGCCTCCAGTGCATCTGCGAACCGCGCCGCGGCGTCCCAATCGCCGGTCCCCAGCGAGAGCTCGATCGCGGAGCGGTAAAAGAAAAGATGGTTGTGCACCGGGCAGCCCAAGGCGAGGATGCGCTGTCCTTCGTCGAGGCAGCGTTCTCGCTCTCCGGCGTCGCGGGTCCATTCGGCCAGGCTGCCCAGGACGGGCGGCCCGAAATACGTGATCATCTCGCGGCTCAGGACGTGCGCTTCCCTGAGCATCGCGGCCGCCTCTTCCGTCCGGCCTTCGTGCGCCAGGCAGGTTGCCACGAACATCATGCCCTCCGGCACGAAGCGCGAGGCGCCGATGCTGCGCGCGAGCTCGACCGATTCTTCCGCGTACGGCCGGCCTTGCGAGGGCTCGCCCATTTCGGTCAACGCGTTCGCGCAGCCCTGCAGCGCAATGACCTGGGCGCGGCGATGGCCGACCTTGATCGCCAGGTCGAGGGTCGACCGCGAAAGCTCCAGGGCTTCCTGCACGCGCGTGAGGAAAAATACATTGAACACGCTGAGCATCGCCAGATTGGCGACTTCCACCTTGCCCAGCGCATGCGCGCGGCTCAATGAAATGCATTGCTCGAAATACCGGTACGAGGTCATCGGGCGGCAGGCAGCGTAGTGCGCATCCCCCAGTCCGCTCAAGGCGCGGGCCTCCCATTCCACGGAGCCGGCACGGCGCGCCAGCGCGAGCGCCTGCTCGTGTTCCCGCAGGCAACCCGCGGTATTGCCGATCGGGAAGTACAGGCTGCCCCGCAGGTAGTGAATCTGGGCGGCCTCGACCTCTGCGCCGGGACCGGAGGCCAGCGGCTCGGCTTTCGCGAGCGTGGCCAGCGCCGCTTCCGATTTGTCCGCCATGCGCATGCCCGATGCGATGCCGATCAGCGCCCGGCAACGCTCGCGATCGCTCGTGGCGAGCTCGAGGGCCTGCTCGAAGATGCCGATGGCCTCGGCGGTGCGACCCAGGTCGGGAAGCAATTCGCCGCGCTCGGCGAGCAGGTCGAATTTCGTCTTCTGCTCGACCGCAAGCTCGATGCCCCGATCCAGCAGCTTCAGCGCGCGATCGGAGCGATACTGCCGCTTCTCCAGTTGTGCCGCGGTGAGATAGGCCCGTGCCGCCTGCGCGTCGCCCGCGCGGTCGAGGTGCTCCGCCGCCAGCGCAGGATCGTTGTTCGCGTGCCATCGGGCCGCCAGCGCATGCCAGCGGCGCTTGTCGTCGCTGACCAGCGATAGATAAGTGCTTTCCCAGATCAGCGCGTGCGCAAACAGGAACTCCTCGCCCATCGGGCGAACCAGGTTCTCTTCGAGCAGCGCGCGGCAGTCGTAGTCGACCTCGTCGAGCAACTGGCGCAGCACTGGCAGCGAAAAGCGCTGGCCGAGCACGCTCGCCGCCCGGATCGCCCGCTGATCGTGGGCAGGAAGGCGGTCGAGCCGCGAGAGCACGAGGCTCTGGATCGAACCGGGTACGGACTCGCGCTCGGTCATCTGCGCCGCGCGCAGGAGTTGCTCGAGGAAAAGCGGGTTGCCCTCCGCGCGCGCGGCGCATTGCGCTATCAGCTCGCCGGAACTGGCGCCCAGCGAACGCGCGAAATCGACGACCTCGGAATCTCGCAGCGGCCGCAGGTCCATCATCAGCAAGCCGAATGCCGCGCCGGCGCGCGCGCGCCAGCCGCGATCGAGCGGGTCGCCCTCCAGCCGCGAGGTCAGCAGCAGAAGAACCGGATGGGTGGCGGTCAGCGCGGCCAGGCCCGCGATGATGTCGAGCAGCACCGGATCGGCCCAATGGATGTCCTCTACGACCAGGCTGAGCGGGCTTTTTTCGCTGCATCGTTGCACGAGCGCACGCACGAATTCGACCCGGCCGCGCGCGCGGGTGGCGTTGTCCATCGCGTCGTACATGGCGAGCAGGCGCGGCGGCTGTGCGATGCCGAGGACGTCGTTGGCGAAGACCAGATGGTCGTCGAGTACGAGTCCATCCTGCACCGCTTTGCCAAGGGCATACGCTCGATGGTCCGCGGGGCCGGCGGGTTCGCAGCCGATGAGGCTGGCCGCGAGCTGGGCAATGACGTCTTCCGCGCGCGCGACGCCGAAATTCAGGACCAGCCCCTTGTGCACGGCGAATCCCATGCGCAAAGAGGCGGCCTCCATTTCCTCGACGAGCCGGGACTTGCCGATTCCGGCATCGCCGCGCAAATACACGACCTGTCCGGCTCCGGAATCGACGCAGGCGCCGCATGCCGCCTCGAATTGCCTGAGCTCGGCGCGCCGCCCGACCATCGGCAGTTGCCGGCGCGAAGCCACCCGGTCGCGCAGGCCAGCCAAACGCCACGCGCGCACCGGCTCGTCGAAGCCTTTTACGCTGACTTCCCCGACGGGATCCGCGTCGATGAGTTCCGAGGTCGCCGCGTGCAGCGATTCGGAGACGACGGTTTCGCCGGCCGCGGCGAGCGCGACCAGGCGCGCAGCGAGATTCACGGTTTCGCCGACAGTGGAAAAATCGCCGCTGCTCGCGCTGCGCCGGCTCGCGACCACTTGCCCGGATGCCGCGCCGATGTGCACGCTCAGTTCGCGTCCGAACTGCGCGCTCATCACGGGCATGAGGCCGTGGATGGCCATCGCGGCGCGCAGCGCGCGCTCCGGATCGTTGCCGTGCGCCGTCGGAATGCCGAACACGCCCATGACGGCGTCGCCGATGTAGCGCTCCACGCTGCCGCCGAAATCGGCGATCGCCCTGGCGGCCAACTCATGGAAACGCCGGGCGAGCTTGAGGGTGAATTCCGCTCCCAGCTCGCTGGTCAGGTGCGTATAGTCGGTCAGGTCGATGAAGAGCACGGTCGCGGGCCGCCGCTCGAGGCCGGCAGGAATGTCCGCCTTGTCGCCCGCCGCCTGCGCACCCGCTTCGATTCCGGCGGCCGCGCGCAGCAGGCGCTTGCGGTCGCCGAGCGGAATGCCGAGCTTTTCCAGGTCCGCGTCGGCGAGCTCGGGCAGGACATCGAACCCGATGCGGTGATGGGCAAACAACTCGCCGTATTGCTCAAGACCCAACGCCTGGAGCCAGTCCTGGACGCGCGACATCGATGTGGTTCTCCTTCGGGCAGGAGCGCGAGGGCGCGAATCCCGCGCGATCGGTCTTTCAGTATACGGTTGCCGGTCGATCCGGATTCAAATCCGGACATGCGCGGGTGGAATGCCGCGGCGGGAAGGGTCCCGAAGATCGCCGGCACAAATAGCATGACGTCATGGAACTCCGGGGGGCGGGGGCTACTCAGAGCATTCTGAGCTTGCGGCCACGTGCTCGGGGCGTGGCGAGGGAGACGCCGGCAGTCCCAAATCGAACAGGGGCTCCCGCGCATCAGGCTGCTGGCGACGAACAATATAAACGGGGATTGGGGATCGGGGATCTTTCCCCTTCGTTACTGCCTTTAATTAAACAACGGCTTAAGCTTATAGTGTCGCCCAAGGGGCCTGCACGTGAGCAGGGTCGCATCCGGACGATGGCGACGCTGGCATCTTCGGCCCGAAGCGACAAGTGAAGGGCATTTCGGAAGGCATCGAGGTCCTGCCGATGCCGGGAAGCAGCGCATTTCATCCGCCGGTCGTGCGGATGGCTCTTTTGGTCGAATCCGCACGGAGGCATGAACAAGATGGGAACTGTCGCCCACGCGAAATCCGCAACCCGCACCTCGCCGCGCAGGCGGGTGCAGCCCCGCGGCAACGGATCGGCGCATCCGGAAACCCTCGAGCAGCAGATCCTGCAGGCGATGCTGGCCTTCCGGGACGGCGACCTGACGCAACGCCTGCCGTCGGGCTGGACCGGCGTATTCGGAAAAATTGCCGATGCCTTCAACGAAGTCGCCGCGCTCAACGACCGCCGGGTGCGTGAAAACCGCCGGGTCTGCCAGGCGGTCGGCAAGGAAGGCAAGCTCAAGCAGCGGGTGAGCGTTCCCGGCGCGTCCGGCGCCTGGGCCGACGAAGTCTCGCAACTCAATACGCTGGTGGACGACCTGGTGTGGCCCACGACCGAAGTCGCGCGCACCATCGGCGCGGTGGCCAAGGGCGACCTGAGCCAATCCATGGCGCTCGAAACCGACGGTCGCGCGCTGGAAGGCGAGTTTCTGCGTTCCGCAAAGCTGGTCAACAAGATGATCGACCAGCTCTCGGTGTTTACCTCCGAAGTGACGCGTGTCGCCCGCGAAGTCGGCACGGAAGGCAAGCTCGGCGGCCAGGCGCAGGTCAGGGGCGTGTCCGGCGTCTGGAAGGAACTGACCGAATCCGTGAACCAGATGGCCGGCAACCTGACGGCGCAGGTTCGCAACATCACCGACGTCACCATCGCGGTGGCCAGCGGCGACCTGTCCAAGAAAATCACCGTCGACGTGCGCGGCGAAATCCTGCAGTTGAAGGAAGGCATCAACACGATGGTCGACCAGTTGCGGTCATTCGCGTCCGAAGTGACGCGGGTCGCGCGCGAGGTCGGAACGGACGGCCGTCTCGGCGGACAGGCCGTGGTCCCGGGTGCCGCCGGTACCTGGAAGGACTTGACCGACTCGGTCAACGCAATGGCCTCCAACCTGACCGCGCAGGTGCGCAACATCGCGGACGTGACGACGGCGGTGGCGCGCGGCGACTTGTCGCGCAAGATCACGGTGGACGTGAAGGGCGAGATCCTGGAGCTGAAGGAAACCATCAACACGATGGTGGACCAGCTGAACGGATTCGCGGCCGAAGTCACGCGCGTGGCGCGCGAGGTAGGTACCGAGGGCGCACTCGGCGGACAGGCCCAGGTGCCCGGTGTCGCCGGGACGTGGAAGGACCTGACCGACTCGGTCAATTCCATGGCGTCGAACCTCACGTCCCAGGTGCGCAACATCGCGCAGGTCACGACGGCCGTGGCCAAGGGTGACCTGTCGCGCAAGATCACGGTGGACGTGAAGGGCGAAATCCTCGAGCTCAAGAACACCATCAACACCATGGTGGACCAGCTCAACGCGTTTGCAGGCGAAGTGACCCGCGTCGCCCGCGAAGTGGGCACCGAAGGCAAGCTCGGCGGGCAGGCGCAGGTGCGCGGCGTTGGCGGCACCTGGAAGGACCTCACGGAAAACGTGAACTTCATGGCATCGAACCTGACCGACCAGGTTCGGAACATCGCGGAAGTCACGACCGCGGTCGCCAACGGCGACTTGTCGAAGAAAATCACGGTGGACGTGAAGGGCGAAATCCTGGAGCTGAAGAACACCGTGAACACCATGGTCGACCAGTTGAACGCATTCGCGGGCGAAGTCACGCGCGTGGCGCGCGAAGTCGGCAATGACGGCAAGCTCGGTGGCCAGGCCGAGGTGCGCGGCGTAGCGGGAACGTGGAAGGACCTGACCGATTCGGTCAACTCCATGGCGTCGAACCTGACGGCGCAGGTTCGCAACATCGCCGAGGTCACGACCGCGGTCGCGCGTGGCGACCTGTCGCGCAAGATCACGGTGGACGTGAAGGGCGAAATCCTGGAATTGAAGGACACCATCAACACGATGGTGGACCAGCTGAACGCGTTCGCCGGTGAAGTGACGCGCGTCGGCCGCGAAGTGGGCACGGAAGGCAAGCTCGGCGGCCAGGCGCGCGTCGAAGGCGTGGCTGGCACCTGGAAGGATTTGACCGACAACGTCAACTTCATGGCGTCCAACCTGACCGACCAGGTGCGCAACATCGCTGAAGTCGCGACGGCGGTGGCGAACGGCGACCTGTCGAAGAAAATCACCGTCGACGTCAAGGGCGAAATCCTCGAGCTGAAGAACACTGTCAACACGATGGTGGACCAGCTCAACGCGTTCGCGGGGGAAGTGACGCGCGTGGCTCGCGAAGTGGGAACGGAAGGCAAGCTCGGCGGCCAGGCGCAGGTGCGTGGTGTCGCCGGCACCTGGAAGGACCTGACCGACAACGTCAACTCGATGGCGTCGAACCTCACCGGCCAGGTGAGAAACATCGCGGACGTGACCACTGCCGTGGCGCGCGGCGACTTGTCGCGCAAGATCACGGTGGACGTCAAGGGCGAGATCCTGGAGCTGAAGGAAACCATCAACACGATGGTCGACCAGTTGAACGGCTTCGCGGCGGAAGTCACGCGCGTGGCGCGCGAAGTGGGAACGGAAGGCAAGCTCGGCGGCCAGGCCGAAGTGCCGGGTGTGGGCGGCACGTGGAAGGATTTGACCGACAACGTCAACTCGATGGCTTCGAACCTGACCGCCCAGGTGCGCAACATCGCGGACGTGACGACGGCGGTGGCGCGCGGCGACCTGTCGCGCAAGATTACGGTGGACGTGAAAGGCGAGATCCTCCAGCTCAAGAACACGATCAACACGATGGTCGACCAGTTGAACGCGTTTGCCGGCGAAGTCAGCCGCGTGGCGCGCGAGGTCGGCACCGAAGGCAAGCTCGGCGGCCAGGCAACCGTCGAAGGCGTGGGCGGCACGTGGAAGGACCTGACCGACAACGTCAACTCGATGGCTTCGAACCTGACCGCGCAGGTGCGCAACATCGCGGAAGTCACGATCGCCGTCGCCAACGGCGACCTGTCCAAGAAAATCACCGTGGACGTGCGCGGCGAAATCCTGGCGCTCAAGGAGACCATCAATACGATGGTGGACCAGTTGCGCTCTTTCGCGGCGGAAGTTACGCGCGTCGCGCGCGAAGTCGGCACCGACGGCAAGCTCGGCGGGCAGGCGCTGGTGCCGGGAGTGGGCGGCACTTGGAAGGACCTGACCGACAACGTCAACTCCATGGCGTCGAACCTCACGGGCCAGGTGCGCAACATTGCCGACGTGGCGACCGCCATCGCGCAGGGCGACTTGAGCCGCAAGATCACGGTGGACGTGAAGGGCGAAATTCTGGAGCTCAAGAACACGCTCAATACGATGGTCGACCGCCTCAACGCCTTTGCATCGGAAGTCAGCCGCGTGGCGCGCGAAGTGGGCACGGAAGGCAAGCTCGGCGGGCAGGCCCAGGTGTCGGGCGTGGCAGGAACGTGGAAGGACCTGACCGACAATGTGAACTTCATGGCGTCCAACCTGACCGGCCAGGTGCGCAACATCGCCGAGGTGACGATCGCGGTGGCCAACGGCGACCTGTCCAAGAAGATCACCGTGGACGTGCGCGGCGAAATCCTGCAGCTCAAGGAAACCATCAACACGATGGTGGAGCAGTTGCGCTCGTTCGCGTCCGAAGTGACGCGGGTGGCGCGCGAAGTCGGAACCGAAGGGCGCCTGGGCGTGCAGGCCGTGGTGCCGGGCGTGGCCGGAACGTGGAAGGATTTGACCGACTCCGTGAACGCGATGGGCGGCAACCTGACGGCGCAGGTGCGCAACATCGCCGAAGTGACGACGGCCGTGGCGCGCGGTGACCTGTCGCGCAAGATCACGGTGGACGTGAAAGGCGAAATCCTCGAGCTCAAGAACACCATCAACACGATGGTCGACCAGTTGAATGCATTCGCCGCGGAAGTCACGCGCGTGGCGCGCGAGGTCGGTACCGACGGCAAGCTCGGCGGCCAGGCGCAGGTGTCCGGTGTCGCGGGAACGTGGAAGGATTTGACCGACTCGGTCAATTTCATGGCGTCGAACCTGACCGACCAGGTGCGCGGCATCGTGAAGGTCGTCACCGCCGTGGCGGACGGAAACCTGCGGCAGCGACTGGCGGTGCAGGCGAAAGGCGAGGTGGCCGCGCTGGCAGAGACCATCAACAACATGACGGACACTCTGGCGACGTTTGCCGAGCAGGTAACCAACGTCGCGCGCGAGGTCGGGGTCGAAGGCCGGCTCGGCGGCCAGGCGAACGTTCCGGGCGCGGCGGGCACGTGGCGCGACTTGACTGCGAACGTGAACCTGCTCGCTGCGAACCTGACGACGCAGGTGCGAGCGATCGCGGACGTGGCAACGTCGGTGACGAAGGGCGACCTGACACGTTCCATCCAGGTTGCCGCCAGCGGCGAAGTGGCCGACCTCAAGGACAACATCAACACGATGATCTACAACCTGCGCGCCACCACGGAGCGCAACAAGGAGCAG
This sequence comes from Burkholderiales bacterium, assembly GCA_035548375.1. Taxonomy (GTDB): domain Bacteria; phylum Pseudomonadota; class Gammaproteobacteria; order Burkholderiales; family JACQAP01; genus JACQAP01. Next base: position 39,582 of record DASZTG010000074.1, read on the forward strand.
GACTGGCTGAAGTCGAACCTCGCCAAGTTCACCGGCATGCTGCAGGGCCAGCGCGACCTGTTCGTCGTCGGGCGCGAGCTGCTCTCCGACCTCGTTCCTCTGGTGCAGGCGCAGCAGGGCGCCATCTACCAGATGGACAGCACCACGGATTCACCCGGCCTGATGCTGCTTGCCGGCTATGCGCAGCAGCCCGACCAGCCCGACCGCATTCCGGTGGGCACCGGGCTGGTCGGCCAGTGCGCCATCGAGAAAAAGCAGATCCTGCTGCACAACGTCCCCGCGCAGTACACGCGCATTGAATCCAGCCTGGGCGAGGCACTGCCCGCGAACATCCTGGTGCTGCCGGTGCTGTTCGAAGGCGAAACCAAGGCGGTGATCGAGCTTGCCGCGCTGCATCCCTTCACGGAAATCAACCTGACCTTCCTCGAGCAACTGACGCAGTCGATCGGCGTGGTGCTGAACACGATCGAGGCGACGATGCGCACCGAAGGCTTGCTGGTGCAATCGCAAAGCCTCACGACGGAGCTGCAGGCGCGCCAGAGCGAGCTGCAGCAGACCAACGAGGCGCTGGAGCAGAAGGCGCACCAGCTCGCGGAACAGAACATCGAAGTGGAGCGCAAGAACACCGAGGTCGAGCAGGCCCGCCGCGCGCTGGAGGAAAAAGCCGCGGAACTGGCGCTCACTTCGAAATACAAGTCGGAATTCCTGGCGAACATGAGCCACGAGCTGCGCACGCCGCTGAATTCCATCCTGATCCTGGGACAGCAACTCGCGCAGAATTCCAGCGGCAACCTGAGCACCAAGCAGATCGATTTCGCGAAGAACATCCACTCGGCCGGCTCCGACCTGCTGACCTTGATCAACGACATTCTCGACCTGTCGAAGATCGAATCGGGCACGGTCACCGTGGAGGCGGAGGAAATCACCTTCGCATCGCTGAAGGAAACGGTCGATCGCAGCTTCCGCCACATCGCCGAGTCGAAGAACCTGCCGTTCCACGTGAACTTCGACCCGGCCCTGCCGCGCTCGATCACGACCGACCCGAAGCGCCTGCAGCAGATCCTGAAGAACCTGCTGTCCAACGCGTTCAAGTTCACGGCGCAAGGCCAGGTCGCCGTGCAGGTCCAGGCCGCCTTCACCGGATGGAGTCCCGACCATCCTGTGCTGAGCCGGGCCGCGAGCGTGATATCGCTCTCGGTGAACGACTCTGGCATCGGCATCGCGCCGGAGAAGCAGCGCCTGATCTTCGAAGCCTTCCAGCAGGCCGACGCGGGAACGGCGCGCAAATACGGCGGCACCGGCCTGGGCCTCGCAATTTCGCGCGAACTCGCAACCCTGCTCGGCGGCGAAATTCGCCTCGCCAGCAGGCCGGGAGAGGGGAGCTCATTCACCCTATTCCTGCCGCTTGTCTATACCGGGCCTTCCACGGCTGCGATCGGTGTATCTCCCAACGATACCGCGCAGGGTCGTTCGACCTCGATGGCGCTTCCAGTCGTGCCGTTGTCGCGCGAGGAAAACATCGCGGACGACCGCGACCTCATCGTCGAGGGCGACAACGTATTGCTGGTCATCGAGGACGACCCGCACTACGCTCGCGTGATGCTCGAGCTGGCGCGCGAGAAGGGGTTCAAGGCCATCCTCGCGCAACGCGGGGCGACCGGGCTGGCGCTCGCTCGGCAATACCTCCCCAGCGCGATTACGCTCGATATTTTCCTGCCGGACATGCTCGGCTGGACGGTGCTCAACAATCTCAAGCTCGATCCACTGACGCGCCACATACCGGTGCAGATCATTTCGCTGGAGGAGGAGCGCCAGCACGGCCTGTCGCATGGCGCCTTCGCCTACATGGTGAAGCCGGTGACTTCGGACGGCATCGAGGCGGCACTGGACCGCATCAAGCGCTTCGCGGCACCGCACACCAAGCGCCTGCTGGTGATCGAGGACAACGACGTCGAGCGGAGCACCATCGTCGAGCTTCTTGACCACCACGACATCGAGATCACCGCGGTCGGCACTGCCGCGGAGGCCTTGAAGGTGTTGCACGAGAGCTCGTTCGACTGCTGCGTGATGGATCTGCGGCTGCCGGACATGAGCGGCTTCGAACTGCTCGAGCGCGTCCAGAACGAGCGCTCGCTCGCCGAGCTGCCCATCGTCGTGTTCACCGGCAAGGAGCTCAGCGCGGAGGAAGAGAAACAGCTGAAGACGGTCGCGAAGAGCATCGTGCTCAAGGACGTCCAGTCGCCCGAACGGCTGCTCGACGAAACGGCGCTGTTCCTGCATCGCGTCGTCACCGACCTGCCGGAGCACAAGCAGCGCATGCTCGAGCGCCTGCATTCGTCCAACGAAGCGCTGCGCAACCGCCGGGTGCTGGTGGTGGACGACGACGCCCGCAACATCTACGCGCTCACGACCCTGCTGGAAAACCACGAGATGGAGGTCATCACCGCCACGAACGGACGCCAGGCGATCGACCTGATCGAAAAGACAGAGGACCTGAGCGCCGTGCTGATGGACATCATGATGCCGGAAATGGACGGCTACGAAACCATGCGCGAGATCCGCAAGTCGCCGAAATTCCGCGCGCTGCCGATCTTGGCGCTCACCGCCAAGGCCATGAAGGGTGACCGCGAGAAGTGCCTGGAAGCCGGTGCGTCGGACTACATCGCCAAGCCGGTCAATACCGACCAGCTCGTGTCCCTGCTGCGGGTGTGGCTGTATCGATGAACGAAGCGGCCGCACGCGAAGTGCCGGTCAATGTCCTGCTTGTCGACGACAAGACGGAGAACCTGCTCGCGCTCGAAAGCATCCTCGAGGGGCCGGACTACCACCTGGTGCGCGCGCAGAGCGGACCGGACGCGCTGCTGGCCCTGCTAGCGCATGACTATGCCGCGATCGTGCTCGACGTGCAGATGCCGGGCATGAGCGGCATCGAGTTGGCGCAGATCATTCGCGGCCGCAAGAAGACCCAGCACATCCCGATCCTGTTCCTGACGGCCCATGGCGACGAAAGCGCCATCGCGGGCTACCAGGCGGGCGCCGTCGATTTCATGACCAAGCCGGTGCAGGCGGCGGTGCTGCGCTCCAAGGTCGCGGCTTTTTCGGAGCTGTTCCGCAAGAGCAACGCGCTAAAGGCAGAGATCGAGGAGCGCCGCCAGGCCGAGGAGCGCATCAGGCAACTGAACATCGAATTGTCGGACCGCGTGGAAGACCTTGCGGCCGCGAATTCGGAGCTGGAATCCTTCAGCTACACGGTGAGCCATGACCTGCGCGCGCCGCTGCGCCAGGTGTCGGGTTTCGTCTCGTTGCTGGAGGAAAGCCTGGGCGAGCGCAAGACCCCGCCGGATGCGGAGTACATCGACCTGATCCAGAACGCCGTGACGCGCATGGGCCACCTGATCGACGACCTGCTTGCGTTCTCCCGCGTCGGCCGGATCGAAATCAATCGCGAGATCGTCAACCTCGAACGTTTGGTCGAGCAAGTTCGGCAGACGCTGGCGCCGGCTGCGAGCGGGCGCGACATCCAATGGACGATAGGATCGCTGCCGGAGGTGGAGGGCGATCCCGCCATGCTGCGGCAGGTCGTTTTCAGCCTGCTCGACAACGCGCTCAAGTTCACGCGCACGCGCAGCCCGGCGCGAATCGAGATCGGGGCTCGCACCGAGCATGGCGAGCACGTGTTCTTCGTGCGCGACAACGGCGTGGGCTTCGATGCGCGCCATGCCGACAAGCTGTTCGGCGTTTTCCAGCGGCTGCATACCGGCGCGGAATTCGAGGGCACGGGCATCGGCCTGGCGAGCGTGCGGCGCATCGTGCAGCGCCATGACGGTCGCAGCTGGGCGGAAAGCGTGCTGGGCGAAGGCGCCGCTATCTATTTTTCACTTCCGGTAACGAGTAACTGCCTGCAATGAACGACCCCATTGAAATTCTTCTGATCGAGGACGATCCCGGCGACGTCCACCTGGCGCTCGCCGTATTCCGCGCGCTCAAGATCGCCGACCGCTGCGCCGTGGCCAACGACGGCGAAGACGGCATGGATTTCCTGTACCGGCGCGGCCGCTTTGCGGCGCGCAAGCCCGGCGCACCCAGGCTCATCCTGCTCGACCTGAAGATGCCGCGCGCAAACGGCTTCGATTTCCTGCAGGTGGTCAAGAAGGACCCGGGCCTCGCGCTCATCCCGATCGTGGCGTTGACGTCTTCGCGCGAAGAGCGCGACGTGGAACGCGCCTACGACCTGGGCGTCAACGGCTATGTCGTCAAGGGCATCGATTTCTCGGAGTACCGGACGACGCTGCGCTCGCTCGCGCTCTACTGGACCGGCGTCAACGACGAGCCGCCCGCGTATGTCGAACGCGGCGTGGCGTCGCTCAGGGCCTTCGCGGGCCGGCAGTTGCAAAGCTTGCGCGGCAACCTGTCGAACCCGTGGTTGTGGCCGATGGGCGCGGTCTGACGATCCGGCTTTTCACGAATGCAATCGAGATGACGACACCGGCCAGGATACTGCTTGTCGAAGATGCGCCAGACGAATGGCGCATCGCGCTCGAGAGCTTTGCCGAAAGCGGCCTGATGGACCAGACCACGGTCGTCAAGGATCGCGGCGAAGCGCTCGATTTCCTGTATGGCCGCGGGCCGTTCCGCCAGCGTGCTTCCGGCATGCCGGCGGTGGTGGTGCTCGGGCCGACGATGAAGCCTGCGACGGCATTGTCCACCCTGGGTGACATCCGCAACGATGCGGACCTGCGAAGGTTGCCCGTCGTGCTCATGGGTATGTTCGATGTCGAGACGAAGCGGCTTGCCTATGCCCAGGGGGCCAACAGCGTGGTGGGCCGTCGCGACGATCCGAAATCGCGCGCGGAAAGCTATGCGGTGCTGGGGCGGTTCTGGGGATGGGCGAACGTGCCTCCGCCGGGCTGCATACCGCAACCCAAGGCGAGCCGCCCATGACGGCATCGGTCGCCATCCTGCACCTCGAGGACGATCCCGCCGACGCGCGGCTGATCCGCGAGCAGTTGCGCCGTTCCGGGCTGGGGTCGTCGATCACGCTGGTCGACAATCCCGAGGATTTCCAGGCGGCGCTGTCCCGCGGCGGCTTCGACCTGATCCTGTCGGATTACCACATCCCCCGTATCAGCGGCCACGAGGCGCTGCAGCTCGCGAAAACGGTGGCACCGCACATTCCGTTCATCCTCGTCACCGGGGCGCTGGGCGACGAACGGGCGGTAGAAGTCCTCAGGAGCGGCGCGACCGATTTCGTGCTGAAGGATCGCCTCGCGCGACTTGCCCCGGCGATCGAACGTGCGCTATCGGAGCGCGCAGCGCGGAAGGAGCACGAGAACACCGAGGTCCGGCTGGCCGACGCGCATCGCCTGAGCAAGCTCGCGGCGGATGCCGCGCGCATCGGCACCTGGCAACTCGACGTGGCGAGCGGCAGGATGGATTGCTCGGAGGAATTCCTCAACCTCATCGAGGTGGCTCCGGGCCACTGGGCGAAAACCCTCGACGGCCTGGAAGGCTTGATGCACCCGGAAGACGTCGGGCATTGCCGGCAAGCCTATGCGGAGGCGGTGAAGCAGGGGCACTTCCTGGAAATGGAATTCCGAGTGCATACCGCGACCGGCGAAGTGCGCTGGATGCACCTTCGCGGCGACTGGTCGCCCGCAACGACGCTCATGCCCTCGATGTTCCTCGGCGTGATGATGGACATCACGCAGCGCAAGCGCATGGAGGAGGCATTGCGGGTCGCCGATCGCCGCAAGGACGAATTCCTGGCCACACTCGGCCATGAGCTGCGCAACCCGCTGGCGCCGATCCACAACGGGCTGGCCATCCTGCGCAAGCTCACGCCGCAATCGGGCGAGACCGAAAAGATCCATACCATCCTCGATCGCCAGATGAATCACATCATCCGGCTGGTGGACGACTTGCTGGATATTTCACGCTTCACGCTCGGGAAAATCGAGCTGCGGCGCGCGCCGGTCGAGTTGCGCACGCTCATCCGCGGGGCCATCGACATGAGCCAGCCGCTGATCGAGGTGAGGCGCCACCGGCTGGACGTGTCGATTCCCTCGGGCTCGATCATGCTGGATGCCGACAGCGTTCGTTTGACGCAGGTGTTGTCGAATTTGCTCAACAACGCGGCGAGGTACACCGGCGAGAGCGGGAGCATCTCGATCCGCGCCGGCGTCGAGGGCGGCCGCGCGGTGATCAGCGTGCGCGACAACGGCGTTGGCATACCGGAGCCGATGCTCGAACGCATATTCGACCTGTTCACGCAGGTGGAAGGCGGCGGTGCCGGCAGCGTGGGCGGGTTGGGCATCGGCCTGGCCATGGCGCGACTGCTGGTGGAATTGCACGGCGGCGAAATCGAAGCGCGCAGCGATGGCCCGGGCATGGGCAGCGAATTCGTCATCCGCCTGCCTGTGTCGGCAAGCGATGAGGCCTCAGTCGCCGTCGGCAATGCCTCCGCGGCCGACACGCGATTGTCCGGCCGGCGCATCCTGGTCGTGGACGATAACTGCGATTCCGCCGACAGCATGGGGATGCTGCTCGAGCTGGCCGGCGCTGAAGTGACCGTGGTGTATGACGGCGAGTCCGCGCTTGCAGTGGTTGATGAATTCCGGCCCGATGCGGTGATGCTGGACCTCGGCATGCCCGGCATGGACGGCTATGACGTGGCGCAACGCATCCGGGGAGATGCTCGCCACCGGAACCTGACGCTGATCGCCCTGACGGGATTCGGCCAGGATGAAGATCGCGAGCGCTCGGCCGCGGCCGGGTTCGACCATCACCTGACCAAGCCTGCCGACTTCGCCGTGGTGAAAGCGCTGGTCGCTTCGATTCAGCGCAAGGTGGCGATCGCCGGGGGATGAGAGCCGGCGCAGGCGCCTTGTGCCCTGCGTCGTGGTCGCCTGTACCGTCGCCTCGTACGGTTTGCCCGCCGGTCAGACGTCCCAGGGATTCGCGCGATCGGCGGCGATGCCGTACTTCTCGATCGCGCGGCCGACGATCTTGCGGTCGACGATACCTTCGTCGGCCAGCGCCTTCAGCGCCGCGACGACGATGTGGTTGCGGTCCACTTCGAAGAAATCGCGCAACGCATTGCGGCTGTCGCTGCGGCCGAAGCCGTCCGTGCCCAGCACGACATAGCGGCGCGGCACCCAGGTGCGGATCATGTCCGGCAGTGCGCGCATGTAGTCGCTCGCGGCAATCACGGGCCCCGATGTCCTGGACAGGCTTTGCTCGACCCAGGATTGCCTGGGCTGCGCTTCAGGATGCAGCCGGTTCCAGCGCTCGGTGCCCATGCCGTCGCGGCGCAGCTCGGTGAAGCTGGTCACGCTCCACACGTCGGCGGCGATCGTCCATTCCTTTTCCAGCATTTCCGCGGCGGCAATGACTTCGCGCAGGATAGTGCCCGAGCCCAGCAGTTGCACCGTCGGCGCGCCCTTCTTGCTCTTGCCTTCTCTCAGGCGGTACATGCCCTTGAGGATGCCTTCCTCGGCGCCGGCCGGCATCGCGGGATGGGCGTAGTTCTCGTTCATGACCGTGACGTAGTAGAAGACGTCTTCCTGGTTTTCCAGCATGCGCCGCATGCCGTCGCGCACGATGGCCGTGACCTCGTAGCCGAACGCCGGGTCGTAGGCCACGCAATTCGGCACCGTCGAGAACAGGATGTGGCTGGAGCCGTCCTCATGCTGCAGGCCTTCGCCCGAAAGCGTCGTGCGGCCGGCCGTGGCGCCGAGCAGGAAGCCGCGCGAGCGCGAGTCCGCCGCCGCCCAGATCAGGTCTCCGATGCGCTGGAAACCGAAGCAGGAATAGAAAATGTAGAACGGCAGCATCGGCACGCCGTGCGCGCTGTACGACGTCGCGGCGGCGATCCACGACGAGATCGCGCCGGCCTCGGTAATGCCTTCCTCGAGGATCTGGCCGTCCTTTGCTTCCTTGTAGTAAAGAAGCTCGTCCTTGTCCTCCGGCTCGTAGAGCTGGCCGTGCGGAGAGTAGATCGCCACCTGGCGGAACAGCGATTGCATGCCGAAAGTGCGCGCCTCGTCGGCGACGATGGGCACGATGTGCTTGCCGAGCGCCTTGTCGCGCAGCAGTTGCGAGAGCATCTGCACGAACACCATGGTCGTCGATTGCTCGCGGTCGCCGGAGCCTTCCAGCAGGCGCGCGAAGGATTGCAGTTCCGGAACGTTGACGACTTCCGCTTTCGGTTTGCGTGCGGGCACGTAGCCGCCGAGCGCCTGGCGGCGCGCGTGCAGGTATTTCATCTCCGGACTGTCGGCGGCCGGCTTGTAGAACTTCACACCCTGCACCTGTTCATCGGTGAGCGGCAGCGCAAAGCGGTCGCGGAAGGCGAGCAGCGTGTCGTCCTCCAGCTTCTTCGCCTGGTGCGCCGTCATCTTGCCCTGGGCGGCGCTGCCCATGCCGTAACCCTTCTTGGTCTGCGCGAGGATCACAGTCGGGCGGCCCTTGTGGTTGACCGCGGCGTGATAGGCCGCATAGATCTTGATCGGATCATGGCCGCCGCGTTTGAGCCGGTCGATGTCCTCGTCGGACATGTGCGCCACCAGTTGCTGCAGCTCCGGGTATTTGCTGAAGAAGGCTTCGCGATTGAAGCGGCCGTCGGTGGCGGCGTACTTCTGGAATTCGCCGTCGACCGTTTCATGCAGGCGCTTGAGGATGACGTTGTCGCGGTCGCGCGCGAACAGCGGGTCCCAGTCCGAGCCCCACATGACCTTGATCACGTTCCAGCCCGCGCCGGCGAACAGGCCTTCGAGTTCCTGCACGATGGAGCCGTTGCCGCGCACCGGGCCGTCGAGGCGCTGCAGGTTGCAGTTCACGACGAAGATGATGTTGTCCAGGCCTTCGCGCGCCGCCATCGAAAGGCCCGCGATGGATTCCGGTTCGTCCATCTCGCCGTCGCCGACGAAGCACCAGACCTTGCGATTCTGGGTGGCGAGCACGCCGCGGTCCTCGAGGTAGCGCATGAAGCGCGCCTGGTAGATCGCGGTGATCGAGCCGAGCCCCATCGAGCCGGTCGGGAATTGCCAGAAGTCCGGCATCAGCCACGGATGGCAATATGAAGACAGGCCTTTGCCGCCAGTTTCGCGGCGATAGTTGTCCAGGTTTTCCTCCGCGAGGCGGCCTTCCATGTAGGCGCGTGCATACACGCCGGGCGCGGAGTGCGGCTGGAAATAAATGGCGTCGCCGTCCTGGCCGGCGCGGAAAAAGTGGTTGTAGCCGACTTCGAAAAGGTCGGCCGACGAAGCATACGTGGCGACGTGGCCGCCCAGCTCGGAATTCGCGCGATTGGCGCGCACCACCATGGCCAGCGCATTCCAGCGCACCAGCGCCGAGATGCGCGCCTCGATCTCCGGATTGCCGGGAAACTGCGGCTGGTCCGCGAGCGATATCGTATTTGCGTATGGCGTGTTCAGCACCGGCGGCATCGGCACGCGCACCATGCGCGCGTGGTCGAGCAGCTTGCGCAGGATGAAGGTCGCGCGCTCGGCGCCTTCGGCCTCGACGATCGCATCGAAGGCATCCAGCCATTCCTTGGTCTCGATGGGGTCGAGGTCCTGCGCGAGCACGCGCCAGAGGCCGGAAACGCTGATGTCGGAAAGGTCGGTCATGGTTTGGACGCTCCTCGAAGCGGCGGTCGGCTCGCATGGCCGGCCTGCCGGTTTACAGATGGGCGCATGCTACGCGGAAACGCGAAGCACGGGGTTTCGTTTAGACCCCGGAATATGCCTCGATAAGGCATAATCCACTGAATATATCGATAGATAGAGCACGATATGCCGGAAATGACGCTGGATTCGATAGACTGGAAAATACTCGGCCTGCTGCAGGCGGATGCGCGCATGGCCAATGTCGACCTCGCCAAGGCGGTCGGCCTGTCGCCTTCGCCTTGCCTCAATCGCGTGCGAGCGCTGGAAGAGGCGGGCTATATCAGCCGCTACGTGACCTTGCTCGACGCCTTGCATGTCGGGCTCAAGGTCAGCGTGTTCATCCAGGTCACCCTGGAGCGCCAGGTCGAGGCTGCGCTGGAGCGATTCGAAACTGCGATCCGCACGCGGCCGGAAGTCATGGAGTGCTATCTCATGACCGGCGACGCGGATTATCTGATTCGCGTCGTCGTGGCGGATATCCAGTTGCTGGAGGAATTCATCCTGAAGTTCCTGACCAAGTTGCCCGGCGTGGGCAACATCCGGTCGAGCTTTGCGCTGAAGCAGGTGAAGTACCAGACGGCGTTGCCGCTGCCGGTGGCGACGGGATCGAAAACAGAAGGACGCGTCGTCGGGAAAAAGAGAAAAGCCTGAAAATTATTTCGCTCTCACCGCAGAGGGCGCAGAGGAACAGCCGAGGAAAAAGATCCAATTGCGAGAACGGGCGCCTGCGTCTAGGTCGATCAGTGGCGGTCGAGCGGCCGCGGGAATATGCTGATAGCAAGCCTGCAGGGTTTGGCGGTTTGGTTAATGGGCAGTTAGAGGGCGGGAGACGGTTCAACTGCATGAAAAAGCGGAATCTTTGCGATGGAAAGACGGCTTGGTTAGACGTCAACGGGTCCAGTTATACGTCACTTTTGCCGTCTAAATCGAGTTAGGCATCACCCCATGAGTCGGCGCAAAGTCGTAGATCGCGGCGACATGATCGCAATCCCTACCACGGACGGCCGTGAAGTCTTTGCCCAGGTCTGCTGGGCCTCGACCTACTATAAGGACGTGCTCCAACTCGCCTTCGTCGCCAATCCGACCGAAGCAGCCTTGAAAGGCCAACTTACGTTTCTTGGTCCTACGATCTTCTCGGGCGCGTCTGTCGTGCGCCAGAAGCGCTGGCGAAAGCTTTTCACACACCATCAACTCTACGAGCCGTCACCACCAATCTTCTACTCCGGTGGGGCAATACATCGAGGCGACGAGTATTTGCGTGAGGCGACAGGCGACGATCAAACTGCCCTGCTAAAACTCAGCGTCTTGGGTGCTGCGTTGGTCGAAAAGAAAGCTACAGAAATTGCGAATCGTATCCATGGTGATGCCTAACAACACGTTGGAGCGGACGGGCAATCATGGTGGCCGCGCCGTCCTCGCAATAGATTGCGTGCTCGGCGGCGCGGAGTGGATGCCGTGCCTAGCCGCTCAACGAGATCGTTAGATTTCAATGGACGACTACCCGGACAATTTACGGACACTGTACTTCGAATTCGGTCGCGCCGCCGAAATGGCTCAGGTCATGGAGACGGAAGCTGGCAATCTTGCGCTCGCCTTTGTATCACTCGCGTTTGACCCCGGCACGATCACTGACGAAGAACGCCGCTTGTTTCGCGCGATAGTTGACGACGTGAATAGCCGAACGTTCGGGAATCTGCTGAGGCAAATCCGCAAGATCGGGACCGTTAGTGATGGCATCGAAGACACGATCAACGCCGCACTGGAGAAGCGAAATTACCTTGTCCACAAGTTCTTCCGTCACCACAACCTTCAGATCAATTCTGACGCTGGTCGAGAAGAAATGATCGCTGAGCTTGGAGAGATCCACCGAGCACTCAGCAGCGCACATACGGTACTTGCGGGCATGACTCATACGTTCAGTCAGGCATTTGGCCGGCCCAATGTTTCGCCGGAAGAGGGAGAGGAATTGATGCGCCGGGGCAAGAGAATTGAAATCTAACAACCGGCTCGAGTTCGCGCCGGCGCGCCCGACTCGTAAAAGCGAGGCGCTTTTACTCGCGGCTCAGCCGGAGCGTTAGGCAGCCATCGTGACGATCCGCTCCTACTACCGCAATGACCTGGCGCTCTCCCAATTGGAGGCCGCGCTCCACCTCTACTTTGCTGGAGGTGACTACGCATCCGTCATTACGCTCGCGGGTGCGGCCGACGAAGTCTTCGGCAAGATGCTTACCGCGGCGGGCAAAGAGAGCTCACTAGAATCACTGAAGAAGGCTGTTTGCGCAATTCATGAGCGGTTGTATGGGGAGCCAACCCCGCCTAAGCAAGTTGCCGATCGAGCCAATCGTGCAAAGAACAGTTTGAAGCACTGGGACGACGGGGATCCAATCCTGATCAAGTTCGACTTGGAGCAGGAAGCCAAAGACATGCTATTTCGGGCAATAGACAACTTCTGGTTGCTCGAAGAGAAGCTTTCGCCGGCCATGGAGAAATTTCAACGTGAAGAACTGGCTGCCTAACCCGTCGTTGCACCCGACGTGCGCATGCATCGACGGGGTCAGGCCTTGCATTTTGCTTCCGTGAATGAATATATCCAAAATATCGGGTGCCGCGGATACATTTGCGGCCACGTAATCACGTCATCTGCCTTTCCGGCTTCATAGCAAACGCCCCGATCGCCCCCAGCAGCATCAGCACCATCGATCCAACGAAGGGCAGCGTCCAGTTGCCGGTCGTGTCGATGATCCACCCCGCGACGACGGGCGACACGATCGCGGCGAAAGCCGAGCCCACGTTCATCAGGCCGCTGGCCGTGCCGGAGAACTGCGGCGCGATGTCCATCGGGATCGCCCACATCGGGCCGATGGTCAGCTCCGCGAAGAAAAATCCCAGGCTCAGGCAGATGGCCGCGACGACGAGGTCCTGCGTGAACAGCAGCGGCAACAGCGATGCCATCGCGCCAAGCATGCCGACGACGACGAGGTTGCGCCGCGCAACGGCGCGGCTGCCGGTGCGCTTGAGCAACCAGTCGCTGATGATGCCGCCCAGCGCGTCGCCGACGACGCCCGCGAAGAAAACACCCGAAGCGAACACCGCGGATTTCTTCAGGTCCAGGCTGTGCTGTTGCAGGAAGTACAGCGGAATCCAGCTCAGGAAAAGCCAGAGCGTCCAGCCGTAGCAGAAATACACTGCCGTTACCGGCGCCATGCGCCGCACGAGACGCTTCCACGGCACCGCAGGGCGCGACTTGCCGTCGGCGTAGGGCGGCAGCGCCTTCAGTTCGCTTTGCGTGATGGCGGGATGGTCTTTCGGATCGTCTCGGAAATAAATCACCCACGCGATCGTCCAGAGCAGGCTGGCTGCGCCGAGCACGAAGAACGAGCCGCGCCACGTTATCGCGACGATCAGCCACGCGACCATCGGCGGCGTGACGGCGTTGCCGATGCGTGCGAACGCGTGCGTGATGCCCTGCGCGAAGCCGCGTCGGGAAGATGCAGTCCAGTACGACATCGCGCGCGTGGCGGCCGGGAAGGTCGCGCCTTCGCCGAGCCCGAGCAGCACGCGCGCTGCCAGCATCGAGACCAGGCCACCGGCCAATCCTGTCAATGCCGTCGCGGCAGCCCAGACGATGCCGCAGACGAACAGCGTGCGTCGCGCGCCGAAGCGGTCGCCCAGCCATCCGCCGATGACCTGGAACACGAGGTAGGGATAGGCGAACGCCGAGAACACGAAGCCGAGCTGCGTGTTGCTGAAACCGAGTTCCTGCTTGAACGCGGCCGCCGCGGTGCTGACGTTCACGCGATCGACGTAGGTGATGAAGTACATGAGGCACAGCATCGCGAGGACGCCGCGCGTCGCGCTGATCCTTGTTTTCATGTCTGGGGCCGCCGATTGGATCGCGCAGTGTACAGCCGCGGCATTCCGGCCGGCGAGTCATGCTAAATTCAACTGGAATGCGCGGACCGCGCGGAAGGAGAGAAGGAATGTCGGCAGAGGACTGGATCAAGTTGGAAGAAGACGTCGCGATGCGCATGACCAATCCCGGCGTCAGTCCGCTGGGCGAGATGCGCAAGCGCACCGGCCTGCAATTCCTGCGGGATATCGCGTCGGGGACGCTGCCGTATCCGCCGATCGGCAAGGCGCTGAACTTCTTTCCGGTCGAGGCGGAGGAGGGGCGCGTCGTATTCCAGGGCACGCCGACCTTCGACTTCTACAAACCGATCGGCACGGTGCATGGCGGCTGGGCTTGCGCATTGCTGGATTCCTGCATGTCTTGCGCAGTGCAGACCATGATCCCGGCCGGGTTCGGCTATACGACCGGCGAGCTGAAGGTGAATTTCGTGCGCGCGCTCACGGAAAGAACCGGTCCGATCCGCGCCGAAGGCAAGGTCATCCATCCCGGGCGCCAGCTCGCGACGGCCGAGGGTCGCATCGTCGATGCCGACGGCAAGCTGTATGCGCATGGCACGACGACGTGTTTGATCTTTCCGTTGCCGCAGGAAAAATAAAGCACGAGGCGCGGGCCTCGAGGTGCGAGGCGCGAGATTTCTTGACGTCCTCGAGCCTCCTATCTCGCGCCTCGCGCCTGCCAGCGGCGCGCGTCGCGCACCTCCGTCAGGCACCCGCAAGCTTCGCGTGCGCGATGACGGTGCCCGCGCGCCTCTGGCGCCTTTGCGCGATGTGAAAAATCCCGCCGATGACATTCGCAACCCAAGGAATCCACGCCGGGTTTCCTTTCGGGAAACTGACGCGCGTGCGCGCCGGGCACCGCCTGTGGGCGTGGCCCGCTAGTTGCGATGGGACTTCCGGATCGTCGATTCGCACCCCGCGACCTGTTTTGACCGGGTGCCCATTCATTTCCGGAGAGAGGGAGTCATGTCCGAAGAACATAGCGCCTGCTGCAACCACGACCACGCGGCGGACGAAGCCGCCGCAACCGAACAGGAGTCGCCGCAGGTCGATGCCGCGCGCAGGAATTTCGTCTGGGGCACCCTGGCCGCGGGCGGCGCGGCGGTTTCGGCCGGCACGCTGTCCATTCCATATGTATCGACCGCGCAGGCGCAAGGACTGGACCCGGTCAAGTCCGGCGTTCGCAACCACTACTACGTCGCCGCGAGCGACAAGACCGTGCACTGGGGTTTCTTCAGCAAGAAGCTCAAGCCGGTCGTTTCGATCGATTCCGGCGATTTCGTCACGATCGAGGCGATCACGCACCATTCCTACGACGACTACGAGCGCCTGATCAAGGGCGACCCCGGCGTCGAAAGCATTTTCTACTGGGACAAGAAAAAGAAAAACGTGAACCGGCGCGGCGCCGGCCCGATGGACGCATCGATCAAGGGTCGCGGTGCAGGCGAAGGCTTCGGCGTGCACGTGTGCACGGGCCCGGTGTTCGTCAAGGGCGCGGAGCCCGGTGACATCCTCGAGGTGCGCATCGTCGATGTGACGCATCGCCCCTGCGCGAACCCGCTGTACAAGGGCAAGACGTTCGGCATCAACGCCGCGGCATGGTGGGGCTTCCACTACAACGACCTGATCGAGGAGCCGAAGAAACGCGAAGTCATCACGGTGTACGAGGTCGACACCAGCAACGAGCGCAGCTGGGCCAAGGCGGTCTACAACTACAAGTGGGAGCCGCAGACCGATCCGTTCGGCGTGGTCCACAGCATCATCGACTATCCCGGCGTGCCGGTGGACCACAGCCTCGTCAAGGAAAACCACGGGATATTGAAGGATGTCCGCATCCCGGTGCGCCCGCACTTCGGCGTGCTGGGCCTGGCCCCCGCGGAAGCCGACATGGTCGACTCCATTCCGCCCGGTCCGTTCGGCGGCAACATCGACAACTGGCGCATCGGCAAGGGCGCCACGATGTATTACCCGGTGCAGGTGCCGGGCGCCCTGTTCTCGGCGGGCGATCCGCATGCATCGCAAGGCGATTCCGAACTGTGCGGCACGGCGATCGAATCGTCGCTGACCGGCACCTTCCAGTTGATCCTGCACAAGAAGGCTACGCTGGCCGGCACGACGCTGGAGGAGCTCAAGTACCCGTTGCTGGAAACCAAGGACGACTGGCTGGTGCACGGCTACAGCTACGCGAATTACCTCGCGGAGCTCGGGCCGAACGCGCAGTCGGAGATCTATTCCAAGTCGTCGGTCGACCTCGCGCTGCGCGACGCATTCCGCAAGGTGCGCCACTTCCTGATGACGACGCAGGGGCTGACGGAGGACGAGGCGATCTCGCTGATCACGGTCGGCGTGGACTTCGGTATTACGCAGGTCGTCGACGGCAACTGGGGCGTGCATGCCATCGTGAAGAAGGACTTGTTCGCCGGGCGATGATTGCGCGATACCGTAAACAAAAAGGGCGCCGATGGCGCCCTTTTTCATTGCTGGTGGATCCCCGTCATTCGCGCTTGATCAGCCGCTTCAGGTTCGCCGGGTCGTCCCACACGGCCTGGGCACGCGCGATGTTTTCCGCAGGGGCCTTGAGAAAGCTGGCCTTCGCGGCGTCGTCGGAGAAGCAGTAGACCTTGTCGTTCGGCCCCAGCCAGAACACCGAGCAATCGGTCTTGTTCGCGTAGCCGTGCGTCAGCCCCATCACGCACTGGCCGTCGAATTCCGGCTCGCCGGCGAAGGCGGTCGATGCCAGCGTTATTAGCAGGAACAACGTCGAAAGCAGAGTTTTCATGATCATTCTCGCAGTAATTCAATGCTGCGAATTTTACAGCGACCGCGTCACTTCCTCACGCCCATGCGCCTCTCCTTGGCTCGCACCAGCGCGCTGATCACGTCGTTGAAGGGCGTGGCCACGCCCAGCGGCTTGCCTGCGACGGGAATCGCGCCGTTGATGGCCTCGATCTCCGACATCCGGCCGGCCATGTGGTCGAGGAGCATCGACGGCCGCGCATTCGGGATCTTCGTGCCGAAATTGTGGACGTACGCGACCGGATCGGTGAAATCGAGCTTGATGTCTTTCGCGCGGGCCACCTTGTAGGCCTCGGTCGCGCAACCCGACGCTACGATCCACGTGTCCGGGTCGCCCATGACCTCGCCGATGGTGCGCTCCGTCACGCTGCAGGGACCGGAGTAGCACACGTTGCAGATCAGCTTTTCCCAGACGAGCTGGTCGATGTCGTCGAAGCATTTCACTTTGAAGCCACCGGACTCCCAGACCTTCGCGACCTGTTCCAGGCGCGGCGATACGGGACCGGAAAACTCCCCGAGGCGCACCAGTTCCCAGCCGTTGTGGTGCGCATGCCCGGGGCCTTTCATCGACGCACCGAAGCCGCCGACGACGCCGACCAGCACGCGTTCCTTGCCCAGCACCTTCGCCGCCGTATCCGGGCCGCCGAGGCCGTTCTGGATCGAGAGCACGACGGTGTCCTTGCCAATCAGCGGCTTCATCGATTGCGCCGCCTGTTCGACGTGCATCGCCTTCGTCGCGAGGATGGCGAGGTCGACCGGGCCGGCGTCCGCCGCACTCGTCGTGGCGTTGACTTTCACCGTCCTGTCGCCGGACGCACCCTCCAGGCGCAGGCCCGTCGTTTTCATGGCGTCGACGTGCTCTTTCCAGCTGTCGATCGCCCAGATTTCGTGCCCCGCGTCCGCCAGCAGCGCCGCGTACACGCTGCCCATCGCTCCGCAACCGACGATTGCCACTTTCATGCGCGTTCTCCTGTTCGAGGCGCCGATTCTAATGAAAGCCGGCTATTCGCGTTCGACGGTTGCACTACAATCCGCTCTCTCTGTCCCGGGCGGCCGGGACTCGCAGTTCACGAAATGACGGAGGAAAGCTCGATGGAGTACAGGCAGCTCGGCGGTTCAGGCTTCAAGGTCCCGGCATTGAGCCTGGGGACCGGCACGTTCGGCGGCGGCAACGAGTTCTTCAAGTCCTGGGGCGCGAGCGACGTGAAGGAAGCTTCGCGCCTCGTCGACGTCTGCCTCGAGGCCGGGCTCACCATGTTCGACTCGGCCGACGTGTACTCCGGCGGCATGGCGGAAGAAATCCTCGGCCAGGCCATCAAGGGCCGGCGCAACCAGTTGCTGATCTCGACCAAGGGCACGTTTCGCACCGGTCCGGGGCCGAACGACCTGGGTTCGTCGCGCTTTCATCTGACCGAGGCCGTCAACGCCAGCCTGAAGCGGCTGGGGACCGACTACATCGACCTCTACCAGTTGCACGGCTTCGACGCGCGCACGCCGATGGAAGAAGCGCTGTACACGCTCGACAACCTCGTGCGCGCCGGCAAGATCCGCTACATCGGCTGCTCGAATTTTTCCGGCTGGCACCTGATGAAGTCGCTGTCGATTTCGGAGAGGCACGGCCTCGCGCGCTACACTGCCCACCAGGCCTACTACAGCCTGGTCGGACGCGACTATGAATGGGAGCTCATGCCGCTGGCACTCGACCAGAAGGTCGGAACGGTGGTGTGGAGCCCGCTCGGCTGGGGCAAGCTGACGGGAAAGCTGCGTCGCGGGCAACCCCTTCCGGAAACCACGCGCCTGCAAAGCAAGATCTCCAACGACAAGGGACCGCCCGTGTCGAACGAGCACGTGTTCAAGGTGGTCGATGCCATCGACGCCATCGCGAAGGAAACCGGCAAGACGGTCACGCAGATCGCGCTGAACTGGCTGCTGCAACGCCCGACCATCTCGACCATCATCGTCGGCGCGCGCAACGAGGAGCAATTGAAGCAGAACCTCGGCGCCGTGGGCTGGAATCTCACGAAGGAGCAGGTTGCAAAGCTCGACGAGGCGAGCACCGTCACGCTGGCCTATCCCTACTGGCACCAACGCGGCTTCCTCGAACTGAATCCGCCGCCGGTCTGAGCGGGCGTCCGGCGATCCGCGGCACGTGGAGGCATTCGATTACGTCATCGTCGGCGCCGGCGCGGCGGGCTGCCTGCTCGCCAACCGGCTGACGCAAGACGGCCGCACAACGGTTTGCTTGCTCGAGGCCGGACCGCCCGACCGGAATTTCTACATCCACCTGCCGGCCGGATTTATCAAGGTGGGCTACAACCCGGCCTACACGTGGCCTTTGCGCACGGAACCAAGCGAAGGCACGGCGGGTCGCCGCATCCTGACGACGCAGGGCCGCACGCTCGGCGGCTCGAGTTCCATCAACGGCTTCAACTACACGCGCGGCCAACCGGCCGACTACGATGCGTGGGCAGCACTGGGCAATCCCGGTTGGAGCTATGCCGACGTGCTCCCGTACTTCAAGCGCACCGAGCGTCGCATCGGCAAATCCGATGCACGCTATCGCGGCCGCGACGGCCTGCTGCCGATCACCGATTGCGACTGGCGACATCCGCTTTGCGATGCGTTCATCGAAGGCGCGGCGTCCGCGGGCATTCCGAAGGACTCGGACTACAACGCCGAGCGACAGACCAGCACCGGCTACTACCAGCGCTGGATCGAGAACGGCTGGCGCGTGAGCGCGGCGAAGGCCTTCCTGCGACCGGCACTGCATCGCGCGAACCTGGATGTGCGTACCCATGCGCACGCGACGACGATCCTCATGGAAGGCAAGCGCGCGACCGGCGTCGAGTATGCAAGCGGCGCGAATGCGCCGCGCCGAACGGTCAGCGCACGCAGGGAAGTCATCCTCACCGCGGGCGCGGCCAACACGCCGAAACTCATGCAGCTCTCGGGCATCGGTGCCGGCGGCCTTCTGGGCGGATTGGGCATAAGCGTGAAGCACGATTTGCCCGGCGTCGGCGAAAACCTGCGCGATCACATGATGGTGCGCTCGATCGTGCAAGTGAAAGGCGTCGAGACGCTGAACAGCGCGGCACGCGGCTGGCGTCTGCTGCGCGAAATCGCGAAGTGGGCATTGAAGCGCCCGAGCATCCTTGCCATCAGTCCATCGGTGGCTTATGCATTCTGCCGCGCGGATCTTTCCGACGGCGATCCCGACCTGCAATTCCATTTTTCGCCGGGGAGCTACGCGTCCGGCATCGCCGGCAAGCTGGATGCATTTCCCGGCATGACGCTTGGCTTCTACCAGTTGCGCCCGACGAGCACGGGGTACGTACGTGCGCGCAGCCGGAATCCGTTCGACGATCCTTTGGTGCAGCCGAACTATCTCTCCACCGAGGAAGACAGGCGCCTGGTCGTGGCTGCGTTGAAACTTACGCGCCGCTTCCTGCGCACGCCGGCGCTGGCTGCCTATCGCGAGCGCGAAGTCTCGCCGCCTGAGACTGCAAACAGCGACCAGGAACTGCTCGACTACGCGCGAGGAATCGCCGGCACGGCCTGGCACCTGATGGGCACGTGCAGGATGGGACCCGCGAGCAATCCAGGCTCCGTCGTCGATTCGCAATTGCGCGTGATCGGGATGCAAGGCTTGCGCGTCGCGGATGCGTCGATCATGCCGACCATGCCGTCCGGCAACACCGGAGCGCCCGTGATGATGATCGCCGAAAAGGCGGCCGACCTGATCCTGGGGCGCCAGCCGCCGCCGGCGGAACGACCGTGAGTGGCAACGGCGATACTTTCGATTACGTCATAGTCGGTGCGGGTGCGGCGGGAGCACTGCTCGCCAACCGGCTGACCGAAGACGGTACGACGACGGCCTGCCTGCTGGAAGCCGGGCCCGCGGACTGGCATCCGTTTTTCCACCTGCCGGCCGGCTACATCAAAGTGGTGTTCGATCCGGCCTTTACCTTCCCGTTCACGACGGAACCCGGCGAACACACCGGCGGCCGCCGCATACCCATCCCGCAGGGGCGCGTGCTGGGCGGCTCGACATCGATCAACGGTCTCGTATTCAATCGCGGGCAGCGCGAGGATTACGACAACTGGGCCGCGCTGGGAAATCGCGGCTGGGTCTTCGACGACGTGCTGCCTTACTTCAAGCGCCTTGAAAATCGCATCGGCGTAGGCGACGACGGTCTGCGCGGCGGGAAGGGCGAACTGCCGGTCACGGACATCGACTGGAAGCATCCGATCACCGAGGCCTTTATCGCCGGTGCGCAGGGGCTGGGCATCCCGCGCAACCCGGATTACAACGGCGCATCCCAGGAAGGCGTGGGCTATTTCCAGCGTACCATCCATCGCGGTCGTCGCATGAGCACGGCGGCGACTTTCCTGCGGGCTGCGAAAGCGCGCCGCAATCTCGACGTGCGCACGCGTGCGCAGGCGACAGCCCTCGTCTTCAACGGCACGCGCGCGACAGGCGTGCGGTATGCGAGGAATCGAAATTCTCCGATCAGCGAAGTGCGCGCGCGCCGCGAGGTCATCGTGAGCTGCGGCGCGATCAATACGCCGAAGCTCCTGCAGCTTTCCGGCATCGGGTCCGCCGGCCTGCTGCAGAAGCTGGGCATTCCGGTGCGGGCCGACCTCGCCGGTGTCGGCGCGAACCTGCGCGACCATTTCTCGATTCGCCTGGTGGCGCGCGTGAAGAACATATCGACCATCAACGAGCTTTCGCGTGGAGCGAGCCTGGCGGGCCAGGTCGCGAGGTGGCTGCTCGGCAAGCCAAGCATCCTTGCGCTGAGTCCTTCGCTGGTGCATTTTTTCTGCAGGTCAGGCAGCGATGCGAAGACGCCGGATTTGCAGGGCGTGTTCACGCCCGCCAGCTACAAGGAAGGTTATGTCGGCATGCTGGACGACTATCCCGGCATGAGTTGCGGCGTCTGGCAGCACCGGCCGCGCAGCACGGGGACCGTGCAGGCGCGATCCCTGGACGCGTTCGAAGCGCCGGCCGTGCGGGCCAATTACCTGGAAAATCCCTACGATCGCGAAATCCTGCTGCGCGGGATGCGCCTGGCCAGGCGCCTGCTGCATGCGCCGGAGCTCGCGCGCTTCCAGGGCGGCGAATCGCTGCCCGGTCCTCGTGTGCAAAGCGACGACGAACTGCTCGACTACGTGCACCGCTATGCCGTGTCGTCCTATCATCTGAACGGCACGGCGAAGATGGGGCCGCCCGCCGACCCGATGGCGGTCGTGGACGACCAGCTTCGCGTGCGCGGAATGCAGGGACTACGCGTGGTCGATTCGTCGGTCATGCCGGACATTCCGTCGGCCAACATCGCCGCCGCGACCATGATGATCGCCGAGAAGGCATCCGACATGATTCGCGGCAGGCCTTGCGCAGGAGAACCATGATGGCTTCCGCTCCCCCGCCCGGCGCGCTCGCAGGCGTGCGCGTGATCGAGATGGGCCAGCTCATCGCCGGCCCGTTCTGCGGCAAGACGCTCGGCGAGTTCGGCGCCGACGTCATCAAGATCGAGCCGCCGGGCGTGGGCGATCCGCTGCGCACCTGGCGCATGGTCAAGGACGGCACCTCGGTCTGGTGGCAGGTGCAATCGCGCAACAAGCGCTCGGTGGCGATCGACCTGCGGACAAGGGAGGGGCAGGACCTCGCGCGCCAGCTGATCGCGGGAGCGGACGTGCTGATCGAGAATTTCCGCCCTGGTACCCTGGAGGAGTGGGGCATGGGCTGGGAGGAATTGTCCGCGCTGAATCCCGGGCTCATCATGCTGCGCGTGTCGGGCTATGGACAGACCGGGCCGTATCGCGATCGTCCGGGCTTCGGCGTGATCGGCGAGGCCATGGGCGGACTGCGACACCTGACCGCCGAACCGGGCCGCGTGCCGGTGCGCACCGGTGTGTCGATCGGCGACACGCTCGCCGCGTTGCATGGCGCGCTGGGTGTCGTCATGGCGCTCTACCATCGCAAATCCAACGGCGGCAAGGGCCAGCAGATCGACGTCGCGCTCAACGAGGCCGTGTTCAACGTCATGGAAAGTTTGATACCGGAGTACAGCGCGTTCGGCGCCGTGCGCGAGCCTTCGGGCAGTTCGCTGCCCGGCATCGCGCCGACCAACGCCTACGCCTGCAAGGACGGCTACGTGCTGATCGCAGGCAACGGCGACAGCATTTTCAAGCGGCTGATGACGGCAATCGGCCGCAGCGACCTGGCGGCGGCGCCCGACCTCGCGAGCAATGCCGGGCGCGTGGCGCGCGTCGCCGAGATCGACGGCGCGATCGGATCCTGGGCAGCGACCCGCACGGTTGCCGAAGTCCTTCCCGTCATGGATGCCGCACGAGTACCAGCCGGGCGCATCTACACGGCGAAGGACATTTCGGAGGACCCGCACTACCGCGCGCGCGACATGATCCTGCGGCAGACGACGCGCGAAGGCTACGAGCTCGACGTGCCGGGCATCGTGCCGAAGATGTCGCAGACGCCGGGATCGGTGCGATTCCCCGCGCCCCGGCTGGGCGAGGATACGGAAAAAGTCCTGCGGGAAATCGGCGTGACGGATGCGCAGGTCGCGGCGTTGAAGGAGAAGGGCATCATCTTCACGGGCGAACCGAAATGAATGTGCGAGCAGCGCCGCGGTGTCGCGATGAATAACCGGACCAGGCGCTGACGCGCATGCTGCCCGACCTCGTCTCGCTCGCCCTGTTCGTGCGCGTCGCGGAGACGCGCAGCATCACGCGCGCGGCGGAGGCGAGCCACATCGCGCTCGCGGCGGCGAGCCGGCGCATGAGCCTGCTGGAACACCAGTACGGCGTGAAGTTGCTGACACGCACGGCGCGCGGCGCGGAACTCACGCCGGCCGGCAAGGCGCTGCTGCATCGCGCGCGCCAAATCCTGGGACAGGTCGACTTGCTGAAGTCCGACCTGTCCGAATACGCCTCCGGTGGCAAGGGCCACATCCGCATACAGGCAAGCGCCTCCGCGATTTCCCAGTTCCTGCCCGCCGACCTCGCGACGTTTTCCGCGCAGGCACCCGAAGTCGTGCTCGCGCTGGAGGAGCGCTTCAGCGGCGAGATCGTGCAGGCGCTGCGCGAAGGCGCGACCGACATTGGCGTGATCATGGAGGGCACGCCGATGGAGGGCCTGCAGTCGTTCGACTACGAGACCGACCAGCTCGTCGCGGTGGTGCCGCGCAAGCATCCGCTGCGCAGCCGCAGCGTCGTCTTTTCTTCGTTGCTCGACTACGATTTCGTCGGGCTGGAGGGCGCCACCGCGATCACGCGCCTGCTGGTCGACCAGGCCGCCGTTGCGCGCAAGCCCCTGCGCGCGCGCATCCTGGTCCACAGCTTCGCGGCCTTGTGCAAGATGATCGAGGCCGGCCTGGGCGTGGGGGTCATGCCGGAAGGCGCGGCCAGGCCTTTCGTTGCTGCTAAGCAACTGCGCGTCGTCGCCTTGAGCGATCCGTGGGCAAAACGGCGCATGTACGTCTGCGTTCGCGACTACGAATCCCTGCCCGTGATCGCCCGCAAGCTGGTCGATCATTTGCGCCGCACAAAATCCGCCGCCACTTCCTGACGGCACGAGACTTCGCCGCCCGCGAAGTCCGCATTGACGGATTGCGCATTCCGGCTAACACTGCGTTTGCCCAAGCTAGGAAACTTATCTGCGGCGCCCTGACGCCGCGCCCCCAACCGACCGGCACGAGAACCGGTCGATGGAAACGACCAGCCACCGCGGACGCCGAATGCCGCATCGACAGAAGTGGCCCAACAACGAGGAGGAACCGTGTCTGAAAAGCCAACACCGCTTCGCAAACGCCGCGGCTTCATCAAGGCCGCCGGCGCCCTGACCGCAGCCTCGGGTCTCGGATTTCCGTTCATCTCCCGCGCGGAGGACAAGCCCATTCGCGTGGGCGTGCCGACGATCCTGTCCGGCCGGGTCGCCCAGCTCGGCATCTCGTCGACGAACGCGATCCAGGTCGAGGTCGACAAGTTCAACGCCGCCGGCGGCCTCAACGGCCGCAAGATCGAGATCATCAAGCGCGACTCCAAGGGCAAGCCCGACGAGGCCGCGAACAACGCGCGCCAGCTCGTCAACAGCGACGGCTGCGAAATCATCATCAATGCCGAATCGTCGGCCGGCGCCTTCGCCGTGCAGGAAGTCATTCGCGAGCTGAAGGTGCTTTGCATCCACACCTGCTCGGAAACGTCGGCTTTGTCGGCCGACCCGAAGATCCGCGTACCCACCGCGTTCCGCGCATGCCGCCAGGGCATTCATGACGCCATCGTGAGCGCCGCCTATGCCGGAAACGTCGCCAAGGCGAAAGGCTTGAAAACCTGGATGAGCTGCTCGCCGGACTACGCTTACGGCCGCGACAACACCGGACTGTTCATCGAGTACCTGAAGAAATTCCATCCCGAGGTCGAGGTGGTCGGCGAAACCTGGCCCAAGCTGTTCCAGGCGGATTACACCGAGAACATCACCAAGATCCTGCAGGTGAAGCCGCAGGCGCTGTATTCCGCATTGTGGGCCGGCGACCTGGTGTCCTTCATCGACCAATCCGCGATCTACGACCTGTTCTCGCAAACGTCGCTGTTCGCGATCAACATGGCCGACTACACGACGCTCACCGCGGTGAAGAGCCTGCCAGAGGGCATCCACTCGGCGACGCGCTACCTGAAAACCTACCCGGCGAGCGCCGAGAACGCGGCCTGGGGCGACGGCTACAAGGCGAAGTTCGGCGACTATCCGACCAACTGGTCCTGGGAGAATGCGCTGGCGGTGAATTTCCTGACCACCGCGCTGAAGAAAACCAACTCGACCGACGGCACCAAGCTCGCCGATGCGATCCGCGGCATGAAGATCAAGTCACCCTTCGGCGCCGACGGCAGCATCACCATGCGCGCGGACGACCAGACCGTGATCGGCTACGCGCTCGGGTGGGGGACCACCATTCCGAAGGAACCCTACGTGCCCAAAATTACGCCGGGCGACTGGAAGTCCATCCTCGAGCATGAGGCGGAGTGGAAGAAGAAAATGGGCTTCGCGTAAGCGCGAGCCCGAGAAAGTAACGTCGCGGCGCCTGGTTGGTCCAAAAATCCGGCGCGCCGCGACGCCCTCGATTCGTTTCCCCCGGGGCAGACCTTGGATTTCCAGGCACTCGTTTCGTGCTTCTCGTCGGCGTCCTGCGTCGTCACGCAGACCACCGGCGGCCTGATCAGCGGCATGCTGCTGTTCCTGGTCGCGGCCGGCCTGTCGCTGATCTTCGGCACCTTGAAGGTCACGAACTTCATGCACGGCTCGCTGTACATGCTCGGTGCGTACTTCGCCTACACGCTCTACAACCTGACCGGCAGCTACACGATCGCGGTGGTCGGCGCGGCACTGGGCGTGGGCCTGTTCGCCCTGATCTTCGAGCGCTTCTTCATGAGCCGGGTCTACAACGCCGACGTGCTCATGCAACTGCTGGTGTGCTACGGCTTCATCCTGATCCTGGACGACGCGGTCAAGATCATCTGGGGACCGGAATTCCTGTCGATGGGCATGCCGGCCGCGTTTAAGCGTCCGCCCATCCTGTTGGCCGGCGGGGTGCTGCCGGTCTTTTATCTTTTCCTGATCGCGATCACGCTGGCTGTCGCCGGCGCGCTCGCTTTCGTGCTGACCAAGACGCGCGCCGGCAAGATCGTGCGTGCCGCGGCGATCAACCCGACCATGACCTCCGCGCTCGGCATCAACACGGCACTGGTGTTCGGCGGCGTGTTCGCGCTCGGAGGGCTGCTCGCGGGCCTGGCTGGTGCGCTTGCCGTCCCGGTGCGCTCCATGGTGGCGGGAATGGGGTTCTCGATCCTGATCGAATCCTTCATCGTCACCGTCATCGGCGGCATGGGTTCGGTTGCCGGCGCGCTGGTCGGCGCATTGCTGATCGGGCTCGTGCGCAGTTTCGGCACGATTGGCTTTCCGCTGTTCACCGAAGGCATCATGTTCCTGTTCATGACGGCGGTGCTGATCGCCAAGCCGAGCGGCTTGTTCGGCAAGGATCGCTAGCATGATGAAATCGACCTTTGCCCGCGATGCCTTGATCGCCGTCGTCGCGTTTGCCGTGCTGGCGGCGTTGCCGGTGCTGTTCCCGGCGAAGGCCTTGTCCGATTTCGTGATCCGCCTGTCGGCGTTCGCCGTGTTCGCGACCTCGCTGAACCTTCTGGTCGGCTACGGCGGCATGGTGTCCTTCGGTCACGGGCTGTTCTACGGCCTCGGGGCCTACAGCTTTGCGCTGCTGATGCAGAAGGCCGGCACCTCGATTCCGGTTGCGTTTGCGGCTACGATCCTGATCAACGCGGCGGTGGCCGCGGTCGTCGGCGCGATTTGCATCCGGCTCAAGGAAATTTATTTTTCCTTCCTCACGCTCGCCTTCCAGATGCTGCTGCATAGCTGCATCATCGCCTGGACCTCGGTGACCGGCGGCGACCAGGGCCTGACCGGCGGCATCCCGCGGCCCGAATTCCTGGGCATCAACCTGGCGGAGCCGCGCCAGCTTTACCTGTTCTGCTGCGTCGTGCTGCTGGTTTCCCTGCTGATCATGCGCCACCTCGTGCAATCGCCGTTCGGCTTCACCTTGCGCATGATCCGCGACAATCCGCGGCGCGCCGGCTTCCTCGGCATCCGCGTCTGGCGCATCCGCTTGCTGGCGTTTGTCGTCGCGGGCATCTTCGGCGGCATCGGCGGCCTGCTCATGAGCCTGTTCGTCTCCAGCGCCTATCCGGACTTTGCGTACTGGACGATTTCCGGCGAAGCCGTGTTCATGATCCTGCTCGGCGGCATGACCGTGTTCCTCGGTCCGTTGGTCGGTGCCGGCGTGCTGTTGATCCTGAACGACATGGTGACGAAATTCACCGAGCACTACAGCCTGGTGCTCGGCATCGTGATCCTGTGCTTCGCGCTCGGGTTGCGCAAGGGATTGCTCGGATTTGCCATGGACGTCTGGCAGCGTCGCGCCGGCAGGAAGGTCATTGCGACGGCTGCGCAAGCAGGAAAGCCCTGACATGCTGGCCATCGAGAAACTGCACAAGTCCTTCGGCGGCGTCGGCGCCATGAACGGCGTCAGCCTCGATTTCGCGGAAGGATCGCTGACCGCGGTGATCGGCCCGAACGGCGCGGGCAAGACGACGTTCTTCAATCTGATTACCGGTGCCTTTCGTCCCGATTCCGGAAAAATCCTGCTCGCGGGCGAAGACATCGCGGGGCTCGCCGCGCCCGATATCGTCAAGAAAGGAGTCGGCCGGGCATTCCAGATCGCCAGCATTTTTCCGTCATTCACGGTGCGCGACGCGGTGCGCGGCGCGGTGCATGCGCACCTGGGCCATCACGCCAGGCTCAGGCAGCGCTTTCCCCTTGCGCAAGTCGAGCCGAGGGTCGACGAAGTGCTGGACCTGGTGGGCCTCGCGGCCAGGGGCGGCGTGCAATCGGGCTACCTGTCGCACGGCGAGCAGAAGCTGCTGGATATCGCGCTGGCGCTGGCGCTCGAGCCGCGCGTGCTGCTGCTCGACGAGCCCACCGCCGGCATGGGCACGGAAGAACGCTGGCAGATGATCGAGACCGTGCACAAGCTCTGGGAACGCAAGAAGCTGACCCTGATCTTCATCGAGCACGACATGGACATCGTCTTCAAGTACGCGCAAACGATACGCGTGCTGAGCTACGGCACCGTGCTGGCCGAGGGCACGCCGAGCGAAGTGCGCAACCACCCGAAGGTCATCGAGGCCTATCTCGGCGCGCATTTCGAAGAGGGACGGGCATGAGCGGCGGCATCGTCTTCGAGGCGCAGGGCATCGACGTCTTCTACGGCGCGAGCCAGATCCTGTTTGGCGTCAGTGTATCCGTCACGCAGGGGCAGACGATGGCGTTGCTCGGCCGCAACGGCGCCGGCAAGTCGACTACCCTGAAGGCGATTGCGGGCATCGCACCGCCGGCGCGTGGCGTCGTGCAGGTCCTGGGCAAGCCAATGCAAGGCCGCAAGCCGCACACGATCGCGCGCGCGGGAATCGGGTTCGTGCCCGAGGACAGGCAGGTATTTCCCGAGCACAGCGTCGAGGACAACCTCATCATCGGGGCGAAGAAAGGCCCCGGCGGCGAGGACTACTGGACGCTCTCGCGCATCTACGAAATGTTCCCGCTGCTCGTCCCCCTGAAGGACCGCATGGCCGGGAACCTGTCGGGCGGCGAGCAGCAGATGCTGACCATCGCGCGCACCTTGATGGGCAACCCCACGGGGTTGCTGCTGGACGAGCCCAGCGAAGGCCTGGCGCCCGTCATCGTCGAACGCATCGCCGAGCTGCTGCGCAAGCTGCGCGACATGGGCGTGACCGTGCTGCTCGCCGAGCAGAACATGCATTTCTGCCTCGGCATCGCCAGCCACGCCACGGTCATCGACAAGGGACAGATCGTCTATCGCGACACCATCGAGGCCTTGCGCAAAGATGATGCCGTCAAGAGCCGCTATCTCGCGCTGTAGGATGGCGCCTCAGGCAGCCTTCGCAAACGGCGAGGGCCCGGTTGCCGATATTCGCATACCGGCCAGTCGCGACAACCCCGAGAATGAACGCAGGAAGCCGTTGGTTGCCGGGTGCGGGAACGATGGCGCAATTCCCGTCGGCGCCTGCGCTTTCCTGAGGTGGACTCCAGGAATAGCCAACGCCGCGATTCCCCTCCGTTACACGGGGCGCTCTTGCGAGTGCCCCGTTTTTTGCGTGCAAGCCCGTCTTCGCGACTTCGCTCATTCCATTCCTGGAGCCATCCGCAATGCGTCCGCTTGAAGGCGTCACGGTCGTCGCGCTTGAACACGTGATCGCCGGCCCGTTCTGCACGCGCCAGCTCGCCGAGCTCGGCGCGCGCGTCATCAAGATCGAGCGCCCCGGGGTCGGCGATCCGGCGCGTGCCTACGACCAGCGCGTGCTGGGCCAATCGACGCACTTCGTCTGGACAAACCGCTCCAAGGAAAGCATCACGCTCGACCTCAAGCAGGAGGAGGCGCGCAGGATCGTCCATCGGCTGCTGGAAGGCGCGGATGTCCTGGTGCAGAATCTTGCACCCGGCGCGGCGGCTCGCATGGGTTTCTCCTTCGATGCGCTAAAGGAAAAATACCCGAAGCTGATCGTTTGCGACATTTCCGGCTACGGTGCGGACGGGCCTTATCGCGACAAGAAGGCCTACGACCTGCTGATCCAGAGCGAATCGGGGCTGCTTTCGGTCACGGGCACGCCGGAAACGCCATCGAAGGCCGGTTGCTCCATCGTCGACATCGCCTCCGGCATGTATGCCTACTCCAACATTCTCGCCGCGCTGATCCAGCGCGGGCGCACGGGAAAGGGCAGCCGCATCGACATTTCCATGCTGGAAAGCATGGTCGAATGGATGGGCTTTCCGATGTACTACGCGTACGAGGGGAAGGACGCGCCGGTGCGCGCCGGTGCCTCGCACGCCACCATTTATCCCTACGGTCCGTTTCCGGCTGGCGACGGCAAGATCGTCATGCTCGGCCTGCAGAACGAACGTGAATGGGCCGTGTTCTGCGACAAGGTGCTCGAGCAGCCGGAGTTGAAAACCGACCCGCGCTTCAACTCGAGCCCGCGCCGGTCCACTGCGCGCAAGGAACTCTACGACATCATCGTAAAGGCGCTGTCGCACCTCGACGCGGCTCAGGTCGTCAAGCGCCTCGACGATGCCCAGATCGGCAACGCGCGCATGAACGACATGCGCGAGGTCTGGGAGCATGCGCAATTGCGCGCCCGCGACCGCTGGCGCGAAGTCGTGACGCCGGCGGGCAATATCAAGGCCATGCTGCCGCCGGGCATGCCGGAAAGCTTCGAGCCGCGCATGGATCCGATTCCCGCCGTCGGCGAGCACACGGATGCGATTCTCGGCGAGCTTGGCTACGACAAGGCGGCAATCGCCAAGCTGCGTACCGGCGGCGTCGTGTAGGTCAAAGAGCGAATATGAACCACGGAGAACACGGAGAAACACGGAGGAAGGACAAGATGACTACTCGATATGTGTCCATTGCCGCCAATTTATGAATTTCTGCCGTCACCTATCCCTTGAGCAGAACTTCTATTTCGCTTTACTCCGTGCTCTCCGTGTTCTCCGTGGTTCATGGTCTAGATTGAAATGAAGATTGCAAGGTCTTATTTGTATGTACCCGGCAACCGTCCGGAGCGCTTCGACAAGGCGTGCGCGGCGGGTGCCGATGCCGTCATCGTCGACTTCGAAGATGCGGTGCCGCCGGCCGAAAAGGAGTCCGCACGCGCCGCCGTTTCGGCCTGGCTGTCGGCGCGAAAGCCGGTGCTCGTGCGCGTGAACGCTGCGAACACGGAATGGTTCGAGCGCGACATCGCCGCCTGCGATGCCGAAGGCGTTGCAGGCATCGTGTTGCCGAAGGCGGAGGCGATCGACGCGCGCGCCATCGCGCTTTGCCGCCGCCGCGAGATGCCGCTGTTCCCGATCGTCGAGACCGCCGCGGGCATGGCGCAGGTCGAATCCGTCGCCGCGACGCCGTGCGTGCGGAGCATCATGTTCGGGACCATCGATTTCCAGTTCGAGCTCGGCCTCGATGGCGACGGCGACGAGCTGCTCTACTATCGATCGCGTCTCGTGCTTGCCTCGAAGGTCGCGGGCATCCAGTCGCCGGTCGACGGGCCATGTACCTCCTGGGAAGATGCCGCATTGCTGCAGGCCGATTGCGCGCGCGTGCGCAAGCTCGGATTCGGCGGCAAACTGTGCATCCACCCCAAACAAGTAGCCGTCGTCAACGCCGCGTTTTCGCCGGGCGAGGCCGAGGTTGCCTGGGCACGCAAGGTACTCGACGCGGCGCGACGTTCGGGCGGAGCGGCGGTTGCCGTTGATGGCAGAATGATCGACCGGCCGGTGATCCTCAAGGCAGAGCAGATCCTCGCCCAGGCCGGCCCCGTAACAACCTGACAGGAAAGCCAATGGCCCAGAGCAGCATGCGCGCCGTCGAAGCGCACGGATTCTCGATCGATTCCCTCAAGCTCGGACAGCGTCCGGTACCGAAACCTCGCCGCGGGGAAATCCTCATCAAGGTGAAGGCGGCCAGCCTGAACTATCGCGACCTCGCCATCCTTGCGCAAAAATACATGGCGGCCCTGCCGCTGCCTTATGTGCCGGCGTCCGACTGCTGCGGCGAAGTCGTCGAGGTCGGCGAGGAAGTCACACGCTTCAAGGTCGGCGATCGCGTGACGCCGCTGTACACGCAGGGCTGGCACGACGGCTATCCGACGCCGGAGCAGCGTACGAAGCGCACGCTCGGCGCACCGTTGACCGGCGTGCTGCAGGAATTCGTCGTGGTTCCCGCGGAAGAAGCGGTCTTCGCGCCGGCGAATCTGAGCGACGGCGAGGCGGCGACTCTCCCAATTGCGGCGCTGACGGCGTGGTCCACGTTGCAGGAAGGCGGCATCAAGGGCGGCGATACCGTGCTGGTGCAGGGCACCGGCGGTGTCGCGCTATTCGCTTTGCAATTTGCCAGGCTCATGGGCGCGCGCGCAATTGCGCTTTCGTCAAGCGACGAAAAGCTC
>DASZTG010000075.1:0-39712 GCA_035548375.1 Burkholderiales bacterium
CAAATCCTTCGTCTTGGCTCCGGCCTCCGCCTCCTTCAGTACCCCGATGATCTGCTCTTCCGTGAATCTCTTTGCCTTCATGGTCCGCTCCTGATGAGCAGACTCTACTCCCTCTCGGGACTAATTCAGGGTGTCAGGTCGATCGGCATCCCGACTTTTCCCGGCTCCTTATAGGCTTGCCTCATTTGCCCCGCGCTGATGGCGTTAAATGCGCGCACCAGGCGTGCGCCAGGCAGTAGTTCCTTCGACGCCAGTCCCGCGCCTTTCTCCAGCGCCCACTTCCCGGTCTCGCCATCGCGCCCGACGAAGGGATTGCAGGTGTCGATGACGATCTTGCCCTTGAGCAGGTCGCCGACATCTTTGCCGACTGCGGGCAGGGCGTGATAAGGCACCGAGACCATGACCACGTCGCCGAAGGCGGCTGCTTCGCGCGGCGTCCCGGCCTTCGCGCCTCTGCCGAGTTGCTTTGCCAGCGCCTTGTCGTGTTCGATTTCGAGCGAGGAGAACATCACTTCATGTCCGGCGCGCACCCAGGAAGCGCCGATGGCGCTGCCGACGTTGCCCGAGCCGATGATGCCGATCTTCATCTTCGCTTGGGCAAATACGGGAAAGGGCAGGAGGCCAGCGATAGCGACCGCACCGATAAAGACGAGAAACTCGCGACGCGTCTGTTTCATAGGGTTCTCCAAAGCCGAAGCTTGCGCCTTCACCGCCGAGGCCGGTGTAGCATTCGCCTTCCATGCAAATCGATCACCTTCGCCAACGCCTGCAATCATACGGCGCCAAGCCTGCCCACGAGCAAGCGTTGCTCCGCGCCTGGTTGGAAGCATTGCCCCTCGAAGGTGGCAAGCAGCGCCCAGAAGATTTCTTCCCACTGGGCTTGCGTAACGCCTTGCCTGGGATCGAATCGGAGCTCGCTGCGATCTCGCGCGTTCGTACGTATCACACGAGCGGCGACGAATCCGGACGGCTGCTGGTCGAACTGGCGGATGGCCAGACGGTGGAAACCGTTCTCCTCCCTCGCGACGCCATCTGTGTCTCGACCCAGGTCGGCTGCGCAGTGGGCTGCGTATTCTGCATGACCGGTCGGGAAGGCTTGAAGCGCCACCTGGGCAGTGCCGAGATCGTTGCGCAAGTCGTGCTCGCACGAAAACTTCGCACGGTCAGGAAGGTCCAGTTCATGGGCATGGGCGAGCCGGCGCACAACCTGGACAACGTGCTCGACGCCATCGAATTGCTCGGAACGCTCGGCGGATTCGCGCACAAGAACCTGGTGTTCTCGACGGTCGGCGACCTGCGCGTATTCGAGCGCTTGCCGCAGGCGAAGGTGAAGCCCGCCCTTGCGCTGTCGCTGCATTCCACGAAATCCGACCTGCGCGCGGAGTTGCTGCCGCGAGCGCCGCGTATCGCACCAGAAGAGCTGGTCGAGCGGGGCGAGCAATACGCCCGTCTCACGAGTTACCCGATCCAGTACCAGTGGACCCTGCTCGAAGGCATAAACGACGGGGATGATGAAGTCGAGCGCATCGCGGAATTGCTCGCCGGCAAGTACGCCGTGATGAACTTCATTCCCTGGAATACGGTCGATGGGACATGCTTCCGTCGTCCATCCGCCGAGCGTTGCATGACCATGGTCCGCATGCTGCGACAGCGCGGAGTGCTTGCCACGCTGCGCGAGTCCGCGGCCCAGGATGTCGAGGGCGGGTGCGGGCAGTTGCGCGCGAGGACGATCCCCAGGCCGGATCCCACGCTCACGGCAATGGCATAGGGTCGCAAGGAAAGCGGCTCCTCCCCTTAAAGTCCCGGCAGATTTTTGCCGTTGATGCTCCAGATATAGAGTCCCCCGTCGCGCGCATGCGGATGCCCAGGTCATTTCCACCTGGAGCGATTGTTGCATCGTTGCGCCTCGGTGGATTCGCAAGAGATTCACGGTCTTTTGATGCTGCGCCGTTCCAGGGCGGATTCGAACGGGCCAATCTCGCGCAATAAGCCATTACACGCCCCAACATGAAGCCGCGCACGCCACTCGAGGTCCGCGCCGGCGCTTGGAAGCCGGCATCGAGGGAAAATTTCCCTCTCCACCCCGCTCGTTTCTTTCCCAATCTTGTAGGACGAATTTGTACACGCCGATGCGCCATCCATGAAGGGGCTGGTGACGCGCACCGGCAGCCTTGCGCGGGGATGGGCGCATGAACGCGGCAATCATTGCCCTGGGAGTCGTCGCGATCGCTTGCGCGGCCGCCGCGCTTTTCGCCTGGGCTCAGGTGCGTCGACTGAAGGCCAGCCTCGCGCACAAGGACGATGAGCTCGCGGTGCAGCGAGCCTTCCATCGCGCCATGATGGACACGATCCCCAGCCTGATCATGCTGAAGGATGCCGATGCGCGCATCTACGATTGCAATCGCACCTACGAAGAAGCATTCGGCTTCGACATCGGCAAGCTCAAGGGCCGCAACCTGCTCGAGATCGATTTCTACCCGAAGGACGTGCGCGAGCGCATGTACGCGGACGACAAGGCGATGCTCGCTTCGCCGGGCAACGTGATCCACAACCAGACACGCCTGCCGTTCCCCAACGGCGAAGTCCACGACATGCTGTACTGGAAGACCGCCTTCCTGCTGCCGGACG
Organism: Burkholderiales bacterium; assembly: GCA_035548375.1. Lineage (GTDB taxonomy): Bacteria > Pseudomonadota > Gammaproteobacteria > Burkholderiales > JACQAP01 > JACQAP01. The sequence goes on from DASZTG010000075.1 coordinate 2,629, forward strand.
GCAGGCTGGGCGGGCTGCTTGGCGTGATGGTCGACGTCTCGGACATCAAGAAGTACCAGCAGGCCGCGATGGAAGCGAAGGAGCTCGCGGACGCCGCCAATCGCGCGAAGGGCGCTTTCCTCGCCACGATGAGCCACGAAATCCGCACGCCGATGAACGCCGTGCTTGGCATGCTGGAGCTGCTGTCGTTGTCCAGGCTCGATGACGAGCAGCGCCGCCAGCTCGACATCGTGCGCGAATCGTCGAAGGCGTTGCTGCGCATCATCGACGACATCCTGGACTTCTCCAAGATCGAAGCCGGCAAGCTGGAGATCAAGCCGGAGGCCATGTCGGTGGCGGACGCGATCGACGGGGCCTTCCTGATTTACGTCGGCGTCGCCAGCAGCAAGAACCTGTTGCTCAAGAAGCGCATCGATGGACGCATCAGTCCCGCGCTGCGCGCCGATCCGCTGCGGCTGCGCCAGATTCTCAACAACTTCACCAGCAACGCGCTGAAATTCACGGATAAGGGCGAGGTCGAGCTCGGCGTAGAGCTGATTGCGCGCGAGGCGGGTGCCGAAAAGCTGCGCTTCAGCGTGCGCGATACCGGCATCGGCATCTCGCCCGAGAATCGCGCGCGTCTGTTCCAGCCCTTCATGCAGGCCGAGGCCGATACGACGCGCCGCTTCGGCGGCACCGGCCTGGGCCTCGCGATCTGCCGCCGGCTCGCCGAACTGATGGGCGGCGAAATCGCCATGGAGAGCGAAGTCGGCGTCGGCACCACGCTGTCATTCACGGTGACGTTCCCGATCGCCGATCGCGCCGAACTCGAAACAACCGCGCGCGCGAACGCTGCCTCGCCGCGATCCCTGACGGCCCGGCGCAAGGCGCCTACCGTCGAGCAGGCGGAGGCCGAAGGCACGCTGGTGCTGCTGGCGGACGACCATCCGACCAACCGCCTGCTGCTGGTGCGCCAGCTCGGCACGCTCGGTTATGCGGCCGAGGCCGCAGAGGACGGCGCGAAGGCCCTCGAGAAATGGAAGAGCGGCCGCTTCGCGCTCCTGATCACCGATTGCCACATGCCGGAGATGGACGGCTACCAGCTTACGCGCGAAATCCGGCGCATCGAGGGCGGCAACGGCGGCAAGCGCTTTCCGATCGTCGCCTGCACGGCCAATGCATTGCAGGGCGAAGCGGAGATCTGCTTTGCAACCGGAATGGACGATTACGTGTCGAAGCCGGTGGAGATGCGCGAGCTGCTCGCCAAGCTCGATCGCTGGCTGCCGCTGCCCGAGGCCGGCGTGCCGGAAGGTGGGGGGCCGTTGCCGACGACGGATTCCTTGCTGGCGACGGGCGTGCTGGCGGAAATTTCCGGCGGCGACAAGGCGCTGGAGCGCGAGATCCTCGCGGACTTTCGCCAGTCCGCGCACCAGGACGTGCGCCAGCTCAAGGGTAGCCTGGACGCGCAGGATTCGGACGGATTGCGCCGCGCAGCGCACCGCATGAAAGGCGCGAGCCGCATGGTCGGCGCGCTGGACCTCGCTTCGGTGTGCGAGGCGCTCGAGCATGCCGGCCGCGACAGGGACATGGCGAAGGCGCAGCAGCTGCGCTCGAATCTTTCCGCCGAGATCGAACGGCTGGACGAATACCTGCAGGCGTTGTAGCGATGGATCACGCAGAATCGAGGAGCACGCAAATGAACATGAACGAACTGGCCTTCCTGGTCGCCGAAGATCACGACTTCCAGCGCAGGACGCTGGTCAGGATCCTGCAGAACATGGGCGTCAAGACCGTGTACGAGGCGGCCGACGGCAGGTCGGCGCTCGAGATTTTCCGCGACCCCGGCCGGCAGGTGGACATCATCATCTCGGACCTCGACATGCCGGAGATGGACGGCATGGAATTCATTCGCCACGTCGGCGAGGCGGGCGTGCAGGCGTCGCTGATCCTTTCCAGCGCACTCGAGCGCACGCTCATCGCCTCGGTCGAGACCATGACGCGCGCCTACGGAATCAACTTGCTTGGCGCCGTCGACAAGCCGGTAACCGCTAAGAAGCTCGCGTCCCTCGTGGGCGCGTATCGACCGGCGGGCGTGCGGACGAAGCGCGCACCGATGGAGCAGATGCCGCTGGCGGAGATCGACGAGGGCATCGCCGCCGGGCAGTTCGAGCCCTTCCTGCAGCCCAAGGTGGGCATGGACAACGCCAAGGTCACGGGCGCGGAGGCGCTGGTGCGGTGGCGCCATCCCGAGCGCGGCCTGATCCCGCCCGCGGCCTTCATCCCCGCGCTGGAGGAGAACGATCGCATCGACGAGTTGACCTGGGTCGTGCTCGACCGCACGGCGCAAACGGTGCGCAAGTGGCAGGACAGCGGGCGCATCAACGGCCATACCGTCTCGGTCAACTTGTCGCTGAAGACGCTGAACGATCCCAAGGTCGCCGACCACATCACCGAGTGCGTGCGCCGGCACGGCGTTGCCGCGAACCGCATCGTGCTGGAGATCACCGAGACGGCGGCGATGACCGACGTCGCGCATTGCCTGGAGAATCTCTCGCGGCTGCGCATGAAGGGCTTCGGCCTTTCCATTGACGATTTCGGCACCGGCTATTCGTCGATGCAGCAACTCGCGCGCGTGCCCTACACGGAGCTCAAGATCGACCAGTCATTCGTAATGGGCGCGGCCAGCGAGGCGCGCCTGCGCGTCATGCTCGAATCGAGCATGCAACTGGCCGACAAGCTCGGGCTCACGGTGGTGGCCGAAGGCGTGGAGACGCACGACGACTGGAAGCTGCTGCAGCAGCTCGGCTGCCACAAGGCGCAGGGCTACTTCATCGCCAGGCCGATGCCCGCAGAGGAATTCCTCGACTGGGCGGAGCAGTGGGCGCCGCCGCGCTGATGCCGTAGTTCCACCGCCGCGGCGATGTCGGCGGCCGCCGCAAGATCCGCGCCTCAAAAAGAACGGATAATCCGGGATCATGACGGGAGGAACCCCAACCATGATCCAGACCCGCCATCTGTTCACCCTGGCCCTTCAGGTACCCAAGGTCGCCGACCTGGGTGCGACGCCGAACGGTCATCGGCGCATTGCCGTCGTATCGGGCGGCACGTTCAAGGGCGAGCGCCTGAACGGCACGGTGCAAGCACCGCCCGGCGGCGACTGGATCCTGGTGCGTCCCGATGGGGCCATGGTGCTGGATGTGCGGCTAACCCTCGAGACCGACGACAAGCAACTCGTGTTCATGTCCTATCGTGGCCTGCGGCATGGACCGAAAGACGTGATCGCGCGCCTGAATGCCGGCGAGGCTGTCGATCCGTCGCTTTACTATTTCCGGTCGACGCCGGTATTCGAGACGGCTTCGACGAAGTACGACTGGCTCAATCGCATCATCGCGGTCGGCACCGGTAGACGCGAGGCGAGCGGGCCGATTTATGAAGTCTACGAAGTGCTCTGATTTTCTAATAGTCTGTTCTACCGGGTTTCCCGGTTGCGCGCAGCGAGCATGCACCCGCTTTAAGTTGCGTCTCATCGGCTGATGTGGCGATTGATCTAACCGAGGATTTTTTCTAGCGCCAATTCGCAGGCAGCTTGCATTCGTTCTGGAGTCAGCCGCCGATCTTGCGGAATTCGCGCTGCATTTCGCAGCGTATCCGTTACTGACGAGAAATATTCCTTCGATAGTTCACTTGTGCGGCGAGCCGTTTTGTCTGCAAGTTGGGGTTTTATCTCGTCTCTCCAAAGGTTGGCCAGCTGGGAGATTGCGCCGCCGAAGAGCTCCAATGCGTCGTGAATGTACAAGAGATCTTGCGCGCGCTTTGCGGGGCTGCGATTCTCGTGAATAAGTAATTTTTGCGCGATGAAGCTGACCGGATTTGGTATTTGAAGGTCAGTTGAATTGGGCAATGGAATGTGTTGGGACTTGCCGACTCGAACTTGCCACGGACTCACCAGGAGAATATCCAGGTGCCTCAGCTTTTGAGCGGTAATTCCCGCCTTTTCTACGGTCGCGTCCGGGCTTCCATTTCGCTTGGTCGTGCTTCCAAGAAGCGGCGTCAGAAACTCCGCATAAAAGCCGGCGTTGTCCTCGCCTAGCGTATATCGTGCAACCGGCGGCTTTAGTTCACCACTTAACTCCTCCGAGAATCCAGCGCGAATAAGGGCCGATCTGATATTTCCCTCGAGCGGTGCCTGGTTTGAAAAAGCAAGGTCGGTGTCCTTTGTGGATAGCGACTGGTAGTTTGGAACTTCCGCAAGCGGATGGAACCGGTAGAGTTGTTGCGCCCATCCTCCGACGAATACAAGATGGGCTCTCCATGGTTCAATCGCAACGATGAGGCGAGCGAACGCATCGAAGTCGTTCATCTTATTCACCTCCGTCCACAATCTCCGCCAATACTTTGCGATATATCAGTTTGGCCTGCTCTTCGCCACGCGACGGATGGGAAGAAACATCGAGCCAGACTTGCAGGATATCCGACACCGATACGCCGTTTAATTGCACGGCGCCACGGAACAACGATTGCGGGGCCCGGGCCTGTTTCAATATCATGTCCGGGGCTTCGTTCGAAGAAACGTTGGAAAGCCCTTTCAGGGTATTTCGATCCATCCTGAGTGGGCCACGAACATAGACATACGGGACTGCTCCTTTTACATGGCCGAATTTCAATGCGTCGGCGGCGGCGAATAGACCAAGACAGCCGTGAGAATGCAATACAAATTCGCGAACCTGTGACTGTTGGGCTCCTCGAATCAGGAAACGCATTGGCAATTCCCGGGAGGGCCGAAGCACCGCTGAATGCCAGCGCTGGAAGAGTGCTTCGCGGCGCACGAGCTTGAGATGTGGAGAAGATTCGTCAAGGAAACCTTCTTCGCGCAGTTGGCTCACAAATCTGAAGGCGCTCATTACGGATACATTTGCGGCGCTGGCCAGTTCCGATGCGTTTCTGAATGCGGAGCGAGGCGCGGATAGAAGGTGTTCCGGAATGCGCGGCGCCAAAAGTACTTTCAGCATCCACTGGTTAAGGTCTGAAAAAAGATGTGAGGCTGGGGCGGGGGACTGTAGTTGCCCTTTGTCAATGGATGATCGTTGAACGTTTAGTCCGGCCAGACCTTCTCCCCAGAAATATTGCCCGCCGCCTTCTGAAACGATTCCAACTGAAACGTCGGGAGCGAATTGCCTCGAGAACCGTTCGATTTGGCCGAACAATAGTTGCGACGCATCTCTGACATAGACCACCGCCAATGGACGCACTTTCTTTTTTTGCGAGTAGGCTTGCGCCTGGAGGATGGCTTGTGAAAGCAGGGGAATGACGCGATCTGACCTTCCTTCGGAGATTGCCTTGATCTCTATCAGATATGCGTTTCGTCCCTTTCTGACCAGCAGATCGGCTTTATCCGGGCCTATCATTGGTTCAGACTGGATTTTCCATCCGTTTGCCTTGAACAGCAGGGCGACCTGCTCCCCTGCGCGACGAGCGAGGCCGGATGGCAAACTGGATTTGCCCGGGTTCATAGTGTCCTTATACGGCGGCCATGGCGAATTAACATGGCCTTGTTAATTAACACGGCCATGTTATCAGTGATTGTCGATCCGGGCAACTGAGGGTACGGGAAGACCCACCTCGGACGATCTATCCTCTATTACTTCTGAAACGGAAAATGCGAAATGAACATCGTGGTCGTCGGCGCCGGAGCGCTTGGTTCCATCTATGCAGCCTACCTCGCCAGGGCGGGACACAAGGTCTCGCTGGTTGCGCGCGGTGAACGCGCCGCGAGACTTGAAAAGCATGGCATCGGCGTCGTGGGAGAAGGGGACTTCACGGTCCGCTGCAACATCGTCACGCAGCCCGAGACGTTGAAGCAGGCCGACGCCGTCATCCTGGCAATCAAAACCTACGACATGGCGCAGGCATTGGCGTCGCTTGCCGGGCTCAAGGCGAAAAGTGCGCTGTCCGTGCAGAACGGCGTGCTCAAGAACCAGATGCTCGGCGAGGTGTTCGGTGCGCAGGCAGTCGTCGGCGCGATCAGCATGATCGGCGGCGACGTGTTGCCTGCAGTGGGCGACCTGCCCGGCGCGGTGCGATACAACATCGCGGGCCCGACGGTCATGGGCGAGCCTGCGGGCGGCAGCTCTTCGCGCGTGGCGGAGCTCGTGGACACGTTCGAGAAAGCGGGCCTGAAAGCCAGGGCATCGGACGACATCACGTCGGTCGAGTGGTCGAAGTTCGTCGGCTGGTCGGGATTCAGCACCCTGGCGATCCTCACGCGCCTGCCGACCTGGCGCTTCATGCTCGACGCGGATACGGCGTTGATCGCTGCGCGCGTCATGCGCGAGACGGCGGCGGTTGCGATCCGGCATGGCGTCAAGCTGCAGGACAGCGGCTTCACCAGCAAGGCCTTCATCGATGGCAGCGAGGAAAACGCCGTCAAGGCAGTGCAGGCCTACGGCGAAGAAAGGCGCGTGGGTGCGCCCACGTTTCGCCAGTCGATCCTGCAGGACGCGGATCGCAACCGGCGCCTCGAAGTCAACGAGACCTTGGGATACACGCTCAAGCTGGCAGACGAATACAAGATACCCGTACCCACGCTGGACCTGTGCTGCAGGGTTCTGCGGGTGGTGTCGCGTGCCGCTGGATAGCGTCTTCGCGACAAGATGTTGATATCAGGAAACCCCATGCCGTCCCCGCGCCTCGCCAGCCTTCCCGCTTCCTTCTTCGGCGTCGTCCTCGGCGTGGGCGGGCTCGGCTTCGCCTGGCGGCACGCGCATCTGCTGTGGGGATTGCCCGCGTGGGTAGGCGAAGCCTTGCTGGCGATTGCATCGATGACATGGACGATTCTCATCGTTCTGTTCGTCGCCAAATGGGTGGTCGCCAGGGAAGCGGCGCGCATCGAGCTCGGCCATCCGGTGCAGTGTTGCTTCATCGGGCTGATCGGCGTGACGACGATGCTGGTCGCGCAGGCAGCGCTGCCCTATTCGTACTCGACCGCAGCCGTCCTGTTCGGCGGCGGGGCGTCGTTCACGCTGGTGTTTGCGCTCTGGCGCACGAGCCAGCTCTGGCACGGTGAGCGCGACATCGGCGCGACGACCGCGGTCTTGTACCTTCCTTTCGTCGCGGGATCGTTCGTGACCGCTACGGTTTGCTCCAGCCTCGGCTTTCCGGATTGGGGGCAACTGGCGTTCGGCGGCGGATTGTTCGCATGGCTGGCGATCGAATCGGTGCTGCTGCATCGGCTCTATACCGGTCCGAGCCTGCCGCCGCCGATGCGTCCGACGCTCGGCATCCAGATGGCACCACCGGTCGTTGGCGCGGTCGCATACCTGAGCATCACCGGCGGGCCGCCCGATGTGTTCGTCCATGCGATGCTGGGATACGGAATTTTCCAGGCGCTGCTCATGTTGTTCCTGCTGCCATGGATCCGGCAGCAGCCGTTCTCGATGGGCTACTGGGCCTTCAGCTTCGGTGCCACCGCGATCGCCATCGCGCCGCTGATCATGGCGGAGCGCGGCGAGCAGGGCGCCGTGCGCATTCTTGCAGCCATCCTGTTCGCGGCCTCCAATATCGTCATTGCGTTCCTGTTCCTGGGCACGTTGCGCCTCGCGTTGCGCGGGCAGATCCTTCCCCCGGCAGCAACGCAGCCCGCGCCCGTAAAGAACGAATCCCCGGCGATTCGCGCGTGAGGCGTTTTCCGGCGACTCACGGGAGACTCGGTACAATGCGGCCTGCGCTCATGCGGGATGCCGGATCGGCTTGATGGAGTCGTCGCCTGCCGCATCGGGCGATCGCGGAAAACGTTCAGCGAGGGGAGTCATGCAAGGCGTAAAGGCACTGGTCTACGATGTATTCGGCACGCTGGTCGACTGGCGCACCTGCGTCGCGCGTGAATCTAAAATCATCCTCGAGCCGCTCGGTTACAAGCTTGACTGGCTCGAGTTCGCCGACGCCTGGCGCGCGGAATACCAGCCGGGCATGGAAGAGATTCGCTCCGGGCGCGTGCCGTTCTCCAAGCTCGACGTGGTCCACCGCCGCATGCTGGAGCGCATCCGTCCCAGGTTCGGCCTGGAGAAGCTGGACGAGCCCACGTTGAAGAACCTGAATCTCGCTTGGCACCGGCTCGACGCCTGGCCAGATGTTCCGCCCGGGTTGAATCGCCTGCGCAAGAAATTCCTGCTGGCACCTTGCTCGAACGGAAACATCGCGCTGATGGTGGATCTTGCGCGCCGCAACGGCTTTCCCTGGGACGCGATCCTCGGCGCCGAGATCGCGCGCGACTACAAGCCCAAGCCCGGTGTCTATCTCGCCGCGGCCGAGGCCTTCAACCTGCAGCCCGGCGAAGTCATGATGTGCGCCGCGCACAGCAATGACCTGCAGGCCGCGGCCGACACAGGTTTGCGCACCGCTCACATCGCCAAGGTGGACGAGTTCGGTCCCGGCACCGGCGAGGCCGGACCGACGGTGCCGGTCGATGTCTCGGCGAAAACCATGGTGGAGCTGGCGGACAAGCTGGGCGTCTGACCCGCAGTTCGACTGCTTGCTCAAATTTCAAAACGGCCGCTGCACGCGGCCGTTTCGTTTGCGCCGCCTGCCCATGCGCCCCGCGCATCCCGCGTTGACATCGAAATCTTCGCCCTCGTACACTGCGGCGGCTTTCAGTCATCACATCCTGAGGGGGATTCAATGCAGCACCGTAACAATGCAAGCGAAACCTACAATGACTTGACGATCGCGAAATGGCTGGGGAGGAGCGCGGCGGTATTGAGCCTGCTGCTGCCCGTGGCGCCGGCATTCGCAGCGGCCGAATACCTGCCGATCTGCAATTTGCCGAAGTGCCTGAATCCGCAGGTGACCGCCAAAACCGGCGTCGGCACGGCGAACGCCACGGCCGAGGCGAAGACCAACCTCGACGACGCGACGAAGTGGTGCGCGACCTACAAGCCGCGCGACAAATATTGCCCGAAGGAGCAGGTGCAATCCGGCTGGATCGGATTTCGCAATACTTTCCGCGCCACCGCGGACTGCACGACAGGCAAGCTGGTCGCGATCGACGGCAACACCTATTCCTATGCGGGAACGTGGGCCGACGGCGCGGGCAAGGGCCGGCCGAAGTTCACCACAAAGAACGTTTCCTTCCCTGTCGGCAAGTGGGAAGACCCGGGCGTGAGCGTCGACAACTCAGGCACCTTCCTCGGTTGGGGCGGGGGCGCTTCGAACCTCGCCACGCAGTGGGAAGTGCTCTGCGCCGGCGCACCCGCGCCTGCAACGAAGTAGCTCGCCACCCTTGGATGCGCACCGGCGGAGCGATACCGCCGGCGCCGCGCCGCTCGCTTGAAAACATGCGAAGAAGGATTGCAATGCTTAAACACTTTCGATGCGGCTTCGTTGCCGCCTGCCTCGCGCTATGCGCGGGCTTTTCCGCCTTTGCCACGGCAGCCACGCCGCTGGTGGACTTTGGCATCGTTACGTCGGATTTCGACTGTCACGGCACGACGGACAGGTTTTCGTTCGTGGCGACCTGGCCGGACCTGGTGGAGTCCGGCGCGTACAACATCAAGCTGGGCAACCAGTGCACGCTTGACGGCCAGCAGTGCACGACGAATTCCGCCAAGAGCTGCCAGGCCAAATGCTCCAAGGGAAAGTGCCGCGCGGAATTCAGCGCATGCCAGACAGCCCGAGGCGGAGCATTCAGCGTGGTCGCCGTCAACGCCAAGGGTTACCAGGAAAAGCGCTACGCCGTCCCGACCTGCAAATAGCGGAATGGCTCGAAACTCGTTGATCTGGAGCAGGCCGTTCGAAAGCGGGGACTTTGCTGGCGTGCTCGTTCCGTTCGGGCCGTCACGTACACGCATCCCTCAAATAATCGAGGCCGGACCCGCGGATCATGCCTTGCAGGCCCGGCCCCGTTTCGCCTCACACGCTCAGGGGATGTCCTTGTACGCTTCGTTCGAGAAGCTGCTTTCGTTGTTCGCCGAATCGACCGCCGTCACCGCGAAGTAGTAACGCGTGCCGCTCTTGAGTCCTGCGAGTGTGTAGGTCGTCACGTTGCCCACGTTCACACCCTGGCCCATCGCCTGCTGGTACACGCCGGGCGAAGTGCCGTAGTAGAGGCGATAGCCGCTCAGGTTCGCCGCGGCCACCGCATCCCACGCCAGGACGGTGGCAGTGCTGGGCGTCTTCGTGGTGGCGCTCGCCGGCGTGGAAGCGATCGAAGCATTGCCGGCGGCGTCGATCGCCTGCACCGTATACGTGTACGTGGAGGACGCGGTAAGCCCGGTGCTCTGGTACGTGGTGGTCGCACCGACCGTCGCGAGCAACGTCCCGCCGCGATAGATGCGGTATCCGGTCACGCCGACGTTGTCGGTCGAGGCGGTCCAGGCCAGGTTGACCTGGGTGGCCGAGACAGCGGTCGCCGTGACGCTCGTCGGCGTCGACGGGGCCGTGGTGTCCGCGACGGCGAGCGTGGCCGCGGAGGCGACTGAAGAGTACGCGCCCAGGTTGCCGGTTGCATCGACCGCGCGCACGCGATAGCTGTAGCCGGTGCTCGGGAGCAGGCCGGTATCGTTGAAACTCGTCGTCGTGGGCGCTGAAACCTGCGCGAACGCCGTGCAGCCCGTTCCCTGGCAACGTTCCACGCGGTAGCTGGTGACGCCGACGTTATCGGTGGCAGCGGTCCACGCCAGGTTGATCTGGCTGGTGCCGGCGGACGTTGCGCCCAGCCCGGCGGTTACCGAAGGCGCCGTGGTATCCGCAGAGGGCGCCGCGCCGACCGCGGTGTTGGCGTCAGCCTGGATCTCGGCCGCGCTGAGCGCGCGATTATAGATGCGCACTTCGTCGATGCGACCGGCGAAGAACTCGCTGGCGTAGCTGTCGCCACCGATTTGCAACGTGCCGGTCGTCGGCGCCAGTTGCGTCGCCTGTGCCTGGCTTGCGACCTGCACGCCGTTCACGAAGAAGCGGACCATGGATCCGTCGAAAGTCGTCGCCAGGTGCGTCCACGCGTTGACTGCCAGCACCGAAGGCGCGATCGTGGCTTGCTTGCCGCCGACCCAGGTGCCGCCGACGCCGGGCTGGTTGCCCACGTTCGTCGACGCCATGAGATAGTAGCCGTCCACGTTCTTGTCGATCACCGCGCGCCAGCCGGTCGGCGCGGTAGTCGGATACACCCAGGCTTCCAGTGTCATCGCCGAAGTCAGTTGCAGCGACGTGGAATTCGGCACGGTGACCTGCGCGCCGCTGCCGTTGAATACGAGCGCATTGCCGAATTTGCCCGACGTGGTCCAGGTCGCGCCGCCGATCGTGCCGTTGTTGCCATTGCCCGAGACGTCCGCCACCGTGCTGCCCGAGCCTTCGTTGAAGGTGTACGCCGCCACGAGGCCGCCATTGGCCTGCGTGTTGGCAACCGTCACCGTCACACTGGTCGAGTTCGCGGTGTTGCCGGCGGCATCGCGCACGCGAGCGGAGAGCGAATGCGTACCGTTGCTCGTCGACGTCGTGTTCCACTTCAGGGAGAACGGTGCCGGTTGCTCGGCGCCGATGGAAGCGCCATCGAGCATGAACTGCACGCCGGCGATATTGGTGCCGGTGGCATTCGCGGAAATGGTCACGGTGCCGGTGAGTTTCGCTGCCGCAGCCGGTGCGGTGAGGGTCACCGTCGGCAAGGTCGCGGCGGAGCCGGCCGCCTTGGTCGCGACCATGGTCGTGGCGTAGGCGCTCTTGTTTCCCGCGGCATCGATGGCGAGCACGCGATAGCGATAGGTCGTGGCCGCGGCCAGGCCGGTATCGCCGAAAGTCGTGCCGACAGGCGAGGCGATGACAGAATAAGTGGTGCAGCTCGCGTTGGGGCAGCGCTCCACGCGGTAGCCGGTGACCCCGACATTGTCGGTCGGGGCGCTCCAGGAAAGATTCACCTGGCTCGCGCTCACGGCCGTCGCCTTGAATGCCGTCGGCGTGCCCGGAGCGCTCGTATCCGGTGCCGCGGCGCCACCAACGGGTGTCGTCATGTCAGCCTGGATTTGCGCGGCGCTCAGCGCGCGACTATAGATGCGCACTTCATCGATACGGCCGGCGAAGTATTCGCTGGGGTAGCTGTCGCCGCCGATTTGCAGGGTTCCGGTAGTCGGTGCAAGCGCGGTGGTTTGCGCCTGGCTCGCCACTTGAACGCCGTTGACGAATACGCGCACAGTCGCGCCGTCGAACGTGGTCGCCAGGTGGGTCCAGGTATTCACCGGGATCGCCGAGGGCGCGATGGTGTTCTGGTTACCGCCGGTCCAGGTGCCGCCGGCGCCGGGACGATTGCCCACGTCGGTGGAAGCCATCAGGTAGTAGCCGTCCACGTTCTTGCCGATCACGGCGCGCCAGCCGGTGGGCGTCTGCGTCGGGTACACCCAGGCCTCGAGCGTCATGCCCGAAGCGAGCTTGAGCGACGTCGAGTTCGCCACCGTCACGCGCGCACTCGTGCCGTTGAATGTCAGCGCATTGCCGAACTTGCCCGTCGTGCTCCAGCTCGCGCCGCTGATCGTGCCGTTATTGCCGTTGCCCGACACGTCGGCGACCGTGGTGCCGGCGCCTTCGTTGAATGAATAAGCGGCCACGAGGCCGGTCTGCGCGCTCGCGCTTTCCGCAATGAAGAATAAAGCGGTGAAAAGCAAGCCAGGCAATCCCGCCAGAACGCGGACAAAAGAACGCCCTGACCGAACTTGAAGTCGATTCGACATGATGACCCTCGATGAATGACGGATGACTCGCGTACGCGATCACGCCGGTACGCTTCGCTTCAAAGCGGGAATCGATGAGCCGGATTCCGCTTCCACTGCGCCCCGACCAGAGAAGGTGGGTGTCCGTCAAGGCATGCGCAGTATGGCGGGATCATGCAATGCACAACATCGGGAATCGCCGAATCGGATTCATCCAATCCCTTAGTGGAAATGGCGACAGTCGTGCCTTCGGGCATGCCGTCGTGCTGAAATGCGTCGCACGCCGGCGACACGTGGAAAAATATTCCCGGTGATTTCTGCAACACCGTCCGGATCGGCATGGCAGCCGGGGAGGCAGACGCAGGCACGCCTGCTCCGAAGGCGGGAAAACCGGAGCCCGATCCAAGCCGATAGAATCAATGCAAAAGGGGGTTGCCATGAAGCTCGGTACGGATACGTCGGCGTGGGGTCGAATCACGCTTTTCTTCATCGGGGGAGCGGTGGTGCTGTCGGGCGCCGCCATGTGGAACGGCATGCAGGGCACGCTGGCGAAGCAGGGCTTCCTGCCGCACGGCCTGTGCTACACGTGGAACCCGTCGCTGATCGGATTGCACGTCGTGTCCGATACCCTCATCGGCATTGCATACTTCACGATTCCCGTGACGCTGGTCTACTTCATCCAGAAGCGGCGCGATCTGCCGTTCAACTGGATGTTCCTGCTGTTCGGCCTGTTCATCGTCGCCTGCGGCACCACGCACTGGATGGACGTGCTGACGTTGTGGCAGCCGGTGTACTGGGCCTCGGGCGTGGTCAAGGCCATCACGGCCGCCGCGTCGGTGCCCACCGCGATTGCGCTGGCGCTGATGATTCCGCAGGCGCTTGCGGTGCCCAGCACGCGCGACCTGGCCGAAGCCAAGGGCGCGCTCGAACTCGAGGTGATCGAGCGCAAGCGGGTCGAGGCCGAATTGCGCCAGGCCCAGGCGACGCTGGAGGCGCGGGTCGCCGAGCGCACGGCCGCGCTCGCCGCCGCCACGGACGATGCGCGGCGTGCGCACCAGTCGCTGCAGGAAGCCGACGAGCGCAAGGACCGCTTCCTCGCGATCCTATCGCACGAATTGCGCAATCCGCTGAACCCGATTCGCAGCGCGGTCGCCGTGCTGCGCCAGCCGAACGCCCGTCCCGACCAGATCGCGGCGGCGCGTGACGTGATAGACCGCCAGGTCGGCCAGATGGCGCATCTGCTGGATGACCTGCTCGACATCTCGCGCATCGCGCAAAATCGCGTGAGCCTGAATCGCGAGCCGATGGAGATCTCCGCCGCGGTCAATGCCGCGGTCGAGGCGACGCGGCCGCTGTTCGACGACGCGAACCAGCAATTGACCGTGTCGCTGCCGGTCCAGCCGTTGCTGGTCGACGGCGACGGGACGCGGCTGGCGCAGGTGCTTTCCAACCTGCTCAACAACGCTTCCAAATACACGGATGCCGAAGGCCGGATTTCACTGGCCGTATCGCGTGAGAATGGGGAGGCGGTGATACGCGTGAGCGACAACGGCGCGGGCATAGAGCCGCAGCACCTGGGTTATGTCTTCGAGTTGTTCTCGCGCATCGAATCTCAGCGAAATCGCACCGTCGGCGGCCTGGGCATCGGGCTCGCGCTGGTGAAGAGCCTCGTGCAAATGCATGGCGGCAGCGTCTCGGTAACCAGCGCGGGATCCGGCCGGGGCTCCGAATTCGTCGTGCGGTTGCCGTTGGCGCCGGCGAAGGAAGCGCCGTCCCACCCGCCGGCCGCGGAACCGGGGTTCGCCCCGGCAAATCGCATGCTGCGCATCCTGGTGGTGGACGACAACGCGGATTCGGCGGAGTCGCTGGCGATGCTTTTGCAGCTGATCGGCCATGACGTGCGCAAGGCGGGCGGTGCCAGCGAGGCGCTTGCCATTGCCGAGAATTTCCATCCCGACGTCGGCGTGTTCGACATCGGCATGCCGGAGATCGACGGCTATGAACTCGCGCGACGCGTTCGCGGGCAAGCCTGGGGAAAGACCATGCGCCTGATCGCTTTGACGGGCTGGGGCAAGGATGAAGACAAGGCGCTTTCCGCGCAAGCGGGCTTCGACCGGCACCTGATCAAGCCGGTCGACCTCGCGGCACTCGACGAAGAGCTGCGGCTGGTCGAGAAGAGCCGGGGCGCCTGAAGCCGCAAAGCCTTTGCCGGCGCGAAACCGTTATTGAGCCGGCTTCACCTGGGCGAACAGCTCGTCGATCAGCGGTCGGATTTTCTCTGCAGTCGTACCGAACTTGGACATGTTTCCGCCACCGCCACGCGCATCATATGTGACGCGGCCGATTAACTCGCTGCCGTCACGCACGATCAGGTCGGCATACTTCAGATACATCGCCATGTCCCATTGCCAATTGGCGACATAGTCCAGAGTGTATCTGCAGTCGTCGGGTTTGGTATCGATGTATGTCCGTGTCTTGACACCGTGGGCTTCGATCTGCTTGGCGATCTCCGGCAGGAATTGTTCCATTATCACCGCCGGATTGCGCTTGATGCAGATTTCCCGGACATCGGTCGCGGTAATCGGCTTGACCTGCTTGCTGATGGTGCAGGCGCAAAGCACGAGCGCCAGCGTGCAGGCGAATGCGATATTCCGGCGCATGATCGTTCCCCCCTTTGTGGGGCAATCGTGGCCGCCGTGCATGCAAATGTCAATCGGGTACGCAGCGACGCGCGGTTGGGTTAAATTCCGGCTCTCGACCAGGTCGGCCGCGGGCCGATGCCGAGCGAAGGCCCGTGTTGCTTGAGGTTGCCACATGAATTTGTCCAGGCTGTTTCCTGAAAAATGGTTCTCGGGATACCAGGGCGCGATGTCCGTGTTCGGGACGCTCACGACCATCGCGTCCGTCATCAGCCTGGTGCAGCACTGGGGCGATATCAGGCTGGCGGCCATCCCGGCGGCCTATCTCGAGTACTACCGCGCGCTGCTCCAGGGCATCCTGGGCTGGATTTCGCTGCCGCTCGGTTTCCGGCTGCCGCAGTGGTACCTGGACCTGCTGGCGGTAAACGGCGTGATGGCCGGCGCCGCGGTGCGGGCGATCAAAGGGTCGGGTTTCCCCCAGGCCAAGGCATTCACGCGCGTCTTGTACGCGAGCATCCCGTTGCTGCTGTCATGGCTTGCGGCGCCCTTCCTCATCATCTGGGTCCACTGGTTTTCGCGGACCAGCATAAGCGACGCAGAGCGCAGCAATGCGGAATGGAGGGCGACGATCGCGGCTGACGCGCGGGTGGCCACGGCCGCGGTGGAAAAGGAAATGCAGGAAAACGACGGCATCGTCAGGCGCTACCGGGAATTCATTGTCGTCGAGAAGCTGTTCCTGGCCGCGCTCTTCCTGGTCGCCATTGCGACCTTCGTTTTCTTCGTGCTCAACGGCCTCGTCAAACAATAGCGCCGGGAATCTTCATGCCAACCTTTTCTGCTCCCAATCCGGACTACCGGGAAACCGTCGAAAGGCTCCTCATGCAAATGCCCTACGTTGCGTGGCTGGGGCTGTCCTTTGCGCGCATTGCACCGGGAGAAGTCGAATTGCAGATGCCGCATCGACACGAGATCACCTTCGACGGCAATGCCGTTCAGGCCGGGCCGATAGGCGCACTGCTCGATTTCTCGGGCGGTAGCGCGGCTTTTACCCTCGTCGATCGCGGCGTGATGCTGTCCACCATCGACTACTCGGTCAAGCTGCTGGCGCCCGGGATCGGCCAGCGCTTCATCGGGCGGGGAGCGGTCTTGTCCGCGGGAAAGTCATTGATCGTCTCGCGTGCCGATGCCTTTGCCGTGAATGGCGGGGACGAACGCCTGATTGCGACCGGATTGGTTACGATGCGTGTGGTGTCGTAGAGCGCGGGCGATCCGCGGTGCTCAAGTCCGTTTCGGTTTTTTCACGAACTTCCCGCCGGCACCCATCCGGCTCAGCTTCAGTTGCTGCCCCGCGACCCAGACCTTCTGCAATCCACGGAAAATCTCCTTCGGCATGCCCTCGGGCAGGTCGACCAGGCTGTGGTCGTCGAGTATGTCGATGCGGCCGATATGCTTGCTGTCCATCTGCGCTTCGTTGGCGATGGCGCCGACGATGTTTGCGGGTTTGACGCCGTGCCTGTGGCCGACTTCGATGCGGTAGGTTTGCATGCCGGGATCGGGGCCGCGGCGCGGGCGCCGCGGGCGTTCCGGTGCGGCATCCCCCGCTGGCGCGGGCCGGGAATCCTTGCGCGGACGATCGCTTGTCGCTTCACGTTTCTCGAAACGCGCGCGCGGCGAGGGCGATTCCTCGAGCAGGGGCGTCTCGCCTTGCGCCATGTACGCCAGCGCGGCGGCAAAGTCGGTCGACGATACGTCCTGCGTATGCAGGTATTGCTCGACCAGGTTCTTGAACGGCGCGAGCGCGGCAGCGAGGTCGGCATTGCCGAGGATTTCGCCAATGCGCTCCTTGAGCCTGGACAAGCGCTGTTCGTTGACGGCAGTTGCGCTGGGCAACTCCATCTGCGCGATGGTCTGGCGCGTGGCGCGTTCGATGATGCGCAGCATGTGGCGCTCTCTCGGCATCACGAACAATATCGCCTCGCCGCTGCGTCCGGCTCGCCCGGTGCGGCCGATGCGGTGCACGTAGGACTCCGTGTCGGTCGGCACGTCGTAGTTGACCACGTGGCTGATGCGTTCCACGTCCAGGCCGCGCGCCGCGACGTCGGTGGCAACGATGATGTCGACCTCGCCCTTCTTGAGCCGGTTCACCGTGCGCTCGCGGCTCTTCTGGTCGACATCGCCGCTGAGCGGCGCCACGCCGAAGCCGCGCGCTTCCAGCTTGCCCGCCAGCTCGGCGGTTTCCTGCCTGGTGCGCACGAACACGATCATGCCGTCGAAGGGTTCCGCTTCGAGGATGCGGGTCAGCGCATCGAGCTTGCTCACGCCGCCGCCCGCCATCCAGAAGCGCTGGCGTGTGTTTTCCACGGTGGAGGTCTTGCTGCGGATGGTGATTTCCACCGGCGACTTCAGGTAGGTCTGCGCAATGCGGCGTATTGCCGCCGGCATGGTGGCCGAGAACAGCGCGACCTGGCGCGTGTCCGGCGTGTTGCGCAATACCTGCTCGACATCTTCGATGAAACCCATGCGCAGCATTTCATCGGCCTCGTCCAGCACCAGACAGTCCAGCGCATCGAGCTTCAGGGTGCCGCGCTCCATGTGGTCGATGACCCTGCCCGGCGTGCCGACGACGACGTGCACCCCGCGGCGCAGCGCGTGGAGTTGCGGCCCGTATTCCTGGCCGCCATATATCGGCAGCACATGGAAGTCGCGCAGGTGTGACGCGTACTTCTGGAATGCCTCGGCAACCTGGATGGCGAGTTCGCGGGTCGGTGCCAGCACCAACGCCTGCGGCAGTTTCTTGTGCAGGTCGATGCGAGCGAGTATCGGCAGGGCGAAGGCCGCCGTCTTTCCGGTGCCGGTCTGCGCCTGGCCGAGCACGTCCTTTCCTTCCAGCAGAGGGGGCAGGGTCTGTGCCTGGATGGGCGAAGGCGATTCGTAGCCGACGTCGTTCAACGCCTTGAGCAGCGGGGCGGGCAGGCCGAGGCCGGCAAAGGAGGCTTCGGCAGTGGAAACGGGTTCGGTCACGGGTGGAGCAAGGAGTTCGAAGAGGGGCGCATGGTACGCGGAAAAAACATTACTGTCGTGACTGGCATGTGGGTATCTACCGGGCTGTTTGGCGCACGGCTGGAACGCGAAGTCTGTGGATCGGTCGAGAACCGGGAGCAGAACAAGCCGCCCGGCGGACCTCTTGCGGGCGGCTTCGCGGCGCCGTAATGTCAAATTGAAATCATGATGGAGCGCCGCGAAATTACACTCTGATTTCTCGCGAGCAATCCGCACGATCCAGGGAGACGACGATGAACATGCTCATGATCATTCTGAAGGAATCGCTGGAAGAAGACGTTCGCAATCTGCTGCGGCAGCACAATGTCACCGCGTTTACGGAGATCAACGAAGCGACAGGGCAGGGCGAAGCGGGGGCGACTCTGCACTCCCTCTCATGGCCGGGTTTCAACAATGTCATCTTTGCCGCGATGCCCGATCCGGACGCGAAGCGCGTGATCGCCGCAATCGCCGAGTATCGGGACAAGCTGGAGAACAGGCAGCATGGCAAGAAGATTCCCCTGCGGGCTTTTTCGATACCGTGCGAGTTGGTGGTATAGGCATTGCCGCCAGGGGACAACGTCGGTTTTCACGTTGGTCATTGGTCATAAGTAAGGCTGCGCCAGCCGCACGATGCCGTCGCGCAATTTCACCGGCAGGCTGCGATTGCGCAGTTCCTCGACCGTGACGCGCCGGGCGCTTGCGACCTTGGCGTCGAAACCACGCGCAATGCCGGTTGCGAGTTCGCCCGAATAACATTCCACCGCGTATTCGAAATTCAGGCGCAGGCTGCGCGGATCCCAGTTGGTCGAGCCGACCAAACTCCAGGCGTCGTCGACGACGAACAGCTTCGTGTGGTCGAACGGCGGCGGCGACAGGTACACGCGGCATCCCCACTTGACGATCTGCGAAAGCTGCGCGGTGGCGGCCCATTCGACGAAGCGCAGGTTTCCCTTCGCCGGCAGCAGGATGTCGACCTGCACGCCGCGCAGGGCCGCCACGCGCAAGGCGTCGATGAGCGTGGGATCGGGCAGGAAATACGGCGTGGCGATGCGTATGCCGTGCCGTGCCTGGGACAGGGCGCCGAGCAGGGTCATCAGCAGCGTCTCGAAGTCTTCATCGGGACCGTCGGCAATGCCGCGGGCCAGCACCTTGCCGACCGGCGCGAGATCGGGAAACCAGGCTGGACCATTCAGTTCCTCGCGTGTGGTGAATTTCCAGTCGAAGGCCAGTGCTCTCATCATGTGGCCGACGACGGGACCGCACATGCGGAAATGGGTGTCCAGCACGGGATGTTCCGGATGCAGCGAGAGCATGCAGGCATCCTGGATGTTGAGGCCGCCGCAAAAGCCGGTCGCGCCGTCCACGACCATCAGCTTGCGGTGGTTGCGCAGGTTCAGGTAGGGATGCCGCCACGGCATGGTCGGCAGGAAGCGCGCAACATTGATGCCCTGCTTGCGCAACTCGGGCAGGATGGAGGGACGGCTGTAGCGCGCGCCGACGCTGTCGATCAGCACGCGTACTTCGACGCCCCGAGCAACGGCGCGCGACAGGGCTTCGACAAACCGGTCGGCAATGACGCCGCGATTGAAGATGTAAGTGGCGAGTGCCACGCTGCGCTGCGCGCCGTCGATCGCGGCGAGCATGGCGGGATAGGCCGCGTCACCGTTTGCGAGCAGCTCCACGGTGTTGCCCGGCGTCAGCGGCGCGCCGGTGATCGTGCCGACGAGGCGCGCCAGCGGCCGCATCGCGGTTGCCAGCTCATCCGGAATGTCGAATTGACGCGGCGGCGGCGCAACCGGCTCGAAGGACAATTCGCGGCCACGGCGCATCTGGCCCGCTTGGCGGCGCAGGCGGTTGATGCCGAACACGGCATACACGGCGGATCCGATCACGGGTGCGAGCCATACCAGGCCCGTCCAGCCGATTGCCGCCCGCACGTCGGGCTTGGTCAGGACGATATGCGCGGACACGACCAGCGCAAGCGCGACGTGAACCACGCTGATGAAGACGCTGACCGCCCAGGGGTCGAGGGGAAGCACGCCGGCATGATCGCACAACGGGCCGCGCACGAATCCACGGGCAGCGTCCGTGACGGATGACGCGTGAAGTCGATCGCGTCACGACGCCGGCCGGGGGGGCTGCCTCGAGTTTGCAATTGCCCGTGTTGGGCCGCGCCGGCCGGCTAGGGGCGTTCCACCTTGCACAGAACGGGCGAGACGATCTGCCCGGTGTCGACCTTGCCTTGCGTTTTCCAGCCGAAGCCGGTTTTCTCAGCGTCGTACTTTACGCCGGGGACACCCGCTTTCGTGAAAATCGTCTGGAACATCGGCATCATGATCTGGTGATCGTCCGGCCGCATCCAGATCTCTCCGGTCGGCCCGGGGTAACGAAGGCCCTCCAGCGCCCGAGCCACGGACGCGGGATTCGTCGTCCCGGCCTCGACCATTGCACGCGCTAGCATTTCCGGGAGCACCACGTTTGGCAGCCAGTTCCAGTCCTCGTCGTAGCGGGCCCGGTAGTTCATGGCGAATGGGATCAGCGTGTTCGGGTCCACGTTTTCGTGCCAGAACAGCACCGCCTTCACCCGATCCGCGCCGGCCTCACCGATGCTGGTTGGGGCTCCCTTCAGGCCGGCCAGTGGCGCATAAATCTCGGCCTGCAACCCGGCATCCCGGATCGCCCGGATGAGCAACGCAAGGTCGTTGCCCCAGTTGCCGGTGATTATCGTGTCCGCCTTCGCAGCCGCCGCTTTGGCGACGTAAGAAGCGAAGTCCTTGACCTTGCCGATCGGATGCAGGTCTTCGCCGACGACTCGAATATCCGGGCGCCGCGCTGCCAGCATCGACCTTGCGTCAGCGGCCACGCTTCGACCCCACGCGTAATCCTGATTGATGAGGTAGACCTGCCGGACCCTCTTGTCGCTTGCTATCGCGTCGGTTAGCGCGCTGACGATCATGTGTCCGTGGGGCACGAAGCGAAAATGCCAGAAGCTGCACTTCTCCTCGGTCAGCGTGGGATCGAGCGCGCCATGATTGAGGTAGACAATGGGGTCGTCTGGGCTTCTGGCGTTGTGCTTCACCACGGCGTCGAGAATCGCATGCGCGAGGTTGGACCCCGAACCCTGGATGACGTAGCGTATGTTCTGGTCTGAAGCGGCCTGCACCTGCAAGGCGGCGTCTTGCGGATTGCCGTGGCTGTCGAACGGAACAAGCTCGAGTTGCCTTCCCAGCACGCCGCCTTTTTCATTCAGCGCAGAGAATTCCGCGTCGAATGCGTGCTTCGCCGACAGCCCGATGTTGGCGAATGGCCCGGACATCTGCTCGATCAGCGCGATGCGGATGGGCTCTCCCGCGCTCCATGCGGCGGTTGCAACGGACAACAAAGTCGTGAATACGGCGAGTCGCTTCAGCATGGTTCCTCCGCGATGTCGGTTCGCGATGCGTTACTTGAGCTGGTAAGTTCCCGTGTTGCGATTGCAGCGCGAGACCTTGCCGGAGACGGTGGAAGGCACCACGCCCAGCGGGCGGTACTTGCCGGTGGCCGACATGCCGGCATACTTGCCCGTTCCTGCCGCGACGTTCCATCCGCCCGTTCCATCGGCGATGCCGGCGAACTTCATGATCCAGAGATCACCGTCGGCGTCCTTCATCTCGCAGTAGCCGCTTTCCGTGTATTCGCCTTCCACGTTGCTGTAGTAGCCGAAGCATCGCGCGCCTTGCAGGTCGAACGCCCCACCGGAAGGATTGGCGTGGATGGCGGCCAAGTTGGTGAAGGAGCCCAGGCCGGCCTTGTCGGTGAGGGCGACATGATTGATGTCCGTTACGAAACAAAAGTTGAAATCGAAATTTCCCGTGTTCGGCATGGCCGCGCCCACAGGCAATGCCGGAGAAGCGGCGACGATGCAGGTCACGGCCAACAGCGCAATCCTCGTTCTCATCATGGCTACCTCCTTGGGTGGGTCGAATTCCGGTTTACTTCGGCTTGTCGTCAACGGGCTCGGCTTCGCCGCGGGACGGCAGGCCGGTTGAGGCACGGAAGTCCGGGTCGCGAACCAGCGCCACGAATTCATCCACGGTCCGGAAGGGGCGGGATGTGCCGTTTCGCGGATCCTCGACCACGCCCGTCAAGGCGTAGACACCCTGGCCATATATCCGCACGATGTAGCTTCGCAATTCCCGCACGCGCAAGGTCTCCCGATGCGGGGAATGCTGAGGCAGGGCCGTTTATTTTTTGATTACGGATTCCAAAACGCGGCGGCATTTCAGCCGGGTTGAATCTGCCGGTAGATCTTTTCGCTGGCTGCGGAAGGCTTGATGCCCAACACGACGGAAAGGGTCTCGCGCAGGCGGCGGTAGATCCTCAAGGCGTCGCTTTGACGATCCAACTGCTGGTAGCAGCGCATCAGGCCCTGGTAAAACGCCTCGACGAGATCGTCCGCCGCCAATCCCCGGCGGTAAATTTCGATCGCGCCGTAAAAATCCCGATCGCGCTCCTTGCCGGCCGCCAGCTTTCCGACGGCGTCGACGAAGCCGGCGCGCAGGCGTTCGCGAGCCGGTATTACCCAGGAAGGGCTTTCCTCGTTCTTGAGGAACAGTCCGCCGTACAGCGCTACGGCAGCTTGCAGTCCCGCCTCGTCCCCGGCGCCTAGCGAGCGCGAGAACGCGAAGGCATCCACCCAGCAGCGTCGCGTGTCGAGGGAAAGCTTTCCGGCAGCCTGGCGCAGAACCGCATTGTCGCCGAGGATCTTTCGCAACCGGTACAGCGCCTGCGTAAAGGCGCGATGGGCGGCGTCCGCCTCGTCGTCGGGCCACAATGCTTCGAGCAGCTTCTCCTCGGGAACGTCCTCGGCGCCGAACGCGATCAACGCCTGCAGCAGGGCGAGCGTTTTGCGGGGCGGCTTGCGGTCGAACGTAATGCGGGAATCCTCGACGCGAATCTCGAAGCTGCCAAGCATGTTGATCTTGATCTGCCACGGCCAATCCGGGTTGGCGGGATCGCTCGCTTCCAGCGCACAGTCCCGGACGAGGCCGCGGGCGACGTCCGGCTCGATGCCTTCGCGAAGCGCGATGGGAAGCAGCGCGGCCAAGGCCCTCGGAAACCAGCGCAGGCGTGCGCGAGCGCCTTCCTCGCGCGCGCACGCCAGGGCTTCCTTGAGATACTCGCTTCGACGGGCGGGGTTGCCGCGAAGGTGAGCGGCATGGGCCTGGTTCAGCGCAATGTAAGCGCGCAGAAGGTCGATGACGGTCCCGCTCGCAAGCGCCCGGGCTTCCTCGAGGCTGCGTTCCGCGAGATCGAGCTTCCCGGCGGTGATAAGGATGTCGGCATTGATAGCCCGGTAGACCACCGAATTGAAGGTGTTGCCGGAATCGTCGACCGTCCGCTGTGCGATTGATCCGATCTCGATGGCGAGGTCAAGACGGCCGCGCGAATAGGCGACCAAGGCCTTGAGGATCTCCGCCATCGAGGCGCGCGCACCGCGGACCGGCTTGGGCAGCGACTCGAGCTCGGCGACGGTTGCTTCGCACGCTTCGAGCTGGCCGGCCCGGCGCAGGCAAAGAGCGCGATAAACCGTTGCCCGGAAGGCTTCGTCATGCAGGCCTTCGCGTTGCGAGATGCTTCTCACCCGGTCAAGGCATTCGAGCGACTCGTCCAGGCGCCAGGCAATGTAGAGGTTGTAGCCCCAGATGCTCAGGAAGCTTGCCGCGATGGCGGGCGCAAGTTGCGGGGAATCGAGCAGCGGCATCGTCATGCCGGCGACGCGACGACACATTGCAAGATCGGATGCTGCGTCCGCATAGGCCACCAGGCGTTGGCCCGCCATGACCTTGAGATTGACGTCGAAAGGTTCGGCCAGCAGGGTTTCAACGCGGGCAGCGCAGGCCGGAAGCAGGGAATTGTCCGTGACGATGTGCACGATACCCAGCAACGAGAGCATGGCCCGCAATTCCGCCTCCGGCGACGGAAAGTTCGGCGCTTGCTCCAGTGAGCGGCCCAGCAAGGCCACCCAGTGGCGCATCGAGGTGAAGTCGGAATAGTCGAGAAAGATCGCGTCGAGCACGCCCGCATTGCTTAGCAGGCTGCCGAGCGCGTTGCCACGCGCGACGTATTGATCGTAGGCCCGGGACAACCATGGCAAGGCCTGGTTCGGTCGCGTGGGCAGCAGTGCCATGCCCATCCAGTAGCAGAGATCTGGGTCGTCACGACGGTTAGATTCCGGGAGCGCGCCGATTCGATCCTGCAGAGCCTGCAAGCGTCCTTGGCCGATGAGGGCGGGGGCCAAGGAGCAGAGCAATACGGTGGCCGACCGCCAGCTTTTCGCCTCGCAATAGAGGGCGAACGCATCGTCGTCTTCGCCGTGCTCGCGCAACAGCCCGGCGGCGCGTTCCAGCAACTGGCGGTAATGTTCCGGCGCGTAGGCGCTTTCAGCCTGGTGCCTCAGGAAGGCACGAAACAACGCGTGGTACTGATACGTGGCGCCGGGGTTCGATCGTCGATCGACGAATAGCCGCCGGCGATACAGCGCATCGAGAACCCTGGCGGCATTTGGATCCCCGGTAATGGCCTCGGCCAGGCCCGTGCCGACGATCGGGAATAGTGCCGTCCGCATCATGACCTCGCGTGCTTCCGGAAGCGCGGAATCGAAAATCTGGCTGGCAAAATAGTCGAAGGTGGCCTCCCGGCTTGTGGCGCGCGGCGGCGTGTCTGTCATTGCCGCGCGGTTCCACTGCTCGAGCATCAAAACGACGCCCGCCGCCCAGCCGTTGGATTCCCGATGCAGCGCTTCCGGTTCCGCCAACGGAAGCTTCGATCGACTGGCGGCGATTGCCGCAACCTCTTCGACCGACAGCCGCAGCGCATTCCAGTCCATGACGGCGACGCCGCCGCTTGCCCGTGCGCGAGCGAACGCCTTGGCCGGCCCGGTGCGGCTGACGGCGAAGATATTGGCCCCTGCCGGCACTTCGCCGGCGGCACAGGCGAGGACGTCGTGAACCGAAGAGTCGTCGGCGATTTCCTGGTAGTTGTCGAAGACGAGAATCACGCCCGGCGGAAGGCGCTGGAACAGCGCCCGAAAAAAACGCCGTGCGAAGGCGCGTGGATCGTCGTAGTGCTCGGACGAAAACACCGGCAGACGCCATTTTCCGGCGCCCAGCGCCGGCACGGCTTCATGCAGGTAGTGAAAGAAGGTGCCGGCATCGGCGTCGCCGCCATCGACCTGATACCACACGCACGGCGCGCGGGCGGCATCGACGTAGGTGCCTATGGTCGTCGTCTTGCCGGCGCCCGGCGGCCCTTCTATCCAGACCACGGGACTGTCGCGCAATCCATCGAGCAATTTGAACAGGCGATCGCGGCGCACCGGCGCATGCAGGCGCGGGCGCGACAGCTTGGCAATTTGCGGTCGCCTGCGGGCCATGGTTCGTCCCTGGTGACGCTAATGACGATGGGATTGTACGCCCGGAACAACCGTCGGGGAGGTGCCGTACGGTGACAAAACCGGTCCGGACGGGACCGGACTCAGCGAGCAGGTGCTCTGCAGATAAATCGCTCGCGGGACCCTGGGGTCCCGCGAAGCATGGGTCAGAACGTCGCGATCGGGTTGATCGGCGCGCCCGTGCCCCCCGTCACGCGCAGTGGCGCCGCCGTGAACAGGAAGGTCCAGCGCTTGCGCTCCGCCGCCGCCTTCGCAAGCGGTTCGAGGTCGCACTGGTCGAACATCGGCGTGCCCATCGCCACGAGCAGCAACTGGTGTACCGGGAAATCGATCTCGCCCAATCCCGACGGCAAGGCGTCCGATGCAGCGTCGCCGCCGAGCATGGCGATGTCGCGCTTCTTGAACCAGGCAATCGAGCGCGGATCGAGGCCGGCGGAGGCATTGCCGATTTCCCATGGGCCCTTGGCCGCGCGCTGCGCCCAGCGGCCGGTGCGGACGAAGACCACGTCGCCGCTTTCGATCCTGATGCCGGTTTTCTTTTCCCAGGCGTCGAGGTCGGACGGGTAGATCACCACGTCGTTCTCGAGGTAGGGCACGCCCCTGAGCCACGGAATGTCGACCAGCACGCCGCGCGTGAAAATGCCGTCCTTCAGAGCGGCGATCGCGAGTTTCTTGGCGCCGTCGGGCTGGATCTCCGTTTGCGAGAAGTTGTTGTACATGTGGTCCTTGTAGAACACATGCGACAGCGCATCGATGTGCGTGACCGCGAAGCCGTGGAAGAAGACGGTGTATTCATCCATGTTGAATTGCCCATCCACCGGCGGGCTCATCTTGTCGACGAAGGGCATGCCGTTGTCCACGCCCTTGACCGAATCGGTGTCGCGCGACAGCGAAACCGAGACGCCTTCGGTGACGAGCTTGGCGGCGGCCTTGCGCTTGGCCGGGGTGATGAGATTCACGGTGCCGAGCTGGTCGTCCTTGCCCCAGCGGCCCCAGTTGGAAAGGTCCTTCATCATCTGCTCGAAATCGGCTTTCGAGATGTGGGCCGGCGTTGGCGTCTGGGAGAAGGCCAAAGCGCTGGAAAGCAGCAGCGATGCGGTCGAAGCTAGCAGGCAGAGTCGTAGCGTGGACACAGTTCCTCCTGATATTTTTGATCTTGGAATATTCCGCGGTGGCAACGGCGGAAAACGTGCGCGATTGTTGCGAACTGACATGCGGCCGCGGCGCAGCGGCCCGGATCGAAACTAGCACAGGACCCGGGGTGTCTCAAGGCGCAGTGCGGCAGCGGTAGCGCGATTGCGGTATCGGAACCGGCGGTTTGCGTCGAGGCCGGCAGGGGGAGGGCCGGCGCAGCAACGCGCGCCCGCACCTGCGCTGCTAGAATCCTGCGCGAAATCCCCAACAACAATCAGAGGATGGCCATGAAGCTCGAATTCAAAGGCGTATTTCCCGCACCGCCCACGCCCGTCACCGGCGACGGCGGCATCAACGAGAAGGCGCTGCGGGCGCTGCTCGACGACAACATCAGGCATGGCTGCGGCGGCTTCTGGATTGCCGGCAGCACGGGAGAGGGGCCGGTCCTGACCGACGGGCAGCGCGACGCGGCCGCGAGGGTCTCGGCCGAGACCTGCAAGGACCGGGCGCTGGTCATCATGCAGGTGGGATCCATGAGCACCGCGAGCGCGGTCAAGGGCGCGAAGGCCGCGCGCGCCGCCGGATGTGCCGCGGTGTGCTGCCTGCCGCCGCTGTTCTTTCGCACCGGCGAGCGCAGCATCATCGACTACTACAAGGCCGTTGCCGACGCGGCCGGCGACCTGCCTTTCTTCGTCTACAACCTGCCGCAGCTCACGCAGATCGAATTCCTCGCGCCGATGATGGAGAAGCTCAAGCGCGAAATCCCGACCTTGAAGGGCCTCAAGCATTCGGCGCCCGATTTCACGCAAATCCGCATTTTTGCGGACATGGGCCTGACCTGTTTTTCGGGCAACGGCGCCTTGCCGCTGCCGGCATTGACCATGGGCGCGGTCGGCACGATAGACGCGCCGCTGACCCTGGCGCCGTGGCACTACTCGGACCTTTATTCCGCGTGGCAGGCCGGCGATTTCAAGCGCGCGCAGGCGCTGCAGGACGAAGTGCGCAAGTATGTCGACCTCGTGTGGATGTTCGGGGCGCCTGCCGACGTATGCAAGACGGTGCTCGCCGCGCGGCTCGGCGTCGATTGCGGGCAATCCATCCCGCCGGTCAACCGCCTGACCGACGAGCAGCGGCGCGAAGTGCTGCGCGTTGCAGAATCATTGGGCGTGACCGCGCAGCGCCGCGCGAAGGCGGCGGCAGGGTAACGCTCGCGAAACCACGGATCGAGGGCCGCAGGCTCGCCGGAGGCCGGCCGGTAATGACAACGATGCGGGGCGGTGGGATCATGGTTCGTGGCCAACCGCTCCGCCTTGCTCGTCATCGCCGATATCGGCGGCTATACCGCCTTCGTCAGGAACCACCGGGCGAGCCTCGCGCACGCGCAGGACATCGTCGCGCGCCTGCTCGAGGCCCTCATCGATGCCGCGCCGGAGCTGACCCTGATCGAGATCGAAGGCGACGCCGCGTTTTTCTATGCCTGGCCGCCCGGAGGCCGGGAAGAGGATGCCGCGCGCCTGATGGCGGATTGCTCCCTTGCAATGCATCGCGCCTTTCGCGCCGTCCAGCAACATATCGAGACGCTGAACATCTGCCGCTGCCAGGGATGCCGCGACGCGCGCGACCTGAAAGTCAAATTCGTCGCCCATTTCGGCGAGGTCGTCATGCAGCGGGTCAAGCAGATCAGCAAGGTCGCCGGCCTCGAGGTGATCCTCGTGCATCGCATGCTCAAAAACGCCGTGCCGGTGCCGGAGTACATGCTCCTCTCCGAACCGCTGTACCGGCTGAGCGATCCGAACCTGCGCGTGCACAGCGTGCCGCTGGCGCAGGAGTTCGAAGGCCTGGGACAGGTGCAAACCTATTTCATCGACATCGACGGCGTGGCACTTGCGCCGCCGGCGCCGCCACGGCGAACCCTGCTCGGGATGCTCGCGGAGAACATCGGTGTGCTGGTCCGCGCATTTCCCTATCGCTTCGGCTTTCGCAAGCCCCGGTTTGCGCTGTCGGCGCGCAGGCGGAATTAGCGGCGCGCGATCGATGGCGCTCGCCCTTCCGTTTTCCGCGCAGTAAGTGTCGCCGCTACTGACCCGGGAAGTGCAGGAGGCGTTGCGCGCCGCCGGCCGATCGGGCACGACGTCCGTCGTGTGCTCGCTCGACCTCGAACGCTCGCGGACTTCCGTCGACGTCGACGCTTCCGGCTGGGCCTGGCATGGCCGGCACTATCCGTGGATCGGGCATTGCAGGGACAGGACGATCTACCACTGGACGGGCGATGCCTTCGAGCCGGTGCAGCGCTTCACGCATTCGCTGGTCAAGCTCGTACCCACCCGATGGGGGACGCCGGTCTTCGAGATCGACGGCATCAAGATGCTCGTGAGCGAGAGCGTCTCGCCTTGGGGCGACGCCGAACGGAAAGTCGCCTCGATCGAGCCGCGCGGGAAGATCGTCCTCGACACCTGCGGCGGCCTGGGCTATTTCGCAGCCTGGTGCATGCAAGGCGGCGCCAGGCGCGTGATGTCGTACGAAAAGAATCCCGACGTGATCTGGCTGCGCGGCCTGAATCCCTGGTCGCCGCCGGCGAGCGGCGCATTGGACCTGATCGAAGGCGACATCGCGGAAGAGATTCGCACGCTGCCGGCGGAATCGGTCGACGCGATCCTGCACGATCCGCCGCGCTTCGGCATCGCCGGCGAGCTTTATTCCGGCGCCTTTTACGAACAAATGGCGCGAGTCATCAAGCGCAGGGGACGGCTGTTCCATTACACCGGTACGCCGAACAAGCTTACGAGCGGGCGCGACCTGCCGACCGAAGTGGCGAAGCGACTGAAGGCCGCGGGGTTCGCGACTGAAATGGCCGGGGACGGGGTTACCGGCGTGAGGAAGTAGGCTTCGCCGCGCAGGAATCGATCCCGGATTTACGTTTGGTCCACCAGCTTCGCCTGCACCGATGCGATGTGGTCGCGCAGCACGTAGAGCTGGTCCGCGTAGGCCAGCGGCGTGCGCAGGTTGTTCACGGCCTCCTGGATGTCTTCGAGGCGCTTGCGGATTTTCGCCTGGTCCGCGCCTGAAGGATCGGCAAGCATGTCGCGTTCGATCGCCATCAGCGCGCCGTACCATTTGTAGATGCGCGAGCGCATGCGCCAGCGGTAGATCGCCGGCAGCAGCCGGAACGCCGGGATCATGACGACGATCAACGGCACCAAAACGACGACGAAGCGGTCGACCAAGCTTGCCAACCAGAACGGCAGCTTCTTGTAGAGGAAGGGCGTGCCGGAACGGTAGAAGCGCTGCGCGTCCTCGCTGATCGGAAAATCGCGCTCGAGCGGTGCCGGGAATTCGCCGGCCTTGCGATACATGCCTGCCGGGCGGTGGATTTCCTGCGCGGCGCTGATCAGCAGGTCGGACAGCGCGGCGTCCAGGTCGTCGCGCGCGATGAGCTCGACGGTGGGCCCGACCAGCTCGGTTTCCTGCGGCGGCAAGTTCAATCCGAGGTCGAAGCCGCCTTCCGGCAGCGTGAGCCTCGAGAGGAACTTCAGGCGACGCACGTAGCCGTCGCCCTGCTTGAAACTCATCAACCGGATGCCCGGCACCTTCAGCAGTTCGCGCATCATCGGGCCGCGCACCAGCTCACCCATCAGGAAGGCGGCGTCGATCTTGCCGTCCTTGAGCGCTGCGACGGCCTCCTCGCCTTCCATTCCCAGCAGGTTGTCCGCCGGCTTGTCCATGCCGTTCGCGGCAAGGAACTTCATGGCGATGGTGCGCGTACCGCTGCCCTCGGGGCCAATGGCGATGCGCTTGCCGGCAAGCTGGATCAGGTATTCGACCGGCTCCTTGCCGCGGTAGAACACCAGCATCGGCTGCACGAACACGCTGCCGAGCGACATCAGATCATCGATCTTGACGCCGTCGGTCAAGCCGCCGAGGACGAAGCCGACGTCCGCGCGGACCTTCGGATTCGCCAGCCGCAGCAGGTTGTCCTTCGCGCCGTCCGTTTCGACGATCTGTACCTTGACGCCGCTGCGCGCGATGATTTTCGCGTAGCGCTCGGCCAGGGTGTAGTAGCTGCTTTCCTTCGGCCCGGAAAGCATCACGATCGTGTTTCCCGGTGCCGGTTGTACCAGCCGGAACGCCAGCCACAGGCCCAGCGCGAGGATCAGAACGACCGGCGCAAAGACCGCGAACAGTTCCCGCCTCGAACTCGTTGCCAGCCGTCCCGGCAGCCGGATGCTGCGCGCCTTCGCGGGTTTGACCTGCTTTGCCATGCCTGCGCTCTATCGATAAGTGGAGTTGGCAGTATAGGCTGCAGCTTCGCGGATGGCATCCACTGCGAGGCTGATGGGGGCGTACGGGGAAGTGAGTCGAGAAAGACGGCCTATTCGCCTACGATGGTGACCACGGCCTGTCGCGAATGCGAGGAAGTGCGATGTTCCCAGAGAAACAGCCCCTGCCAGGTACCGAGCATCAGTTCGCCATCCGCGACCGGGATGTTGACGCTGGTGGAAGTCAGCATCGCACGCGCATGTGCCGCCATGTCGTCGTCGCCTTCGGTGTTGTGGACGTAGGCGGGATCGCCGTCCGGTGCCAGGCGGGAAAGGATCGTCTCCAGGTCCTTGCGCACATCGGGATCGGCATTTTCACCGACGAGGAGCGACGCGCTGGTATGCCGCAGGAAGACATTGCACAAGCCTTCGGAGATATTGCTCTGCGAGACCACGCGCGCGACTTCCGCGGTGATGTCGGTCGTGCCCCGGCCGGCGGTGCGGAACGTCAGGATGGAGCGGGAGATCATGGTGAGGACGGGAAGGGGGAATGGGGAAGGGTAACAGCCCTGGATCTCCATTAACTGTACCAAGTAGAGCCGGAATCCGCACATTGGTTTCCGATCCAGTGCGATAAATCCGCGGCCGCGTTGACGGTGGCACACACGGCCGCCGATCGTTCACTGGAACGTCAGCGTCAGCTTGGTGCGGGCTTCGTGGTTCTTGCCGTCGCGAGCGATGATCACCACGTCGATCGATTTCAGCCCTTTGGGTGCCGTGCCGAACAGGCGCGTCGGCGGGCCGGCTGTAAAGCGCATCCAGCCCGGCAGCGGTGCGCCGTTGGCCAGGCGTGCGCTGTATTGCAGCGTCGCAGCCGGATCGCTGTGCACGAACGTGTCTTTCGGCAGCACGAACGAGAACGGCTTGCTCAGCGGTAATTCAAGGGGCTCATAGCGCCGGACGCTGATGAAATCGCCGCCGCGTTCCGACGCCGCAGCCGGCGTGTTCACGATACTGAAGGAACCGCTCGCCGATGCCAGAACGATATTGCTGCCCATGATGAGGTTGTTCGGGCGCGCAGGCAGCCCGCCCAGCGCGGGATTGGGGCCCGGCAGGGACGGCGTCGACCCGGGCAAGGGCACCGGATCCGGAAACCGCACGATCTGCGTCGGATCTGGAGCGACTGGAGCCGGGCTGGAAGTGGTCGTCGCAGGCATGGTGCCGGTGATGCTGGCACTCAGGCCGACCGGTTCGACCAGGCTGTAGTTGCCCGCGTCGGTGCCGCCCAGGGCCATCGCCGCCGTGACCGTCTTGGCCGTGCCCACCACACTATTGTTGAAACTGCCGGATGTGGCGTTGACGAGGGTCACGCTGTCCGTAACCAGGACCATGCCCGGCGTCAGCACAGCGCCCTGGATCACGGCGGCGCTGTTTCCGTCGTACGGTTTGTCCTGGGCGACGGCACCGTCGACCGTCACGATTCTGGGCGTGATGTTGGCCGTCGCGGAGGCCTGGTTGGTGATCGTGTAGTTGCCCATGTCGGCGCCGCCATCGGTGCTGGAGAGCATCACCATCTTGCCGTTGGCTACGTTCTTGTCGCTGAATGTGCCTGTGGCCGACACCGTGACGTTGTCGCCCGCCACCAGCCCCGTGAAGACAGCACCTGCCATGCTCACCGTGGCGCTGCTCGTGCCGTCGTAGGTCTTGTCGCCGGCGGTGATGCCGCTGATCGTCAGCCCCCTGGGCGTGATGCTGCTCGCCGTGTTGCTGGCGTAGCTGAGGCTGTAGTTGTTGCCGCCGTTGCCGTCGGCCACCGTCACGCCGCTGACCAGCACCGTCTTGTTGCCTGCGCCGACGTTCTTGCTGGTGAACGCGAAGCTGCCGCCGACGAGCGCGTCGGAGCCGAACAAGCTGCCGGAGACCAGCGTGGCGGTGCCGTTGGCGCTGGTCGTGCCGTCGTAGATCTTGCTCACGCCGGTGGTGGAGACGATGATTGCCGCCGGGGTGATGTCGCCGGTGGTGGCGGCCTGGTTCGTGATGCTGTAGTTGCCGACATCGGCACCGCTGTAGCTGCTGGAAAGCGTCACGGTTTTGGCCGTGCCCACGTTCTTGTCGCCGAAGGCGCCTGTCGCAGCGACGGTGACGTCGTCGCCGCCGACCAATCCCGCGTAGGTCGCCCCCGCAGTGCTGACAGTGGCGGAAGTGGCGCCGTCGTAGGTCTTGTTGCCGGCGGTGATGCCACCGACGCTCAGTGCCTTCTGCGTGATGCTTGCCGTGGTGGTGCCCTGGTCGCTGATGCTGTAGTTGCCCACGTCGGTGCCGCCGTAGCTGTTGTTCAGGGTCACCGTCTTGGCCGTGCCGACGTTCTTGTCGGCGAAGCTGCCGCTGGCCGTGGCTACGTGAAGGTCGTCGCCCGCCACCAGGCCGCCGTAGCTGATGCCCGTTGTGCTGACCGTCGCCGTGGTCGTGCCGTCGTAGACCTTGCCGGCCGCGGTGATGCCGCTGATGGTCAGGGCCTTGGGCGTGATATTGGCGGTGGTGCCGGCCTGGTCGGTGAAGCTGTAGTTGGCGGCATCGCTGCCGCCGTAGGTGCTCGTGAGCGTGACCGTCTTGCCCGTGCCCGCGTTCTTGCTGTCGAACTGGCCCGTGGCGCTGACCGTCACAAGGTCGCCGCTGATCAGGCCCGCGACGACGGCGCCGCCCGTGCTCACGCTCGCGTTGCTGTTGCCGTCGTAGACCTTGCCGGCTGCCGTGATGCCGCTCACCGTGACGGCCTTGGCCACGATGTCGCCGGTGGTGGTGGCCTGGCTGGTGATGCTGTAGTTGCCCGCGTCGGCACCGCTGTAGCTGCTCGACAGCGTGACGGTTTTGTTCATGCCGGCGTTCTTGTCGGCATAAGTGCCGGTGGCGCCCACGTGCACCACGTCGCCGCCGACCAGGCCGGCGTAGTTGGCGCCCGTGACGTCGACGCTGGCGACGGTTGTGCCGTCGTAGACGCGGTTGGCCACCGCCAGGCCGCTCACTGTCAGGTTCTTCGGCGTGATGTCGCCGGTGGTGGTGGCCTGGCTGGTGATGCTGTAGTTGCCCGCATCGGCGCCGCTGTAGCTGCTCGTCAGCGTGACGGTCTT
The DNA here is from genome assembly GCA_035548375.1 of Burkholderiales bacterium. GTDB lineage: Bacteria > Pseudomonadota > Gammaproteobacteria > Burkholderiales > JACQAP01 > JACQAP01. Next base: position 36,925 of record DASZTG010000075.1, read on the forward strand.
GCCAGTGCCGACGTTCTTGTTTCCATATACACCCGTGGCCGTGACGAGCACGTCGTCGCCCGCCACCAGGCCGGCGTAGCTCGCCCCCGCGGTGCTGACGTTCGCCGTGAGCGTGCCGTCGTAGACCTTGGATGTGGCCGTGATCCCGCTCATCGTGATGGGTCTGGCGGTGATGCTGCTCGTCGTATTGTTGAGGTCGGTGACGACGTAGTTGCCGCCGCCGTTGCCGTCGCTGACGCCCACGCCCGAGACCAGCACGGTCTTGTTGCCCGCCCCCACGTTCTTGTCGCTGTAGGCAAAGCTGCCGCCCGTGAGGCTGTCGCCGCCATACAGGGTGCCGCTGCTCAGCGTGCGCGTGACGCCGCCAACGCCGGTGCCGCCGTCGTAGACCTTGCTGACATTGGCGATGGATACGCTGATGGCCGCCGGTGCAATGTCGCCGGTGGCGGTGGCCTGGCTGGTGATGCTGTAGTTGCCCGCGTCGGCGCCGCTGTAGCTGCTGGACAGCGTGACGGTCTTGTTGGTCGCGGCGTTCTTGTCGGCATAGCTGCCGGTGGCCGACACGTGCACCACATCGCCCGCGATGAGGCCGGCGAAGTTGGCGCCGCTCACGTCCACCGTGGCCACGGCGCTGCCGTTGTAGTCGCGGTTGGCCACGGAGAGGCCGCTCACGGTCAGGCCCTTGGGCGTGATGCTGGCCGTCGTCGTGGCCTGGTCGACGAAGCTGTAGTTGCCGATGTCGGCTCCCACGTAGCTGCTCGTCAACGTTACCGTCTTGGCGTTGCCGACGTTCTTGTCGCCGAAGACGCCGGTCGCGGAAACGGCCACGTCGTCGTTCGTGATCAGGCCCGTATATATGGCGTTGGCGATGTTGACGCTGGCGCCGGTGCCGGCATCGTAGACCTTGTCGGCGGCCGCGATGCCGCTGATCGTGACGGCCTTGGGCGTGATGCTGCCGTTGCTGCCCGACAGGCTGCTGCCGCCGCTGAGGTAGTAGTTGCCACCGTCGCCGCCGCCCAGCGTGAGGCCGGTCACGCTATAGCTCAGGCCGGTGCCCACGTTCTTCTGCGAGAAAGCGCCGTTGCCGCTGACCGTGACCGTGTCGCCGCCGAACTGTCCGCTGAGGTTGAGCGTGACGTTGCTCATCGCCGCCGTGCCGTCGTAGACCTTGCTCACGCCGCCGGCCGTCGCCGTCACGGGCGCGGCCTGGACGGCCAGGTTGCCGACGAAAGTGACGGGACCGACAAGGTTGGGGCCGCTCACCACCGGGCTTGCATCGGCGATGCCGTAGTTGCCCACCGCGACGCGGCCGCTGCTGGACAGCACTGCGCCGCTGGGGTTGAGCGTGAAGCTCAGCGTGCCGCCAGCGCCGTCGCCGTAGACGTAGCTGTTGCCGCTGGCGCTGTTCTGGGTGAGCGTGCCGATGACGTTCGAGCCGTTCATGTATTGCACCGAAGTCACGCTGTAGCTGGGTGCGCTGCCGTAGGTCGTGCTGGTGTTGACGGTTTTCACCAGGGCGTTGTTGGCGCCCAGGATGGTGTAGTCGCCGTTGACATAGCTGATGGCGTAGTTGCCCGACACTACGCCGCTCGGCACGAGGGCGCCGCTGTAGGTGCCGGCCGATACGTCGGTGCCGGCATTGGGCCGGTTGACGGCCAGGCCGCTCAGGTTGAGCGAGCTTTGCGTCTCGCCGCCGACGAAGCCGCTGTAGTTGACGCCGTTGTAGCCGGGCGTGTCGCTCTGCGTGACGAAGCGCGCGTCGTTGTTGGCCGTGACGGTCAAGGCGGCGCGGCTGATGCTGGCTGTGGTGCCGGGCTGGCTGCTGATGTTGTAGTTGCCGACGTCGGCGCCGCCGTAGCTGCTGGACAGCGTGACGGTCTTGCCCGCGCCCACATTGGCGTCGGAGAAATGGCCGCTGACGGTGGCCGTGAGCTGGTCGCCGGCCACCAGGCCGGCGTAGCTCGCGCCGGCCGTGCTGATGGTCGCGTTGGTCGTGGCGTCGTAGACCTTGTCTGCAGCCGTAATGCCGCCGACGGTCAGGTTGGCCTTGTTGATCGTGCTGGTGACGTTGTCGGCGTAGCTGACCGTGTAGTTGCCACCGCTGTTGCCGTCGTTCACCGTCACGCCCGAGACGGTCACGACCTTGCTGCCCACGCCCGCGTCCTTGTCGGTGTAGGCGAACGTGCCGCCGCTCAGGGTGTCGCCGCTGAACAGCGTGCCGGACTTGACGACTGCGCTGCCGCCGCTGACGCCGGTCGTGCCGTCGTAGGTCTTGCTGGCGTTGGCGGCGCTCAGCGTCAGCGTGGCCGGCGTGATGCTGGCCGTGGTCGTGCCCTGGTCCACCACCGTGTAGTTGCCCGTGTCCGTGCCGCCGTAGGTGTTGCTCAGGGTGACGGTCTTCGCCGTGCCGACGTTCTTGTTGGCGAAGCTGCCCGCCGAAGAGCTCAACGAAAAACTGTCGCCCGCCACCAGGCCCGCGTATTGCACGCTGCCCGTGACCACGCTGGCCGTGCTCGTGCCGTCGTAGCTTCGATCGGCCACGGTCAGGCCGCTCACCGTCAAGGTCCTGGGCGTGATGTCGGCCGTCGTGCCGGCCTGGTTGGTGATCGTGTAGTTGCCGGCATCGGCGCCGCCGTCGGTGCTGGAGAGCGTCACCGTCTTGCCGCTGCCGGCGTTCTTGTCGGCGAACGTGCCGGTCGCGCTGACCGTCACATCGTCGCCCGCGACCTTGCCGCCGAAGACCGCGCCGGCGGTATTGACGGTCGCGGAGCTCGTGCCGTCGTAGACC
>DASZTG010000076.1:0-19370 GCA_035548375.1 Burkholderiales bacterium
CGTTGTACAGCAGGTTGTGCTCGATGGCCGCGCGCACGCACGATGCGGTGCCTTCGGGGCGCAAGGTCAGGCTTTCGTCGTTGAGCTGGTCGACGAAGGTGTACATCTCCTTCTCGACGATGTCGGTGACTTCTCCTATCGAGCGCACGAACAGCTCGGTCTTCTCGAGTATGGGCATGCGGATGTTGCGATAGCCGTACTGCGCCAGCCAGTCGCGGACCGTCTCCTCGAAATGTTCCCAAAGGCCGGCCTCATCCGGCAGGACATCGTTCATCCCGCGGACAGCCTGAATCGTTTGTGTCATGGAACCTGTTGCTCTTGGATGATGGCCGGACGTTCAGCCCGGCGTCCGCGCCGTTTCCCTGCTGTCGATGGAAGTCGCGACACGCTTCGCGGCGTCGCCGTAGTGGTTGGCGACGTAGTCGTCGACCAGGCGATGGAAATCCTCGGCAATGCGCTCCCCCTTCAGCGTGACGGTCTTGACGCCATCGACGAATACCGGCGCGACGGGCGTCTCGCCCGAACCCGGCAGGCTGATGCCGATATTCGCATGCTTGCTCTCGCCCGGCCCGTTGACCACGCAACCCATGACGGCCACGCGCATTTCCTCGACACCCGGATAACGCGTGCGCCACACCGGCATCTGGCGCCGCAGGTAAGCCTGGATCTTGTCGGCAAGCTCCTGGAACACGGTGCTGGTCGTGCGCCCGCAGCCCGGGCAGGCGATGACCATAGGCGTGAACGAGCGCAATCCCATCGTCTGCAGGATTTCCTGCGCGACGATGACTTCGCGCGCGCGCTCGCCGCCCGGATCGGGCGTAAGCGAGACACGTATGGTATCGCCTATGCCCTGCTGCAGCAGCACGGCGAGCGCCGCCGTCGACGCCACGATGCCCTTGGATCCCATGCCGGCTTCGGTAAGGCCCAGGTGCAACGGATAGTCGCAACGCTTTGCGAGCTCGCCATAGACCATGATCAGGTCCTGCACGCCGCTCACCTTGCACGACAGGATGATGCGGTCGCCGGGCAATCCGATTTCCTCGGCCTTTTGCGCATTCTGCAATGCGGATGCGATCAGGGCCTCGCGCATCACGTCGACGGCTTCGCCCGGCACGGGCAGCCTGGCGTTCTCGTCCATCATGCGGCCAAGCAGGTCCGGATCCAGGCTTCCCCAGTTCACGCCGATGCGCACCGGCTTGCCGTAGCGGCACGCCGTCTCGATCATGGTCGCAAACTGGTCGTCGCGCTTCGAGCCCCGGCCGACGTTGCCCGGATTGATGCGGTATTTGTCGAGCACCTGCGCGCATTCCGGATACTGCGTCAGCAGCTTGTGGCCGTTGAAATGGAAATCGCCGATCAACGGGACGCGGCAGCCTTCGCGCTCGAGCACGTTGCGTATTGCCGGCACTGCCGCCGCGGCTTCCGCCGAGTTGACCGTGATGCGCACGAATTCCGAGCCTGCCTCCGCCAGTTCCCTGACCTGCTTCGCCGTTGCCTGCACGTCGGCGGTATCGGTATTGGTCATCGACTGCACGACGACCGGCGCGCCGCCCCCGACCGGAATGCCGGCAATGCGAACCTCGCGGGTGACGTGGCGAGTAATGGGTTGACCGGCCATGCGAATCTATTCCACTGTCAGCCGCGCAACGTCGACGCGGGTAAACGGCACGAGGTCGATGTTCTTGTCGCCCTGGTACAGGCGCACGCCGGCGGCATTGCCGACCACAACGGTAAGCGGCGGCTCGCCGCTCGCGCGACGCGTGCTTCCGGACGAATTGAGCTGGCCGAAAATCGTGTTGCCATTGCGGTCCTTGATCTCGACCCAGGAGTCCTGCTCGAAAACCATGCGCACGGTTATTTTTGTCGTCGAGGATCCCGACGCAACCACGCCGCCCGGTTCCGCCGGCGCAACCTTCTCGACCGCTTCCTTTTTCACCGGTGGCCTGGCGTCGGCGGCTTTCGGTTCGGGTTTTGCCGCCGGCCTGGCAGGCGCTTCGGTTTCAGGCTTCGGTTTGGCTTCGGATTTCGTGTCTGCCGGCACCGTCTCCGCAGGCGATTTCGTTGCCACCACCGCTTTCGATGGCGCGACGGCCTTGTCCCGGGACGCGACGATCGCCGGCACCTGCTGCGAATCCTTGGGGCGCTTCTTGGCGCCGAACGCGATGAATAGCGCGATCGCGACCACGACGACGATCGCGGCGGCCGGCCACAACCGCGGCTTTTCGTCTGTGCCGCTCGCGGGCTGCCTTCGATCGGGTTCACGTATGGGGGTGGGGGCCGCAACCGCGACGGGCGGCGGGTTCAACATGGAATCCGTGGCGCGGATCAGCGGCTCGGGATCCAGCCCCAGCAGCTTGGCGTAGTTGCGAATGAAGCCGTGGATGAAGACCGGACTCTTGTAGCCGGAATAGTCGTCGCGCTCCAGGGCTTCTACCTGCCTCACCGACAGCTTGAGCTGGCGCGAGATGTCGCCCAGGCTCAAGCCCTGGCGCCGGCGCTCGCTCAGGAGCATGGCGCCCGCCGCGCTCTTCGAAGGCGGCGCCGCGGACTCCGGCGAGGCCGTATCGCTCATTCGAAACGCCCCTCGTTGTAGGCTCTCGTCTGCGCGGCGGCCGGATAGCGATTGTTCAACTGGGTGCCATAGCTTGCGAGCGCGGTGCGGTTACCCAGACGCTTTTCGATGCGCGCACCCAGCCACAGCGCGTCCGGTGACGGGGTCGTCACCTTCATATGGCGGTTGAGTAGCGAACGCGCCGACGTGAAGTCGTTGCGCTTGTACGCGATGTCCGCCATGTGATACAGCGCAAGCGGCTGGTCAGGTTGCAGCGCCAATGCCTTGCGCAGCCATTCCTCGGCCTTCGCGTCGTCGCCCTGCAGCCGCGAGCAGACACCGGCGTTCGTGTAGGCATTTTCCGGCGCCGCGTACAGCGGATTCTTCAACGCCGTCGCGAAATACTTCATCGCCTCTTTTTCGCGCTTGCGCTGGCACAGGAACATGCCGTAGTTGTTGTTGGTCGCCGAATCGGCGGGATCGATCTTGAGCGCGCGCTCGAACGACTGCTGCGCCAGCGCATCTTCCTTCAGCGCCATGTACACGAGCCCAAGCTGCCCGTATGCCGGGGCGTAGTTCGGGTCGGCGCTCACCGCTTCCTTCAATTCCTGGATCGCAACCGGCATCTGGCCGTTGCCGTAGTAGGCGGCGCCGAGCTCGGTGTGGATGCGCGCGCGGTTTTCCGCGGCGTTCCTCGGCTCGCCGGTTTCCGATTTATTCTGCGGCGTCGTGCAGCCGAGCAGGACGGCCAGCAGCAGGAATGCGACCAGCCTGCTCATGCCGGTGCCGCCATTTCGCGCCGCGCCTTCCTGCGCGTGCGGTCCTGCACCTGGCCCGCGAGCTGACCGCAAGCGCCGTCGATGTCGTCGCCGCGGGTCTTGCGCGTCGTGGTGACCAGGCCCGCCTGCACGAGCACGTCGCGGAAAGCGGCAATGCGCTCGTTCGACGAACGCTCGAATCCCGAATCCGGAAACGGATTGAACGGGATGAGGTTGAACTTGCAGGACACGCCCTTCACCAGCGAAACCAGCTCCCGCGCCTGGTCGATGTCGTCGTTGACGCCGTCGAGCATGACATATTCGAAAGTCACGAAATCGCGCGGCGCCACCTTGATGTAGCGCTTGCACGCCGCCATCAATTCCTTCAGCGGGTATTTTTTGTTGATCGGCACCAGGCGATCGCGCAGCGCATCGTTGGGCGCGTGCAGCGAGACCGCCAGAGCCACGGGCAACTGCTCGGCCAGCCTGTCCATTGCGGGCACCATGCCGGACGTCGACAAGGTCACGCGCCGCCGCGAAAGTCCGTAGCCATGATCGTCCAGCATGATTTTCATCGCCGCCACGACATTGTCGAAATTGGCGAGCGGCTCGCCCATGCCCATCATGACGACGTTGCTGATGATGCGTTCGCCGCGCGGCGTGGCGCCCAGCGCGCGATTCGCCCACCACAACTGGCCGATGATTTCACCGACCGTCAGGTTGCGGTTGAAGCCCTGACGACCCGTCGAGCAGAACGCGCATTCCAGCGCGCAGCCCACCTGCGACGAGACGCACAGCGTGCCGCGGCCGGTTTCCGGGATGAATACCGACTCGATTCCGTTTAAAGTGCCGACGGAAAGCAGCCACTTGCGCGTGCCGTCCGCCGCGGTCGAATCGGCCATCACGCCGGGCGCCTGCACCCGGGCGGCAACCGCCAGTTTTTCGCGCAGGCCTTTCGAGAGGTCGCTCATGCCGTCGAAATCGGCATGGCCGAAGCGGTGGATCCACTTCATCACCTGCTTCGCCCGAAACGGCTTCTCGCCGATTTCCGCGAAGAAACCGGTGAGCCCTTCCATGTCGAAGTCGAGAAGGTTGACGGACATCAGCGCGAATAGACGTTCAAGGTCGGGAAGAAGTAGGCGATTTCCACGGCCGCAGTCTCCGGCGCGTCGGAACCATGCACCGCGTTGGCATCGATGCTGTCCGCGAAATCCGCGCGAATGCTGCCCTTGGCCGCCTTCTTCGGGTCGGTCGCCCCCATGAGGTCGCGGTTTTTCTGGATCGCGCTTTCACCTTCGAGCACCTGCACGACTACCGGCCCGGAAATCATGAACGCCACCAGGTCGTTGAAGAACGGACGCTGGCGATGCACGGCGTAGAAGCCTTCGGCTTCATTGCGCGACAAATGCACCATTTTCGCGGCGACGATTTTCAGCCCGCTATTTTCGAAGCGCGAGTAAATCTGTCCGATCACATTTTTCGCAACGGCATCGGGCTTGATGATCGACAGGGTTCTTTCCACAGCCATCTAAAGTTCTCCAGAGGTTTGTTTTTTGAAGCTAATTCATAAGGATAGCATGGACTCCCCGGCAAAGGAATCACCCGGCTTCATCGCCTTCGCGGACCGGTGCATCGCGGCAGTGGATTTGCGGCAAGAAGTCTGGAAAATCAGTGATAGCATCCTGCGTCCCATCCAGCCGACATGCCGATGCAGCGAGAAAAAGACACCCAACCCGCGATTCCTCCCAGTCACGAAAAGCCACAACGCACGGGACCTCGACTCGTCGCAGCCGCCGTGCTGATCGTTGCCGCGATCGCGGGTTTGGCCATCGTCGATCGCCTGCGGGAGCGCCCACCGGCCTTGGTGCCTCCGCACGAACCGTCGCAGGCACTGATCACGCCCCCGCAATCCGAACCACCCGCGGTGGCCGCATCCGCCGACAAGCCGTCTTTGCCGGCCCCGCCCCCGCCGCCAGAAGTCATCAACAACGAGAAGTTGGCGCCACCGCCGGCGGCAACCGCTACACCGCCTGCTTCCCTGCCCACGGCGGAAAGCGCGTTCGCGGACAATGCGGCCGGTACGGGCGGTCGTCCCTACATGATCCAGGTCGGGGTCTTCACGTCGGCGGCCAATGCCCAGGCGCTGCAAAAGCAACTCAGGCGCGCGGGCATGCAAGCCCATCTGGAGACACGCGTGCAACTCGGGCCATTCAAGGACAAGCACGATGCCGACAAGGCTCTGGCCCGCGCCAGGAAGCTCGGCATCAATGCCGTGCTCGTCGGCCCGCGCTAGTTGCGGAGCCCGTCACCGTCAATACAACAGGCCGGGCAGCCAGAGCGAGATGGCGGGAACGTAAGTGACGAGCACCAGGTAAACCAGCAGCACGAACACCCACGGCAGGCAGGCGATGGATACCTCGGTCAGCCCCATCTTCGCGATGTGGCTGGCCACGAAGAGATTGAGGCCGACGGGCGGATGGATCATGCCGATTTCCATGTTCACGGTCATGATCACGCCCAGGTGTATGGGGTCGATGCCAAGGGATTTCGCGATCGGCACCAGCAAGGGCGCCAGGATCAGGATGATGGAGCTCGGCTCCATGAACTGCCCCGCCGCGAGCAAGGCCACGTTCACGGCCACCAGAAACATCCAGGGCGAAAGGTGCTGCGCGACAACCCACTGCGACAATGCCTGCGGAATCTGTTCCGATGTCAGCAGGAAGGAAAACAGGATGGCGTTGGTGATGATATAGAGCAGCATCGCACTCGTATTCGCCGCCGACAGCAGCACTTTCGGCACATCCTTCAGCTTCAGGCCGCGATAAATGAAAACCGCGGCAATGAAGGCATACACCGCGCTCACCGCCGCGGCTTCCGTCGGCGTGAAGATGCCGCCGTAGATGCCGCCCATCACGATCACGACGAGCATCAATCCCCAGAAGGCATCCTTGAAGGAAAGCCAGACTTCCTTCAGCGAGGCGCGCGGCGCCGTCGGAATATTCTTTCGGGCCGCGGTCACGTACGTGACCAGCATCAGCACAGCCGCCAGCAGCAACCCCGGAACGATGCCCGCAATGAACAGCTTGCCCGCAGACTCCGACGTGCTGACCGCGTAGATGATCATGACGATGGACGGCGGGATCAGGATGCCCAGCGATCCCGAAGTCGTGATCACACCTACGGCGAAGCGCTTGGGATAGCCGTGCCTGACCATGGCGGGCAGCATGATCGAACCGATGGCGACGACCGTTGCCGGGCTGGAGCCTGAAATCGTGGCGAAGAACGTGCAAGCCAGGATCGCCGCGATCGCCAGGCCGCCGCGCATCGATCCCACCAGCGCGAGCGCAAACCGGATGATGCGCCGCGCGATGCCGCCGTCGGTCAGGAAACTGCCGGAGAGCACGAAGAAGGGCACGGCCATGATGGCAAAGCTCTCGAGCCCGGTGAACAGGCGCTGAGACACGATGTCGACGGTATCGATCGAGAACGATGAAAACAATGCCAGGAAGGTCAGCACCGTCATGCCCAGCGCAATCGAGATCGGCGTCCCGGTGAGCAGAAACACCAGCAGGATGACGAGGATCAGGGTGACGTTCATGCGGGCTCCTCGGCGGCCGCAGTAATCGTGTGCGCGGGCAGCGTTCCCGTCCTGAGGAAGCGCACCAGCACCTGCAGGAATCGGTAGCACATCAACGACGAGCCAAGCGGAATGCAGAGGTAGATGACCCACATCGGCCATTCGAGGTCGGGCGAGATCTGGCCCGTGCCGTGGATGAACAACACCCAGCGCGCGCCCATGATCGCGATGACGGCGGTGAAGAAGGCGCCGAGCGACAGCGCGACCGTCACCAGCACGCGCTTCCAGGCCGGCCGCACCGCGTTGACGAGGACATCGACGCCGATGTGGATGCCGGTGCGCACGCCATAGGCGGCACCGAACTTTGCCATCCAGATGAACAAATAGATGCAGAGTTCCTGCGCCCAGGAAAAATCGAGCTTCGCCGCGTATTTCCAGAGCCAGGGGAAGGATGCCGATTGGCGGTGCACCACCGCGGCGAAAATCACGAGCGTCGCCGCCGCGATGAAACTCGCGATCAGCCATTCCTCGATGTGGTCGAGGATGCGGTTGAACACCCGCATCGCCGCTATTTCTTGCCCGGCCTGCCGGATTTCTCTTCGGCGACGATGCGACGGATCGCGTCGAGGTTTTGCTTGCCGGCCACGCCCTCGAACTTTGCCTCCAGCGGCTGCAGCGCGGCCTTGAATGCGCCGAGTTCGGTGTCGTTGAGCACGTAGACGTCGGTCTTGCCGGACGCCTTGATCGCCGCCAGGGCGTCGTCATTTTCCTTCTTCGCGATGTCGCGCTCGAAGCGCGTCGCTTCGGCCATGGCCCTTTCCAGCTGCGGCCTGATGTCGGCCGGCAGCCCGTCCCAGAATTTCTTGTTGGTGATCACCGCGTAGACCAGGCAGCCGTGGTTGGAAATTGTCAGGTGCGATTGCACCTCGTGCATTTTCTGCGTGTACAGGTTCGATATCGGATTCTCGGTACCGTCAACGACCTTCTGCTGCAACGCCGAGTAGACCTCGGAAAACGCCATGACCTGCGGCAGCGCGCCGAGTTCGCGCATCATCGCCTCGAGGACCTTGGATGACTGGATGCGCATCTTCAGACCGCGAAAATCCTCCGGCTTGCGCAGCGGCCGGTTTGCCGAGAACTGCTTGAAGCCGTTGTCCCAGTACGCCAGTCCCTTGAGGCCCTTCGGTTCGAGCTTGGCGAAAAGTCCCGCGCCTATCTCGCCGTCGGTCACCCGATCCACGGATCGCGCGTCGGGGATCAGGTAGGGAATGTCGAACAGCTCGAACTCGCGCACGCCCAGCGGCCCGAACTTCGACACCGAGGGTGCCAGCATCTGCACTGCCCCGCGCTGCAACGCCTCCATTTCCTCCCTGTCCTTGTACAGCTGGCTGTTCGGATAGACCTCCACCTTGACGCGGCCGCCGGTGTATTGCTCGGCCAGCTGCCTGAACTTTTCCGCGGCCTTGCCCTTCGGCGTGTCGTTCGCGACGACGTGGCTGAACCTGATGATGATCGGGTCGGCGGCATGCACGCCCGTAGCGGCGGCGAGCAGCAGGAAGCCCAGGGCGATGGCTCTTGATTTCATTTTCATGGCGCCGGCAAGTCGGGGAATGGCCGGGCGTCCTCCTGCTTTCGATTCTATCAGCCCGGTTCCCATTCCGGCGCCACGCCGGACTCCATGGCCGCGGCGCGAAATTCCGCGGCGACGCCGATGCCCGGAACCCAGGCGAGCTTCTCGCCGAAAAACAGCAAGGGCATGCGGCTGCGCTCCCACGGCGGAATGGCGTGCTCCTGCATGAGGTTCTTCAGGGTGCGCCGCGGCCGCTTGTCGCCGGCCTGCATGCGTTCGCCACCGCTGCGTCCCCGGACCGTGGCCGCACGCGCATCGAAATGCCGCCTGGCGATGCCTTCGCCGACGACCTGTTTCGCGCGCAGCACGCCGAGATCGTCGGGCAGGATCAGTTCGCGGGTGCCGTCCCACTGCGATTGCCAGGCGGAAGGCAGCGCCGCCGCGATCTCGACCAGCTCCACCCGTTCGCGATAGCAGCGCAGCGCCACTTCTCCGAACGTCACGCGAATCTCCGCGTCGCGACCCGCTTCACGGCATTGGCGCAGCGCCTCCTCCAGGCGAGCCCGCGGCGGCATCTGGTAGCCGCGATCCGCGAACAACTGGCGCAGCAGGTTCAGCGCACGGACGCTGGAAAGCTGGCGCAGCCTTTCAGCCGACACGCTTTCGCGATCGAGCGACTGCGCGTCTATCCTCGCCAGGTCCTCGGCAAGTTGCGCGTGATCGGCCAGGTTCTTCGCCGCGCGCGCAAGGGTTTCGCGATATCCCGGAAAATGCTCTTCCAGGCCGGGCAGCAGTTCGTGGCGCAGGAAATTGCGGTCGTACCGCGCGTCGCGGTTGCTCTCGTCGTCCACCCATTCGAGCGCGCGGCTTCTGGCATAGGCTTCCAACCTGCTGCGCCGGCAATCGAGCAGCGGACGGAGGATGGCGGGCGAAGGCCGATCGGCATCGCCCGCCGGCCGCCTGTATACGGGCATGCCCGCCAGTCCCTTCGGTCCGGCCCCGCGCAGCAACTGCAGCAGGAAGGTCTCGGCCTGGTCGTCGAGATGCTGGGCAAGCGCCACGTAGTCGGCGTCGAGTCCGGCATACGCGCGATAGCGCAGCAGGCGCGCGGCGGCCTCCAATCCCAGGCCGTCCCGCGATACCGTCACGCGCTCGATTTTCAGGGGAACGTCATGCTTCGCGCACAACGCTCGGCAGAATGCCTCCCACTCGTCGGCGTGCTGGCTGATCTGGTGGTTGACGTGGATCGCCGACAGCGAGAGATCGCGCGCTTGCCGCAGCTCCAGCATGACATCGAGCAGCACCACGGAATCCATGCCGCCGCTCAAGCCCACGGCAATGCGCTTGCCGCGCGCGTCGCAGGCGTCGAGGACGTCGCCCGCAACTTTAACGATTTCCCTGGTCACGCCCTAAGCCCCATCCGCAAAAACAAGATACCCCGCATGCGCGGGGTATCGGAAATTCGTCTGCCTGTCCACGCGAAGAATCAGCGAGCCGCTGCTTCCTTGAACTTGCCATGCGCCATCAACCGCTCGAATCGCGCCTCGACGAGCGCGTCGATGGGCCTGGACTGCGCCTCGGACAGGGCATCCATCAGCGCCTTGCGCAAGGTCTGCATGATCGCCGTCGGATCGCGGTGCGCGCCACCCGGCGGCTCGGCGACGACGCGGTCGATGAGCCCCAGCGTCTTCAGGCGATTCGCGGTGATGCCCAATGTCTCCGCCGCGTCCGGCGCCTTGTCCGCACTTTTCCAGAGGATGGAGGCACAGCCTTCCGGCGAGATGACCGAGTAGATCGAATATTGCAGCATCATGGTCACGTCGCCGACGGCGATCGCCAGCGCGCCGCCGGAGCCGCCTTCGCCGATGATGGTCACGATGATGGGCACGCGCAGTTCCGACATCGCGTAAAGGTTGCGGCCGATCGCTTCCGACTGGCCGCGCTCTTCCGCGCCGACCCCGGGATAGGCGCCCGGCGTATCGACGAAGGTCATCACCGGCAGGTTGAATTTCTCCGCGAGCTTCATCAGGCGCAATGCCTTTCGATACCCCTCGGGCTTCGGCATGCCGAAATTGCGATACAGCTTGTCCTTGGTGTCGCGGCCCTTCTGGTGCCCGATCACCATGACGGTCTGGCTGCCGAAGCGCGCCAGTCCGCCGACGATGGAGGGATCCTCCGCGAACGAACGGTCTCCCTGCAGTTCCTCGAAGTCGGTGAACAGGTTCTGGAAATAGTCGAGCGAATACGGGCGCTGCGGATGGCGCGCGACCTGGGAGATCTGCCAGGCCGACAGCTTGCCGTAGATGTCCCGCGTGAGCGTGCCGCTTTTCTTCTGCAGCCGCGAGATCTCCTCGGAGATGTCGACCGCGGAGTCGTCCTGCACGTAGCGCAGCTCCTCGATCTTGGCTTCCAGCTCGGCTATCGGCTGCTCGAAATCCAGGAATGTCGTTTTCATGTGCGGTTATTGTAGTGGCAGTCCGCCCGCGAGGTACATCCCCGGCGCTACTTGCCGTACTGCGCGGCCAGGTAGTCGACGATCTTCTGCGCGTCGGCCTCCGCCACCGGCGCGCCCATGACCTTGATCATCTTGTTCACGGTCCCCTCCCAGCCCTTGCGATCCAGGAACGGCGAGTTCATCTGGATATAGTCCAGGCTGTGGCACATGGAGCAATTGGCCGCGACCAGGTCCCGGCCAGGCGCATCCTTGAGGTCGACGTCGCCCTCGCCCGCCTGCGCGGACGCCGTCATTGCCAGCAAGCCGGCGGCGAGCAGCGCTCTCATGACGCCTCCTCGGTCGCTTCCAGTTCGATGCGCTGGATCACGTTGTTGTGATATCCGGCGGGATTGAAAATCAGCTCGGAGGTCTGGGTCGTGCCGGCGCGATTGGTCGCACGCGCAAGCACGACGTGCCGCCCGGTGCGCATCGGCGTGAAACGATGCGTCCATTGGCGCCACGAGAAGCGACCGAGGTCGGCACCCATCCGGGCAGTCTGCCAGCTACGCCCCTCGTCTTCCGACACCTCGACGGCGGCGATGCCGTAGCCTGCCTCCCAGGCCACGCCCGCGATCGTCGCTGTCTTGCCGCTGCGAATCCTCGCCCCGGACTCCGGGGATGTGATCATGGAGTTGACCACCATCTCCGTAATCGGCGTATTGGCTTCGGTCTCCTGGGACACGAAGCGATCGATGATCGGGAATCTGCCCTTGGGAATGCGATAGGCGGGATTCATCCAGAATCCCTTGAACGGTTGCGACACCGCGCTTACCGACGTGATGTGCTTCGTCCAGTACGTAGCCGTCCATCCCGGGACGACCAGGCGCGCGGGATGGCCGTTCCAGTGCGGCAGGCGCTCGCCATTCATCTCGAAGGCCACCAGCGTGTTCTCGTCCATCGCTTTCCATACCGGCAGGCTCTTCACGAAGGCCGGCGTCTTGTCGAGGACCGGGCCGTCGGCCCCCGCCAGCACGATCTCGACCGCGTCCTTTCGGATACCGGCCTTGCTCAGCAGGTCGCGCAATCTCACGCCGCGCCACTTGGCATTGCCGATCGCGCCCTGTCCCCACTGCACGCCGGGCACATGCGGTTGCGACAGGCCGCGCCGATTGCCCGAACACATGCAGACGGCCGCCAGTTCGACGGTCTCGAATTCGCGCTTGAGGGTATCGAGGCCCAGCTCGAACGGCCTTTCGACCGATTCACCCGCGATCGCGAGCTTCCATTGCGCAGCATCGACCTCGGGAATGCCGGCGAGGTGGTAGCGCACGAAAAACGCGTCGTTCGGCGTGAACGCCTCGTTGAAATAGGCGAGCGGCGTCTCGAAATTCGGCGGCCGGAACGATTTCTTGATCAGCGGAAGCTTGCCGGGCAGGCGCTCCAGCAGGCCGGCCTCGACGGCCCCCGCGGGCAGCGCGGGCTGCGCCGTTGCGGTCCCCTCCGCGGCGAGGCTCGCCCACGGAGCGCCGCCCGCCAGCAGCAACCCGCTCGCCGACAGCCTCAGGAATTCGCGCCTGTCGTACATGGCTCCGATCCTCCTCCCGGCGCTGCGCTAGAACAGCACGCCGCTTTGACCGCGCGGGTCGTTCGCCGTTTCGATGCGCCCGCTTTTCCGGTCTCGAAACACCGCTTGCATGTTACCCCACCTGCGCCGCCCGGATTCCACGGCATGCCCCTTGGCCTTCAACGCAGCGATCCACGAATCGCCGAACGCGCCCGGCTCGATCTCGATCCGGTCGGGCAGGTACTGGTGGTGGAAGCGCGGCGCGGCGACGATGCCCACCAGGTCGACCTGCGGATGGCCCACGTAGTTCAGGATGCCTTCGAGCACCATGGAAATGATGCGCGATCCACCCGGCGTGCCGAGCACCAGCACGCCGCGATCGTCTTCCACGAAAGTCGGCGACATGGATGAGAGCGGCCGCTTGCCGGGGGCCACCGCGTTGGCGTCGCTCCCGACCAGCTTGTAGAGGTTCGCGGCACCGGGCGCGAGCGCAAAGTCGTCCATGTGGTTGTTCAGCAGCACCCCGGTATCGGCCGGCACGAAGCCGGAGCCGAACACGCCATTGACCGACATCGTCGCGGCGACGCGGTTGCCGTCGGCGTCGATGATGGAAAAATGTGTGGTGTCCTCGGCTTCGCCGGCGCCGGCGGCAAGGTCCGCGCTCGGCGTCGCGCGCGCGGGATCGATGCTCGCACCGCGTTTGATCGCATAGTCTCGCGAGAGCAATTTTTCGACGGGCACCTTCACGAAGGCGGGATCGCCCATGTAGCGCGCGCGATCCTGGTAACCGCGCCGCATCGCTTCCGCCACGTAGTGGGTACGGTCGGCATCCGACATGCCCGCCAGATCGACGCCTTCTAGGATGAACAGGCATTGCGCGAGCACGAGTCCTCCCGAAGACGGCAGGGGGGCCGTGGTGATGCGGGCGCCGCGGTAGTTGAATCGCACCGGTTCGCGCTCGATCACGCCATAGCTTTCGAGGTCGGATATTTCCCACAGCCCGCCGGCTTGATTTACCGCTGCCGCCAGCTTCTGCGCGAATTCACCGTGGTAAAAGCCTTTTGCGCCTTCCCTGGCCAGCATGCGCAAGGTACGCGCGAGCTTCGGTTGCACGACGATGAATCCAGTCGCGACCGCCTTGCCGTTGTCGAGGAAGCTTTCTGCCGAACCCGGATCCGCCTTCAGCGCATCTAGGCGGAACGTCGTGGCGGAAGCGAACCGGCCGTCAGCCGGGAATCCCTGCTCTGCCAGGCGGATCGCCGGCGCCAGCAACTTCGCGAGCGGAAGCCTGCCGTAACGGCTGGCGACCCAGTCGAGCGCAGCGGGTTCGCCGGGAATGCCAGCGGCCGTCGCACCGTCGAGGGACGCGCGCGGCTTGGGCTTGCCGTTCTCGTCCAGGAAGAATTCGCGCGTGGCGCGCGAAGGCGCGGTCTCGCGTGCGTCGACGAAGACGTCGAAGCCATCCGACGCGCGATGCAGGAGCATGAATCCGCCGCCGCCGATCCCCGAGGAAAACGGCTCGACCACCGCGAGTGCCGCCGCGACCGCGACGGCCGCATCGAAGGCGTTGCCGCCCGACGCCAGGATTTCGCATCCTGCGCGCGTTGCCAGCGCGTGCGCCGATGCGATCCCGCAGCCTTCATTTGCGGCAGCCGGACGGACGAGGCCGGCAAGCAGCAGAAGGAATACGACAAGCAGGGTCGACGACGAACGCGTGAAACGGGCAATCATCGATGCATTGTACGGAAAAGCCGCCTCAGGCCGCCGGCGGCCTCTTTACGCGGAACCACGCCGCATACAGCGCAGGGACGAACAGCAAGGTGAGCACGGTCGCGGAAATCAATCCGCCCATGATGGCAACCGCCATCGGCCCCCAGAAATTGCTGTGCGAAAGCGGGATCATTGCCAGCACCGCCGCGAGCGCGGTCAGCACGATCGGCCGGAAGCGCCGCACGGTGGCGTCGACGATGGCCGTCCATTGCGGGTGGCCGGCATTGATGTCCTGCTGGATCTGGTCCACCAGGATCACGGAATTGCGCATGATCATGCCGAACAGCGCGATGACGCCCAGGTTGGCGACGAAGCCGAAGGGCACGTTCCAGGTCAGCAGGATGAAGGCCACGCCGATCAGCCCGAGCGGAGAGGTCAGCAGCACCATGAACGTCTTCTGGAAGCTTTGCAGCTGGATCATCAGCAAGGTCAGCACCGCGATCAGCATGAGCGGCATGACGGCGATGATCGAATTCTCGCCCTTCGCGCTTTCCTCGATCGCGCCTGCCATCTCGATCCGATAGTACTCGGGCAGCTTCGCCCGGATCGGATCGAGCCTGGGATCCAGCGCCTTGGAGATCACCGGCGCCTGCACGTCGCCGCGTATGTCGGCGCGCACGGTGACGGTGGGCTGGCGGTTGCGCCGCCAGATGATGCCTTCTTCGAAGCCGTAGTCGATCTTGGCGATCTGGGCGAGCGGAATCCATTTTCCGGATTGCGTCGGCACGTTGATTTCCGCGAGCTTGCCCGGATCGAGGCGCTCGCCGGATTCCGCGCGCGCCAGCACCTCGATCAGTTTGTCCTTCTCGCGAAACTGCGTGATGCTGTAGCCGGTGAGGATGGAGTTCAGCACCGTCTTCAGGCCCTGCGAGCTCACGCCGATCACGCGCGCCTTGTTCTGGTCTATCTCCAGCCGGATGTTCTTGACCTGCTCGTTCCAGTCCAGGTGGACGTTCTGCACGTTCGGATGCGTGCGCACGATCGCCGCGACCTCGAACGCAATGTTGCGCACCGTCGGGATGTCGTTGCCGATCACGCGAAACTGGATCGGGTAGCCTACCGGCGGCCCGTTCTCCAGGCGGTTCACCCTGCCGCGCAAGACCGTGAACTCGTTTTCCAGGATGCGGTTGAGCTTGTCGTACAGCACTTCACGCGCCTCGTTGCTCTTCGTGACGATCACCAGCTGCGCAAAATTCGGGTGGCCGAGCTGCTGGTCGAGCGGCAGGTAGAAACGCGGGCTGCCGTTGCCGACGTAGGCGACGTAGTTCAGCACGTTGGCATCACCCTTGAGCTTCTCTTCCATGCGCTTGACCTGTACTTCGGTCGCCTGGAACGACGCGCCCTGCGGCAGCCACAGGTCCACGATCAGCTCGGGACGGTTGGACGACGGAAAGAACTGGTTCTGGACGAAGCGGAAACCGAAGATGGAGAGCGCGAACACCAGGACGGTGACCAGGATCACGGTTTTGCGATAGTTCACGCACCAATCGACGAGGGCGCGGAAGCGACGGTAGAAGCGGCTGTCGTAGACGTCGCCGCCGTGGTGTGGCGCCGGCGCGGGAAACCAGCGCGGTTGCCAGCGATGCAGCGGGCCGTGGACGAAGCGGCCGAACAGCGACTCCTGGTGCGCTCCGGGAGACAGATCCGGCAGCAGCTTGTAGCCCAGGTAGGGCGTGAACAGCACCGCCACGATCCACGAGACGATCAGCGCGATGGTGACGACGGCGAAGATGGAGAACGTGTACTCGCCTGCCGAGGATTTGGCGAATCCAACCGGCGTGAAGGCCGCGGCGGTGATCAGCGTGCCGGTCAGCATCGGAAACGCGGTCGACGTGTAGGCGAAGGCCGCCGCCTTCGCCCGTTCCATGCCCTGCTCCATTTTCGTGGCCATCATTTCCACGGAAATGATGGCGTCGTCCACCAGCAGGCCCAGCGCGATGATGAGCGCACCCAGCGAGATGCGCTGCAGGTCGATGCCGTAGAGCTTCATCATCAGGAAGGTCACGGCGAGCACCAGCGGAATCGACAGCGCCACGACCAGGCCGGTGCGGAAGCCCAGGCTGAAGAAGCTCACCGCCAGCACGATCACGACGGCCTCGAGCAGGGTCTTCATGAATTCGTCCACGGACCGGCTTACCACACCCGGCTGGTCCGAATACTTGTGCACCTCGATCCCCACCGGCAGGTCGCGCTTGATGTGGTCGAAGGCTTTCTTGAGGTCTTCGCCCAGTTGCAGGATGTCGCCGCCCTTCGCCATCGACACGGCAAGGCCGATCGCCTCCTGGCCCATGTAGCGCAGCTTTTCCGTCGGCGGGTCGACGTAGCCGCGATAGACGTGTGCGATGTCGCCCAGCCGGAACAGCCTGCCGTTGGCCTGGATGCCGATCTCGCGAATGCTTTCGACCGTGTCGAAGCTGCCCGATATGCGCAGGAAGATGCGATCCGAGCGCGTGTCGATCGAGCCCGCCGGCGTCATTGCATTCTGCTCGCGCAGCACGTTGAATATGGACAGCGGATCGATGCCGAGCGTCGCCAGCTTCTTGTGCGACATCTCGACGAAGATCTTCTGGTCCTGGTCGCCGATGATCTCGGCCTTGGCCACGGACGGCACGCGCAGGATTTCCTTGCGCACGTCCTCGACGTAGTCGCGCAGCTCGGCGTAGGTGAAGCCGTCGCCGGTGAACGCATAGAGATTGCCGAACACGTCGCCGAACTCGTCGTTGAAGAAGGGCCCGAGCGTGCCCTCCGGCAGCGTGTAGCGGATGTCGCCTATCTTCTTGCGCACCTGGTACCAGACGCCCTCCACCTCCCGTGGCGGAGTCGAATCCTTGAGCGCGAGGAAAATCGTGGTTTCCCCCGACTTCGTGTAGGAACGCACGTTGTCCAGGTAAGGCGTTTCCTGGAGCTTTTTCTCGAGGCGTTCGGTGACCTGCTGCTCCATCTCGCCGGGGGAGGCGCCCGGCCACAGCGCCCGGATCACCATGACCTTGAAGGTGAAGTCGGGATCTTCGGCCTGGCCCAGCCGCAGATAGGATCCAAGGCCGGCCACGAACAATGCCAGCATAAAAAAAAGCACCAGGGACTGGTGCTCCAGGGCCCACTCGGACAGGTTGAAGTGCCTCACTTCACCGCCTCTTTCACGGGCTCCTCGTGCACCCGGACCTGCTCGCCCACGAACAGCTTGTGCACGCCGGCGCGCACGACCCTGTCGCCGGCATTCAGGCCCGAGAGCACCGCCACCTTGTCCTCGACGTACTCGCCGACCTCGATCGGCACGAGCTTGACCTTGCTCGTCGCCTTGTCGACGACCCACACTGCGGCGTGGCCGTTGTCCTGGAACAGCGCGGTGGCCGGCAGCATGACCGACACCGTGCGCTGCACGCCGCGCAGGTAGGCGTTGGCGGTCATGCCGAGCTTCATCGCGGCGTCGGCGTTGAGCACGCTGATCTTGGCCGCGTAGGTGCGCGTGACCGGGTCGGCCGAGGGACTGACCTCGCGCAGCCTGCCTTGATAGCTCTTCGCCGGGTCCGCCCACAGCGAAATGTCGATTTCCTTCGCGTTGCTGAGCTCGGACAGCCGGTTCTCGGGGATGTTGATGACGACTTCCCGGTCATCCGTGCGCGCGAGCTTCATCGCCGTCTGGCCGGCCGCGACGACCTGGCCGACCTCGATGAGGATGGCGGTCACGACGCCGGCATGGTCCGCAGCGAGCTCGGTGTAGTTCGCCTGGTTCTTCGTGACCGCCAGCTGCGCCTGCGCCTGTTCGAGGCGGGCCTTGGAAACGTTGTAATTGTTCTGCCAGCGATCGAACTCGGCCTTGCTGATGAAATTTTTCTGGTACAGGTCGGTATAGCGCTCGAGCTCGGCCTTGTTCTGCTCGTACTCGGATTTGGCGGCGGCGAGTTGCGACTGCGCGCCCCGGGTATTGAGCTGCTGGTCCTCGGGGTCGAGGCGGGCGAGGACGTCACCCTGCTTCACCACGCCGCCGACTTCGACGTTGCGGGCGACGATCTTGCCCGGCACGCGGAAGCTCAGGTTGGTTTCATAGCGCGCGCGCACGTCGCCGGAATAGCCGACGCCGGCGTTGCTGCTGCCCGGCGCGACCTTCACGACGTTCACCAGGCGCAGCTCCGGCGGCGCCTGGGGTTTTTCCGTGCAGCCGGCGCAAGCCAGGGCAAGCCAGGCGGCATGGATGAGAAACGATGGGATGCGCGGCGGCGTCATTGCGTCAGTCGTGCACGGATGCGAGGCGCATATTGTGAACGGTCGACGCCGGATCGACCATCACAAATTGACGGTGACGGATTGGCCCGGTTTCAGGAGCGCGGCTTGTTGCGGGGCCGGGCGTGCCTCCACCCGGTAGTGCAGTTCGGAAGCACTTCCCGGCGCAGACTCCTGCGTCGCGAACGGCGAAACATAGGTGATCGTCGCCTGGACCGCGCTTTCGCACTGGTCGCACAGCAAGGTCACGCTGCGACCGTGCTGGAGGTGCGCGGCCACCGAGAGCGGCACCTCGAAACTCACCTTGATCTTGTCCACCGGCAGGATCGTCAGCACCGGCGCGCCCGCGGGCACCCAGTCGCCCTTGGCATGCAGCATCTCGGTGACTACGCCATTGACCGGCGCGCTGGCCGACTTCAGCATGAGCTTCCATTCGGCCTCGGCTACCGCGGCTTTCAGGCTCTCGACCTCGTCGGCGCGCGCGCCGTTCTTCTTGCCGCGATCCTGCTCCAGCTGGTTCAGGCGCTTCTCGGCATCCGCATGCGCGGAAATTTCCTCGGCGTCGGCCTGGGAAAACAGCTTCGTGCCTTCGGTCACCATTGCGCCGCGGCTGACTTCCAGCGAAGACAGGTTTCCCGCGACCGGCGCGGACAGCCGGACGACTTCCCCTTCCGTGACGCCGCGATAGGATTTCAGGTCCTCGCGCGTGCAACCCGTCGCCGCGACTATCGCCAGCACGGCGAATACGCGCCATGCAAACGAAGAAAGCGACGGGATCCGGGTCACTGCACGTCGTCCCTGAGCAGGACGTTGACGTCGGCGAGGTCGGCCTCGGCCAGCTTGCCCACCGAGGCCTTGAGCTTCAACTGACTGATGATCGTGTTGTACACCGCCTGCGCCAGGTCGCGTTGTGCTGCCGCCAGCT
>DASZTG010000077.1:0-8562 GCA_035548375.1 Burkholderiales bacterium
AGCAGCAGGAAGCGTTGCGCAAGCGCGAGGAGGAAGAGGAGCGCCGGCGCGAAGAAGAGGACCAGGCGCGCCAGGCCATGGAGCGGGCGGAGCGCGAAGAGCAGGCGCGTGTCGAGGCGGAGCGTCGCGAGGCCGAAGACCGCGAGCGTCGCGAGCGCATGGAGCGCGAGCGCCAGGATCGCGAGGAAAGGGAACGCAAGCGGCAGGAGGAAAAGGAAACCCGCATACGCGAGCAGGAGGAAGCGAAGGTCAAGCGCGAGCAGGAGCGCCAGCGCCAGGAGGCGATGAAAGTCGAAGCCGAACGGCGCGACCGCGAGGACGACCTCGTGAGGCGGCGCAAGGAGCAGGAGGAGCGCGATCGCAAGCGCGCGGAAGTCGATGCCCTCAAGAAGCAGAAGGGCATCAAGACGCCGCTGGAGCGGCTGAAGCCGTTCATCATCGGGGTCGTGGTGCTGGTGGCGCTCGTGCTCGGCGGGATACAGATCGTGCCGATGAATTCCTACGTGCCTTCGATCGAAAAGCTCGCGTCCGAGCACATCAAGGAACCGGTGTCGATCGGCTCGATGCATATCTCCGTGCTGAGCGGCTTCACCATCAACCTTCAGAACGTGAAGCTCGGCACGACCCAGGACATCAAGATCGGCAAGGTCACGCTGACACCGGAATTCGGCTCGGTCTTCGGCGAGGTCAAGCTCATTCGCAAGCTCGAAGCCGAATCGGTGACCGTGGCCGAGGAAGTGCTGCCGCGCCTGCCGAAGTGGCTGGAGGCGGCGGTCGCCGACAAGAACGTGCAGGTGGGCCGCGTCCAGATCCGCGGCATCACGCTCGAATCGCGCATCGCGAAGGTGCCGCCGTTTGATGCCGACCTGCAGATCTCAGGCGAAGGCGCGATCGAGAAAGCCGTGCTTGCCAGCTCCGACGGCAAGCTCAATGTCGAGCTGACGCCGCGCGACTCGCAGATCGACATCGCCCTGAATGCGTCGAAGGGATGGGTGCTGCCGGTGGGGCCGCAACTCGAATTCACCGATCTGAGCGTGAAGGCGGTTGCCAACCACAACCAGATCAACGTCGAGAAATTCGAGGCCCTGCTCTACGGCGGCGCCGCCAAGGGCAGCGCGCAGATCGTCTGGGGCGGTCCCTGGTCGATCGACGGCGACGTGGAGACCGAACGGGTCGCGATGCAGGACCTGATGTTCGTGTTCACGCGCGACGCCAAGTCGACCGGACAGCTGGAATCGAAGCTCCACTACACCTTGAACGGCCAGGGCCTGGCGACGATGTTCGATTCGCCGAAGGTCGAAGGCAGCTTCGACATCAAGAAGGGCAACCTTGACGGCGTGGACCTGGTGCGTGCGCTGCAATCGGGCGGACGTGGCGTCACGCAGGGCGGTGCGACATCGTTCGAGGAAATCAGTGGCAGCCTCGGACTTGCCAACGGGCGCTACCAGTATCGCAACATGAAGCTGACGGCCGGCCTGCTTTCTGCGACTGGCGCGTTCGACGTTTCCGCCAACAAGGACGTCAGCGGCCGCATTGCAGTGGAATTGCGCTCACAGGCGGCACAGATTCGCGGCAACTATTCGGTCAATGGCGATCTCAAAGCCATCGTCCTGAAGCCGAACTAGTCGCGCGGCGTGGTTTACGTCAGGGCCGGCTGTGCAGGTCGGCTCGCGTATCGATGTCGCGCAGGATGCCGGGGTCGTCGCAATCCACGGCTTCGACTTCAGGGGCATGGCGAGTGAGCACGCCGCGCGCGCCGGCGTCCCCCGTCAACTCCAGTAGCTCGTCGCGATAGCGGCGCCCGAATCCCACCGGGTGTCCACGATCCCCGCGATATGCCGGCAGCGCGATGCCGCCTGTCCCCTGCACGCTCGCGGCGATTCGCCGGATCGTGGCCGGTTGCAGGAAAGGCATGTCCGCCAGCGCGATGATCCAGCCGTCCGCATCCCGGCTGGCCGCGACGCCGCATGCAAAGCTGTGTCCCATGCCGAGATGCGCTTCAGCACAAATCGTGACCATGGCGCCTTCCGATTCGAGCAGCTCGCGGAGCCGGACTTCGTTCGGCCGAACCACGACGAGCACATCGGCCAGCGCGAGCTTGAGGTTTCGAAACGAGGCGACGCTCATCGGCGTTCCGTCGGCAAGTGGATGAACGAGCTTGCCGCCACCGAAGCGACTACCGCTGCCTGCGGCGAGGAGGATGCCGGTGATTTTCAACTGCAGGGCCTAGAACCGGATGACGGTAAACGCGGCGATGGAATTGCGCGCGGAATATTCAGCGAATGCGAGCCGATTCATTTTGCGCGAGCTTCGAACGGGCCAATGGCGGCGCGCCGGGACACGTTACCGGTGGAACTGGCCGGACTCGGCTCTCCGGCGGGCGTAGCTTGGGGCGGAGTCGAGTCAGGGAGAGCGTGTATGCGTTCGCTGATGCCGAGGCTCCTCGCGTTCCCGCGAACGGGCGTGCCGCTAACGAGTCACGCTCGAGCGGTGACGGCGCGATAAATCCGCATGCGGCTTTCTCAGCGAATGCGAGCCGATTCATTTTGTGCAAGCTTCGAACGGGCCAATGGCGGATTCGCAGAAAAATACTTCCGGATGCCAACCAGGATGGCCTGCGCGAGCTTGTCCTGGTAGCGGTCGTCCTTGAGCTTCCTTTCCTCGTCGGGATTGGTCAGGAACGCCGTTTCGACGAGGATAGACGGGATGTCGGGCGCCTTGAGCACCGCGAACCCGGCCTGCTCGACATGCGATTTGTGCAGGTCGTTGACGCCGCCGATGGAGCCCAGCACCGCCTTGGCGAGCTTCAGGCTGTCGTTGATGGTGGCCGTCTGTGACAGGTCGAACAGGACCTGCTTCAGCGTCGGATCGGCGACGTCGATGTTCACGCCGCCGATCAGGTCAGCCTCGTTTTCCTTGCGCGCCAGCCAGCCGGCGGCGGCCGATGTCGCACCGCGCTCGGACAGCGCGAACACCGACGATCCGCGCGCGTGCGGCTTGACGTATGCGTCCGCGTGGATGGATACGAACAGGTCGGCTTCGATCTTTCGTGCCTTGATCACGCGATTGGCAAGCGGGATGAAGTAGTCGCCGTCGCGGATGAGCACGCCGCGCATGTTGGTCTCGTCGTCCACGAGTTCCTTCAACTTGCGCGCAATGGCGAGGGTCACGTCCTTCTCGTGCGTGCCGCTTCGGCCGCGGGCGCCCGGATCTTCGCCGCCGTGGCCGGCATCGATCGCGATCGTGATGAGCCTGGCGACATTCGCCGGCGCTGCGGGTTTCTTCGCGGATGGCGCGGGCGACGCGGCCGGATTCGCGGGCATCCTTTCGGCCGCCCCCGGCGGTGCCGCCGCAGGCGGGTTCGCCGGCGCCGCCGTGGCGGGGGCGGGATCTTTTTTCTCCAGCAACGCCATGACCGGATCCGGCTCCGTCAGCGGATAAACGTCCAGCACGAGGCGATGGCCGTATTCGCCGACCGGTTTCAGCGTGAAGACCTGCGGCTTGACCTGGGTCTTCAGGTCGAGGACCAGGCGCACCACGCCAGGTTTGAAGCGACCGATCCGAACGCCGTTCACGTAGGGATCGCCCGGAGAAATCTTTCCCGGCAGGAACTCGAGCACGGAATTGAATTCCACGTCCTCGAGGTCGAGGACCAGGCGCGCGGGCGTGCCGACGGTGAATACGTTGTAGGCGATCGGGGTTTGGGATTCGAGCGTCAGGCGCGTGTATTCCGGCGCGGGCCACACCCGGGCGGACGCGATTTGCGTGGCCATCGCGCAATCGAGATGCATTGCCGCCGCGACGACGAATGCAAAAATGGCGGTGCGCACGATGCCTTTCGGACCGTCGCGATCCGGCTTGGACTTGCGCGTCAATCGGGCAAGCGCAACAGGCATCGACTGCCGAACTCCGTTTCCGCGACGATTCGCATGTTCCGCCCGTCGCCCTGCGTTTCCAGCGCGATCCTCAGGTCCGCCCGGGGTAACAATTCCGGTACGCGTTCGGGCCATTCCACCACACAGGCGTTGCGCGCACCGAAGATGTCCCGAAAGCCGGATTCCTGCCATTCCCGTGGATCGTTGAACCGATAAAAATCAAAGTGATATAAGTCTAACTTGGAGAGATTATAAAGTTCAACCAATGTGTAGGTAGGACTTTTGACCTTTCCTTCGTAGCCCAGGCCTCGCAGGACGCCTCGCGTCAACGTGGTTTTGCCCGCGCCGAGATCTCCAGATAGCGCGATGAACAATCCCGGCTCGACGATGTGCGCGAGCTTCCTGCCTGCGGCCAGGGTCGCCGCTTCATCAGGCAGGAAGGCCGACCGATTGTTCGCTGCCTGCGCGCTCATGTCCTGTTTTTGGTCTTCTGCACCGGCGCGGCCCTGGCGGCGGCGGTCGCGACGTCGACGAACATTCGCAAGGCGGGCAGGTCGTCGCCGCGCCGCCACGCCAGGTGGATTTCCATCATCGGGCTGCCGCCTTGCAGGGATTTGTAGGTCACGCCGGTACGCCGCAGGTTCATCAGCGAAGCGGGAATCAGCGCCACGCCGAGTTCCGCGGAGACGAGGCTGACGATGGTCTGCATCTGGATCGCCTCCTGTTCCACGCGCGGACTGAACCCGGCCGCCCGGCAGCGGCTGACGATGTCGTCGTACAGGCCGGGCGCCCTCGGGCGGGGAAACAGGATGAAGGGCGCGTCCTTGAGCTTTTCCAGCGCAAGCTTGCCGTGCTTGCGCGCCAGCGGATGCTTGTCCGGGAGCGCTGCGATCAGCGGCTCGCGCAGGATGGCCACGGATTCGAGCGCCGGCTCGTTGATCGGCGGCAGCACGAAGCCGACGTCGATGTGGCCGGCCGGCAGGTCGCGCAATTGCGCGTCGCTGGTGGCCTCGCGCAGGGTCAGGTTCACCAGCGGAAACCGGCGGCGGAATTCGCGCAGCACGACCGGCAGCACGCTATAGTCTGCAACGCTGATGAAGCCGACCGCGAGCTCGCCGATTTCCCCGCGACTCGCGCGGCGCGTCGTCAGGACGGCCTGTTCCACGCGGGCGAGGATGTGGCGCGCCTCGCCCAGCAGCGCGCTGCCGGCCTGGGTGAGGGAGACGTGGCGCTGCGTGCGGTTCAGCAGCGTCACGCCGAGCTCTTCCTCAAGCGAGCGGATCTGCATCGACAGCGGCGGCTGCGAAATGTGCAGCTTCCTGGCCGCGCGGCCGAAGTGCAGCTCCTCGGCGACCGTCACGAAGTAGCGCAGGTGGCGTAGTTCCATTCGATTCGGGAAAGCTATCAAAATCGATAAAATAATATATTAGACGCCAGCCTCCCGGACCGCCAGACTGCGCAGCCTCGGGAAAGGATCCGGGAGCGCCGCGCAGGCGATCGAGACATCATCATCGAGGAGAGACCATGGCAGACAACTGGCGCAGCAAGCTCATCACCGCGGGCGATACGCGCTCGCCCAACCGCGCGATGCTGCGCGCGGTCGACTTCAAGGACGGCGACTTCGACAAGCCCATCGTCGGCGTTGCCAACGGGCACTCCAACATGAATCCCTGCAACGCGGGCATCCAGCCGCTGGTGGACCGGGCAATGGACGCTTTGCGCAGTGCCGGCGCCATGCCCCAGGTGTTCGGCGTGCCGACCGTCACCGACGGCATCGGCATGGGCACCGACGGCATGAAATATTCGCTGGTATCGCGCGAGGTCATCGCGGACGCCATCGAGACCGCGGTCAACGGCCAGATGATGGACGGTGCGCTGGTGGTCGGCGCCTGCGACAAGAACATGCCGGGCGGCATGATGGCGATCGCGCGCATGAATGTGCCGGCGATCTACGTCTACGGCGGCAGCATCAAGCCGGGCAACTGGAAGGGCAAGGCGCTCACCATCGCCAGCGCCTTCGAGGCGGTCGGCGAGTTCGCCGCCGGCAAGATTTCCCGGGACGACTTCATGGGCATCGAGAAGAACGCCTGTCCGACCGTGGGGGCCTGCGGCGGCATGTTCACCGCGAACACCATGTCGACCTCTTTCGAGGCGCTGGGACTGAGCCTGCTGCATTCCGCGACCATGGCCTCGCCCGACGCCGAAAAAGCCGATTCGGCCGCCGAGTCCGCGAAGGTGCTGGTCAACGCCATCAAGAAGAACATCCGCCCGCGCGACATCATCACCCGCGAGTCGATCGAGAACGTGGTGAGCCTGGTCATGGCCACCGGAGGCTCGACCAACGCGGTGCTGCACTTCCTTGCCATCGCCGCCGCGGCCGAGGTCGAGTGGACCATCGACGACTTCGAGCGCGTGCGCCGCAAGGTGCCGGTGCTGTGCGACCTGAAGCCGTCCGGGCGCTACGTCGCCACCGATTTCCACAAGGCCGGCGGCGCGCCGCAGGTGCTGAAGATGCTGCTCGCCAACGGCCTGTTGCACGGCGACTGCATGACCATCACCGGCCGCAGCATCGGCGACGAGCTGGAGAAGATCCCGGCCGAGCCGCGCAAGGACCAGGACGTCATTCGCTCGTTCGGCAACCCGATGTACAAGGAAGGCCACCTGGCCATCCTCAAGGGCAATCTCGCGACCGAGGGGAGCGTGGCGAAGATCACCGGCCTCAAGAACCCGGTCATCACCGGCCCCGCGCGCGTGTTCGATTCCGAGAAGGAAACCATGGACGCGATCATGGCCAAGAAGATCAAGGCGGGCGACGTGGTGGTGATCCGCTACGAAGGCCCGAAGGGCGGTCCGGGCATGCAGGAGATGCTGTCGCCGACCTCGGCGTTGATCGGCCAGGGCCTGGGCGATTCCGTCGGCCTGCTGACCGACGGGCGTTTCTCCGGGGCGACCTGGGGCATGGTGGTCGGGCACGTGGCACCGGAAGCATTCGTCGGCGGCAACATAGCGCTGGTGAAGGAAGGAGACTCCATCACCATCGACGCGCACAAGCTGTTGCTGCAGCTCAACGTGTCCGATGAGGAACTCGCGAAGCGCCGCGCGGCGTGGAAGCAACCGGCGGCGCGCTTCAAGCGCGGGCTGCTGGCGAAATATGCCTACCTGGTCTCCACGGCGACGAAGGGCGCGATCACGGATTCGTTCGATGGCGCAAAAAAATAAGCTTGCGAAGTAGCATCCACCCAGCGGCGGCAGCCCTGCGATGAAGGGGCTGCCGCTGCCGTTTCTGGCGGTGCTGGCGGCGGCGCTGTCCGCAACCATCGGCGGTTCGGCGGTTGTGGCCACGCGCCTCGCGGTACCGGAGAGCAATCCGCTCGCCGTGACTTTCCTGCGCTTCCTCGGCGCGAGCATCGCGATGCTTGCCTTTACGCTGCCGCGGCACAAGGTCCGCATCCAGCCGCGCGATTTGCCCGCGATAGTCGCGCTCGGCTGGCTGCAGTTCGCCCTGTTTGCGTGGTTCTTCAGCGCCGCCCTGCAATACGTTCCGGCAGCGCGCGGCGCGCTGGTGCTGTCGACGCAACCCTTGCTGACCTTGGCCCTTGCGGTATTGCTCAAGCGCGAGCGCTACACGTGGGCAAAGGCACTGGGCGGAGGGGTCGCGCTGCTGGGCGTCGCGTTCGCGTTGGGCGATCGCGTCTCGGCCTCCGGAGCCGACAGCCTGCGCGGCGACATGCTCATGTTCGGCGCGGCGGTGACCGGATCGATCTACAACGTCACGTCGGGCATCTACCTGCGCAAATATCCCGCGATCGTGTTGTGCTCGGTGATGGTTCCGGCCGGTGCGCTGGCACTGCTCGCGGCGATCGTCATCGGCGGCGACTATTCCGGGTTCACCGGATTTTCCTGGCGCGGCTGGTGCGCGATCGGCTACCTCATGACGATAGGCGGCGCGGTGACCTTCTATCTGTGGATCTGGGCGCTGGAACACACGGCACCGTCGCGCGTGGCCATCACCGTCACGATGAATCCTGTCGCCGCGGTGATACTCGGCGCGCTGATCCTGTCCGAACCGGTGACCTGGCGCCTGCTGGTGGGCCTCGCCGCCATCGTCGCCGGCATTACGGCCGCGAACTGGTCGGCGCTTGCCTACGGTTGGCGCAGCAAAGGCGGCAGGCAATAGCGGCTTGCGCCGGCGGTGTCATGCCCTAGTGGATCGCGCCTGAGCCCTTGCCCCAGCTCTCGTAGCGAATGCGGGCGAAATCGATGTACTCCGCCAGATACTTCTGTTGCAGGGCATCGACGACATCGTCGCTCGCGCCGTCCTTGCGCAACTGCGCGAGTTCCGAACCGCTCAGCCCGGCGACGTAGTGCGTGCTGATTCTCGTCAGGCCGCCGGCGCCGATGACGTCGTGCAGGCGCGAGTCGCGGATGCGGGCGGCGAGCTCGGGACCCGGCGTGCCGTCCTTGACCAGCTTTTCGATCTCGGCCACGGTGAGGCCCGGCGCGGTGGCACCGCCAGGTACGGCAGTCACCCAATCAGGCAGGCCTACCGGCTTCGAGAAAGTGGTGAAACGCCCGAGCTTGCTCCCGTCGCCCATGCCGTTGCCGCCGGATCCCAGAGTTGCGAGGTCGACGGGCTGCGGGTAGCAGGACCTGCAGCCGCCCAGCGATTCGCCGAGCACCCAATAGC
>DASZTG010000078.1:0-96910 GCA_035548375.1 Burkholderiales bacterium
CATACCGTTCGTGGAATGGCCAGGAAGCGCCATACGCTTCGGCATAGAAGCGCTGATCAAGGCCGTCGTCTTCTATTACTTCACCATTGCTTTCGTGGACTCCGAATCCCGGTTGAAAAGATTTCTTCTGGTATTCGTGGGCTGCCAGTTGTTTCGGGTCATGGAGCCGCTGTATCTGCATTTTACGCAGGGATACTGGGGATCATTTGCCTCGATGGCCGATTGGGAGTACCTGGATCGATTGTCAGGCGCGCCATCAGACATCGTGAATCCGAACGGCCTCGCATACATAATTTGCACGGTGCTTCCATTTCTGTATTTCGCGGCACAAATCTCTCTCCTCAACCGCCTCGCATTTCTGGTCTTTACGCCGCTGTGCGTCTATGCGCTCATGCTGACCGGTTCCAGGACCGGCTTTCTGGGACTGATATTCGTCTGTCTCGGCATCGTTTTCAAAGCCAAGCAGCGCTTGGCGGTTGGCCTTGTATTCGGAACCGTGTTGCTTGTGGGTTTTCCGTTGCTTTCGGCCGACATGCAGGACCGGTACCTTTCGATCTTTGTCAGCGGTACCAAGAACGACTTTACGGCCCAAGGCCGCATGACAGGCGTGATAAGCAATTTCGAAGTTGCGTCCAGGCATCCGCTTTTCGGCTACGGACTGGGCACGTCGCTCGAGGCAAACGCCAATTTTGCGGGCAATGACCAGGTTGCCCATAACCTATATGCAGAAGCGGCTACCGAGGTTGGATTCGTCGGAATGGCGATACTAGTGGCGTTCATCGTCGCATTGTGCAAGGCATTTCATGATCTCAAGCGGTCTTTGGCGAGTGTCGACGAAAAGAAATTTCTTTTGCCGGTTGTCGATGCCACGCAGGTGTGGCTCGTCCTCAATCTCGTATTCAGTTTTGCAAGCTATGGGTTGACCAGCTATGAGTGGTATCTCCTGGGGGGGCTGGCGGTCGTTTACCGGCGTATAGCGTCAATGAATCCTTCAATCGAGGTACGGCCGAATGTGCAAGATTCCGACTCTCTGGAGCCGGATGACTACAACTTGCTGCCAAAGGCATAGCCACGCGTCGTTCGCGAGTGCATGACAATGCTAATGGAGACTACGAATCGAATCAGGAATCCGAGGATTCTGTTCGCAATAGATTACTTTCACCGGACGGGCGGCACCGAAACCCACCTCGCCCAACTGGTGCGCCTGCTCTCGCAGCACGGGATCGTCTGCAGCATTGTGGTTTTCGACCTGGGGGAAAACGCGCTTGTCGATGGCATGCGGGCTTCTGGCGTCCGAATCCACCATCTGCCAGTCAAGCGAATTTATGCCCCGAATGGCCTTTGGCAAGGGCTACGGCTGGCCGGAATCATCATCAAGGAAAAGGTCGACGTCGTTCAGACATTTCACCAGACGTCCGACACCCTCGCTGCTTTGGTAGCAAGGCTTGTCGGCGTTAAACACGTGATTTCCAGCAAACGAGATACCGGACAGCTCAAGGGTCCGCTCCACGTATTTCTCAATCGGCGATTCAAAGCGTTGTTCGAGAAAGTCATCGTCGTCGCCGATGCGGTGGGCAAGGCCGTCATCAAGACCGACGGCATCGATCCCTCGCGGCTGGTCCGCATCTACAACGGCGTGGACCTGACCCGCTTTGGGCCTCCCGACGCACAAAGCGCAGTTGAGGCCAGGCGCAGCCTGGGATTCGACAAGGGGGATTTCGTCGTCGGCATGGTCGCGGGGTTTCGCCCCGAAAAAAACTATCAGGTTTTTTTCGAAGGGGGACTGAAGGCCAGCCAATCGATACCCTCCCTCAAATTGCTTGCGGTAGGAGGCGGCCCCCGGCTCGATCATTTCCGCGCAATCTATGATAACGAACAGTATCGATCGCGTATCGTATTCACCGGGGACAAGAAAGACATTCGCCCGTATCTGGCGGCAATGGATGCAGCCTGCCTGATTCCCGGCGGGAACGAAGGCTTTTCCAACGCAGTCCTCGAGAAAATGGCCACCGGCCTGCCGATGATCGTGAGCGACGTCGGTGGAAATGCCGAAGCGGTTCTCGACGGCATCAACGGACTTGTGATCCCCCCAAACGATACCGATGCCTTTTGCGCTGCGCTGATAAAAATGCACTCGGACGAAAACGCAAGGCTGGAGATGGGCAGGCAATCGCGTCGCATGGCCGAGGAAAAGTTCGACCTCCGGCAAATGGGAAAAAGTCATGCCGACCTTTATCGGCAGTTGTGCGGGCTGCAGGCAGGCTGATGCGGATTTCCCATGTCAAGCCAAACCGACGGGTTCAAGCTGGAGAAGACGAGCTTCGCCTCGCATGCAGAAGAAGTCCTGCATATGCGAAACGCGAATCGGCCGATCGCGCAATCGGCCGAGTATTTAGCCTGGAGATATCAGGGCCTGGCGGGAACGCAGGAACCGGCGATCTTCTGGCTACGAGGCAAGGATGGGCGCGCGGCAGGTATGGCATCGCTGATATTCCGCCCGTACTGGCTCGATAACGTCAAACAGGATGTTGCCGTGCTCGGGGATATTTCACTGGATTCGAATCTTCGGGGCCGCGGGCTGGGAGCGGTGTTGCTGAAATTCATGACCGATCACATTCGCGAGATCGAGCCGGATCGGCTGGCTCTTGTCATCCCCAATGCCGCCGCGCAACGTTCCTTGAGCTCAATCGGCTGGGTGACGCCGGGGCGATTGATTCCTCACGTACTTCTGTTGAACGCCGAACATATGCTTCGGCGCCGCGTCGGCGGTGTAGGAGCCCTCGCAAAAGGCCTGGCATGGCCGGCACGCCAGATCGTCAGCGCGCTTCTCCGAAAGGCCCGGAAACCAGGCTATTCACTTCAGTTGAAAACCAGCCTGGACGATTCGTTCACGGGACTATGGAGGGATTGCGACAAGACTGGCGCCGTCATTGGCGACAGGGATGCTGAAACGCTGGCCTGGAGATACGCCAATCATCCGCATATCGCATTCAGCTTTGCCAAGCTGCTGTTCGGGCAGACCCTCGCGGGCTATCTCGTGTATTCGTTCTCGCGCGAAGACAGGGAATGCGTGATCTACGACCTTGTCATGCGAAGGCCAGAAGAGTCATCCTGCATGCTCGCGATGTTTGCCATGGAGGTCTCAAAGGATCCGGAAATAGGCAACATCCGGCTTTTGCTGAACGACAAGCATCCATATCGCGCCAACCTGCGGAAACTTGGATTCATCTCGCGGGAGGCGTCCGGCGTATTCCAGGTGAATGGCGAGAAAGCACGCGAAGGCAAGGGCAGCGCGCAGTGGATCCTGACCGGTGGGGACAAGGACATATGAAGCTTGCCTGCCCGGCGTGGTTTTCAAAGCACGTGGTCTTCCCGCTCTGGGAACTGAAAGACGGATCGCATCGCCAACGCTACCTGCGCGAGCTGCTCGCCAGCCAATGGTGGAGTCCCCGACAGATCCTGGATTTTCAATGGTCCCGGTTGCGTGAAATGGTCGGGTATTCCTTCAGCAACGTGCCGTATTACGCCGCGCGATACGCATCGATCGGATTCAACGGCAAGCTGGAAAGCCTGGACGATTTTCGTCGCCTGCCGCTTCTGACAAAGGCTGACATCCGCGAAAATCCCGACGCCCTGGTCTCCACGCAATTCAGGAAGTCAGATCTGGTGGAATCCAGGACCGGCGGCTCGACAGGCACGGCGCTTACGCTGCTCTTCGACCAGCAATGCCAGGAGCTACGCAACGCCGCTGCGATGCGTAGCGATGGCTGGGCAGGGTGGGATCTGGGCATGAAGGTGGCCGCCATCTGGGGAAACCCTCCCGTCGCGGCCACGCTCAAGGAGAAGCTGCGCAGCGCCCTGCTGGAACGGACGATTTATCTCGATACGATGGACATGAATGCCGAGAGCGTCAGGCGATTCGTCGAGGAGTGGCGAAGCAGCCATCCGCGCATCATATTCGGCCATTCGCATTCGATTTTCATCCTCGCGAAATTCCTGCGCGAAATGCAAATCGGTGACCTCAAACCGCTCGGAATTATTTCAACCTCGATGATGCTGCTTGCTCCGGAACGCGAATACATCGAGCAGACATTCGGATGTCCCGTGACCAATCGGTACGGATGCGAAGAAGTCGGCCTGATTGCCAGCGAGTGCGAGCGGCACGACGGCCTGCATTTGAACCTGGAGCATGTCTTTGTCGAATTTCTGCGGGACGATGGTTCCGTTGCGTCGCCTGGCGAAGAAGCCAACATCGTCGTGACAGACCTCAACAACCGCGGCATGCCTTTGATCAGGTATCGGGTGGGAGACATGGGCGTTCCGACCGACCGGACATGTGCCTGCGGGCGTGGCCAACCGCTCATGGAGCGAATCGCCGGCAGGCAGGCCGATTTTCTCAAGAGACCGAACGGATCGATGGTCGCCGGTGTTTCCCTGGTGGAGCGTACGCTGACAGCCATTCCCGGCATCGAGCAGATGCAGTTGGTACAGGATGACTTGCTACGGCTTACCGTCAATCTCGTAACCGCCACGCAATATGATGCCAAGGCGGAAAAGGATCTGCGCGTGGAGTTGGGCTCGGTGTTTGGCGACGAAGTGACTATCGATTTGCGGTATGTGGCGAGCCTCGACCAAAGCCGTTCCGGAAAATACCGGTTCGCGATTTGCAATGTTTGACAGCGGAAATTCGCAAAAAAGGGGGATAGGGAATGGGTAAGCCGCTCGTCAGCGTCGTCGTGGCGACCTATAACATGGCGAAGTTTCTCCCGCTTGCGGTTCGATCAGCCCTCGATCAAACCTACGACAATGTCGAAGTGCTGGTAATTGACGACGGCTCAAAGGATGACACCGCCGAAGTCATACAATCCCTGTTGTCGGATCCCCGCGTCAGTTATCGGGTGCAATCGAATGCCGGTCAAGCTGCCGCGAAGAATCATGGAATTCGCGAGGCAAAAGGGGAGTACGTTGGCTTCCTGGATGCGGATGACGTCTGGATGCCCGAAAAACTTGCGCTCCAGATGCCGCTGTTCGACCAAAATCCAAAGGTTGGCGTCGTCCATTCGAGGCTGTCGTACATCGATGAACACGGGCGAGACCTGGGCGTTGCCGACAACCGGTTGTTCCGCGGCTGGATCAGCGGTCCGCTCCTGGTCGAAAATTTCATCGGCTTTGGCACGACCGTCGTCAAGCGCGAATGCTTCTCGAGCCTGGGAACGTTCAAGGAACACATCCGGATGGGGATCGATTACGACCTCTGGCTGAGGTTTTCGACCCGCTACGAGTTCGATTATGTCGATCGCCCCTTGCTTCAGTACCGGACCTGGTCGGGGCAGATGTCCAAGAACTGCAAGGGGCGATACCAGAGCGGCATCGACATCATGAAAAATTTCCTTGCGGAACATCCCGGCGTCGTCGACAAGGATACCGAGCGCAAAGCCTGGGCGCACACGTATGTAGGCTTCGGCCAATGCATGCAGCGCAGCGAAAACAACAGTAGCGCGGCAATGCGCTTCTATGCGCAAGCGCTACGCTACAGGCCGACTTTCCTTCCCGCCTGGAAGGCGATGGTCAAGACAGCGTTGCGAATTCCGCAATGAACCTGATGGATGCCGCATCGCCCATGCGTTTCATGGATACCGTCAAGGCAGACTTGTACCGCTATGGCGGTGGCGTTTCATTACGATCCTTCATAAAACACTATTTTTTCACGCCCGGTTTCACATACACCTTCTGGATGCGTTCGTGCGTGGCTTTGAGGCGGCAGCATGCCTTGTTTCGCCTGTTCTACTATTGGTGCCGGATCGTCCTGCATTGCAAAGGCACCAGGTACGGCATTTCGATTCCCTACAACACCAGCATCGGGCCTGGCCTGTACATCGGCCACTACGGGGGCATAGTTTTGAATGACGGTGCGGTGCTCGGTCGCGATTGCAACATCAATCATGGCGTTACGATCGGCGTGACCTACGGCGGAAAGCATCCTGGCGTGCCCATCGTGGGTAACAGGGCGTTCCTGGGTCCCGGATGCACGGTGATCGGCGGAATTTCGCTGGGCGACGACGTAGCCATCGGAGCAAACGCGGTGGTCACGAATAGTGTGCCGGATCGTGGCGTGGTGGTGGGCAATCCGGGAAAGCAGGTTTCGAGCAACGGTTCGATGAATTATGTGGTCAATACCCGTTTTGGGCTCGATCCGTGAGCCAGCGATATGTATTCGCACTTGGCCGGCTACTGTCTATGAATGAATCGAAGCCAGGCGCATGCAATTCCATTGAACCGCCGTTGCCAACGTTCAGCTGCGGACGGACATCGCTCCCAAACACTGCCGGTAGACGTTCAAATATTTTTCCATCATTGCGAGCAGCGAATAATCCGTTTCTTGCAAGCGTCTCGCGTTCTCGCCAAGTCGACGGCGCAGGTCAGGCTCCGCGCGAATGCGGGAGATGGCATGTGCAAAGCCGTCGACGTCTCGCGGCTGCACAAGCAGGGCGTTAACTTCATGCTCCAGAACTTCTTTCAGTCCGCCAACATTCGAGGCGATTATGGGAAGGCCGAGTCCCATCGATTCGAGAAGAGTATACGGAAGGCCTTCGTGCATCGAGGGCATGAGCAATGCGTCTGCAAAAGCCATGAAGTCGAATATATTCCGCCTGAAACCGAGGAAGTGCACCCGATCGGCGACCCCGGCGGAAATGGCCTGATCCCGCAGTGCCGCTTCGCGAGGCCCCGTTCCAACAATATGCAGATCGACGTCCGCCGCTGCGCCAAGGTGGGCGATCGCCCCGATGGCGACCTCATGGCCTTTTACCGAATCGAGCCGGCCAATGATTATCAGGTTGAACCGATGCTCGTGAAATTCCTGCGGGCGTCGAAGGGTGCGCCTGTCCGGCGCTGTAATGCCGTTTGCAACCACAATTTCGCCATAGCCCGTTTGGGCGCGGTCATAGTGCCTGCGCAGCTCGTCGGTAACGTAGCAGACAAACGCGCGCGTCGCCCTGGTCGCAACCCGGTCCAGCAAATGATAAGACCGGTCACGAAGGACGCTGACAGGCCTGCCGGACATGGCTTCGGGGAGGCCGTGCTCGGTTTTTACGACACAGAATCGATGCAGCCTGCGGGCCGCGGCCACGAACACCATGGCTTTATATCCGTGCGCATGGACCAGGCGCACATCGCGCGTCCGGAGAATGTCGGCGATTGCGCGGCTCGTGGAAGGCAACTTGATATTGCTCGCGGGCAGGATGACCGGCTCCACGCCATCCCGGCGCGCCTGGGCCGCCAGTTCTCCATCGTGGAAAAGCAGGAGCAACGGCTGGATGCCCAGTGCCCTGAGCGCGGTCATTGCGCCGAGCACATGGCGTTCTACGCCACCAAAAAGCTCGCCAACTGTGCAGATGGCTACGACTCGAGGGTTTTCTATTTTTATTCCCGCCTTTTACGATCGGATCCAGACAAGCTTCCCGCGGGGGCCAGCCCGGGGAGCGCAGCGGCCAGGATGGTCATGGACACCTTCGAGAAGCGTAGCCTGCCGGCATCGACGTTTCAAGGGATGCCCGCAAGCGCAAAGGCGACGTCCGCCCACCTTTCCCACAAATACAGGACAGAGGTAAGCAGGTGAAGAAAAGCAGAATCCTGCTGGTAGTCCGGTATCCGGTGGGCGGTATCAGGACATTCTTCCGATACGTCTACACAAAATTCGATCCCGACAAGTATTCGTTCACGCTGATTGCGCCGGAAATGACAGAAGCGCGAGTCTTGCTCGACGACTTGAAGGGCCTGGAGCTCACGCCCGTATTCGTCACGAAGAACGTAACAAGCTCACAGCTTTTCCGGGAAGTGCTCCGGGTCGCGCGGGAAAATAAGTTCGACCTGATCCATTCCCACGGATTCACGTCGGGAATTTGTTCCATTCCCGCCGCCAAGCTCACGCGTACGCCGCACATCATGACCGCCCATGATGTCTTCACGTCGCGCCAATTCCAGGGAATCCGGGGAATTTTCAAGAAGACTATCCTCGCGGCATTGATGATGACGATCGACTGCATTCATTGCGTCAGCGACGACGCAAGGGAAAATCTGCTTTCCTATCTTTGGATGCTTCGCTTTTCGAAAAGCCGCGTGATCGTCATCAAGAACGGCATCGACACCAGGCAGTTTCAGCGGCAGGGGGCTCGTGATTTCCGACGCGAGCTTGGCTTGCCGGCGGATGCGCTCCTCATCGGTTTTCTCGGCCGCTTTATGTCACAGAAGGGCTTCAAATACCTGGTCGAGGCGTTGGTTCTGCTCGAGAGGCAGAATCTGCCCCGGCGCATCCTGGTCCTGAGCTTCGGAGCGGACGGTTATATCCGCGAGGAAAGAGAGGCCGTCAGGAAAAAAGGTCTCGCGGATTCGATATTGTTTCTTCCCTTCGTCGCGGATCCGACCGCGACTCTCAAGGGCCTGGACGTCGTGGCAATGCCCTCCCTCTGGGAGGCGTGCGGCCTGCTGGCGATGGAAACCATGGTGGCGGGCGTACCCCTCGTCGGCACGAGTTGCGTTGGCTTGAGGGAAGTGCTACGGGATACCCCCGCCAAGATGGTTCCACCCGAGGACGGCAATGCGTTGTACGAAGCCCTTCTCGACGAATTGCAGCAGCCGACAAAAGGCATTGCGCAGGAATTCGCCGCCGAAGCGGCCGCGCGTTTCGACGTCATCGCCAGGGCGGCCGAAATCGAGGCAATGACGCAAAAATATGCGCGCACCTGACCTGAATCGACATGTGGCGTGCGCTCGCCGGCTCGACCTTACGGCCACGCGACCGTCACCTTGAAATTCCCAACAGACGAGACCTAAATTGCAGCAGATAACAAAATACGAGGGGGAAAAAATCCTCTGGATTGATTGGGGCCGCCATTTGCGAACCCAGACCCTGGTTCAGAGACTAGGCATTTCGCTTGAAGAAATCGCCATCAAGGGCGGAAGAATCCGCCGATATATCCGCAGTTCCATGCGGACGTTGGCGGCAATTCGGAAAACGCGTCCGAGAGTCGTCATTGCCACGAATCCGTCCATCGTGCTTGGATATCTTCTCCTGGTGCTACGTGCCATCTATGGGTTCAGGCTCGTGTCCGACGCGCACTGGCTCGGTGTGAAAGCCGGCCACGGCAATCCGAGGGTGCAAAAGCTGCTCGACTTCCATAATTCGAAAGTCGACATGGTCATAGTCACAAACGACAATCACGCAAAATTCATCGAGAGCCTGGGCGGCCACGCAGCCGTCTGCGAAGATCCGTTGCCGGTCCTGCCGGCTCCATCGCTGCCTGCTGAAGCTCTACCGGAGAAATCCGTATTCCTGGTTTGCTCGTTCGACATAGACGAACCCTATGAAGCGGTGTTCCAGGCTTTCAAGGCGCTCAAGGATGACGGCTATGTCCTGTACGTCTCGGGGAACTACCGGCGCGCGCGCGTCGATCCCGCGAGATTTCCATGGATTCGCTTCCTCGGCTTCCTGCCCGAATCGGAATACTACGCATACCTTTGGTCTTGTTCCGTGATCCTGGATCTGACCACGCTCGAAGACTGTCTCGTCTGCGGCGGCTATGAAGCGCTGGCAGCCGGCAAAGCGCTGGTCTTGTCGAACACGGCGGCAATCCAGGCGTATTTCGGAGCCGGCGCGCTCACAACTCCGAATACGGAAGCGGCCATCGGGAAAAGCGTGGTGGCAGCCTACGAGAAAAAAGCGGAACTGGAAAGAAAAGCTGGGCAGTGGGCGGACGATAGTGTCGTCAAGATGGACCAACGTATCCTGCACCTGAAGGCCATGCTGTCGACCCTTGCCAGTGAAAAGAACTTTCAGCGGGCGCGCTAGTACAACGCCAAAGCACATTTCTTCAATCACGACGAGCTCGTACCAGCGAGACATTCAATCATGAATTCCAAATACGATCAGAAGGTCGCCGGCTTCTGGGACAGGGAATCCCGGGACTGGGGAGACAAATATGGGAGAAAGACGTCTTATTTCTACAGGCGTCGCACGTTCCATGATTTTTTCCAGTCCAGCGGATTGAAAAACGCGTCCATCCTCGACTATGGCTGTGGTGCGGGCGACATTTCGTTCCCCATGCTTAGGGATGGTCACACTGTTCTCGGCGTGGACATCGCCCCCGAAATGGTCAAGAAGGCACAGAGCCGCGCTGCCGAGTTCGATCTGTCCGCCCGGGCGTCATACTTTCATATCAACGATGATGTCTTGCAGATGATATCCGCCCGTCAGTTTGACGTCGTCATCTGC
This sequence comes from Burkholderiales bacterium, assembly GCA_035548375.1. GTDB lineage: Bacteria > Pseudomonadota > Gammaproteobacteria > Burkholderiales > JACQAP01 > JACQAP01. The sequence continues at coordinate 10,271 of DASZTG010000078.1, forward strand.
AGTAGCGTGCTCGAATACGTGCCGGACGACATGGCTCTGGTGCGCATGTTCCAGTCGGTGTTGAAGGACGGGGGGATTCTGCTTACTTCCATCCCTGACAAGCGCAGTCTCTTCTGCAAGCTCGACAAGTGGATGTACGCGAACCAGGAGCTCATGCCCCGCTTCGTACCAGTGAGAAAATTGGCCTACCTCGAAATCCAGAAACGACAATACGACGTTGCCGCATTCGTACGAACCCTGGAGAAAATGGGCCTGCGCTTACAGGGTAAAAAATACAGCACCATCAAGTTGCAGCGCGGATTGGCAATGGAAAAAGTCTCCAACCTTCCGGGGATGGGCATGCTGGCCATATTAAAGTTCCAGAAAACCACATAGACAGTGAGATTGGCGATTACCAAGAAAGTGTCCCCGCTCAGACGTAGCTTCACGAGGATGAGGATTTCAAGCCATGCTGTTTGACTCGCCGGCATACATCCTCTTCCTGCTCCTGGTGGTGATAGTCTATTGGCGGCTCGCCTTTCGCGCGCAGAATTTTTTCCTGCTCGGCGCAAGCTATTTTTTTTACGGCTGGTGGGACTGGCGCTTCTTGTTCCTGATGGCGGCTTCGACTTTGGTCGATTTCATCGTCGCCCAAAGGATCGCCGTGGAGAAGCGGCAGGGACGACGCAAGGCATTGCTCCTTGCTTCGCTGGTTCTGAATCTATCCGTTCTGGGATTTTTCAAGTATTTCAATTTTTTCGTCGATTCGTTTGTCGAATTGGCACCGATGCTGGGGCTGAAGCAGATTCCGGTCAGCCTGTGGCAAATTATTCTTCCCCCCGCGATTTCCTTCTATACCTTCCAGGAAGTCGCGTACATCGTCGACGTATACAGAAGGAAGCTCGAGCCATCGCGCTCCATCACCGACTACGCGCTTTTTGTCAGCCTGTTTCCGCATCTCATCGCCGGTCCCATACAGCAACCTTCCCACCTGCTTCCGCAGGTGCAGAACCCCCGGCATTGGGATTCGAATAAGAGCTTCGACGGATTGATGCTGATCCTCGAGGGATTGTTCCGCAAGGTCGTCATTGCCGACAACTGCGCGCTGGTAGCAAATGCCGCATTCAGCGGTAACCTTGGAAGCCCGAATTTCCTGGTTCTTGCGCTCGGGACGATGGCATTCGCGCTCCAGATCTACGGGGATTTCAGCGGTTACAGCAATATCGCCCGCGGCAGTGCCCAGTTGCTCGGTTTCCATTTCATGGTCAACTTTCGCCAACCGTACCTTGCCCAGAGCCTGCAGGATTTTTGGCGCCGCTGGCATATCAGCTTGAGCAGTTGGCTGAGGGACTACCTGTACATCCCTCTTGGCGGAAGCCGTCTGGGAAACGCCCGTACTTATGTCAACTTGATGACGACGATGCTGCTTGGCGGGCTATGGCATGGAGCAAACTGGACTTTTGTCGTTTGGGGGGGCATCCATGGAGCAGGACTGGCAATCGAACGATTAATCACCGGGGGCGGTGGCATCTCGCCAGCGACGGCAGTCGCTTCCCGATGGTTTCGCAGGCTGTGCGTTTTCGCGATCGTCTGTGTCGCGTGGATATTCTTCCGCAGCCAGACGCTCGCAGAATCGATGCACTTGCTCTCAGGACTGGCTGAATGGAATTGGGAGCCGGTACTACGCGTAGCCATGGCATTTCTGGCACCGTTCGTAGTGGTCATGTTAATCCTGGACGTTCATCTGGAAAAATCCGGCGGAGAATATTTCCTTGCGAACAAATCCCTGGCAACCAGGGCTGCGACTGGCGTTATATTCTGCGTATTAACTACGCTATTCGGGGCCAATCAGACCAGTGCCTTCATCTATTTTCAGTTCTAGGGACATGAAACCGTCGCATGCGATTGCCGCACTGGTGATCGCGATCGCGCTGTATTTCGCGGTCCTTGAAGCCGTGACCGCAATTGCGTTCCCGAAAGTCAGCCAGGGGGCCAGGCGCGTGCATGAGGACTACGTCGAAGCTGTCACGCTTGGCCAAGCGGCGTCTGGCGGGCAAAAAACCGTGCTGATGCTGGGCAATTCCCTGCTCGTGGAGGGAGTGGATCGGAATCTGCTCGCCGGAAAGCTTGCATCGACCCACGTCGTGAAATTTTTTCCCATCGAAAACACCACATACTTTGATTGGTACTTTGGAATACGGCGTCTCTTCGCGCGTGGCGCACATCCATCCGTTGTGGTGCTGTGCCTGAGCCCGAATCAACTGATTTCGAATTCCGTGAACGGCGAGAATTTCGCCTACCAACTGATGAACATCCGGGATATTCTTCTCGTCAGGGAAGGGGCGCACCTGGATACGACGACCACGAGCTCTTTCGTGTTTGCCAATTTCAGCAGCTGGCTGGGAAATAGGGCATCGATCAGGAACTGGATGCTAGAGAAATGGCTTCCGCAAGCAGGCGTGTTGGTGGCGTCATTTACCAGGCCCACATCACCCATTTCCGGTGCGCAATCGTCGCCGGGAATCGCCAGGGCCATGCAACGATTGGCGATACTGAAAGACCTGGCGGAACGCAACAACACTCGCTTCTACTACCTGATTCCGCCCTTGTCAGTCAAAGATCCGCTGGCCGATCAAATCCTCATGAGCGCGAACAAGGAATCCATTCCCGTTCTGGCACCATATTTACCAGCTGAATTGTCCAGAGACAATTTCTCCGATGGATTCCATTTGAATGCGACGGGCGCGGCGTCCTTTACCGAACGGCTTGGGTCGGCGCTGGGGGACGCGCTCAGGTAGCGTGACGACGTTATCGAAGAGTCCAGGCCGCCCTAGAACACGCGCAAATTCGGCGGCGGCGATATTGGCGGCGGCGGAGGCGTGGTGGTGGAGACCGCGATCGTGCCGTCGAACATGGTTCCGGTGATATTCCCGCTCACACTGTCACTGAACACTTCGAACTCGTCGAAATAAACATAGTTAGTGCCATCGTGCGAGTCGGCCCAGTTTGAAGTGATGAAGAATGGCACCCATTTCGCATTGTTGGTCGGAAGGCCACTCTGGTTTTGCACCATGACGCCGTCGTGCCAAACCCTGATGGTCCCGGTGGTATTGAAATAGTATTCGATCTTGTGCCACGCAGTGGTCCTTGCCGTATTGTCGCCGCCGGCACCGCCCCAGTAAGTTGAGAACTGCGTACCGCCAGCGGTCCCTGTATTCACCAGACCGTTCGATGTCTCGGTGCTTTCAAAAATATCGTTATAGGTATTGAAATCACCTGTCCAGTTGAAAACTCTCATGAGTTTTTTCGGCGACCCCGTGGACCTGTCGTGATTTGTATCGATGCGTATCCTCGTCCGAATGAAAAGTTCCTTGATGTAGCTTGGACTGATCGTCAAGGACTCATAGCCCGCCGAGGATGCGCCGTCATCGTTGCAACGGAGCATTCTGGAGCCGGCAAAGGGCCCGGCCACGCCGTCCGCCGATGACGTAACCACCGTGCACCTGCCATGTGGGCTGTCCTGACCCCACAGATTTGTATTTCCGCTCTCGAAATCGTCGTAAAAGATCCTTCCGGTCGCATACGCGGATTCGCCAACGGCGAGAGCAAGGGCAGTCGTTACCGCCAATGCCAGCAAGCGGTTCCGCGGTTTGACCATCCGCGGCTCAATGAAGTTATCTTTCATGTTCGTTCCTAGCCAGATATGAAAATTAGTCATTGGACTACGCGAAAGTTTTTCGGAGGGCTGATCGTCGACTGGGAGGCATTGCAGCCTATGCGTTGCGTAGACACCACAACGTTATCGATCAACTCGCCGACGACCGAGTGGGTGCCGTCATGATGGAACAGGCTTAGCCAAAGACTTTGCAGCTTCAACGTGTCGGTCGTCCTGATCCATAGATTTCCAAAGCTGCCCAACGGCTGATCGTTCAACCACAAGGCCAAGTGGCCATTCGCCGATGTCCGGCTCGATGTCGGCGTGCCCATGTCCACCATTTCTTCCAGGCAGTACCAGACTCCGGCCTCCAAAAGCGGATACGAGGCGGGTGGACGGTCCTGGGGAACGGTGCAGTAAGTCCCGCCGGTATCCGACACGCAGGGCAGCGCGTCGCCCCAGCAGCTTCCCATCGGATCGGCACAGTCCTGATACATTCCGCGGTAGTAGCTATATGCGTGCGGCTTGCGCGTATTTTGCTGGTACTGGACATAGAATCCCGCGAAGTCAGCCCCAGTCGGCCGATATCCGGAACGCCCCACAAAATCGCGATTGCCAGCCGCCAGACCCCCTCCATGGTCGGGGGCCGCAAAATTAAATCCTGCCTCGTACTTGAAATACCACCGCGCATAGAGGCGGTCGTAGGGGGTCGAGAACACCTTGATGAGATCCGCGCCACCGCGCTGGCCCGCCGGCGCCCGTAGCCGGATGACCTTGTTTGCCGCTTCCCCAGACGGTCCGGCATCGGTTATCACCTGGTTCTCCGAATCCAGGTTTCCGTCATAGTCGTTGAAGTTGGCCTTTGGATTGGCACCTTCGAAGTCCTCGCAAAATATGGCACCTGGTGGAGGATTAGCGCATTCCGCTCGACTAGTGGTAACGGCCGTCGCCTCGCGTCCTGTAAAAAATGAGAGTACGAGGGCGGCAACGAGCAACCAGCCGCGAACGGCCCTTGATGGCTTGGCGGTCATTTGACGATCACCCCGTCTTGCGCAAAGCCAAGCTGTCGGATGCCGCAATGGCCAGATGCCCAGGGACGATGTTCGAATGGCATTGGCATTTGTCGCCACCTTGCCGACCCGCATGTCATGTCTTTCATTTTACACCGTATTTCTGTCATCTGGCGTGTCCACGCGGTAAATTGCCTTGAAAATCACGCGCAAATCCTGTCATTGGCGTAAGCCGATCACGATGGATTCTGCGAAACTCAGGGAATGTCCTTGAACGCCTCGTTCGAGTAGCTGCTTTCCGTACCCGAGGTGGTGTAGGCGGTCACCGCGAAGTAGTACCGGGTTCCTTTGGTAAGGCCGGTCACCGTATAGCTGGTGGTTTTGCCGACGTTCACTCCTTGGCCCAATGCCTGCAGATACTTTCCAGATGTCGTCCCGTAGTAAAGGCGATAGCCGCCGAGATTGCTGGCCCCAGATGCATCCCAGGCCAGGCTCACCGAGGTAGTAGTGGGCGATGACGACCCTGCCGCCGTGGTAAAACTCCATTGGTAGGCGGCCGCCATGGGATTGCCTGCTGCATCTTTCGCTCCCGTGGAAATGCTTGCCGAATATTGCGCGCTTCCGGCAAGCGCAGCCGATGGCGTGAAAGTGGCGACATTTCCCGCGACGCTTACGCTACCCGCCACGGCGCCCCCGCTTGCATTCGTGACCTTGAACGTTGAAGTGGTCAACGTCGCACTGTTCATTGGTTCTGAAAACGTCGCGGATATCAAGGCGCCAGTCGAAATGCCGGTTCCCGCATTCCACGGAGACGTTCCCGTAACGCGAGGCGCGGTGGTATCGAGCGTTCCAGCAGTAGTGAACGACCAGCTCAAATTGGCTGCCATGGCATTGCCGGCCAGATCCTTGACCGCGGTGGTAACCGTAGCCGTGTACTTGGTTCCGGCGGTGAGAACTCGAGACGGCAGAAAGCCAAAGCTCCCGCCATCACTTACGAACACGGTTCCGGCAACCGCCGCACCGGTCGCGGCCACGGACAGCTTCATGCTGGCTGTCGTAAGCGTCGAATTCTTCATGGGCTCGGAAAATGTGGCGAGAAGCGATGTATTGGGCGCCACATTTGTGGAATTCGAAGCCGGGTAGACACTGGAGATCGTCGGAGGCGTCGAATCCGTCGAAGTGCCCGTAGTGAATCGCGATGTAAAGGTGGTTGCGAGCCTATTGCCGGCAGCATCCTTCGCCGCGGTGCTAACGGTAATCGTGTACTGGTTGACCTTGGCGAGCGCCGCCAAGGGCGTAAACACAGCGGTATTTCCGGTGACCTTGATCGTTCCGGAAATCGCCGCGCCTCCCGAGGTTGTCGTAAGCCGGATGGTAGAAGTTGTCAGACTTGAATTCGTCATTGCTTCAGAAAACACGACGGCAATTGCAGCGTTCGTGGCCACGCTGGTCGCGTTGGCTGCAGGAAACGTCGACAGGACCTTGGGGGGCGTGCTGTCGACGGCTGCAGCAGTTACAAACGTCGTCGCAAAGACTTCCGCCATGGGCGTCCCCGCAGAATCGCTTGCGCCCGTGTTAACCGTAGCCGTGTGCTCGGTACTCGCCTCCATTGTCGAGGATGGGGTAAACGTGGCGGTATTACCGACTACGCTCACTGATCCCTGGACAGGGACACCGGCTCGAGTTGCAACCTGAACCGTCCTCCCGTTCAGGCTGTCTTTCTTCATTGCCGTGGAAAAATCTACATTGATGGCCGAGTTGGTCGCAATCGGCGTTGAGGGATCTTCCGTGGAGACCGATGAGACAGTGGGAGGCGTCGCATCCAGCGGAAGCGTGGTCATTGCGACATCGGACGACTTATCGACAACCTTGCCTGTCGCATCCAAGGCTTCGAGGGAATAGACATACCGAGTGGAAGCCTGGAGCGAATCGTCTTCGTACGTCGTGGTGTTTGTCACCGTAGCAATGGCAACGCCATTGCGCACGATTCGATAGCGGCTCGTGGGAGCGTCGACGGGGCCCGCCCAAGCGAGGTCGATCTCGGCCGACGACACCGCGGTCGCCACCAGATCGCTTGTTGCACTTTCATCTGTCGTAGCAACGGGATCGGCAGACGTGGCCTGGGCGCGGCCGGCATCTTGACCTCCGCCTCCGCAGCCGGATAGAACAAGCGGCACTGCGATCAACGCGACGACGACACCAATAAGCGCACGGGTGCTAAATAGATTGCAAACGAACATGGCGCTCTCCTCGAAAAAGCGTACCGTATGCGATCGGCGACAAATGCCCGTCGTTTTGTGTCGGCCATTTCCCGGGGAGCTTTCAGACCGAAGTAGGGAGAGAGAGCGAGAACACCATTCCTGTCGCCGCACAGAGACAGCCGCGCGACGCGGTGCATCGATTGGATGCCGTAGAGAAGTTTGATTTGGATCCGCTTGAGGTGCCTGGACGGCATCGGGATCCCGTGCGAGAAAATGCGTTGAATGCGGCAGCGGCAGGTCGAAGCCGCTATCCGGCGGTCGCCAATTTTCCTGCATAGGCAACCGCGAGCGGAACATCCACTCGGTAGTGTTCAATTGAAATACCCCCGACAAAATTTGCTCGCACCGAATTCGATTCGGCCGGCAGTTTGAATTTTTAGTTACAACGAATTCTGGTGATGCGTGACGAGGGATAGCGAGTTCCGTGCCTGCAAGCGGGGATTTAATCTTGCGAAGGATTTTTTAAAGCTGCAAATGAACGTCGGAAATGTCTTGATCAAAAAATAAAACGAATTGTTTATAGACGGTCGTTCCAATCTGTTTTCATAGGAGAAAAATAAGGCTGCCAAGCCAGGAACGATGCATTTTCATCCTCTGCGAGGAAGTCCTTGTACGCTAATTAACTTCCCGTAAAAAAGGTTTGGGCGGATTTTTTTCCGTCATTTTGGGAGCGGAATTTCCGTTTTTTCGTCGTCGATTCGCGACAGAAAAAGCATTCTGAAATGCCCTTTAATCACCAACATGTCTCCGCGTGAAGACAGGCTCGATGAGTAGAGAACGCCAACATCGAAGGTAGAAAGACTTATTTGATACGGGAAGTAACGGCTGGATTGCTCTGGATGCAGACAGCAGAACAAACGAACCAAATCAGATTTACTTCGAATCAGCGGAGCGCAATTGTTTGGACGGATAGGTGCGCAATTAAAGCAATCAGCACTGGTGCGCGATTCCTCAACAAGCCGACTAGGTGCGACTTGCAATGCATTGCCGATTCCAAACTCCGAAGAAAAAATGGCAAGCGATTTTCCATCGCTTGCCGTTTAATTTCGGTACGTCAGCAACCATGACGTCGCTCTGACGCGGGATTTAAAGATCACGGTATGTGCTTGGTGACCTCGTTCGAATAATTGCTTTCATTGCCCAGCGTATCCACTGCGGTTACGGCGAAATAGTAATCGACGCCTCTATTCAATCCGACGACCTGATACGTCAGCACATTCCCGGCGAAGAACCCGCTTCCCAGCGTCTGCAGATATTGCCCCGGCAGAAATCCGTAGTAAACGCGGTAGCCCAGCAGGTTCGAGGCGGTCGCCGCATCCCATTGAAGATTCGCGGTGCCATTGACTGGTGGTGATGTCGTGAAAGTCCACGTGAAGTTTGATGTGAGCGCATTGCCGGCCTTGTCTTGCGCTCCGGTAGTAACAGTAGCTGTATAGCCAGTATTCGCGTCGAGATCTGCAGACGGCGTCATCGTCGCGGTATTTCCGCTGACCGTCACGAAACCGGATATCGCCACGTTCCCTGATGTCTTGGCAAGTTTGACGGTCGTAGTATTCAAAGTGCTATTGGTCATCGCTTCTGAGAAGGTCACAGACACCGCCGAATCGAGGGCCACACCCGTTGAACCGCTTAAAGGCGAGACACTGCTTACGGTCGGCGGAGTGGTATCGCCACCGGTCGTGGTGAAAGACCACGTAAAAGCACTAGTCATTGCGTTGCCCGCAGCGTCCTGCACCCCGGTCGTGATTGTCGCGGTGTATTGCGTAGTGACCGCAAGATTCGCCGACGGGGTAAACGTGGCGGTATTTCCATTCATGCTAACCGTGCCTGAAACCGCCGCCCCGTTCGACGTTTTTGCTAGCTTGAACGTTGCCGTACTGACGGTCGAGTTCTTCATGGCCTCGGAGAAAATCGCCGAAACTGTAGAAGGAAGGGCCACGCCGCTCGCGCCATTCAGAGGCGCCACGGCCTGGACGGTTGGCGGAGTCGTGTCCGGGGCCGGCGCTGTCGAGAAACTCCATGTCTTGGCCGCAGCCATTGCATTCCCTGCCGCGTCCTTCACAGCGGTGGAAATCGTCGCGAAATATTGAGTGCTGCCTGCGAGGTTTGCGGACGGTGTGAATCTCGCGGTATTTCCACTAACGCTAACAGTGCCAACTACCGTGGTTCCACCGCCAGTTCTAAGCGTAAAACTGGCAGTTGTAATCGTCGAATTGGTCATTGCCTCCGAGAACGTTGCGGATACGGACGAATTCAGCGCAACGTTTAGCGAACCATCCTGAGGAGTAGTGGAGGAAACTGTCGGTGGCGTGGTATCGGCAGCCGCTGCAGTCGTGAACGACCAGCTATAACTGGCTGCCAACGTATTTCCCGCGGCGTCCTTTGCGGCAGTGGATATCGTTGCCGTGTAGTTGGTGCTATTCGCAAGCGCCGACGAAGGTTTGAACGTTGCGCCATTGGATGCGACGGTGATTGTGCCGGAAACTGCGGTTCCCCCCGTGGTCTTCACCAGAGTAAAACTTGTGGTGTTGAGGCTCGAACTGGTCATCGGCTCGGAAAAAGTTACCGCGACCGACGAATTGGTCGCGATATTGTTCGCACTGTCCGCCGGAGACGTACTCGATACGGTCGGAGGAGTGGTATCAATTGCCGCGCCAGTGGTGAAATTCCAACTATAGTTTGAAGTTAACGCTATCCCCAGAGCGTCCCTCACGAGCGAACTGATGGCGGCAGTGTATTGCGTGCCTGGTCCGAGATCGGCCGACGGCGTAAATATCGCAGTATTGCCGACGACACTTACTGTCCCATTTACGTTAGCGCCGCCTCCCGTGGGCTTTAGGGTAAAAGTGGAAGAACTAATGGTCACGTTATTCATCGGCTTCGAGAATGTCGCCGAGATCGCGGAATTCAGTGAGACGTCAGTTTGGTTATTCGAAGGAGCTGTATCCGAAACCGTCGGCGGATTGGTGTCAACAGTTGAGGATGATCCACTGGCAGCCGGGTTCAACGGTGGAGTATCACCGCCGCCACCACCGGCTCCGCACGCAGCAAGAAAAAAAACCATGCCGGATATCCCGGCCCGAAGCATCCCGTTCAAAACACCCGATATCGATTTTCTTGTCATTTTGCTTTTTACTTCCGTAGTCAAAGTTTACTTGCTTGCTTCATGCGCAAGTCATATGCCACGAGAAAAAGCATCTCTAATTCAAGCAATTGAGAACGAAAATAATGTGGCCTCGTCGCTTGCCGGTGACACCTGTTCTGCATAATAGTATTTACGAGCGTATAAAAATAGTTCTTTAGTTTCATCATCCCGACCACAGCTTCTTCACTCCGATGCTCAGGTGTCGGCTTTGCGAATGCCATCGCCGAATCAATAATCAATTTTGGAATTAGCGCTTAAATACTCCACGAAACAATGATTAGCTATTCCTGTTTCAATATCGAAAACAAAAGCCCCCAAACCTTGTAGGAAAATCGGTGGAATCTTGTAAGAAAGAGCGAAGACGCAATTTTTAAATTCTTGCATTACTGATCGTCGCTATACCGTAAAGGAGAAATTCTATTTCAATAACTAAGTTCGAATACTCAAAGGGCTGCGTGCAATACCTGAGATGTTACCTAATAACTTCATACACTTATAGATTGATCCGAAATTGACTTCGATATAATCTGACGTCGCTTATTGGCGACGTCTCTGGTATAATGGGTGTCGTCAAAGAGCGACAACCCAAATAAATTAGTCCAAAAAATCTAACTACTAGAAAAATATAGGTTTTCGCCAAGGCCGGGGGTAGAAGCGGCATTGGGGCGTGATCAAGCAAGGCCCAGAAAACAGTGTGAGATCAAGTCTAAGAATCTCCAGGGCGTGCGAGGGAACGCGTTTTTCGATGTTGATTTTTGCAAGGAATATAGAGTCGATGAGCGAATCCAGGGCGCTCCGTCGTACTTCATTTGGGACTTGTTGCGTCGAACAAGGGGCGGAATTTGGGCATTCCGAATCCCGAGTTATTTCCTCCCACAAGTCGACCAACCTCCAAATCTCAAACGCAGTTTCCGACTGCTGGATTTATGTCGGACACGTGGCCACGTTTCTCTGTCCTGGCGGAAAGTCAAGGGAGCTATCGACATGAAGAGATTCGGCAAGGCCGATGTGAGCGGTTGTGCGCGGTCGACAGGTGAGCGCGGGCAGCCCTCATGATTCATATCTTCAATCACTATGTTCCGGGGCGACTAATCGTCCTTGCGATTCTTGAAGGCGTCGTTTTGGCACTTGCTGCCTACGTCGGCATTTCAATGGATGTCGTGGGCGCCGGAAACACGATTTCCGGAACTGCATATGCGGTGACATCCCAAGTGGGCGTATTCGCACTCGGAATGATGATTGTCATGTCGAGTATGGGTCTGTATCAGGCAGACGTGTGGAGCGATAGCCGAGCGTTCAAGTCCCGTTTGGCATTGACGTTTCTCTTGTGTTTCGCAGTAACAGGATTAATGTCGTACTTGATGCCCGCGCACTATCCGAATCCTTTTACGCTCGGGGCGACGATCGTCATCGTTGCGCTGCTGGGAAGCATGCTTGTTCGTTCAGCTTTCCACAGGTCAAATAAGCTGGGATTGCTGAAACCCCGAATCCTGGTCCTGGGGACAGGGTCGCGAGTCATGAAACTCGCCGAATTTGCAAAGCTCAATCCAAATCACGATGTTGTCGGGTATGTATCTCTTCAGCCTTCAAAACACTACATATCCCAAAGCAATATCTTGTCTCTTGGCGTGAATGAATCACTGTTGTCGCTCGTTGAACGCCATTCCATAGATCAGATTGTCGTCGGCATCCGGGACAGGAGGGGCGGCGGGCTCCCGGTTCAGCAATTGCTGGAATGCAAGATGAAGGGCATCAAAATAGTGGAAATGCCCACGTTTTTCGAAAGGGAGTATCGGCAGGTGCTGCTGGAATCGTTGAATCCCAGTTGGATGGTGCTCGGGGATGGATTCCGTCAAGGTTTTTTTGGGAGCATCGTCAAGCGTGCGTTTGACTTGTTTGCGAGTACCGTGCTGCTCCTCCTCACCCTGCCCATCTTGATCGTTACGGCAATTTGCATTTACATGGAAAGCGGCGGGCCTATCCTATACCGTCAGGAACGGGTCGGCCTGGGCGGTCGCACGTTCACTCTATATAAACTGCGCAGCATGAAAATAGATGCCGAGAGCGGGGGAACTCCGCACTGGGCGAAGGCAAACGATGATCGCACGACCCGGGTCGGGAGGATCATTCGGAAGTATCGAATTGACGAACTACCCCAGATCTTCAATGTTCTCAAGGGCGAAATGAGCTTCGTCGGTCCGCGACCCGAGAGACCGTTTTTTGTAGACCAGCTCTCGAAGCAAATTCCTTTCTACGAGATGCGGCACAACGCGAAGCCGGGTATCACCGGATGGGCGCAAGTTCGCTATCCGTACGGCGCATCGGTTGACGATGCAATTGAGAAGCTCCAATACGACCTGTACTACGTCAAGAACCATGGACTTTTCATGGATGTGATGATTTTGATTTCCACGGTCGAAGTTGTGCTGTGGGGCAACGGCGCCAGATAACTAAGAGCACCGTATGAATAATCGGGAGGGCAATTCGATCGTCGAAACAACCTCAAGGGATGGCAGCATGAGTATTTTGTCCAAAGAAAAGGTCAAGGTTTTGGCCGAGAAAAACGGCTGGTCACTAGCGCTGGCCGAAGGCTTTGTCGACGGAGAGACATTTCGCCGCCGCGGTAAGCTTCCTTCTACTTATGCCCGAATCGGCATAGATGAATATTGCCTGGGTTTCAGGGCCGCCTACTACGAAAGGCAGAATCCCACCCTTGTGCCAAATAGCAGTCCTGAGCCCACCGTAGCACGGCTGGTGGCGAGGTCGCCGGTTCAAGAATCCTTGGATGTCGTGCCGGCGACAGCCCAAGGCATTTGAAACGAGGGCTGTGCATAACTTGGCCGATCCAGCGCGGAAACGGCAATAATCGCCCCTAGCTTTTAGGCAGGTCTTACCAATATAGTTGCGGATACAAGATTCAGCGCTTGGGACGCTCGAGGTCCCAAGTCCGCGTTGATCTTCACGCGCTGGCGAGGCCAAGGTCTTCGATATGTTATTTGAAAGACATCCGCAGCCGGAAATTCAAGAGGGAGATACATGATGAACGTCGGAAAATGGTCGGCGGTATGGCTCTTGGTGCTCGCGATTGCGCTCGGGGGATGCAGCACGGCTTATCCGCCGATGGCCAGACAAGGCGCAGGAGGCAGTGACACCCCGTATCTGATCGGCCCGGGCGACATCGTCAACGTTGTCGTGTGGCGCAATGCGGATTTGTCCATGAACATCCCGGTACGCCCGGACGGCAAGATTTCCACTCCATTGGTCGAAGACCTTCAGGCAAGTGGCAAAACAGCAACGCAACTGGCGCGGGACATAGAAAAAGTACTCGCTAAATATATTCAGAGTCCGGTCGTCACGGTCGTCATCACCGCTTTCAGCGGCCCTTACAGCCAGCAGGTGCGCGTAATCGGGGAGGCGGCGAAACCCCAGGCGCTCGCCTACCGCGAAAATATGACTTTGCTGGACGTCATGATCGCCGTGGGAGGCATCACGGATTTTGCAGACGGAAATAACGCGAGCATTCTGCGTTCCGGAGGTGGTAAGACGCAAAGATTCGGCGTGCGGCTGATCGATCTTGTACGCAGGGGTGATCTGTCTGCTGACGTTGCCATGCGCCCGGGCGACATTCTGGTCATTCCCCAGAGCTTTTTCTAACCTGCCTCCCTTCAATTCAAGGTAGACGCCATGCACGAATTGGCTCAGCAGTTCCTGGTTCACTTGAAGGCGATGTGGCGGTACCGCTGGTTTGCTGTCGCTTTCGCCTGGCTCGTCGCCATCTGCGGGTGGGTCGCGCTTTACTTGATGCCGGACCATTACGAGGCCGATGCCAGAATCTATGTCGATACGCAATCGGTGCTGAGACCGTTGTTGTCTGGTCTGGCGGTGCAACCCAATCTGGATCAAATGGTGGCCATGATGGGGCGTACGCTAATTAGTCGCACGAACCTCGAGAAAGTTGTCCAGATGGCCGGCCTCGACCAGCGCCAAAAAACCGAAGCGGAGCGGGTGGAATTGATCAACCGCCTTACGACATCCATTGTGCTCAGGGGTACCGGCAAGGAAAACCTGTACACGATTTCATATATGGATACTGACCCCAAAGTGGCCAAGCAGGTCGTACAGTCGTTGCTAACCCTCTTTGTGGAGGGTAATTCGATCGACAAGCGCAAGGATTCAGATTCGGCACAGCATTTCATTGATGAACAATTGGCCGGCTACCGCGAAAACTTGGTGAAGCTTGAAAATTCCATCACTGATTTCAAGCGCAAGCACATCGGGCTCATGCCTAGCCAGGGGTCCAACTATTTCGTCCGACTGGACGAAACCAAAACGGCCTTGAACAAGGCTGTTCTGGATCTCCGCGAGGCAGAAAATGCCAGAGACTCGATCAAGAAGCGACTGGACAATGAGGCACAAGCTCCGGCCTCGTTAAGCGACGATCCTTCCGCGACTCCGATAATCAAGCCGGAATCGGAAATCGACACACGAATCCATGCGCTCGAGCAAAAGCTCGATGGATTGCGAACGATCTACACGGACCAACACCCCGACATTGTGGCTACGCGGAGGATCATCGATCAATTGAAAGAGCAAAGAACAGCGGAGGCGAAACAAGCTGAAGCGGACAATCGGGATAACAAGAACACACCGCAAAAGCTTGCGAAGGCGGCAAAGGATCCGGTTTACCAACAACTGATGATTTCCCTTTCCACCGCAGAGGCCAACGTGGCAGGAATGAAGGCCCGCGTCGCAGAGTACACCCAGCGATATTCCGAATTGCAGGCAGTCGCTAGTGCGGCACCGCAAGTGGAAGCCGAATATACCCAGCTCACCCGCGACTATGACGTGACCAAGACGCGGTACGACGAACTCCTTCGGCGCCGTGACTCCGCGAGGATATCCGGAGAAGTTGAAGCTAGCGAGGCGGCAATGTCGTTTCGCGTAATCGACCCGCCGCAAGTACCACTTACGCCGACGGCACCTAATCGCCGCCTTTTGATGACCTGGGTGTTACTGGCAGCGCTTGGCGCCGGGCTGGGGGCAGCGTTCGTCATGAGCCAAGTCAGGCCGACTGTTGATGACGAGCGACGACTGAGGGAACTGACTGGCATGCGCGTTCTGGGAACGGTAGTGATGGCATGGACCGATTCGCAGAAATCGCGCCGTGTCCGCGAACTGGTGGCACTGGTCATCTCGGTTGGAAGTTTGCTGTCGGCATACGCTGCATTGATGGCAATGCTCATGCTGACGTCGAGGACTTGAGATGAGCACGATAGAAAGAGTCGGAGAGCTGCTTGAGCCGATCGAACCATCGGTTCCCAGGAATTTCCCGGTCGATGCGGAAGGAATCAAGCGGTCGCCAATCGACGCTGCCGTTCAACCGCGTTGGCGCGATGACGAGGAGCCCCGGTCCCAAGATACGACGACGTCGAAGCATTCGGGCGAGTCTGGGAAATCCTCGCCGTTGCTGGAAATCAGCAGGGAACACCTGCATCGGCAAAGCATGGTCACGCCTGATGGGGAGCGCACTCAGAACTCGGAAAGCTTCCGGCGGATCAAGCAGCAGATTTTACTGAACATTTCCAAATCCAAGGCGGGCCCGCTGTCCAATATCGTACTCGTGACGAGCGCAATGCCCGGCGAAGGCAAAACCTTTTGCGCGGTCAATCTTGCCATCAGCATTGCGCTCGAGATGAACAAGACGGTGCTGCTCGTCGATGCCGATGTTGCGAAGCCTTCCGTACCGCGGGCACTGGGATTCAAGGCAGGGCGGGGGTTGCTGGATGTGCTGGTCGACAGCAGCATCGATTTGGCGGATGTTCTGTACAAAACGGATGTCGGTAAATTAACAATTCTTACGGCTGGAACACCCAACCCGCGCGCGACCGAACTGCTCGCGAGTGACGCCATGAGAAAGTTGATCCATGAATTGGCCGAGCGCTACCAGGATCGCGTCATCATTTTCGATTCTCCGCCGCTGCTTGCTGCCAGCGAAGCCGGCGTTCTGGCGAGCCAAGTAGGCCAGATCATCATGGTGGTGGAGGCAGGAAAGACGTCCGAGCTAACGCTGAAAACCGCGCTGGGACGCATCGAGTCGAACACCCTGACCAGTCTCCTGTTGAACAAGGGCTCCGGGCCTGCCGGGGACTACTACGGGGCCTATGCCTAATCTCCTGGGTGGCGCCAGGAGAGGGCGGCGCCCCGCGGCCGGCAACCAGGACCTTTTTCGCACTTCCAGGCGCCTGCTGGCGCCTGTTGGGGCGTTATCCATTCTATTGCTAAGTACGGCCCACGCAGCGAAATGGGAGATCGTCCCCTCCATCACCGTCGGCGAAACGTATTCCGACAACATCGCGCTGACGTCGGACGCAACGAAGCGTAGCGACTGGGTTTCGCAAGTCACGCCGGGCTTGACAGTAGCGGGGACCGGCGCGGACTTGCGTTTCAATGCCTCGTACACCCCTTACTACAACTACTACGCGCGGGGATCGGGAAACGATGATTTCTTCCAACGCGGGCACGCGTTGGGAAATCTGCAGCTGGCAGACCACCTGCTGTTCCTGGATTTTGGTGGATCCATCGATCAGTATGACGTATTGCTTGGCGGCCCTTTGACGACCAGCACCGTCAATACGACGGGTAATCGCGCCACGGTAGGAACATATTTCGCCAGTCCCTATTTGCGACACGATTTCGGATCGCAAATGCAGCTTGAAGTCCGGTTGACCGAAAGCGTCGTGGATACGGATGGAGTCGAATCGCTGCCGGACAGCAGGTCGGATCATGTCGAACTGCATGCAAAGAACGGCCCGGCATATAAATTATTCACCTGGAATGTCGATTACTCGCGGGAGAATATCGACTATCGGGGCGATCAGGACAACTCTGTCATCGAAACCACGACCGCTACAGGCAAGCGCCTGGTGACTTCCTCCTTGGGGTTGATTGCGCAGGCCGGATATGAAACCTATACGATGGGAGAGTTTCTGCCGGACTCAAAAGGAGCAATGTGGAGCGCGGGATTTGAATGGATTCCCTCGCCCGTCACGCGGCTCAAGGCAACCGCTGGCCACCGGTTTTATGGGGCCGCTTATCTACTCGAATTTTCCCATCGCACCAGACTCACCACCTGGGGAATCGATTACCATGAGATCGTAACGACGAGCCGCTCGGAGTTTCTGGTGACCGCGGGAACAACCACTTCGAGCTATCTCGATACGCTGTTCTCCGCACAATTTCCGGATCCTGCGGCACGGAAGAGGGCAGTCGACGAATTTATCGCCAGGACGGGGCTTCCACCGACGCTGGGCTCCGAGACAAATTTCTTGAACAGCCAATTGTTTCTGACAAAGCGTTTGCAGGCATCGACCGGTTGGCTGGGCAGCAAGAACGTGGTATTGCTCAACGTGTTCAGGGAGAACCGGGAAACGTTGATCGGAAACGAGGTCGTGCAATTTGCGGGGGATTTCTCGAACAATAGTTCGATTGTCCAGACGGGCGTTGGCGGACAGTGGAATTTTCGGTTGTCCCAGCGGGATTCCTGGAATACCGGCGCGAGCTATAGCCGGAACGATTTCACTGGTACCACCCGACGGGATACCCTTTTCTACCTGGGCATGGGTCTGACCCGCCAGTTCCAGCCCAAGCTGTATGGCTCGGTCAATTACCGCAGGCAACAGAATGATTCTAACGAAGATGGTTTTGACTATACTGAAAACGCAGTATTTGCCAACATCACGATGAGATTCTGACGCCGCATGTACGAGACTTTTTACCATCTTCAAGCCAAGCCCTTCCAGCTAAGTCCGGATCCGGCTTTTCTGTTTGCCAGCCACGGGCACAAGCGCGCGATGGCGTACTTGATGTACGGCGTACACCAGGGAGAGGGATTCATCGTCATCACCGGTGAAATTGGTGCCGGAAAAACCCTGCTCGTAAGCACTCTTGCGCGGAAGATCACGACGCAGGCATTCGTGCTGGCGCAGATTGTGAGTTCCAGCCTGGATGCGGACGATCTGGTTCGCACGGTGGCAGCGCGATTCGGTTTGCCCCAGGAAGAGAACAAGGCGGCATTGCTGAGCCGTATCGAACAATATCTGCTGGCCTGTCACAGGCAAGGCAAGCGGGCACTGCTGATCGTCGACGAAGCCCAGAACCTTCCGATGAAATCCATCGAAGAATTGCGCATGCTGTCGAACTTCCTATCGGATGGAAAGCCGCTGTTGCAGACCTTCCTGCTTGGCCAGCCGGAATTCAGAAGGACCCTGATGCGTCCGGAGCTCGAGCAGCTCCGGCAGCGCATCACCGCCACCTGCCACCTGGGGCCGCTCGATGAGCCGGAGACAAAAGGCTACATCCTGCATCGGCTGAAGACGGCGGGCTGGCGCGATGACCCGTCTTTCAGCAGCGACGCCTTCGCGGCGATCTACACCCACACCGGTGGCGTGCCGCGCCGGATAAACACATTGTGCGATCGGCTGCTGTTGATGGGTCGGCTCGACGAGAAGCACGCGTTCACGGCAGTCGAAGTGGGCGATGTGATCAAGGAATTGCAGCAGGAATTCGCCCCGATGGAATTTCGAACCCAGTCGCTGGGTGCATAGTTCTGCGCCTTGGTGAATCGTGGCATCGCGCTACTTGCGATTTGCCGTCGATGCCTGCGATCAATCTGTCCTTATTTCAATTGCAGCTCGAATGTGCCCTCGTCGCGCTGGAACGAGAACAGTCGTAGCAGCGGGGCCAGCTGCTCCCGGTAGGGTTCCGGGACACGCATGGTCGCCTGCAAATTGAGGTTGCCGCCTTTGCGCCAGGACCCGGAGCCGTCGAGCTGCAATGGCCCCTGCAAGGTCGTGAGCAGCGCCTGGACGGCATCTCCCTGGCCGTCGAGTCGCAGTTCGTAGCCACCGATCGGCGAGACGGGCGACAACTCCGATCCGGCGTCTCGCCATTGCAGTTTCACCAATCCTCGCAGGCTGTTCTGCGCAATCGCCAGCTTGTCGGACTGCACCTTGAGATCCCCGGAAAGTCGCAAGGGCTTCAACCTGGGTTCCGCCAGGGTCAGGACGGCCATCGGCAACGTCAGGACCGCATCGTAAATCTCGACGGAAGACGGAAGTGCTGAGACGACGAATCTTGAACCGTCACGCGCCAGCACGACCTCGCAAACCAGGCGTGCGCGCCACAGCGACTCCGGGCGTACGTGCCACTCGATTCCCTTCGAAAGCGCACTTCGGTTGGCGGTATCGCGCACCTCGATGGTCCCCGATCCCTTCCAGACGGTGCCTTGCGCATCCGCCAGCCGCAGGCGGCCATCGGTTGCCCGTTGCAGTGCGAAATCGACCATTCCCGCCGGCAGCAGGACAAGCAACGCTGCCAGATAGAGCCCGGCGGCCAATGCGACCAGCAGCCCTTTTTTCATTGCTGTCCGGGGCGGACAAAGGTGGCGGTTACGCTTACGAGTCCCGGTTTGGAAAGGGCCTCGATCCGGCAGGTCTCAAGGCGGATATTCTGCATGCTGAGTGCGACGACCCAGTTGAGCCAGTCCGCAAAGGCAACGGCCCCGAAAACGGCCTGTACCCGGGTCGGATCCGGGGCATCCAGGCGCACCAGCGTGCTCGTCAATCCGGCGGAGGCAACCTGTGTCTGGACCAGGGTCCTGAGGTCCGTCTGCGAAGCAGGGGGCGGATGAACGGCGCGCAAGCGCTCGGCTTCGCTGGCAAGCTGTTCCACGCGAAGTGCGTCTTCCCGCAACGAAAGCACATTTGCGCGCAATTGCGGCAAGGCGCGATGGGCCGAGTACAGCAGCGAGCAATACAACGCCACCGCGACTACTGCGATCAACGCGAGCAGGATCAGTCGCTCCCGCGGCGCCCGTGCCTGCCACATCCCGCGAAGGTTCTCGATCATGGCACGCGTACCGTGACAACCGCGCGGCCGGCACCGGCCGGCGACGGGCTTTTTTCCACGCCAAAGCCTGCCTCGCGCAAGCGCGAAATGGCGCGATCGAGCGAGCCGGTATCCACCGTCATCAAGTCGAACGTGGCCCGGCCGCCTTCGTAGGAGAGGATTCGCACCGTGCCTGGCGGCAGTTCCTTGGTCGCCAATGCCACCTTTGCAGTCATGGGGAGGAAGTCTCCCGCGTCCGGCTGCCCGGCGTTATGGCGCACCTCCGCGAGCTTGCGGCGCATTTGCAATAGCGGATCGACCACCGCGACCGTATCGGGAAACGCCGAGCGAAAGCGCGATTCCATTTGCCGGCGCAATGTTCGCTGTTCGTTGGCGAGCAGCGTCCAGTCGACGACAAGGGCCACGGCGTGAACCACCAGCGCCAGCGCCAGCATCCAGCCTGCGAGGCGCAGCTTCGGAATGGCAGTCGCGACACTACCCCAGCGGCGCGCCTCCTGCGCCAGTGCAATTCCTTCTCCGGAGGCGCCGCTATGCCAGGTCCATGCGCCGGCGTGCCGCACCGGAATATCGAGGTCTTTTCCCCAGGCTTCCAGGTCGGGGATCGCGTCATCGGCAGTGGTATACAGCGCCAGGCCACGCGGCGGATGCCCGTTCGAACGCGCTTGATCGAGCAGCAGGTGCAGGGAGAGCGGCGCGGCTTTCTCGCTTCCCGAATCCGTCGTGGCCGCTTCGAACGGACCCGTGCGCACGAATCCTTCGAAGCCATTCCAGGAAATGCTCCATTCGTCGGATGCGCGAGGCAGCCAGAGCATTTCGCTGTGGATTTCGAAGCTCTGGATGCCGGCCTGCCGAAGCGCATCGCGCCACCGATCCAGGCCGCGTCGATCGATGGCAGCCAGCACGCTCATGTCTCCGGACTTGCCAAGCCAGCTGACGATATTGGCGTCCGGGTCGGTCGCCGTCTGTTCCTCCAGCGCAAATGCCAGCACCGCGCCCCCGCCACGCTGCGCCGCCGAAGCCGGGATGCGCGCCCGCGTAATCAGGATCTCCGATGCCGGGATGACCAGTTGCACCCGATCGACGCGACGGGGCAGGTCCTTTATCGGGCTGGTCCCCGTCGTGGTCTGGCCTTTGCTGTCGACAAGCGCCCATTTGCATTGAGACGGCACCTGCTGCAGCGGGCAATAAATACGCAGCTGCTTCATTCGTACCTGCGCCAGACAATGACCGGCCAGCCGATGTCCCCGCGCGATAGGAGCGCGAGGCCCCGCGCCTCCGCACCGCCGATGGTGACGCGCACATGAGCGATGAAATAATTGCTGCTCACCTTGATGTCGCTGTCTGCCGCCTGCAGGCCATGCGGCAAGCGGTTCGTGAAATCGGCGTAGTCCCGGAAATACGCGCGCTCGCGCTGGGCCACCAGTGCCCGCGCCGAATCCAGGTCGAGGCCATCGATCACCGTGGCCAGCACTTCCGCCGATGCGGTGTTGACGTTGACCGGCGTATTTGCAGGTAATGCGCTCACGAACGGACCCAGGCGTGTCAGCACTTCGGTAGTGAATCCGCGCACCAATGCAAGCTCGGATACGTCGGTCAGCGGCCTGTTTGCCGCCAGGTAGGGCGATTTCAAGGCGAGATAATACTCGTCTTCAGCGCCGGCGCCCGTCTGCTGCTCGCTGTCCGCGTCGATCCAGTCCGCCACGGAGTAGGCGAGGGCAGGGGGCAAGCCGAGGAAAGCCAGCAGGCGCTTGAAGCGTTCGAGCTGGACAGCGCTGACTTTCCCGCCGACGACGATGTTGTTGAGATTGAAGGCGCCCTGCTGGTCTTCGATGTAGCCCGCCAGTTCGCCGTTGTCGATGGGCATCGGCGGCAAGCGCAGCGCCCATGGCTCCTTCAAGTGGTCCACGTTGCTCAAGCGCCGATCGTCGCCAAGCACGGCGCGCGCCCAATCCACTCCGGCCTGGATCAGCGTTTCAGCCTGCGCATGGTCGACCTGCAGCTCCGTCTCGCGCGACCAGGTACTCTGGGTCATGAGCATCGCGGTCGCTGCCAGCGCCGCGAGAGTCACTACGCTCATCGCCATGACCACGGCCACGCCGCGCTGCCTGTTCCTCATACCTGCAACATGAACACGCGTACCAGTTCTTCTTTGGAGCCCAGCACCAGGCGCAGCCTGACCGCCTTGGGAATCGCCGCGTCGACGCGCGAAACAGGCCAGGTATTGACCCATACAGACTCCGCGTTCATGTACTCGATTTCCATCGTGCTCACGTCCGACAGCACCACATAGCGCTTCGGCGGACGATCCGGTGCGATGTCGAGACTGGGCCAGAGCCACAGCTCGATTTCATGGTTCGCGGTCAGTCGGTAGCCCGTGCGTCGCGGAACGTCCAGCCCGTCCGCAAGGCTGAAGCGGCTGAATTCCAGGCGGGGATCTTCCGACTCTTGCGCACGCCCGAGCCACGCTGGCGCCTCCGCGGCCACCGCGCGGACAATGCGTGGATCCGCAAGCTGGACATCGCGTTCGAATCGCGCGAAGAACGCGGAGACTTTTCTCCATTTCTCGGTTTCCGCGGCGACATGCGCGCGTGAATCGAGAACCGCCCCAAGTCCGCGATACGACATCAAGGCGAGTATCGACAGGATGAGCAGCGCTATCAGCAGCTCGATGAGCGTGAAGCCGGATTCGCGCGCTGCGCGTGATATTTTCAATTTCATCTGATGTTGCTGGTCGGCGGGCTGACCAGGAACCCGGTCATGCGCGCGAGCGATCGCGATTCCTCCGGTTCGATGTATACGGAGATATCGACCCGGCGAAACGCGTTATTCGGCGTCCCGATGATTTCTTCCCGCCACGCAAAGTCGATCCCGCCCTGGCTAACTTTTCCCCGCAGGATGCCGGTCGAGGGCCAATCGCCGCGAGCACGCTGCTCCGCGAGCACGTTCTGTGCGACCCAACCCGCAAAGACGTGCGCGCGTAAATCGCTGACGGTATTCGTTGCCTGTCCCGCGGCCCGCATGGCGGCCAGCAATGCAATCGAGACTATGGCAAGCGCCACCAGCACTTCAAAGAGCGTGAATCCCGCTTCTGTCGGGCAACGCCGCGGTCTCATTCGATTTGCCGTTCTCCGGGATGACGCGCACATCGCCGATGGGAGAACCTTCCACCGAGCACCTGGACGCGCCCAGCGTCAGTTCGATGACGAAAGCCAGCGAAGGCCCCGAGGAGTTGAACTCCAGCCGCATGTCCTGCTGGGGCAGGGAATCCTCGACGCGCATGCCGGTCAATTCCATTCCCTGCGGCAGCGTCCTCGGCCGCAGCGAATCGACGTCGTGTATTTCCAGCCATCCTTCATCGGCCGAGAATCGCCAGAACTTGTAACCGGATTTGTCCGCCGTCCAGGCAATGCGCTTGCCGGTCAGCCGCGCCTCCGTCGCGGCAAGGCCGAGCAACTGGGCCAGCCTTTGCGTCTCCAGCCGCAGCAAGGAGCGATCGTCAGGCCCGATCACATTGCTTACCAGGCCCACGAACAGGCCCATGATGATGATCACCACCATGATCTCTATGAGCGTGAATCCGCGCAAGGCGCGTTTGCTGACGCTGCGCGCGGCTTCTCGCATCGAACGGGCGGTCCAATGACGAATATGCAGGCGGGTCCAGGCGCTAGAGCGCCCAGGAGCCAATATCCGCGTCATTTCCTTCGCCGCCCGGCGCGCCGTCGGCGCCGAAACTGAACAAGTCGATTTCGCCGTGAATGCCCGGATTCAGGTATTGGTAAGGGTTACCCCATGGATCGCGCGGCAAGCGCTCGACGTATCCGCCGGCCTTCCAATTGGTGGGAACGGGAGATGTCGTGGGCTGCGCGACCAGTGCCTGCAAACCCTGCTCGGTCGTGGGATAGCGCTGGTTGTCCAGGCGATAAAGCTTGAGTGCCTGCATCAGGCTGGCGATGTCGTGCTTGGCTGCGACGATGCGGGCTTCGTCCGGCCGGCTGATGATCTTCGGCACGACCAGCGCGGCCAGGATGCCGATGATCACCACGACGACCATGATCTCCAGCAACGTGAAGCCGCTTTGCCGCGGGCTGCAACGTTGTTTTGCACTCTCGGATGACGCGCTTGCCTTCGCAATGCATTTCGGCGAGCAGTGGAATTTTGAACTTGCGAACATGAATTTTCTGGTACCCCGAAGGGTCGATATGCAGGGTTGTCGATGGCCGCGAACGGAAAACGCTTACAGCGCGCGTCCTGGCTGCTTCGAAAGGCAAACAGATACTACCCGGCTTGGCCGTTCGCCTCCAATAGCTTCGAAGTTCGACAAAGAAATGGAAGGAAGCGAATTTTCAGTGTTCTCAAGAGGCGCACAGAATCTGAAAGGAGGGTTGGTCCGCCGGCCGGCGCCAGCCGCGTTCGATGACCCGAGAAGGCCGTTTGGCGACATCGATTTTTGGGGTCAAATCCGGGGTTTGCGATGTTATTTTCATCAAGTTTCTTGTATAGATTTCAGCATTTACATGGTAAATTGTCGGTCCACATATTTTGGGGGTTCGTTTTCGCGCGGCGCTTATCGCGCCTGGAAATCGACTGACTGGAAATGCAATTTTCTTTTTCCAGGACGGAACTCGCGCAGACGGCGGTAATCACTGTCATGACCGTCGCCGCATTGGCATTGCTCGCGGCGGTCGGAGCTTACTGGACCTGGCAATGGTTTGCGCCGCGTCCGGAACCGCGCGCCCCCGCGCAGGCGGATACGAACAGCCAGATATCGACGGCCCTGGACATGTTCGGGACCGCCCAGCGTGAAATGGCCGTGCCGGAGCAGACCGGGCTTGCGATTCGGCTGCTGGGCGTGGTCGCCGCCACCCAGGGGCGCGAGGCATTTGCAGTCTTCATGCTGGACGGCAAGCAGGTCGTGGCCACGCGCGCCGGAGAAGAGATCGCGCCCGGCATCAAGCTGTCCGAGGTCGCCGCAAACAATGTCGTGCTGGATCGCAACGGATCACGCGAATCGCTCGCGTGGCCTGAAAAATCGCCGGCACCCGACGCTTCAGGTCCGCGGGTGCGCAGATGAAAAACAAGAGCCGTGCATGGCCGATCGTGAATCGAAATGAATGAACATGCAGCGTAGTTTGCGGGGTCGCCTGCTGGTCTGCGCAGTCCTGGTCGCGCTGATGACGCCGGCCTCGCCGGCCGACCGCGGGTCCAGCTCGGCGCCGGCGCGCGTGATCACCCCCGATCCGCTGCGCCCGCAGGTTACTGTGATTCCGGCGGCCGCGACCACCACGAACGGCTCACCCACCCGACGCACGGATCCCGACCTGGTCACCCTGAATTTCATCAACGCCGACATCGAAGGCCTGGTCAAGGTAATGGCGGAGATCACCGGCAAGAACTTTGTCGTGGACCCGCGCGTCAAGGGCACGGTAACCATCGTTTCCGCCAAGCCCATGCAGCGCACGCTCGTCTACGACGTGTTTCTGTCGGCATTGCGCCTCCAGGGATTTGCCGCCGTCGAAGACCGCGGCATCGTCAATATCCTGCCCGAATCGGACGCCAAGCTTCACGCGAGCCCGACGCGCGCGCCCGGGGAGGCCAACCAGGTCTCCGGCGACAAGATCGAGACGCGGGTATTCACGCTGAAGTACGAATCCGCGGCTCAGCTCCTGCCCGTTTTGCGCCCGCTGATCGCGCCCAACAATATCATCACGGCCTACCAGAACAACAATACCCTCGTCATCACGGATTACTCGAACAACCTGCAGCGGCTCGCGAAGATCATCGAATCTATCGACCAGCCCAACGGCATCGATCCGGTCGTCATCCCGCTGCAATACGCGTCGGCCGTCGACGTTGCACAAACGGTCAACAAGCTGTTCGCCGAGATGGGGCAGGGGCAGGGCGGGACCGAGCCGATCCAGAGATTCACGGTGGTCGCGGACGCCCGTTCCAACAGCTTGCTGGTGCGCTCCGGGGATGCGTCCAAGATCGATCGCCTGCGCAAGTTCGTGGGCATACTCGATTCGCCCACGAGCGCCAGCGGCAACATCCACGTGGTGTATCTGAAGAACGCGGAAGCCGTGAAGCTTGCGGAAACCCTGCGCGCCATCTACACCGGCGAAAGCACTGCCCCGACCGCGTCGAAGCCGTTGACCACGACAACGCTGGGCCAGAATGCGACGTCGTCCACCAACAGCCAGACCTCCAGCGGTCCGACCTCGTTCTCGAACAACCAGCAGAGCTCGTCGTCAACCGGCAGCACGTCGGGGATCATCCAGGCCGATCCTGCGACCAATTCGATCATCATCACCGCGCCCGATGCGATCTATAACAACATGCGAGCCGCGCTGGACAAGCTCGACGTGCGCCGCGCCCAGGTCTATGTCGAAGCGCTGATCGTCGAAGTCACCGCGAACAAGGCGGCGGAATTCGGCATCCAGTGGCAGAGCTTGAACGGCCTGGGTGGCACCAGCACCCAGGGATTCGGCGGCACCAATTTCGGCACCACCGGCCAGAATATCATCGGCATTTCACAAAATCCCGGAACGGCCGGGCTGGGGTTGAACGTGGGGGTGGTGAACGGCCAGGTGACGATTCCCGGGATAGGCACGATCGTCAATCTCGGCGTGCTCGCGCGCGCCCTCGAAACGGATACCAACGCCAACATCCTGTCCACGCCGACCCTGCTGACCCTGGACAACGAGGAAGCGAAGATCATCATCGGCCAGAACGTGCCCTTCATCACCGGCCAGTACGCCGTTTCAGGCACGGCGACCACGCCCACACCTTTCCAGACGGTCGAGCGGCACGACGTCGGCCTGACCTTGCAGATCAAGCCGCAGATTTCCGAGGGTGGCACGGTGCGGTTGCAGATCTACCAGGAAGTCTCCAGCATCGACGACAAGGCAAACGCGGCGGGTGTCATCACCAACAAGCGCGCGGTCGAGTCGACCGTGCTGGTCGACAATGGGCAGATCGTCGTGATCGGCGGATTGATCCAGGACACGGTCAACGATGGCGTGCAGAAGGTGCCCTTGCTTGGCGATATCCCGGGGCTCGGCGCCTTGTTCCGGTACAAGACCCGCTCGCGCATCAAGACCAACCTGATGATATTCCTGAAGCCCACCCTGGTGCGCAATGCGGAAGACGCCGGCACCTACAGCGGCGAACGCTACGACTACATTCGCAGCGAGCAATTGAAGGCAAAGCCGAAGCATGATGCAGTGATACCGGACATGGAATCGCCGACGCTTCCTGAACGGCAGGCGACGCCGCCCAAGGCGCCTGTCAAGAACGCGAAGCCCGAACCGTGAGCGCCGCCACCAAGGTTTCGTACGCGTTTGCCAAGGCAAACGGCGTCGTCGTGACCTCGATACGCGATGGCGTCGCCCAGGTCGCCGTCCGCAAGGGTGCCGCGCCTGCCGCGCTGTCCGAATTGCGGCGCACGCTAGGTGTTCCGCTGCAGGCTCATCGCGTCGAACCCGCCCAATTCGACGAAGTGATCACGGCTGCATACAACGGCGCCGACGTCGGCGCGGCGGCACTCGCCGACGACCTCGCGCAGGACCAGGACCTGTCCAGGCTGCTGCAGGAAATCCCGCGCATCGAAGACCTGCTCGAAAGCCAGGATGACGCGCCGGTCATCCGGCTGATTAATGCGCTGTTCACGCAGGCCTTGCGCAGCGGCGCCTCCGACATCCACATCGAGCCGTTCGAGACGCGTTCCGTGGTGCGCTTGCGCATCGACGGCTCGCTGCGGGACCTGATCGAGCCCGCGCGTGCGTTGCACAGTGCCATCGTTTCGCGCGTGAAAATCATGGCGCAGCTCGACATCGCCGAGAAACGCCTGCCGCAGGATGGTCGCATCACGTTGCGCATCGCCGGCAAGCCCGTCGACGTACGCGTATCGACCATTCCCACCGGCCATGGAGAGCGGGTGGTGCTGCGCTTGCTGGACAAGCAGACCGGCCGGCTGGACCTGACCAAGCTGGGCATGGACGACGCAACGCTGGCCCGCATGGACCGCCTGATCCTGGAGCCGCACGGAATCATGCTGGTCACCGGGCCGACCGGCTCAGGCAAGACCACAACGCTCTATGCCGCGCTGTCACGGCTCGATGCGGCCACCCTGAACATCATGACGGTGGAAGATCCCATCGAGTACGACCTGGACGGCATCAGCCAGACGCAGGTCAATTCGCGCATCGAGATGAATTTCGCGCGCGCCCTGCGCACCATCCTGCGCCAGGATCCCGACGTCGTGATGATCGGCGAGATCCGCGACCTGGAAACCGCGCAGATCGCGGTGCAGGCGAGCCTGACGGGCCATCTGGTGTTTGCCACCCTGCATACGAACGACGCCGTCAGCGCGGTCACGCGCCTGGTGGACATGGGCGTGGAGCCTTTCCTGCTCGCCTCGAGCCTGATCGGCGTGGGCGCGCAACGCCTGGTGCGCAAGCTATGCCCGGATTGCCGCAAGCCTTTTGCCGCGGACGCATCGCAGTTGAAGACGCTCGGCCTGCCTCCCGTCGAAGGAAGCTTCTATTCGGCGCACGGCTGCAATGCCTGCAACGGATCGGGATATCGCGGCCGCACCGGCATCTACGAGCTGGTGACGGTGGACGAAGACCTGAGGCGCCTGATCCACGACCGCAGTTCAGAGCAAACGCTGCGCGCACACGTCGTTTCCCGCGGCATGCGTTCGCTGCGCGACGACGGCATGCGCTGGGCGGCGCAGGGAATCATCAGCCTCGAAGAAGTCGTGCGCGTGACGCGCGAGTAAGCGGCTCCGCCAGGCCGAACATGGAAGCCTTCCGCTATCAGGCGCTGGACGCTTCGGGACGCACGGTCTCGGGCGTCATCCAGGCCGACAACGCGCGCCAGGCGCGCACCCAGCTGCGCGCCCAGGGATTGCTTCCTTCGGTCGTCGACCAGGTGCATGCGCGCGCGCGCGCCCGGCAAAGCTGGGCGCGCGGCATCTCGTCGGCCGAACTGAGCCTGCTCACGCGCCAGATGGCCACGCTGCTCGACTCCGGGCTCACCATAGAGCGCGCATTGAATGCGCTGATCGAGTCGTCGACGGAATCGCAGACCCGCGAAGTGCTGACCGGCGTAAAAGCAGAGGTCACCGCGGGCCTGTCGCTCGCCGGCGCACTGGGCGAGTACGACCGCAGCTTTCCGGATTTTTATCGGGCGCTCGTGCATGGCGGCGAAGAGTCCGGCGCCTTGCCGACGGTGCTGCAACACCTGGCGGACTACCTGGACGCACGCCACGCGCTGAAGCAGAAGACCGGCCTCGCGCTGCTGTATCCCCTGCTGGTGACGCTCGTGGCCCTCGCGATCGTGACGGGCCTGCTGGTCTATGTGGTTCCGCAGGTCGTGCAGGTGTTCCAGCAATCCCGCCAAAGCCTGCCGATGCTCACGCGCGCGCTGATCGTCCTGAGCGACTTCCTGCGCGCGGCGTGGCCGTACTTGCTGGCGACCGGCATCGCATTGGCCGCGTTGGCGCGCTGGACGCTGCGCAGCGAATCGGCGCAATTCCGATTGCACGCCATGCTGCTGGGCTTGCCGTGGGCGGGCAAGCTGATACGGGGAATCAATACTTCGCGATTCGCCAGCACGCTTGCAATCCTGGTCGGAGGAGGGGTGCCTTTATTGTCGGCCCTGAAATCCGGGCAGCGCGTCGTCACCAACCTGGTCATGCGCCGGGCCATCGAGCACTCGATCGAGCGGGTCCGCGAAGGGACGAGCCTTGCGCGATCGCTTGGGGAAACGCGTGCATTCCCCCCCTTGCTGATCCACCTGGTCGCCAGCGGGGAGATGAGCGGCAAGCTGCAGCACATGCTCAACCGCGCGGCACAACTCGAGAACCAGGCCCTGGAGCGACGGCTCGCCGTGTTTCTCACATTGCTCGAGCCCGTCATGATCCTGGTGATGGGCGCCGTCGTCCTGCTGATCGTGCTCGCGATCCTGCTGCCGATCATCCAGATCAACCAGCTCGTTCGCTAGTCGGGCCATCCGATCCGGCGGGCAGGATGTTTTTGTGCGACGCCACAAATTGAGCCAATACCTGCCATAGCGGTAGAAGTTGGTCACGCATCCGCATAATTCATTTACATATTTTCATTTACATCGCGCGCACATTCGGGTACAACTGGCGCGGTACGGATTTTCAACCCGAGAGGAGGCTCGTGTGAACAACCAAGTTTTGAGAGGTCTGGTATTTCTCGCGCTCGTCGGCATCGCGGGAGGCGCAAGCGCGGCATCTCCCTATGACAAGGCAACCGAAGCAAAAACGCCGTGGTACATCGGAGTGGGGATCGGATATACCAGCGCAAATATTCCGAGCCAGACAATCGATTCGATCAGTTCCCAGCTCGCCGTGGTCAACGGCGCTTCCAGCACCATCATCGACAAGGACAGGAAGTCGACCGGCCTGAAATTCGCGCTGGGCTACGATTTCAGTCGCTACTACGGGCTTGAGGCCGGCTACGCTTACCTGGGCGAGACCAAGGCGGACATGGATTTCCGCGCTGGCGCGCCCATCACCACGTCCGTGGGCACGTTCAACATGAAGTACAAGATGTCCGCCTATTACCTGGACCTGGTCGGCAATCTGCCGCTGAACAACAAGTGGACCCTTACCGGCCGCGTCGGTGCCGCTTATGGCAAGACCAGCAGCGATTTCAATGGCCAGCCGACGACCATCACGCTTTCCAGCAACGACAAGTCCGAAGGAAAAGTCCGGGAAAAATTCGGGGCAGGGGTCGTCTACAACATCAATACGTCTTTCGGCGTGAAAGCGGAATGGGAGCATTACAAGCTGCCGGACCCGCTCAGCGACGAGAAATTCAATGTCGACACGGCGATGATATCGGTGCTGTATCACTTCTGATCCGGGCAATTGAAATGCGGCGGGCCTGGGGCCCGTCGCGAACCCGGCTCGCCAGGAGTCTGGCAGGGCCTGCTCGAAGCGCAAAGGCTGAGCGTCGAAGGGGAAAGTAGTCCCTGGTTTCATCGCTACAGGTACGTCCTCGAACTGCGTACAATTCGCGCTCCTGCCCGGATGGTGAAACTGGTATACACAAGGGACTTAAAATCCCTCGGGCCTTTAAAAGCCCATGCCGGTTCGACCCCGGCTCCGGGCACCACCTTCCTGAGCCACCCCGTTTTTCATGGAACGTATTAGCTCGCGCCAGAACGCGCATTTCAAGCTGGCGCGCAAGCTGGTGGAGTCTTCGCGCGAGCGATCCAAAGCAGGGCGCGTTGTACTGGACGGCACGCGACTGATCGGAAGCTATGCGTCGCAATTCGGCCTAGATGAAGTCGAGATCCTGGTCAGCGAGGACGGAAGCCACCAAGAGCAGATCCAGCAGATTGCCGCGAGGGCAACGAAGCGAGTCTATGTCTTCGACAATTCCTTGTTCGCGGAAATCAGCAACGTCGAGTCGCCCGAAGGCATCACGGCGATCGCACCGATACCCAATGTACCCCCTCGCCGGCCGGATGATTTCCGCATATTGATCGATGGCGTGCAGGACCCCGGCAATCTCGGCGGCCTGCTGCGCACCGCCGCCGCAGCCGGCGCCACATCAGCGCTGTTGACGAAAGAATGCGCAGATGCCTGGTCGCCGAAGTCGCTCCGCGGCGGCATGGGTGCGCAATTCGTCTTGCCCCTCCATGAAGATGCGGACGCCCGCTCTGCCTTGGCGGATTTTCGCGGATCAATCATCGCCACCAGCCCCCGCGCAACAAAATCGATCTATGAGATCGACCTCACGAATCCGCTGGTGATGATATTCGGCAGCGAGGGCAGGGGACTGACGGGTGAGGTCCAGCAATTGGCCACGGAACTCGTTTACCTGCCGATGGTACAGGGAATCGAATCGCTGAATGTCGCCGCGGCAGCGGCTGTCTGCTGTTTTGAACGGCTACGGCAAATAACTTCTAAGAAGCGTTAGTCGCGTCTCGAAGTCCAGCACGAACCCGAGAAAAAGAAATACTAGGCGCGCGAAGGCGTGGCGATCCCGCAAAAGCGTATCTGGCTCGGTTCGACTAGCTTTGTCGGTGCGGTCGAGGAAGCCTACCGCCGCGTGCGTGCCCCCTGGGTCAGAAACGACGGATATGTGGGCCGATGCGAATTTTGGCGTGGTGTGGATCGCGTACATTGGGTAGGCGTAGACTGTGCTGCCATCGATGGCGCTGTCATAAACGTAAAGGGGAATGCTGTGGATTGGCTGCAGGTATATGGAAAAGAACTGGTATCGCTTCTAGTCCCGGTGATCACGGCAATTATCCGAGTGGCTTTTAGGCCAGCTGTGAAGCTGAATAGCTCAGTGGCTCACAAGTTCACTTTTCTTATTCAGGAGCCGCGATTCGATCAAGCTGGGGTCAAGCTCGCGGAAACCCAGTCGATGGTCGTGCAATCGACCTTTACACGGAATACCGGCAAGGCGGTGGCGGAAGATTTAGAAATCGTTTTTAACTGGAAGCCGTTCGCCGTGAACGTGTGGCCTGTTCGGCAATTCACAGAAACGACGCTGGAAGATCGACGATATATTTTGACGTTCCCAACGCTGGCTCCGCGAGAAACTGTTGGCGTAGAGGCACTGGTTATAAATTCTGAGATGCCGCAGGTAACTCTGATTCGCTGTAGACAAGGGGAAACGAACTGGATTCGGACGCAGCCTTGGCCGATAGTCCCGTTATGGAAGATTCGTATAGCGCAAGCCTTGATGCTACTGGGACTGGGGTTGCTGGTATATTTTGTCTTGGTGGTCTTGCAGTATTTGATCGTGGTTACGCCGCTGGTGTCGCGTGTTGGGTCATCGTCGTAGTTACGTCTGACACGTGTCGTAGTTAGAACAATCCTGCAAGCGCCATGCCGAGTTTGCTCTCCCGGTGCAGTTGCCGCCGATACCAGCCGCATAGCCGGTTGAGGGCCGTCACCTGGCGTTCTAGCTCTGCAACGCCTCGGGCTTGCCGTTGGGTTTCAGCCTGACTCGCGTACAGGTAGAGAATTGCGCGAATCTCGCCCGGAGCACTCCGTTGCGCCATTCCGGCGCAAATAACTTCTCTTCGTTGTTGCTCCAGCCGGTCCATTCGCTGCCGCACAGCACCTCGAGGTCAAGCACTCGCCAGCTCCATATTTGAGAACCCGATTAAGTGGAGTGCAACAGAAGGGTAGATCCGAAAAGAGCCTTTAAAACCAGGAAAACCTTGCAGTCCTTGCCTCGATATTATTTAACATAATATACATTATGCGCAGTATCGAATTGTGCTTCGAGCAGGAGCATCCGGCCTTGTTATCAAGCCTTGGCATCCCTGAACAATCTGAAAAAATTGGCGCTGGTGGCTTCCGCGACCTTCTCGATCGACGTGCCTTTCAGCTTTGCGATTTCTTCGGCGACGAAGCGCACGTACGCAGGCTGATTCGTCTTGCCGCGATTTGGCACGGGCGCCAGGTATGGTGAATCCGTTTCGATCAGCATGTTTTCCAGCGGCACTTCGCGCGCAACCTGCTTGAGCTCCAGCGCGTTCTTGAACGTCACGATCCCGGAAAACGAGATCATGAAATTCAGGTCCATGGCCTGCCGGGCGACCTCGGCGGATTCGGTGAAGCAATGCATGACGCCGCCGAATTCCCCGGCGGATTCCTCGCACATGAGCTTCAGGGTATCGGCCGCGGCGTCGCGCGTATGGATGATTAGAGGCTTTCGCACGCGCTTCGCGGCCCGGATATGGTTCCTGAAGCGTTCGCGCTGCCATTCGGTGTCGCCGTCGACGCGGTAGTAGTCCAGGCCGGTTTCCCCGATCGCGACCACCTTCGGATGGTTCGCCAGTTCTTCCAGCCGTGCCACGTCCGGCTCTTCGCCCAAACGATCGTCCGGATGGACGCCCACGGACGCATAGATATTCGGAAAACGCTCCGCGATCCCGATGACCTGCGGCAGGGATTCGAGATTCACCGAAACACAGAGCGCGTGGGTCACCTGGTTCGCCTGCATGGCCCCCAGCACGGCAGGCAGGTCGGCGCTCAATTCCGGAAAGTTGATGTGGCAGTGCGAATCTACGAACACTTTGGTTTATGACTCATCATTGTCGAGACGTTTCGGGGCATTGCTTGGGGCTTCAGCTTCCGGGATACGCCGAAAAAAGACTCTCCATCGCCAGTCGCTTGTTCAGCGGATGCTGGGCCACGCGCCCGAATCGAACGACCGCTTCATACCAGGCACGCAATTCCTCGGGTGCGACCGAGGCCGCCCTTTTTTGCAGGTCCGCGGCGTAATCGAGGTGATAACGCACCTTGCCGCCGGATTTCAGCGAAAAGATGTCATAGGCCCATCTGGATAGCATCGTGGCGGCGACGGCGCCGTCGATATCCTCAGCCAGCTCGGCGGATCGCACCGGATCGAACGCCCTCGATGCCAGCGAATCCAGCAGAGCCTTGCGTCGCTCCCAGTAGGCCTCATCGCCGGCGAGGTCTCGCGCGGCCAGCGGCGCATAGCCGCCTTGTGCCAGTGCAAGCTCCGGTCGATCGACGCCCTCTTTCTGCAGCCACTCCAGCGCGGGCGTGATTCCCGGCAACACGATCGCCAGATGAAAGCAGCGGCTGCGAATGGTCGGGAGTACGCGATCGGGACGATGGCTGGCCAGCAGAAAGCGCGTATCGCCGGGCGGCTCCTCGAGCATCTTGAGGACGGCATTTGCAGCAGCGGGATGCAAGGCTTCCGCTGGCACGATGCAGACGACCTTGGTGCCGCCGCGATGGGCAGTGATGGTGACGAAGTCCAGCAATGCGCGCGCCCTGTCGACGGATATCGTTTTGGCCGGCTTTTTCGATCCCTTTGGCCGCTCTTCATCGCCTTCCGCGGGATTCTCGCCCTCTTCCTCTTGTCCGATTTCAAGCACGCGCAAGTCGGGATGATTGCCGGCTTTCAACAGCAGGCAGGATGCGCAGCTTCCGCAAGCCTGCAATGCCTGCCTCGGTGTTTCGCACAGCAGGCTGGCGGCGAGGAAGAGCACGGTCTCGCGCTTACCCAAGCCCGGCCTGCCCGTGAGCAGCAGCGCGCCCGGCAGATCCCTCGCGTTGCGTGGGAGCTTGTCGAGCGCGGCGGAAATCCAGGGATAGCTCAGGACTTCCATTTCCCCACCGCCTTCTCGAGCGTCGCGCCGAGTTCGGCCTGCACCTGCGCGATTGCGCGAGTGCCGTCGATGCGAACCATGCGGCCGCCCGAATGCCGCAAGCGATCGAGATAGGCCTCGCGCACGCGCGTGAAGAATTCAGCCCCTTCGCGCTCGAAGCGATCGGGCGACTTGATCCGCGCCACCCTGCTCCGACCGACTTCCGCGCTCACGT
The DNA here is from genome assembly GCA_035548375.1 of Burkholderiales bacterium. GTDB lineage: Bacteria > Pseudomonadota > Gammaproteobacteria > Burkholderiales > JACQAP01 > JACQAP01. The sequence goes on from DASZTG010000078.1 coordinate 45,582, forward strand.
CGAACAGCACCGTCAGGTCGGGCTGGAGATCGGGGTGCACCCATTGCTCCAGCGCATCGAGCTTGCGCTTGTCGACCCCGCTGCCACCGCCCTGGTAAGCGAAGGTCGCGTCCGTGAAGCGGTCGCACAGCACGCATTCGCCCCTGGCGAGCGCGGGGCGGATGATTTCCTCGAGGTGCTGGCGCCTGGCGGCGAAGACGAGCAGCGATTCGGTCTCGGCATCGACGTGCTTTTCGGCGCGCAACAATGTCTCGCGGATTTTTTCACCCAGCGGCGTGCCGCCGGGCTCCCTCGTTCGCACGAGGGCAAGGCCCAGGCCTCGCAGGAAATCCGCCGCCCATTCGAGCTGCGTGCTTTTTCCCGCGCCGTCTATGCCTTCGAACGTAATGAAAAGGCCGCGCTTCACCGGTGCAACTGGTATTTGTTGACGGCACGATTATGCTCCACCAGCGTGGAGGAGAACTGGTGGCTGCCGTCCCCGCGCGCAACGAAATAGAGCGACGTGCTTTGCGCGGGGTTCATGGCGGCGCGGATCGATGCTTCGCCCGGCATCGCGATCGGCGTCGGCGGCAGGCCGTAGCGGGTGTAGGTGTTGTAGGCGGTGTCCGTCAGCAGGTCGCGGCGATGCAGGTTGCCGTCATACGAATCGCCGAGGCCGTAGATCACGGTCGGATCCGTTTGCAGCCGCATGCCGCGCTTCAGCCGATTGACGAACACCGAGGCGACCAGTTCCCTTTCGTCGTGCCGCCCGGTCTCTTTCTCGACGATGGACGCGAATGTGAGCGCCTCGTAGGGCGTGCGAAACGGCAATCCCGGTGCGCGCTGCTCCCAGGCGGAATCGAGCTTGGACTGCATGCGGGCATTGGCCTGCTTCAAGAGTGCCAGGTCGCTCGATGCAATCGCGAAGTAGTAGGTGTCGGGAAAGAACAATCCTTCGGGCGACGGCTTGTCGATCCCGAGCTTCGCCAGGATTTGCTCGCTGGTCAGCCCAAGGCTGTCGTGCTTGAGCGAGGGGTTGGCATTGAGCGTGGCGCGCAACTGCGCGAAGGTCCATCCCTCGATGAATTGCACTTGCGAGAGCGCGAAATCGCCGCGGACGATCTTGTCCAGCAGGTCCTTCGGCGCGACTTCCGCCCCGACCTCGTAGCTACCGGCCTTGATATCCTCGGCCGCGCGCATCACGCGCGCAAATGCCAGGAAGCTCCAGCGATCGGAGACGAGGCCGGCCTGCGCGAATTGCTCCGACACCGCTCGCAGGCTGCGTCCGTGCTCGACATTGAACACGCGCGCGCCCTGCGGAACCGGGATCGCATGAAACGCGAAATAGGCGAGCCATCCCGCCGCGCACAGCGCGATCAGGAACGCCAGGATGACCATGCTTCGCAGCGACCGCAGGACCGTCCAGCGCGGCTCGGGAAGGAAGAGGTTCTTGCGTTTCGCCATGCTGGAGAACGTCCCCCTCGGTTCTGCTCAGGCTTGCAATGCCAGGCACGCCGGCCGCACCGCCTGCCGCGCGGATCAGAGCGCCCGAAAAACCAGCGTGCCGTTCGTGCCGCCGAATCCGAACGAATTGGACAGCGCGACCTTGATCTTCATCTTGCGGGCGGCATTGGGAACGTAGTCGAGGTCGCACTGCGGATCCTGCTCGAACAGGTTGATCGTCGGCGGCGCAACCTGGTCTTGCATGCCCATGACCGTGAACACCGCCTCCACCGCACCGGCCGCACCGAGCAAGTGGCCCGTGGCGGACTTGGTAGAGCTCACGGCGAGCTTTTTCGCGTGGTCGCCGAAGCAGCGCTTGACCGCGATCGTCTCCGCCAGGTCACCGAGCGGCGTGGACGTTCCATGGGCGTTGATGTAGTCCACCTGGTCCGGATTGATGCCGGCATTCTTCATCGCGTTGATCATGCCGCGCGCAGCGCCTTCGCCGTCCTCGCAGGGCGCGGTAATGTGATGGGCGTCGGCGCTGACGCCGTATCCCGCCAGCTCGCAATAAATCTTGGCACCCCTCGCCTTTGCGTGCTCCAGCTCCTCGAGGATGACGACGCCAGCGCCCTCGCCCAGCACGAAGCCGTCGCGCCCGGTATCCCACGGGCGGCTCGCAGTCGCGGGATCGTCGTTGCGCGTGCTCAGCGCGCGCGCCGCGGAGAAGCCGCCGACGCCGAGCGCGCAAATGCACGCCTCGGAACCGCCGGCGACCATGATGTCCGCGTCGCCGTATTCGATCAGGCGGGTCGAGTCGCCGATGCAGTGGTTGGCCGTCGTGCAGGCCGTCACCATCGCCAGCGACGGCCCCTTGAAACCGTACATGATCGACAGGTTGCCGGAGACCATGTTGATGATCGAGCCCGGGATGAAGAACGGCGAGATCTTGCGCGGCCCGCTTTCGAGCAGCAGCTTGTGCGTGTCTTCGATCAGAGGCAGGCCGCCGATGCCGGAACCGATGTTGACCCCTATGCGTTCGGCATTGGGCGGATTGGCGGCAAGGCCCGCGTCCTTGATGGCCTCGACGGCGGCGGCGATGCCGTAGTGGATGAAGATGTCCACGCGGCGCGCCTCCTTCGGCGAGAGCACCGTGCTCACGTCGAAGTTCTTGACTTCTCCGGCTATCTGCGAGGCGAAAAGGGAAGCGTCGAAGCGGGTGATGCGCGTGATGCCGGACTTACCGGCCTGGATGTTCGACCACGCTTCGTTGACGCTGTTGCCGACCGGGCATACGGTCCCCAGGCCGGTGATGACTACTCGGCGTCTAGACAACTCAACTCCAGGGTAATGAAGGGGTGCGCGATCAGTTCAGATGCGCCTTGATGTAGTCGATCGCCTGCTGGACGGAGGTGATCTTTTCGGCTTCCTCGTCGGGAATCTCGCACTCGAATTCCTCCTCGAGCGCCATCACCAGTTCCACGGTGTCCAGGGAATCGGCTCCGAGATCATCGACGAACGTCGAATCGATCTTCACGTCTGCTTCATTCACGCCCAGTTGCTCGGCAACGATCTTCTTGACGCGTTGTTCAACGGATTCCATTTATTTCCCTTCCCTTATTTGCTTGAGGATTCTATCGCGTGACCGAATCACGCGGCGCTTGCGAGGCCGCCCGTCCAAAAACACGCGGCACATTCTACCAAAATTGAATGCTCACCGGCATCAATCCATGTACATGCCGCCGTTCACATGCAGGGTGCTGCCGGTGACGTAGGCCGCGCCCTCCGATGCAAGGTACAGCACCGCCGCGGCGATTTCCTCGGGCAGCCCGAGCCGGGCCAGCGGGATGTGCTGCAGCATCGCCGCCTTCTGCTCCTCCGGCAATCCGCGCGTCATGTCGGTATCGATGAACCCGGGTGCCACGCAGTTGACGGTGATGTTGCGGCTGCCCACTTCCTTGGCCAGGGATTTGCTGAAACCGATGATGCCCGCCTTGGCCGCGGCGTAGTTCGCTTGGCCCGCGTTGCCCATGACCCCGACCACCGAGGTGATGTTGATGATGCGGCCATTGCGCGCCTTCATCATCGAACGAATGACGAGCTTGCTCAGGCGGAACACCGGCTTCAGGTTGGTGCCCATGATATCGTCCCACTCGGCATCCTTCATGCGCATGAGCAGGTTGTCGCGCGTAATGCCGGCATTGTTCACGAGGATGCCGATCGCGCCGTGCGCCTTCTCGATGGACTCGACGACCGCCTCCGCCTGCTGGCCGTCGCTCACGTCCAGCTTGTAGCCGGCGCCCTGTAAATTTTCGGCGCGAAGGTAATCCGAGATCGCTTGCGCCCCCGCGTCGCTCGTGGCCGTGCCGGCCACGGTGGCGCCGGCCTTGCCGAGCGCGACCGCGATGGCGCGCCCGATTCCCCTGGTTGCGCCGGTGACGAGTGCCACCTTGCCTTCGAGCATTGCCGCCTCCCCGCTATTTCATCGCGTCGAGCGCCTGCCTGAAGGCCGCTTCGTCCGCGAGTGTAAAAGTTTGTGTTTCCGGCGAAATGCGCTTGTTCAATCCGGCCAGCACCCTGCCGGGCCCGCATTCCACGATATGGGTCGCGCCGTCCGCCACCATCTTGCGGATCGTTTCCGCCCAGCGCACCGGCTGGCACAGTTGCCTGATCAAGGCATCGCGGATTTCGCCCGGCGCGCCGAAGCTGGCAACGTCCGCATTGTGGACGACAGGCGTGACAGGCGTGTGGATCGTCACGGTCTTCAGGCGCTCGCGCATGAAGTCCGCGGCGGGACGCATCAGGCTGCAGTGCGACGGCGCGCTCATCGGCAGCATCACGGCACGCTTGGCACCCCTGGCCTTGGCGATTTCCATGGCGCGTTCGACGGCCGCCTTGTTGCCCGCGATCACGACCTGGGCAGGCGAATTGTAGTTCGCCGCTTCCGCAACCTCGGATGCCGAACTGGCCTCCTTGCATGCGGCGCGCACCGCGTCGTCGTCCAGCCCCAGGACCGCCGCCATCGCACCGGTACCTGCCGGAACCGCATCCTGCATCGACTGCGCGCGTTCCTTCACGAGTGGCACGGCTTCGGCAAAATCCAGGGCGCCGGCCGCAACCAGCGCGCTGTATTCTCCCAGGCTGTGGCCGGCCGCGACGGCCGGCTGCGGACCGCCGCTGGCGCGCCACGCGCGAAAGATCGCGATGCCGGCGACGAGCATGATGGGTTGCGTATTGACCGTCATGCCGAGTTCTTCCGCCGGTCCAGCCTCGACCAGCTTCCACAAATCCCGGCCGAGCGCGCCCGACGCTTCGTCGAACGTCTCGCGCACGCTCGGCAGCGCGGCGAACGAATTCATCATGCCCACCGATTGCGAGCCCTGCCCCGGAAATACAAATGCGATTTTCATCGAGTCCCTTACCAGCGCAGCAACACCGCGCCCCAGGTGAATCCGCCGCCCACGCCCTCGAGCAGCAACGTGTGTCCCGCGCGCACGCGTCCGTCCCTCACCGCCTCGTCGAGCGCAAGCGGAATGGAGGCCGCGGAAGTGTTGCCATGATGGTCAACCGTGGCGATGAGTTTTTCACGCGGCATGCCGAGTTTTTTCGCCGTGGCTTCCATGATTCGGATGTTGGCTTGATGCGGAATGAACCAGTCGACGTCGCCGACCCCGAGGCCAGCCGCTTCGAGTACCTCGATGGCGCCTTCCTCAAAAACCTTCACCGCGAACTTGAAGACCGCCCCGCCGTCCATGTGCACGAACGGCGTGCCCCAGACCTGGCCGCCGTTGACGAAGCCCGGCACGCACAGCATTTCCCGATGGCTGCCGTCCGCGTGCAGCTTGCTGGCGAGAATGCCGGGCTTGTCGGACGCCGCGAGGACCGCGGCGCCGGCGCCGTCGCCGAACAGCACGCAGGTGCCGCGATCGCTCCAGTCGAGGATGCGCGAATAGACTTCGGTGCCGACGATCAATGCGCGTTTTGCCTGCCCGGTGCGAATGAACATGTCGGCAATCGTCAGCGCATAAACGAACCCGCTGCATACCGCCTGCACGTCGAACGCGGGACAGCCCGCGATGCCGAGTTTCGCCTGCAGGATGCAAGCCGTGCTCGGGAACACCATGTCGGGCGTGGTCGTGGCGACGATGACGAGGTCGATGTCCGCAGGAACAACACCCGCCGCTTGCATCGCCCGTTGCGCAGCCGGCAGTGCCAAGTCGCTCGCGAGTTGCCCTTCCGCGGCCCGGTGGCGGCTTCGGATGCCGCTGCGCGTCCGAATCCACTCGTCGGAGGTCTCGACGATGCGCGCGAGGTCGTCGTTGGTTACGATTTTCTCGGGGAGGTAGCTGCCCGTTCCGACGATGCGCGAATACATCAGGCGGCCTTCTGGTGGATCGTGGCCATGCGGTCGCTGATCTTGCCCAGCACGCCGTGGCGAGCCTCGTCATAGGCCCGCTGGATCGCGAACTGAAACCCGAAACTGTCGGCCGAACCGTGGCTCTTGACGACGACGCCCTTCAATCCCAGCAGGCTCGCGCCGTTGTAGCGCCGATGGTCGACGCGGCGGCGAAAGGCGTTGATGACGGGATAGGCCATCGCACCGGATATCTTCGTGAAGATGTTGCGGCCGAATTCCTCGCGCAGGTAGGCCGCCAGCATCTGGGCCAGGCCTTCGGAGGTTTTCAAGGCAACGTTGCCGACGAAACCGTCGCAGACGATGACATCCGTCGTGCCCTTGTAGATGTCCGTGCCTTCGATGTTGCCGAAAAAATTCAGTCCGCTTTCGCGCAGCAGGTCGGCCGCGGCCTTGACCACGTCGTTGCCCTTGATCTCTTCTTCGCCGATGTTGAGCAAGCCGACGGAAGGCCGGTCGATATGGTCGACCGCGCTGACCAGCGACGATCCCATCACGGCGAATTGCAGCAGGTGTTCGGCGGTGCAATCCACGTTCGCACCGAGGTCGAGCACGCAAGTGTGACCGCGCTGCGTGGGCAGGAAGGACGCGATCGCCGGACGCTCGATGCCGGGCAGCATTTTCAGCACGAAGCGCGAGATGGCCATCAGGGCGCCGGTGTTGCCTGCGCTGACGGCGGCATGCGCGTCTTGGTTCTTCACGGCATCGACCGCAATGCGCATCGAGGACTCACGCTTGCCGCGCAGCGCCGAGGCCGGCGCTTCATCCATCGCCACGACTTCCGGCGCCGGCCGGATCTGGATACGCTCGTCGGTCCCGCCGCCCTGGCGCTTGAGCTCGGCCTCTATCGCGTCCGGCAGGCCCACCAGCAGCACGCGTGAATCGGCGACCTCCCTGGTGAACGATAGGGCCGCGGGTACGGTCACCCGCACGCCATGGTCGCCGCCCATGCAGTCGACGGCTACGGTAATCAACGTGAATGCGACCGGACGGGATCGCGCGACGCGCAAAGCGCATGAGGACCATGCGCTTCTCGTGCTCCAATGTCCCCGCGCGCGCGGGTGGTGGGAGGAGTCTGGTTCATGCCTTCGGGCTGCGCTCGCCCCCGTTTCCCGGGAACGCCTGCAGCCGAAAAGCCGGCGAGGTCTATTCGCCCTTGGTCTTGACGACCTTCTTGCCGCGATAGAAGCCGTTCGGGCTGATGTGATGGCGCAGGTGCGTTTCGCCGGTGGTCGGCTCGACGGCAAGCGGCGGATTGGTCAGAAAGTCGTGCGAGCGATGCATGCCCCGCTTGGACGACGATTTCTTGTTTTGCTGAACTGCCATGAATTGCTCCTCGGGTTCGGTTCCAGTTACTGTCGCTTCAGGCTCGCGAGCGAGCCAAATGCCGACTGCGTTTCGTTCATGCCTTCCTGCGACTTCGGCATGGCGCACTCGCCGGCCTCGTGCGCGGCCACCATCGGCAGGCTCAGGATCACTTCATCCTCCACCAGCGCGGCAACATCCAGCTTCGCGTCGGCGTGTATCTCTTCCACGTCGTCCGGCTCGTCCGCCGGATCGGCCAGCGGCTGTCCCGGGGGTACCAGAACCAGATCGCGCGTCGACTGAAGGTCGAATTCCACCGGACCGAGGCATCGCTGGCAAACCAGTTGCAACTTCGCGGCGACTTCCAACTGCAGCGTTGCCTTGCCGTCCTTGTCCATCGAACCAGCCAGGCGGTAGGCTACGTCACCGTCGGTATCGACCAGCGCATCCCGCAGTCGCGCAAGGTCCGCGACCGGCAGTCGCCCGCGCAATTCGCGCGCATCGCGAGCGAACGCGACGCTATCGACTGTGACCCGGTCCCGCATAGGCCGCGCATAATAGTGGTTTTGCCCCCCCGTTGTCAAAACAGAATGTCTTCAACAAACAGAGGCCTAACCCTCATTCTCGCGTCGACTTCCCGGTACCGGCGCGAGCTGCTCGAAAGGCTCAAAATTCCGTTCCAGACCAGCGCGCCTGACGTCGACGAATCGCCGCTGCAAGGCGAAGCGCCCGCGATCACCGCCGCCCGGTTGGCGCTGGCGAAGGCGCAGGCGGTACGCGAGAAATTCCCGCGATCGCTGATCATCGGGTCGGACCAGGTTGCCTTTTGCGAAGGCGTGCGCCTGGACAAGCCGGGCAACCACGCTGGCGCGGTCGCGCAATTGCGTCACTCCAGCGGGAAGCTCGTGAGCTTCATGACGGCGCTGGCATTGCTCAATACCGTCAGCGGCAACACGCAGACGAGGCTCGTCCCTACCGAAGTGCGTTTTCGAAAGCTGGACGACCTAGAAATCGAGCGCTATCTCGAGCAGGAACCGGCCTACGACTGCGCGGGCAGCGCGAAGGCCGAGGGGCTGGGGATCGCCCTGATCGAGAGCATCACCTCGCCGGACCCCACTGCATTGATCGGCCTGCCGCTGATCGCGCTCGCGGAAATGCTTCGCGCCGAAAACCTGGTCGTTCCCTGACGCATGCCGGGCAGCAAGCTGATCCTCATCCCGAGCGACCTGGGCGCGGACGACTCCGTCGACTGGATCGGCCCGCACCTTAGGCAAAGCGTCGCTCCCCTGCGCAGGTTCGTCGTCGAGCACGCCAGGGAGGCGAGGCAATTCCTGAAGAAGCTCGGCCTGCCGCTGCAGGAACTCCAGTTCGAGATCCTCGACGAGCATTCAAAACCGCAGGACCTCGATCGCATCGCCGCCTGGCTCACCGCGGATGCCGATGTCGGCCTGCTCTCGGAGGCGGGGTGTCCCGCCATTGCCGATCCCGGTGCCGCGCTGGTCCGGCGCGCCCATCAGCTCGGCGTCCAGGTCGTGCCGCTCGTCGGCCCCTCTTCCATCGTCATGGCATTGATGGCCTCCGGCCTGAACGGACAGCGCTTCGCCTTCAACGGCTACCTGCCGCAGGCGGCGGCCGATCGCGATGCGCGCATCCGGGCATTCGAAGAACGGTCGCGCCAGTTCGACCAAACCGAGATCTTCATCGAGGCGCCTTATCGCAACGACGCGTTGTTCGCGGCGCTGCTGGCGAAGTGCCGGCCGGATTCGGTATTGTCGATTGCGTCCGGCCTGGCTGGGAGCGACGAGGAAATCGCATCCAGGACCATCGGCCAGTGGCGGCGCGTTGCGCCACCGGCATTGCACAAGCGGCCGACCGTCTTCCTGCTGCTTGCCGCCGGCGCCGGATCAGCGAATCGGCGAGGTCGCGCCCCCGGCGCGAAGTAGCGCTTCGCCCATGGCCGCGCCGAAGCGCTTGGCAAAGCGCTCGGCGATGTTTTCCCTGGGCGTGAAATCCACGATTTTCTCGGCCTTGATGACATCCCTGGCGACGGATTCGACGCTGCCGAGCGCATCGGCAAGGCCGAGCTCGACGCTGCGCTGGCCGGTCCACATCAACCCCGAGTAGGTGTCGGGCCCCTCCTTCAATCGCTTGCCGCGGCCCTTGCGCACGACATCGATGAACTGCTGGTGGATCTCGCCCAGCATTTTCTGCGCGTAGTCGCGCTGCGCCGGATTCATCGGCGAGAATGGATCGAGGAATCCCTTGTTCTCCCCGGCCGTCAGCAATCGGCGTTCGACGCCGAGTTTCTCCATCGTGCCGGTGAAGCCGAAGCCGTCCATCAGCACGCCGATCGACCCGACGATGCTCGCGCGGTCGACGTAGATCTGGTCCGCAGCCACGGCAACGTAATAGCCGCCGGATGCGCAGATGTCCTCGACCACCACATACAGCGGAATCTGCGGATATTTCTGGCGCAGCCGGTGGATCTCCGTGTTGATCGTTCCCGCCTGCACGGGACTGCCGCCCGGACTGTTGATGCGCAGGATGACGCCCTTCGTGCCCTTGCTCTCGAACGCATCCTGCAAGCCCTGGCTTACGACGTCCGCATTCGCGTGCGTGTTCGCGGCGATGACGCCGGTGAGTTCCACCAGCGCCGTATGGTCGCCTGGAAGCGGCTCCTTGCCGCCGATCCAGCCGGCCGCGATGAACAGCAACGCGAACAGGTAAATGAACGTCAGCGACTTGAAGAAAATGCCCCAGTTGCGCGACTTGCGCTGCTCGTCCAGCGCCGAGCGGGCGAGCTTCTCGATGGCCTGGCGCTCCCAGTTTTCCTTGTCGCCGCCGGATTGCATTTCAGACATGAAGTTTTTCCTCGTCGCTCAGCAGGTAGACGCCGCCGTCCCGTTCCTCGACCGCGAGCTTGTGCAGCCGCAGGCCCTTGCAGGGGCCGATTGCGCAGTAGCCCGATTCCGGGACATAGGCGGCTCCATGCGTGCCACAGACCAAGTATAAACCGGCGAAGTCGAAGAACTTGCCCTCTTCCGCATCGAGCTCCACGTGCACATGCGCGCACCGGTTCAGGTATGCGTGCACCTTGCCGCGATAGCGCACGACGAATGCCGCCTGCGGACCTTTTGGCGAAACCACGCTGAAGCGCACGCCGGATCCGCGTTCGGCGAGATCCACCGAAGCGCAGATCAGCCGCTTTGCTTCAGCCATAGCAACAAATCGCCGAAGCTCGGCACGCACGCCAGCGGCTTCATTGCTTCGAGGTGCTCGCCGGGATGCGCGCCGTGCGTGATGCCGATCGCGGCCACCCCCGCGTTCTGCGCCATCTGCAGGTCGTGCGTCGTGTCGCCGATCATGAGCGTGCGATCCGGCGTCGTGCCCAGCATTTCCATGACCACCTGCAGCATTTCCGGATGCGGTTTCGGGAAACCCTCGTCTGCGCACCGCGAAGCATGGAAGTGGTCCGAGAGGCCGGTGAATTCCAGCGAGCGATCCAGGCCGCGCCGGCTTTTCCCCGTTGCAATGGCCAGCAGGTAGCCGTCCTCCTTCAGCGCCGGAATGCCTTCGGCCACATGCTCGAACAGCTCGATCTTGTGATCGCCCGCAAGAAAATGGACGCGATACCGCTCGGAGACTTCCGAGTAGCGGACGCGCTCCAGTCCGGGACGCAGGTAGTTCATGGCGTCCTCCAGGCCAAGCCCGATCACATGGCGCGCGGCCTCGTCGGTGGGCACCGGCATGTCGAGATCCCGAAACGCCTGTTGCAGCGCCTGCGCGATGTGCGCGGCCGAGTCCATCAGCGTGCCGTCCCAGTCGAAGACCAGCAGGTCGAAGCGTCGCGGGCTCATGCGGAGGGCCTCGCACGCAGCGAATCGAGGAACTTTCTCAGCTCGGGCGCGAGCGGCGACTCCACGCGCACTTTTTCTTCGCTGCGCGGGTGCGCGAATTGCAGGCTGGCCGCGTGCAGGAACATGCGCTTGAGGCCGGTCTTGGCGAGGCGCTTGTTCGCCTCGAAGTCGCCGTATTTGTCGTCACCGGCGATCGGATAACCGACGTGCGCGAGATGCACGCGGATCTGGTGCGTGCGCCCGGTCTTGAGCTCCGCGTCGAGCAGGCTGAAGCCGGGATGGTTCTTGATCAGCCGGAATATCGTGTGGGCCTCCTGGCCGTCGTCGTCGACGACGACGCGCCGCTCGCCGGATTCGGAAACGTATTTGTGCAAGGCCGCCTTGACGTTGCGCTTGCCCTCCTTCCATTCCCCCAGGACCAGCGCCTGGTAGTGCTTGCGTACCGAGCCGTCGCGCAATTGCGCGTGCAGCCGCGTCAGCGCGCTGCGCTTCTTCGCCAGGACCAGCACGCCTGAGGTGTCCCGATCCAGGCGGTGCACCAGCTCGAGGAAGGCCAACCCCGGCCGCGCCGCGCGAAGCTGCTCGATGACGCCGCTCGCAATCCCGCTGCCGCCATGCACGGCAACGCCGCTGGGCTTGTCCACGACCAGCAGGTCGTCGTCTTCCAGCAGGACCGGGCCGGCGAACCGCGGCAGCGGAGCGGCCGACCCGGCCGGCTTCGCGCTCGTCCGAATCGGCGGCAGCCTGACCTTGTCGCCTTCTTGCAGTCGGTAGGAGGCCTCGACCCGCCGGCTGTTCACGCGCACCTCGCCGCTGCGCAGGATGCGGTAAATGTGGCTTTTTGGTACGCCGTTCAGGATCTTCTGCAGGAAATTGTCGATGCGCTGGTCCTGCGAGCCGGCGTCCACATCCCGCCAGGTTGCAGAATCTTTGCTTAAGCTATTCATTTTCCATATACTATTGGGACGAACGGGCAATCAGGCAGATTGCAGTGTGAATTCAGTGGTTGAGCCCTGCGCGGCGCACCGCCGCTTCCGGCAGCTCCCGCCAATTCACCGCCTTCGAGACGGGTTAAGTTCGCTCACCCGGAAAAGTAGCGATGGTAATTGATGAGTTGCGCGCTCGCAGCATTCCAGTGGATTCCCCATCCTGCCTTTTGCAGGATGAAATAACGACAAACCCCAGGCCTAAGTAGAGCTATCGTCCTCCATCACCCAATGAACCAAACGATGACGGCAAGCCGGTAAGCCAGGCGCCTCTAGAGGCGCCAGGGTTTGTTTTCCCCGTGAAAAACGAGCGCGGGAGAACAAAAAATGAAGCGCATGTTGTTTAACGCGACGCACACCGAAGAACTACGCGTCGCGATCGTCGATGGCCAGAAGCTCATCGACCTCGATATCGAAACCGCAGGAAAAGAACAACGCAAGAGCAACATCTACAAGGGCGTCATCACCCGCATCGAGCCCAGCCTCGAGGCCGCCTTCGTCGACTACGGCAATGAGCGGCACGGGTTCCTGCCCTTCAAGGAAGTCAGCCGCGCGTATTTCCAGAACCCGGACGCCGATCCGGCCCGCGTCAGCATCAAGGAAGCGCTGCGCGAAGGCCAGGAGCTGATCGTCCAGGTCGACAAGGACGAACGCGGCAACAAGGGCGCCGCCCTCACCACCTTCATCAGCCTGGCAGGCCGCTACATCGTCCTGATGCCGAACAATCCGCGCGGCGGCGGCGTGTCGCGGCGGGTCGAGGGCGAGGACCGCAACGAACTGCGCGACACCATCGCCCAGCTCGAAGTGCCTGCCGGCATGAGCCTCATTGCGCGCACGGCCGGCATCGGCCGCTCGGTCGAAGAGCTCAACTGGGACCTGAACTACCTGATGCAGCTGTGGACCGCCATCGAGACCGCGGCCCGCCAGCAAAGCGGCGCCTTCCTGATCTACCAGGAAGGCAGCCTGGTCATCCGCGCCATCCGCGACTACTTCCACCAGGAAATCGGCGAAATCCTGATCGACACCGAGGCCATCTACGAGCAGGCCAGGCAGTTCATGGGCCACGTGATGCCGCAGAACGTGAACCGCGTGAAGCTGTACAAGGACGACGTCCCGCTGTTCTCGCGCTTCCAGATCGAGCACCAGATCGAAACCGCGTATTCGCGCCAGGTGCCGCTGCCTTCCGGCGGTGCCGTGGTCATCGACCATACCGAAGCCATGGTGGCCATCGACGTGAACTCGGCGCGGGCGACGCGCGGCGCCGACATCGAGGAGACCGCGACCCGCACCAACCTCGAAGCCGCCGATGAGATCGCCCGGCAGTTGCGCCTGCGCGACCTGGGCGGGCTGGTCGTCATCGACTTCATCGACATGGAGGCGGCGCGCAACCAGCGCGACGTCGAAAACCGGCTGCGCGATGCGCTGCGCTACGACCGCGCGCGCGTGCAAACCGGCAAGATCTCGCGCTTCGGCCTGCTGGAATTGTCACGCCAGCGCCTGCAGACGTCGCTGGGCGAAACCAGCCACATGGCCTGCCCGCGCTGCGCCGGCACCGGAGCCATCCGGTCGATTGAATCCTCCGCGCTGCACATCCTGCGCATCCTGCAGGAAGAAGCCATGAAGGACGGCACCGCGGCCGTCCATGCGCAAGTGCCGATCGACGTTGCCACGTATTTGCTCAATGAAAAGCGCAACGAGTTCCACTCGATCGAGACGCGGCTCAAGGTCAACGTGCTGCTGATCCCGAACGTGAACCTGGAAACGCCGAACTACACGCTGACGCGCATGCGTCACGACGAGCTCAACCAGAACGACATCACGCAGCCCAGCTACAAGATGGCGGAGGTTCCGCCGGAAGTCGCGGCACCCGCAGCCGCGGCGCAAAAGCAGGAAGTGCAACGCCCGCAGGCGGCCGTGCAGGGCATCACGCCTGCGCAGCCCGCGCCGGTGGTCGCGCCTAAGGAAGAGCCCAAGCCTTCGTCCATTTTCGAGAAGATCTTCGGCTGGCTCACGCGCAAGCCGGAGCCCGCACCCGAGCCGGCCAAGACGCGCCCGCGCGATCCGCAGCGCGGACGCGGCCAGGAAGGCCGTGGCCACCGCCATGGCCGCCATGAAGGCCGCGGCGGGGAAAATCGCGGTGGAGAAAATCGTGGTGGAGAAAATCGCGGCGGCGAATCCCGTGGCGGCGAGGGCAAGCGCGACGAACATCGTCGCGGTCCGCGCCAGGACGCCAACAATCGCCGTGACCACGGGCGCAATCGCAACGACGAGCAGCCGCAGGGCGAACGCAAGCCGCAACAGGAAAGGCCGCAGCAGCAGCAGCGGCCACCGCGTCCCGAGCAAGCTTTGTCGGCGGTCGAGCAGCGCCAACCCGGCGATCGCCCGGAAGGTGCGCGCGAAGAAGGCCGCGGGCGCCGTCGCGGCCGCGGCCGGCGCGGTGAGCGCGGCGCCGAGCACCAGGACAACCCGAACCAGCAGGCACGCGGCGAGCAAGGGCAACGCGGCAACGGTCACTCGGGCAATGGGCAGAACCGCCCGCCGCGGGACCGCCAGCGCGAGCATGCAGCCTCCCCTTCTTCCCATGAAGACCATCGCGCCCTGCAGGCCGAGCAGGCATCTGCTGCTGCCCGCGAAGCAGAGCACCAGGAAGTCGAGCGTGCGGCACCGGTAGTTGCCGAGTATTCCGCGCCACGCGATGTCGAACCGGCGCCGTCCCATCACAGCGAGCCCGAGCGTGTCGAAGCCACGATGCCAACGCCGGAACCGGCAACTCCGCGTTCCGCCCCGGCACCGGCAACCCCGGCCTGGCGCATGGAACCGGTGAGCCTGCCGTCCGACATGCAAATGGTCGAGACCCAGTCGAAACCCGCGCAGCCGTACCAGGAAGTCGAAGAGCCGCGTCAGGTCAGGACGCCGCGGCCGCGCCGCCAGCCTTTGCCCGAGGAACCCATGCAGCAGGTGGAGACCGGCGGACAGTCTGCCGGGAGCGACGGCGCGAGCTGAACGCGATTCGCGATACCGGAAGTCAGGAAGAGCTCGGCGCCACGCCGAGCTCTTTTTTTACCTGGTCAAGCAATCCGTCGCAGGCGTTCTCGATCATGTCCAGCACCCTGACGAATCCGTCCGGGCCGCCGGCATAGGGATCGGGCACTTCGAGGCCGATCCACTTCGAGGCGTAATCCATCAGCAGGCGTGCCTTGGATTCCAGCCCAGGCGGCGCGATCAGTTTCAGGTCGGCGAGGTTGTCGCTGTCCATCGCCAGGATATGGTCGAAGCGCGCGAAATCCTCAGGCGTCACCAGCCGCGCGCGCAGTTCGTCTAGCTCGTAGCCCCGCACCGCCGCGGCGGCCCGGCTGCGCGGATCCGGCGGCCTGCCGACATGGTAGGAATGCGTGCCTGCGGAATCGACGGTGATGCGATCGCCAAGCCCGGCTTCGGCGACCCGGCGCAGGAAAATGCCTTCCGCCGTCGGCGAACGACAGATGTTTCCCATGCATACGAACAGCACCGACACTGTGGCTGCTTTGCTCGCCATGGTATTCAGGCGCGGCGCTTGCGGCCTTTCGGGATGGGCACGACCTTGCCCTCGGTGCCGGTCGCCCTGGATGCGCCCGGCGCGCCGTCGACATCCGGCACGCCGAAGGCGAGTTCCTTCAGGTCCCTGAGCTGGTCGCGCAGTTGTGCCGCGCGCTCGAATTCGAGGTTCCTCGCCGCGTCGAGCATCTCGCGCTCGACGCGCTTCAATTCCTTCAGCAGGTCCTTCTCGCTCATCGCGTCGTATTGCGCGAGCTTTTGCGCCGCCTTGCGATCGAGCTCGGCCGAGGCATCGTACACGCCGTCGATCATGTCGCGGATGCGCTTCGATACGCCTGTCGGCGTGATCCCATGCGCCTCGTTGTAGCTGGTCTGCTTCTGCCGGCGGCGATCCGTTTCGGCGATGGCCCGCGACATGGAATCCGTGACCTTGTCCGCGTACATGATCGCGGTGCCGTTCAGGTGACGCGCCGCGCGGCCTATCGTCTGGATCAATGAGCGCTCCGATCGCAGGAAGCCCTCCTTGTCCGCGTCGAGGATGGCGACCAGCGACACCTCGGGAATGTCCAGGCCTTCGCGCAGCAGGTTGATGCCCACCAGCACGTCGAACTGGCCCAACCGCAGGTCGCGAATGATTTCCACGCGCTCCACGGTCTCGATGTCCGAATGCAGGTAGCGCACCTTGACGCCATGCTCGGAGAGGTAATCCGTCAAATCCTCGGCCATGCGCTTGGTCAGCGTCGTGACGAGGACTCTTTCCTGGCGCGCGACGCGTTCGGTGATTTGCGACAGCAGGTCGTCGACCTGCGTGGCTGCGGGCCTGACCTCGATGATCGGGTCGACGAGCCCGGTCGGCCTCACTACCTGCTCGACCACCTGGCCCTGGTGCTCGCGCTCGTATTCCGCGGGGGTGGCGGAGACGAAAATCGCCTGCGGCATGATTTTCTCGAATTCGTCGAAGCGCAGCGGCCGGTTGTCCAGCGCGCTCGGCAGGCGAAACCCGTAGTCGACCAGGTTCTCCTTGCGCGCGCGATCGCCCTTGTACATGCCGCCGATCTGCGGAATCGTGACATGGCTCTCGTCGATGATCATCAGCGCGTTGAGCGGCAGGTAGTCGAGCAGCGTGGGCGGCGGCTCGCCGGGCTTGCGGCCCGACAAATGGCGAGAGTAGTTTTCGATGCCCTTGCAGAAGCCGAGCTCGTTCAGCATCTCCAGGTCGAAGCGCGTGCGCTGCTCGATGCGCTGGCATTCGACCAGCTTGCCTGTCTTCTGGAAGGTCTCGATGCGTTCGCGCAGCTCGACCTTGATCGCCTCGATCGCGCGCAGCGTGGTGCTTCGCGGCGTCACGTAGTGGCTCGACGGGTAGACCGTGAAGCGCGGCACCTTCTGGATGGTTTGCCCGGTCAGCGGATCGAACAGGGCCAGGGTTTCGACGTCATCATCGAACAGCGTGATGCGTAGTGCCGATTCCGAGTTTTCGGCCGGAAAGACGTCGACCACGTCTCCCCTCACCCGGAATACGCCGCGCTTGAATTCGAAGTCGTTGCGGTCGTACTGCATCTCCGTGAGCCGCGTAATGATCTCGCGCTGGCTGGTGCGTTCCTTTTCGCGCAGGTGCAGGATCATGCCGTGGTAGTCGACCGGGTCGCCGATGCCGTAGATGGCGGAGACCGTCGCCACGATCACCGAGTCGTCACGCTCGAGCAGCGACTTCGTGGCAGACAGGCGCATCTGCTCGATGTGGTCATTGATGCTCGAGTCTTTTTCGATGAACAGGTCGCGCGAAGGCACGTAGGCCTCGGGCTGGTAGTAGTCGTAATACGAGACGAAATATTCGACCGCGTTCTCCGGGAAGAACTCGCGCATCTCCGCATAGAGCTGTGCTGCCAGCGTCTTGTTCGGCGCCATCACGATGGCCGGCCTGCCGGTGCGCGCGATCACGTTGGCCATCGTGTAGGTCTTGCCGGAACCGGTGACGCCGAGCAGCGTCTGGAAGGCGAGGCCGTCGCTCAGGCCCTCGACGAGCGCGGCAATGGCCTCGGGCTGGTCTCCCGATGGCTCGAACGGCTGGTGAAGGCGAAACGGACTATTGGGGAAGGTTACGGGCACGGTACAATGTCGGCCTTCTGAATTTTCGATGTTATCACGATGAACGCTCCGCACTCCGCATCGCCGCTCGCCTCCGTCCAGATGGCGCCGAAGGATCCGATCCTCGGCGTCACCGAAACCTTCAACGCCGACAAGAACCCGAAAAAAACCAATCTCGGCGTGGGCATCTATTACGGCGCGGACGGCAAGGTGCCGTTGCTCGAATGCGTTCGCAAGGCGGAGTTGCGGCTGGCGGAAAAGTCCGCCCCGCGCAGCTACCTGCCGATCGACGGCCTGCCAGCCTATGACAAGGCCGTGCGGGAATTGGTTTTCGGCGCGGAGAGTCCCGCCGTCGCCGAAGGCCGGGTCATTACCTTGCAGGCGCTCGGCGGCACCGGCGGCCTCAAGATCGGCGCGGATTTCCTTCGCAAGCTGCTGCCGCAATCCGAGGTCTGGATTTCCGACCCGAGCTGGGAAAACCATCGCGCGTTGTTCGAGAACGCCGGCTTCACGGTCAATGCCTACCCCTACTACGACGCGGCAACGCACGGGCTCAACTTCGCCGGCATGCTGCAATCCATGAAAACCTGCGCGCCGGGAAGCATCGTTGTCCTGCACGCCTGCTGCCACAACCCGACCGGCGTGGATTTGTCCGGCGACCAGTGGGCGCAGGTCATCGATGTCGTCGTCTCGCGCGGCCTCATGCCGTTCGTCGACATCGCCTACCAGGGCTTTGGCGACGGCATCGATGCCGACGGTGAAGTCGTGCGGCTGTTTGCCAAAGCGGGCTGCCCGGTGTTCGTGTCGAATTCGTTCTCCAAGTCCTTTTCGCTCTATGGCGAGCGAGTAGGCGCGCTAAGCGTTGTCGCGGGCGACAGCGCGGAAGCCGCGCGAGTGCTGAGCCAGATGAAGCGGGTCGTGCGTACGAACTATTCGAATCCACCGACGCATGGCGGGCAGATCGTCGCCACGGTACTCGCGAGCCCGGAACTGCGCGCGATGTGGGAAAAGGAACTCGGCCAGATGCGCGAGCGCATTCGCGACATGCGCCGCCAGTTCGTGGAGAAGTTGAAAGTCCGCGCGCCGAAGCACGACTTCAACTTCGTCATCAAGCAACGCGGCATGTTTTCCTACTCGGGCCTGTCGAAGACGGCGGTGGACCGGTTGCGCGAGGAATTTTCCGTCTACGCGATCGACACTGGACGCATTTGCGTGGCAGCGCTCAACCCGAACAACATCGACCACGTCACCGACGCCGTCGCAAAGGTTATCGGCTAAGCGGATTCAGCGCCCGGTGTGCGCGGCCGGCTGCGGCTTTTTGTCGGCGGCGGCCGCCGGTTCTTCTGGCTGTTTTTTCGGATCCTGCTTTTCCGGCATCGCCTTCTTCGCCGGCTTGCCGCCGAACAGCCGCTGCGTAAATCGGGCGGCCTTCATACCCACCGTCGTGCCTAGTCCCGGCCCCAGCAGCGCCGTGCCGGCGGCCGCGCCGGCCAGAGCGGTCGTGGATGGATAGATCCAGGGATTCTGCACGGTCCCGGATAACGCGAGTGGCGTACTCACGAGTCCCGACGTTCCCCTGATCGCGACGTCGATCTGGCCGGAAAGATCCTGTTTCGTCGAGATGAATGCTTCCCCCTGGGCGCTCAGCACGCCGGACGTGATCTCAAGCTTCGTCAAGTAATACCCGGCCGCATCGACACCGACGTGGCCGGACAAATTATCGAACCCGGTCTGCCCGCCTTTGAGCGCGTCCTTGTTCAGCAATGCCTTGGGCGCGTTTGCCAGGTCGAAGTTGTACAGGATGCCGTTCTCGACCTTGAAGTCCGATTCCACGTCGATGGCTTCGCCGAGTTGCGCCGCTCCAGGCGCGTGCATGTCGACGACCGGATTCGCAGTCAGCCGGCCGCTGATGGTCGTGTCCTTCGTGAAAAGCGCCACGACGGGCTTGATCTCCACGCCGTGAATATCGAGGTTACCGACGATGCTCCATCCTTTCGCCCACCCGACGTTCAGCTTGCCGGCGAGCGTGCCTTCGTACAGGCGGCCCTCGATTTTCGGCAGCGACAAGCCCTGCCCCGGGTCGAGTATTCCCGACGACGTGAGACTCGACAGCAGCAAAGGCGGCCCCGCCGGCATCTTCCAATCCTGTGCCGATAACTCCACGGCGAAGACTTTCCCACGCGGAGTCAGCGCAACCTTCAGATGATCGCGATCCGCGCGTACTTCAGCGTTTGCCAACGCGCTTTCCGGCGTGAGATCGAGGTCGATATCGATCTCCCTCAGCTTGAAATCGTTCAGGTCCACGAACGCGTCCCTGACTTCGATGTGCTCGATGCGCACCGGCGCGGGTCTCGCGGCGCCCGGTTTGCTCGCCCATCGCGATGCCTTGCCGATCAGCGCCTGGCGGATCACCACGCCACGCAAGCTGATTTCGCGGATGACCCTCTGGCTGTCCAGCAGCGACGAAAGCCGCGGCCTGACGATGACTTTCTCGACTTCCAGGAACGGCTTCTCGCCGACCGTGATGCGTCCGACGGTCAGATGCGGCGTCGGGAGGAGAAACAGGCTCAGCGAAGCAATTCTGACTGGCGCCTTAAGTTGCTCGGAAGCGGCGCGTTCGATCTCAGGAATGAATCGTCCAAGCGGCAGCAGAAATGGAACGACGAGCAGGACGACAAGCAGCGAGACCAGCGCTATGCCTACGCCGATCAGGATGCGCTTGCGGGATTTGGAGGGATTTTCCACTTACGCCACGATCTCGAAAGCTGCCGGACGAACGTCCTACGAAGCGGCTGAGGGGAAAACAACTGAAGGATTTGGCTCCCTGACCTGGACTCGAACCAGGGACCTGCGGATTAACAGTCCGACGCTCTACCGACTGAGCTATCAGGGAACGGAACGGCGCGTATCTTAGCGATTTGCCCGGATACGGTCAACGCAATAACGCTCCCGCGCGCCTCAAAGCCGGGTCGCAATCCGCCCGGAAAACACGTTCCGGGCCATTGATTTACGGCACGAGATTCGGGCTTGCCGCTAGATCTTCGGCGCCTTCTTGTGGAAATCCGTCGCCGACTGGAACGCCGAGCCTATCCTGAACAGGAAGGCCTCGTCGAAGGGCTTGCCGATGATCTGCATGCCGACCGGCAATCCATCGCCGTCGAATCCGCAGGGCACGTTCAACGACGGCAATCCCGTCAGGCTCGGCACGCCGGTGAATTGCATGATCGCGGAAAGCATGTCTTCCTCGACGCCGTTTTCGATGATCACTTTCATCGCACCGACTTTCGTGGCCGTGACCGGCAATGTCGGACAGATGAACACGTCGACCTTCTTGAAGGCTTCCATGAATTCCTGGCGCAGCAATGTGCGGTAGCGCTGCGCCTGCAGGTAATGCGTCGCCAGCAGCATTTCGCCGATTTCCAGCAGCGAGCGCACGTCCTCGCCGTAGTTCTGCGGCTGCTCGCGCAGCCAGCGCTGGTGGTAGGTGCTGGGCTCCGCGGATTCGATCGTCAACTGCGCCGAGATGTTGCCGTGGATGTTCTCGATGTTGACATCGACGACGTCGGCGCCCAGCCCCTCCAGCGTCTTTAGCGCACCTTTGACCGCGTCATGCACCGGCGGCTGCAGGTGGTGGAAGAAATAGCCGGGGACCACGCCGATGCGTAATCCCTTCACGCCAAGCTGGAGTCCCGCCGTGTAATCGGAAACCGGCGCGCGCGACGTGCTCGAATCCTTAGCATCGTGGCCCGCGATGGTGTTGAACATGATCGCGCAGTCTTCCACGGTGCGAGTCATCGGACCCGCGGTATCCATGCTCCACGCCAGCGGAATGATGCCGTGATTGCTGACGCGTCCATACGTCGGGCGAATGCCGACCACGCCGTTGATTGCCGAGGGCAGGCGGATCGAGCCGCCGGTATCGGTGCCGATCGCGCCATAGCAGGTGCGCGCAGCGACCGCAACGCCCGATCCGCCGCTGGAGCCCGCCGGGAATCGCTCCGTGTCCCACGGATTTCGACACGCGCCGTAGTGCGGGTTGTCGGTGGTGCCGCCCCAGGCGAATTCGTGCATGTTCAGCTTGCCGACGAAAATCGCACCGGCGCGGCGCAGGCGTTCGGTGACGGTGGCGTCATGGCCCGGCATCCAGTCCGCCAGCACCTTGCTGCCGGCCGTCGTGCGCGTTCCCTTGACTGCGAGATTGTCTTTCAGCGCGATCGGAATGCCGTGCAAGGGACCAAGATCGTGGCCGGCCGCGATCATGGTTTCCGCCGCCTTCGCGACCTTGCGCGCTTCCTCGAACACCGTGATGTAGGCGCGCAGCCTGTCATTGACCGCTCCTATCCGTGCGAGGCAGGCGTCGACAAGCTCGACGGGAGAAACCTCGCGCGATTTCACCAGCGCTGCGGCCTGCGCGAGCGTCAGCTCCAGCAGGGACCCGGAGGGCTTGCCCATGTCAGCCACCCTCTTCCGGCTCGTCCGGGTGGCGGAATACCGTCGCGGGAATCAGGTCGCGATATTTCTCCGCGCTCATCTTGCGGCTCAACTCGTTCGCGTCCTTGATCCAGGCTTCCAGCGTCGGCTGGATCACCGACTCGCGCCCTTTTGCGAGCGGCAGCTCCGCATAGGCGGCGAGTTCGACGATCAATGCCGGCGTGACTTCCTTGCGGCTGGCCATGCGATTCTCCTCATTCCTGTTTCCGCTTCTTTGGCGGTTATTTCTTCGCGAGATATTTCTTGCTGATCGCCGCACCCACGGTGTACTTCGGATCGACGACATTTCCCAACCTGACCTTGCCGCACTGGCTGAGCATCATGTACGCATCCCACTTGTTGAAGCCGAAATCCTTTTCCATCCACCAGATGAGCTCGCGATAGGCGATCCGGGTGGCGTCTTCCAGCGGGCGCGTACTGCCGATCGCCATGATGACTTCGTCGTTTTCGAGGCGTGGCCACTCGATTTTCCAGCCCTTGATCAGGTCGACGCGAATAGTGGTCACCGTCGCGTACTCCACCGCGACGCCGCAGATTTCGCCGTCGCCCTGGCAGGCATGCGCGTCGCCGATGAACAGGCGCGCGCCCGGAGAACGCACGGGCAGGTAGGTGATGCTGCCGGGCCCCATGTCCGGCAAGTCCATGTTGCCGCCGTGATTGTCGGGTGTCAGTGAGCTGATGGAATCGATCTCGGGCGAGCAGCTCAGCGTGCCGATGTGGGGCTTGTAGGGCAGCGTGACGCGGTCGCTCCAGTAGACGAATTTCTCGTCCACATTGATCTTGCGGATGATCTCCGGCAGCGGATCGTTCAGGGTCGCCGTGTAGTAGGTTCCCGTAAGTCCGCCGAACTCGGGGATCATCGCGCAGGTACCGCGCGGATTCTCGCCCCGCGGCACCATCGATTCGATGTATACCGCCACGGCGTCGCCCTTCTCCGCGCCTTCGATCATGATCGGGCCGTTCTGCGGATTCAGGAAGGGCATGGTGCACTTCTGCGTCACCTTGTCGCTCTCGCTGGTGATGGCGCCCTCGAACGCGTCGCGCGTCTCGACGACGATGCGATCCCCCGGCTTGACGTGCATGACCGGTTCGGAATACGGCCCCATCGTATAGAGGTACTTGCCCTGCTTGGCTTCGGTGAGATGGTGCGTCGTGCCTTCCTTGCGCCCGGCCACACCGCGGGTCTTCATGATCGAATCGTCCATCCAGGCCATGTCTGCTCTCCTCCGGTTATCCGGTTCAAATCATCAAATGACTGCGCACGCTCTCCGCCGTCACCGCGCCGGGCGCTATCCCGGCCACGACGCGACCTTTTTCCATGACGTAGCATCGCTCGCTGATCGCGAGGATGGTGTCCAGATTCTGCTCCACGAACAGGATCGTGGTGCCGAGCTCGTTGCGAATCGACTTCAGCGCCTCGCAGATCATCTGCACGATGTTCGGCTGCACGCCTTCCGAAGGCTCGTCGAGCAGCATCAGCGCAGGATTGCCGATCAAGACACGGCCGATGGCGAGCTGCTGCTGTTCGCCGCCCGACATCGTGCCCGCCACCTGGGTGCGACGCTCCTTCAAGCGCGGGAAATACTCGTAGACGAGGTCCGGCTTCTTCAGGCCGCGCGGGCCGCCGATCAGCTTGCCGACTTCCAGATTTTCCGCGACCGTCATGCGCGGAAACACTTCGCGCCCCTGCGGTATATAGCCGATGCCCGCCCGCGCGAGCGCATCGCTCGAGTAGCCCGTCACGTCCTGCCCGTTCAGCCGTATCCATCCCGAGGTCGCGCGCAACAACCCGATCAGGCAGCGCATGGTGGTGGTCTTGCCCACGCCGTTGCGGCCGATCAAGCCGACGATTTCCCCCTTGCCGATGCTCATGTCGACGCCCTGCAGGATTGGAGTCGCGCCGTAGCTGGCCCACAGGCCGGACACCTCGATAACGGAATCAAGCGGCATGAGTCTTCCCGAGATAGATTTCCGCCACCCGAGGGTCCGAGATGATTTCGCCGATGGACCCTCGCGCGAACACTTTGCCGAAGTGCAGCACGGTCACGCGCGTGGCGACCTGGCGAATGAATGCCATGTCGTGCTCGACCACCAGCACCGTCATGCCTTCGGCGTTCAGCGACTTGATGAGTTCACCGGTCCGGAAAGTTTCTTCGGTCGACATGCCGGCGGTCGGTTCATCCAGCAGCAACAGCTTCGGTTTCAGCGCCAGCGCCATGCCGATCTCCAGCCACTGCTGCTGCCCGTGCGCGAGCGTGCCCGCCAGCTTGTCCGCGTCGGCGGAAAGCTCCATCAACGCGAGCAGGCGCTCTTCCTCTTTCGGCAGATCCGTCTTCGCGACGTGATGCTGGAGCGCGATCTGTATGTTCTGCCGCACCGGCAGTTCGCGAAACACGCTGGGCGTCTGCATCTTGATGCTCATGCCGCGGCGTACGCGCGCCGACGAAGGCATGCCGGTGATGTTCTCGCCGCGAAACGCAATCGTCCCCGCCGAAGGCGCGTAAGTGCCGACGATGAGCTTGAAGAAGGTGCTCTTGCCGGCGCCGTTCGGGCCGATCAGGCAGTGGATGTCGCCCTCGTCCACGGAAAGGTCGACGCCGGCCACCGCGGATAATCCGCCGAAGGTCTTGGCGACGCCCGTCGCCTGCAGGAATTCCGCCATGGCTCAGCCCTTCGCCTGCGCGGCCTTGCGCCGCGCGAGCACGCCGCCGATCCAGCGCGTGATGCCGACGAAAAATCCCTGCGGCGCGATCATGACCGTGCCGAGCATCATGGCGCCCATGAGCACCAGGGCGGCCTGCTGGCTTTGCACCGTGATCATCTGGAAGAAGTAGAGAATGAAATAGGCGCCGACCAGCACGGCGGTCAGGTCGCTGCGTCCGGAGAACGCCACCCAGACGATGGGCATGGCGGCGGCCGGCAAGCCTATGCTCGACGGCGCGATGAACTGGCCCCACGAGCAGTAAACCGCTCCGCTCATGCCGGCCAGCACGGAACCGATCACGAAGGTGACGAGCTGGTATTTGCGCACGTCGTAACCGAGCAACTCCGCGCGCTGCGGATCCTCGCGAATGGCGACGATGACGTTTCCGAAGCGCGAGTTCACCAGCATGCGCAGCAGCAGATACACGATCACGAGCAGCGCCACGATCAAGTAGTAGAGATAGGTACCCTCGAAGTAGACCTGGCTGCCGCCGAACCAGGGAAGGGTCAGCGGGTCCATGCCCTTCATGCCGTTGAAGCCGTTCAATCGTGCATTGCCGATCTTCCATTCCGGGCCCGCGGTCTGGCCCAGGAAGAACGCGAGGACGAGCGTTGCCGATAACGTGACGATGCCGAAGAACACGCCGCCGATGCGTCCCCAGATCATGAAGTACCCGAGGATCACCGCGGCGAGCGCGGCCAGCGCCAGCGCGAGGATCAGGGCGACGAACGTCATGCCGCCGCCGCCGAAATTCAGCGCCAGCACACCGTAGCCATAACCCCCAATGCCGAAGAAAAATGTCTGGCCGAACGACAGCATGCCGGCGTAACCCCACAGCAGGCACAGGCCGAGCGCCATGAACACCCACGCCAGCAGATACGCGGTGTTGCCGACACTGTACGAATCCGCGAATGCCGGATAGACCAGCACCGCGATCAATACGACGATGGCGCAAATCCAGAAAGCGCGACCGTTGCCCAGCGTCTGCGGGCCGTTGATGAGTTTCAGGATTTTGCTTTCTCCATCGCAGCCAGCCAGCGCGCGACGTAGCTGGAAATGCCTTCCGGCAACACGCGGATGATCAGGATCACCGCGACCAGCATGCCGATCTGGCCGATGATCTGGCCGCCCCAGGCGTTCAGGCCGGAACGAATGATGGCGAGCAACACGCCCGCCGGCGTCGTGCCGAGCAGGACGTTGGCCCCGCCCACGACCACGGTCACGAAGCTTTCGACGATGAAGGTCGCGCCCATCGTCGGGATCAAGGTCATGGTCGGTGCGTAAAGGGCGCCGCACAGGCCCGCGAGCCCGGCACCGATGCCGAAGGAGAGCGCATAGATCCTGCCGACCTTGACGCCGAGCGCCTGCGCGATCGGCGCGTTCTGCATGGTCGCGCGCGCATACACGCCGAATTTCGTGCGCATGAAAACGATGTAGATGAACGCCAGCACGCCGAGCGCCGCGGCGAACAGCACGAGGCGATAGACCGAAAACGTGTAGTCGCCGACGCTGAAGCTGCCTTCCGGCGTGCCGGGGCCGCTCATCGAGCCGCCGAATATGAGCAGCATGCCTTGCGTGACGATGAGGCTCAGGCCCCAGGTGGCCAGCAGCGAATCCAGCGGCCGCTTGTAGAGCTTGCGCACGATCACGAGCTCGACGATCACGCCGATCAGCGCCGCAGCCAGGGTGGCCAGCGCTTGTGCCAGGACCAGCGGGAACCCCGCCTTCACCAGCCCCACCGTGACGTAGGCGCCGCACATGATGAACTCGCCGTGCGCCATGTTGATCACACCCATCATGCCGAACACGATGGCGAGCCCCGCCGATGCGAGGATCAGGAACGCGAACACATCCGCGAACTGGTACAGGAACGAAAAGATTTCAGCCAGCATCAAGGCCCCGTCGAATCCGGTTCAACTCAACTGACGCGTCCAGACCGGCGGCACGCCAGCCGATCAGGCCAGCCGCGTGCCGCCCTGCCGCCGCTTACTTCGTCGGCAGTTCGCTCGGGGTGTACTGCTTCTTGTCGTTCTTCTTGGTCAGGTCGCAACCGATCTCGCCCAGCCAGTACGGCTGGATCACGCCGAAGTCCTGGATGACCTTGACCTTGTGCTTCTCGTCGACCGTCACCATGCGCATGCGGTGCGAGGTGTGCTGGCTCTTCGGGTCGATGCAGATCTCGCCTTCGGGCGCCATCACGCACGCCTTGCCGGTGGCGATGACCTTGCGGATATCGGCGAGCTTGGTGGACTTGGCACCTTCGACCAGCATCTTGTACTGGTAGAGCGCGACGTAGGCGTTGTAGCCCATGTCGTTGATGTACTGCTCGTTCGGGAACTTGGCGTGCCAGCGCTTCTTGAAGTCGTTGGCTTCGGGGGTGTCCAGTTCCTCGAACCAGTTGGCCACCGCGTTCATGCGATACAGCGCGGGCGGCGCGAAGCGCTTGTGCTCGAAGCCCAGCATGACCTTGATCGACGAGCCCATCGGCAGGCCGAGCTTGGCCGCGGCCGCCTGCTCGAAGAAGGAATCCTGCGCCGCGCCGACGTTGATGGTCAGCAGCCAGTCGGGCTTGGCCTTCTGGATGTTCTGGATGGTCTGCGCGAATTGCGAAACGCCCAGCGGGATGAATTCCTCGCCGACCACGGTGCCGCCCTGCTCCTTCACCAGCTTGCGGTTCCACTCCGCCGAGATCTGGCCGAAGTTGTAGTCGGCGGCGATGGTGTAGACCTTCTTGCCGTAGGTCTTGACCATGTAGGGAATCAGGGTCGAGAACTGCTGCTCCGGCACGGCGCCGTTGCTGATCATGCCGGCATCGCACACGCCGCCCTCATACTGGTTCGTGTAGATGTACAGCGTGTCGGTGCGGTCCATGATCGGGCGAATCGCTTCGCGCGACGCCGAAGTGATGCCGCCGATCAGCACGTCGACCTTGTCCTTGCTGGTGAGCCGGCGCGCGAATTCCTGGTAGCGCGCGTTGTCGCCCTGCGGATCGAGGTGGATCAGCTCGATCTTGCGACCCATGATGCCGCCCTTGGCGTTGATTTCCTCGACGGCCAGCAACGACCCGTTCAGCTTGGGTTTGCCGAACAGCGCGAGGTCCCCCGATACGTCTTCGAGCAGGCCGACCTTGATGGGATCGGCGGCGAATGCAGCGCCCGCGAGCGAAAGCGCCCCGGCAACTGCGAATGCGATGCTGCGTAGTTTCATGGCAAGTCTCCGAATGAATGAATTGATTGCGGTTCTGCGGTCCTTGCCGGCCTGCACCACGCTGTGCCCCCACCCGGCTTGCTGCGTCCTGCGTCCTGGTCCTCCTGGTCTTGATTGCTTGTGGTTGTTGCGGTTTGCTACAACTGCGGATGCTTGCGATGCCAGTCGGTCGCCTGCTGCCAGGCCCAGCCGCCGCGAACGAGCAATTCCTCCTCGAACGGCCGCCCGACGAACTGGAAGGCGACCGGCGTGCCCTGCGCGGTGAACCACGCGGGCAAGGTGATGGTCGGGCTGCCGGTCGTGTCGAACGGGCAGGTGAAGCGCAGCAGCGCGGAGATCAGCGCGGGATTCTCGCCGAGCGTGGACATCTGCGCGACGGTGGGCGACGCGATGCCCGCCGCGGGAATCACGAGCAGGTCTATGCCCTCGAACAGCGCCATCACCCTTCCGCGAAAATCGTTGCGCCTGAGGATGATCTTCTGGTAATCCATGCCGCTCAGGGCGCGCCCGGTGTCGATCAGCCCCGCCATCGCGGGTCCGTACTCGTCCTTGCGCGACGGATAAGTTTTTTCGTGCGCGACGGCGGTTTCCACCGCGCACAGCGGCACCCAGTCGGTGATGATCTGCTCCGGATCCGGGAACGAGACTTCGCGGATGTCCGCGCCGAGATCGGCCACGACCTTGAGCACCGACGCCATCATTTTCTGCGTCGTGTCGTCGACGTTGGTCGAATTCCACTTCGGATCGACGCCGACGCGGAGCCCGCGGATGCCGCGCTCCATGCCCGCGAGGTAGTTCGGCACTTCCCTTTGCACGGCGGTGGGATCGTTCGGATCGGCGCCGGCGATGGCGCCCAGCATCGCACCCGCGTCCGCGGCGCTTCGGGTCATGGGCCCGATGTGGTCTAGCGTGGCCGCGAGCTCGAATACGCCGTAGCGACTCACGCGGCCCCACGTCGGCTTCAGCCCCGTGCAACCGTTTGCATTCGAGGGAAAGCGGATCGAGCCGCCGGTGTCCGAGCCTAGCGATCCATAGCAAAGGCCGGCGGCCGTGGCAACACCGGAGCCGCTCGACGACGCGCCCGACCAATGCGCCTTGTTCCAGGGGTTCACCGGCGGCGCGATCTTCGGATGATGGTCGGCGTAGGCGCCTTCGGTGAGTTGCAGCTTGCCGAGGATGACCGCGCCGGCATCGCGCAGCTTGCGCACGACCGTGGCATCCTCGGTCGGCTTGAAGTCCTTGTAGATGGTCATGCCCGCGGCGGTCGGCACGCCCGTCGTCCAGCACAAGTCCTTCACCGCGATGGGAACCCCATGCAAAGGCCCGCGAACCTTGCCCTTGCCGATTTCCGCGTCGGCCTGCTTCGCGTCGGCCAGCGCTTGGTCGGCCATCAAGGTCGCATAGCTTTTCAACTGCCCGTCGAGTTTCGCAATCCGGTCCAGTTGCGCCCTGGTGGCATCCACCGAGGAGATTTCCTTCGACTGGATGCGTTTGCCGATGTCGACGAGTTCAAGGTAGTGCCAATCGCTACTGGCCATGGTCGGGACTTTCTCCTGCGGTTGTCGTGGTCGTTGTAGCCGTCATGCGTGAAACCAGGCGCAGGTTGAATTCGTCAGCCATGCCCGTCGAGGGAGCCACGGCACCGTCCGCGCGTTCGGATGCAAAAAGCATGCGCAGCATCGACGATCCCGTTGACGTGACGATCTTCTCCTCCGGTTCGCTCGCGCCGCAGCATCGAAGCCTTGCGGCCCGCCTGGCTCGGCGACGCATCATGTCCGTGGTGCCCTGGATGACGCACCGTTGTTGTGCTGAGAATAACCAATTTTGGGCGGCGTCGCTTTGTCACCGGGCGGTAATACGATGCCTGGCCGCGACCGCAAGCGGAAAGCCAGGCCGCCTCGCGTTGATTTATTTCGGAGCCGGCCTCATTTGCATGGTTGAGCGGCGGCTCGGGTCACGATGAACCGGGTGGTATCATTGCCCCGCATCAAATCGGCTCCATCATGTCCGTCCATATCAAGACTCCCGTAGAAATCGAGAAAATGCGCGTCGCCGGCCGCCTTGCCTCCGAGGTGCTGGATTTCATCGCGCCCCATGTGCGTCCCAACGTCACGACCGACGAGTTGGACGCGCTCTGCCACGACTACATGGTCAACGTGCAGCACACGGTCCCCGCGCCGCTGAACTATGCGCCGCCGGGCTACCAGCCTTATCCGAAGTCCATCTGCACGTCGGTGAACCATGTGGTCTGCCATGGCGTGCCCGGGCCGAAAAAGCTCAAGCCGGGCGATGTGGTGAACATCGACATCACGGTCATCAAGGATGGCTTCCACGGCGACACCAGCCGCATGTTCTACGTGGGCGAACCGTCCATCCAGGCCAGGCGCCTGGCGGAAATCACCTATGAATGCATGTGGCGCGGCATCAGGGCGGTCCGGCATGGTGCCTACCTGGGCGACATCGGCGAAGTCATCCAAACCCACGCCGAAGAGCACGGCTTTTCCATCGTGCGCGAATTCTGCGGCCATGGCATCGGCAGGAAATTCCACGAGGAACCGCAGGTGCTTCACTACGGACGCGCGGGAACGGGCATCAAGCTGCAGTCGGGCATGATTTTCACGGTGGAGCCGATGATCAATGCCGGCAAGGCCGGCATCCGCCAGCTCGCCGACGGCTGGACGGTCGTCACGAAGGACCATTCGCTGTCCGCGCAGTGGGAGCACACGGTGCTGGTGACGGACGACGGATTCGAGGTCCTGACGCTTTCGCGAGGCTCGCCTCCTCCGCCCGCGTTTGTTTCCTGAATGGCCGCAACCGCGCCGCTCGTCGCAGCGGACGAAATTTCACCGACTTGCGCCAACGACTGGCGCCGGTTTCTCGCCGACGGCCGGGCCGGGATCAAGGCGGCGTTCGCCGCCAGGCCCGATGCCGCGAAGGCATTGCAGCGCCAGTGTGCGCTGGTCGATTCCGCGCTCAAGTCCATCTGGAACGAAACCGGCCAGTCCGACAAGCTCGCCCTGGTGGCGGTCGGCGGCTACGGGCGCGGAAAGCTCTATCCCTACTCGGACGTCGACGTCCTTGTCCTGCTTCCGGATGGCGCCGACGACGCGGACCGCGCCGGCGTCGAGACCCTGATCGGCCTGCTATGGGACATCGGCCTGGAGATCGGCCACAGCGTGCGCACCCTCGCCGAATGCCGCGAAGAAGCCAGGCGCGACATCACGGTGCAAACGACGCTGCTGGAATCGCGCCTGCTCGCCGGAAGCCGCACCCAGTACGCGCGGTTTTCGAAGGCGATTGCGGCGGACCTGGACGTGCCGTACTTCGCCGAGGCCAAGCTGCTTGAGCAGCAGCAAAGGCACACGCGCTTCAACAACACCGCCTACAACCTCGAACCGAACGTCAAGGAAAGCCCGGGCGGCCTGCGCGACCTGCAGAACATTTTGTGGATCAGCCGCGCGGCGGGCCTGGGCCAAAGCTGGCTCGACCTCACGAAGCAGAAGATCCTGACGCGCGAAGAAGCGCGCCAGCTCAAGCAGCACGAATCGGCGCTGGCCGTGCTGCGCGTGCGCCTGCATTACCAGACGAACCGGCGCGAAGACCGCCTGCTGTTCGATTTCCAGGCCGCGCTCGCGAAGGAATATGGCCTCGCCGATACCGCGGCCAGGCGGGCCAGCGAGCAACTCATGCAGCAGTTCTACACGACGGCAAAAGCGGTGCAGCTGCTCAACACCATCGTGCTGCAAAACCTCAGGCGCAGGATCTTCCCGCCCGCGGACACCGAGCCGCTCGACCTCAACGAGCGCTTTCGCATCAATGCCGAGCTGCTCGAGGCGTCCCACGGGCTGTTCCAGCGCGAGCCGTCCGCGATCTTCGAG
The DNA here is from genome assembly GCA_035548375.1 of Burkholderiales bacterium. Taxonomy (GTDB): domain Bacteria; phylum Pseudomonadota; class Gammaproteobacteria; order Burkholderiales; family JACQAP01; genus JACQAP01. The sequence continues at coordinate 77,468 of DASZTG010000078.1, forward strand.
GCCTTCCTGCTGCTGCAGGACCATCCCGAGCTCAAGGGATTCGCCGTGCCGACCATGCGCGCGCTCTGGCATGCGAGGGACAAGATAGACGCGGCCTTCCGGCGCAATCCGGTGAACCGCGACCTGTTCATGCAGATCCTGCGGCGCCCGACCGGCATCACGCATACGCTGCGCCGCATGAACCAGTACGGCGTGCTCGGCCGCTACCTGCCCGCGTTCGGACGCATCGTCGGGCGCATGCAGCACGACCTCTTCCACGTCTACACGGTCGACGAGCACATCCTGATGGTGGTGCGCAACCTGCGCCGCTTCGCCGTGCCGGAAATGGCGCACGAATACCCGCTGTGCACCCGCCTGATCTCGGAGTTCGAGCGCGTCGAGGTGCTGTTCCTGGCCGGCTTGTTCCACGACATCGCCAAGGGACGCGGCGGCGACCATTCGAAGCTCGGCATGGCCGACGCCGCGAAATTCTGCCGGCTGCACGGGTTGTCGAAGGAAGACACCGAGCTGGTGACCTGGCTGGTGGAGCAGCACCTCATGATGTCCGCCACCGCGCAGAAGCAGGACCTCTCCGACCCGGACGTGATCCGCGCGTTCGCGGACAAGGTGCGCACCGAGCGTCGCCTGGTGGCGCTCTACCTGCTGACCGTCGCCGACATTCGCGGAACCAGCCCCAAGGTATGGAACGCCTGGAAAGGCAAGCTGCTGGAAGACCTGTTCCGCAGCACGCGGCGCCTGATCAATCCCGGCGCGGTGCCTGCCGAAAACACGCTGCAGGCCAGGCAGGAGCGCGCGCTCGTGAAGCTGCGCGCGTATGCGATCGCGGACGACTCGGCGCGGCGCCTGTGGGCAAAGCTCGACGACAGCTATTTCCTGCGCCATGACGAGCAGGACATCGTCTGGCACACGCGGCTCTTGAACTACCGCGTGGATACGCCCGTGCCCATCGTGAAGGCGCGCCTCTCCCCGGTCGGCGAAGGCCTGCAGGTCATGATCTACGCGCCGGATGAGAAGTCGCTGTTCGCGCGCATTTGCGGGTTCTTCCAGAGCATCAGCTTCAACATCGCCGAAGCCAAGATCTACACCACGCGCCACAACTATGCGCTCGACAGCTTCCAGGTCATGGATCCGGCCAAGGCGACGTCGCACTATCGCGACCTGATCAGCTACATCGAGCACGAGCTGGAATTGCAGCTGCGCACGCACGCGCAATTGCCGGAACCGTCGAAGGGACGCCTGTCGCGCCAGGTCAAGCATGTGTCGATGACACCCGAGGTCGACATCCGGCCGGACGAGAAAGGCGCCTACTACTATTTGAATGTGGTGGCGGGAGACCGGCCCGGCCTGCTGTACCGGATCGCGCGCGTGCTCGACGACTACGGCGTGAACCTGTACACCGCCAAGATCAATACGCTGGGTGAACGCGCCGAGGATACCTTCCTCGTCAACGGCGAAGCCCTGCGCGACACCAAGAAAGTCGTGCGCCTGGAAACGGAACTGGTGCAGGCGCTGCAGCCCTGAGTCGCGGACGACATCAGTCGTCGACGATGTTCTGCCCGGGAAACAATTCCTCGTTGTAGCCGAACAGCCTCAAGTCGCGGATGCGCATCGGATAGAGGATGCCCAGCAGGTGATCCGTCTCGTGCTGCACCACGCGCGCATGGAAGCCGGATACGGTGCGGTCGATCGGCGTGCCGAACTGGTCGAACCCGCGGTAGCGCAATTCCGTATGGCGAGGCACCACGCCGCGCATGCCCGGCACCGACAGGCAGCCTTCCCAGCCCTCCGCCATCTCGGTACCCACGGGTTCCAGCACGGGATTGACCAGCACCGTGTAGGGCACCTGCTCGGCATCCGGATAGCGTGGATTGGCCCCCACGCCGAAGATCACCACCTGAAGGCTCACGCCGATCTGCGGCGCGGCGATGCCCGCGCCGTTCTTGGACTTCATCGTATCGTCCATGTCCTGCAGCAGCGCGTGCAGCTCCGGCGTGTCGAATTGCGCGACGGGCTCGGCTTGCCGGAACAGGATGGGGTCGCCCATCCGCAGCACCGGCTTAATCACCGGTTTCCACCAGCTTTTCCAGCAACGCCCTCACCTTGACCATCGCCGCCTGCAGTACCGCGTTGATCTGCTCCATGTGGATGGCCTGGCTGCTGTCCCCGCGCCCGGCCGCATGGTTGACGACCACCGCGATGGCCGCATAGCGCAGGCCGATTTCGCGTGCCAATGCCGCCTCGGGCATGCCCGTCATGCCGACCATGTCGGCGCCGTCGCGCTCCAGCTTGTCGATCTCGGCCGCCGTCTCCAGCCGCGGCCCCTGCGTGGCGGCATACACGCCGTCGGCGATGACCTTCTGGCCCGCAGCGGCAGCGGCCTGCAGCATGCGCGCGCGCAGCTTGTCGCAGTAGGGATGCGTGAAATCGACGTGCGTGACCGGCTGGTCAGGGCCTTCGAAGAACGTGTGCTCGCGACCCCAGGTGTAGTCGAGCAGGTTATGCGGGATGGCAAGCGTGCCCGGCTGCATGTCGGCGCGGATGCCGCCGACCGAGGCCACGGAGACGATCCGCTCCGCGCCCTCGCTCTGCAAGGCCCAGATGTTCGCGCGGTAGTTGACCTGGTGAGGCGGGATCGTGTGCCCGTAGCCGTGGCGCGCCAGGAACATGACATCGCGGCCGTTCAGCTTGCCGAAGGTCAGCGCGCCCGAGGCGTCCCCGAACGGCGTGCGCACCATCTGGCGCCGCGTGATCTCGAGGTTCGACAATTGCGTCAGGCCGGTCCCGCCTATGATTCCGAGCACAGCGGAACTCCTTCAGGATTTCAGTGCGTAGATGGCGGGAAGGTTGCGCCAGGTTTCATGCGCATCCATGCCGAAGCCGAACACATAGCGGTTCGGCACCTTCAGGCCGACGAAATCGGCGCGGATGGGCTTCTCGCGGCCGATGTCCTTGTCGGCGAATACGGCGCTGTGGAAGCTCGCCGCGCCCTCGCCGAGCAGGTGGTCGCGGATCGCCGCCAGCGTGTTGCCTTCGTCGAGGATGTCGTCCAGCACCAGCACCGTGCGCCCGCGAAAATCCACGTGCGGCTTGGTCTTCCACTGGATTTGCCCGCCGCGCGTCTTGCCGTCGTAGCGCGTCACGTGCAGGTAATCGAATTCGAGGGGAAAGCGCAGCAGCGGCAGCAGCTGCCCGGTGAACACCACCGCCCCGCCCATGACCGGCATGACCAGCGGCAGCGTGTCGCCGAGCTTCGCGGTGATGTCGATCGCCAGGCGCCTGACGGCGCGGTTGACGGTGTCCTCGTCGTGCACGAGGTCCGCATCGCGCAGCAGCTGCCAGGCGTTTTCCTTGCTGAGCATGGACATCCCCTACTTGGCGTTCGCGCTTTTCCGCTTGGGCGGCGAACCCAGCGATTCGAGGAAAGAGGTGAAGTCGGCCGCGACTTCCGGGTGCTTCATCGCGTACAGCACGTTCGCCTGCAGGTAGCCGAGCTTGGAGCCGCAATCGTAGCGCACGCCCTGGAATTCATAGGCCAGCGCGCGCTGCTGGTTCAGCATCGCCGCGATGCCGTCGGTCAGCTGGATCTCCCCGCCCGCGCCGGGCGTGACTTTCTCGAGGTAATCGAAAATCTCGGGCTCGAGCAGGTAGCGGCCGACCACGGCGAGCGTCGATGGCGCAACATCGGGCTTCGGCTTTTCGACGATGCCGGTGATGCGGTGCATGCCGCGCTCGCCCGGCTCGGTGCGCACGATGCCGTAGCTGGAGGTTTCCTCGCGCGCCACCGTCTGCACGGCGAGCACCGAGCAGCGTTCCCTGGCGTAGACGTCGACCATCTGCTTCATGACCGGCGGCTCGCCGTCGATCAGGTCGTCGGCCAGGATGATCGCGAAGGGGTCGTTGCCCACCACCGGCCGCGCGCACAGGATGGCGTGGCCCAGCCCCAGCGCCTCGGTCTGGCGCACGTAGATGCAGTTGACATTCTTGGGGACGATGTCGTGCACGAGCTCGAGCATGGCGTGCTTGTTCCTGGCGGCCAGCTCGGTTTCCAGCTCGTAGGCCTTGTCGAAATGGTCTTCGATCGAGCGCTTGTTGCGGCCGGTGATGAATACCATTTCCGTGATGCCGGCGGCGACCGCCTCCTCCACCGCATACTGGATCAGCGGCTTGTCAACTACCGGCAACATTTCCTTCGGGCTGGCCTTGGTGACGGGCAGGAAACGGGTACCCATGCCGGCCACCGGAAAGACGGCCTTGGTAATCTTGTTCAAGTGTTTCTCCTTGCGGCATCGCTTGCCGATGCGTTGGGTTGGTCGATCAATTCTAGCAACCCCCGTTCGTCCAGCACAGGGATATCAAGTTCCCGCGCCTTGTCCAATTTGCTTCCGGCCTCGCTACCCGCCACGACGTAGTCGGTTTTCTTCGACACGCTGCCTGAAACCTTGCCGCCGGCCGCCTCGATGCGATCCTTCGCTTCGTCGCGCGTCAGGGCCGGCAGCGTGCCGGTCAGCACGAAGGTCTTGCCGGCAAGCGGCAACGCCGCCGGCCGGATGGCCTCCGATTCATCCCAGTGAACGCCCGCCGCGCGCATTTGCTTGATGATTCCGGCATTGTGCGGCTCGCGAAAAAACTGCGCGATGCTCTGCGCGACGATCGGCCCCACGTCCGGCGCCTCCAGCAGCGCCGCTTCGTCGGCCTGCATGAGCGCATCCAGGGTGCCGAAGTGTCGCGCCAGGTCCTTCGCCGTGGTTTCGCCGACATTGCGTATGCCGAGCGCGAATACGAATCGCGGCAGCGTCGTATCCTTGCTCCGGGTGATCGCATCCAGGACGTTGGTCGCGGATTTTTCCGCCATGCGCTCCAGACCGGACAGTGTCGCAAGGTCGAGCCGGTACAGGTCCGCCGGCGTCTTGACCAGGTCGGCGTCGACGAGCTGGTCGACGAGCTTGCCGCCGAGGCCTTCGATGTCCATTGCGCGCCGTCCCGCAAAATGCAGCAGCGCCTGTTTGCGCTGGGCCGGGCAGAACAGCCCGGCGCTGCATCGGTGGTCTTTCTCGCCTTCGTCCTGGACCACGGCCGAATGGCACACCGGGCAGCGCTTCGGCATGTGGAAAACCGGCGCGCGTGCAGGCCGCAGCTCGGTGCGAACCGCGACCACCTGGGGAATGACGTCGCCCGCGCGTCGCACCACGACGGTGTCGCCGACGCGCAGGTCGAGGCTGCGAATGTAGTCCTCGTTGTGAAGCGTGACGTTGCTCACCGTGACGCCGCCGACGAACACCGGCGTGAGCTTGCCCACCGGCGTGAGCTTGCCGGTCCGGCCGACCTGCACCTCGATGCCGGTCACGGTCGTCTGCTCTTCCTGCGCGGGAAACTTGTGGGCGACGGCCCAGCGCGGCTCGCGCGATACGAAGCCGAGCCTGGTTTGCAGCTCGAGGTCGTTCACCTTGTAGACGACGCCGTCGATGTCGAACGGCAATGCGTCCCGCAACGTCGCGATGCGGGCATGGAATGCGGCGAGGCCCACCGCGCCGCTGGCGACGGTGCGTTCGTCGGCAACCGGCAGGCCGAATTCGCGCAGCGCATCCAGGATCGCCGATTGCGTCGCCGGCAGCTTCCAGCCGTCCATCTCGCCCAGTCCGTACGCAAAACAGGTCAGCGGCCGCGTGGCGGTGATCCGCGAGTCCAGCTGGCGCACGAATCCGGCGGCGGCATTGCGCGGATTGACGAAGACCTTGTCTCCGGCTGCGCGCTGGCGATCGTTCAGCTTCTTGAAATCATCGCGATTCATCAATATCTCGCCGCGGACTTCGAGCACGGCCGGCGCGCGGGTCGTGCGCAGGCGCAGCGGAATGCTGCGAATGGTGCGCACGTTCGGCGTTACGTCCTCGCCGACCTGGCCGTCGCCGCGCGTCGCCGCGCGCGCCAGCACGCCATCCTCGTAGCGCAGGCTGATGGCGATGCCGTCGAATTTCAGCTCGGCGTTGTATTCGACTGCGGGGTCGTCCGCGCCGAGCTTCAATTCGCGCCGGATGCGCGCATCGAAGGTCGACGCGCCGCTGGACTGCGAATCGGTTTCGGTGCGAATCGAAAGCATCGGCACCGCGTGCCGCACCTTCGGCAGGTCCGACCGTGCCGCGGCCCCGACGCGCTGCGTCGGCGAATCCGCGCTTGCAAGCTCGGGATATTCGGCCTCGAGGGCCTGGAGTTCGCGGAACAAGCGGTCGTATTCCGCGTCCGGCATCGTCGGCGCGTCGTTGACGTAGTAATTGACGTTGGCGAGCTCGAGTTCGCGCCGCAATTCTTGCGAACGCGCCGCCGCCTCGCGCGGCACCGCCATCAGGAAAACAGGCGCAACGCCAGCGGGCTGCCGGCTTCGATGCCCTGCTGCTCCATGCTGGCGTAGATCGCCCGCAGCTGGCCGCGAATCCTGTCCAGGCCGGATTCGTTCAGGAGCGCGCGATTGTCGTCGGCCAGGGTGCCGCCCAGCGAGTCGGCAAAGCCGCGCGCCGTGGCGACCATCTTGTCGAAAACGCGCAGTCCGTTCTCCACCCGCGGCACATCGAGCAGGAAGGTGATTCCCGGCGTGGTGATGCTGCGAATGCGATCCGCGACGAAAGGTTCGGATTCCTGGTTGTCGACCGCGAACAGCATGGCGCCATTCTCGTCATTGCAGTGGAAGACGCCGCTCGGATGCAGTTGCAGGCCGGCGGCCTCGGCCAGCGCGCGGATCTTGGTGCCATGGAAGACCTGGCCCGTCCCGGCGATCACATTGATGCCGACCACCACATCCACGTCGGCGCAGAATCCATCCAGCTCGGATGCGCGATCGAGCGCCGGCGAGAGTTCCGGCAGATCGGCCATGGCACCGATGTCGCCCGCGACCTGCCTCACGGCGTCGCCGAACTCGCGCAGTTGCGCGTCGCTGACCGGACCGGTGCGATCGACGAGCTGCAATGCGACGCAAACCGCGGAATAGCGTGCGTCGTCGGCCACGAGCGGCTCCCACGCGCGGGCCTGGCGATCGAGCCCCGAAAAGCTGATCCGCCGCTGCAATGCCGGCAGCGCCCGCTGCAAGTGCGCGAGCCTGCCCGGCGAGATGAAATCGCCCGAGCGAATTTGCGCGATGTAATCGATTTCGGCGCGCGGGACGTCCGAGACCGGCGCTTCGGGAATCGGCGCTGCAACCGGCGCCTCGGAGGGCGCCGCGAGGCTGGGTTCGAGGCGAGGTTCCATGCTCGGCTCGATGCGGCGCTCTTGCTCCTGCGCTTCGCGCGCAATCGCGGCCGGCATCGTCGGCGCGACCGCAGGCTGGTCCAGCAGCACGTCTTCATGGCGGCCGGGGAAGGTTTCCTGGCTGCGCCGGCGGAATTTTCTTTCCTGCCACCAGTTGAACGCCACCACGGACGCCACCATCAAGGCGCCGAGCCCCGCAAGCCCGATCTGCAAGTCGCTCATCGTGTCCTTACCGTGTGGTAGTGCGCGCCGCGTCAGGCGGCCGCCTCCTTGAGGCCCGCAGTGGAACCAACATTTCCGCGTCGGCGTCCGGCGCCAATCGCGGGCGGGCGCATCCCCGCGAAGCGGGGCCCCTGCTTCCTGCTCATGCCGCCGCCTCCTCGCGCATGCGCAAGGCCTCGTCCACGTCGACCGCCACCACGCGGGACACGCCCTGCTCCTGCATGGTGACGCCGATCAGCTGGTTGGCCATTTCCATCGTGATCTTGTTGTGCGTGATGAACATGAACTGCGTGTTGCCCGACATCTTCTTCACCAGCGAGCAGAAGCGCTCCGTGTTGCTGTCGTCGAGCGGCGCGTCCACCTCGTCGAGCAGGCAGAAGGGCGCCGGATTGAGCTGGAACATCGAGAACACCAGCGACAGCGCCGTCAGCGCCTTCTCGCCGCCGGACAGCAGGTGGATGGAGGCGTTGCGCTTTCCCGGCGGCCGTGCGATGACCTGCACGCCGGCGTCGAGGATTTCCTCGCCGGTCATCAGCAGCTTCGCCTCGCCGCCGCCGAACAGCGCCGGGAACATCTCGCCGAAATGGCGGTTGACCGTATCGAAGGTCTCCTGCAGACGCTCGCGCGTCTCGCGGTCGATCTTGCGTATTGCAGTCTCCAGTGTCTCGACGGCCTCGGCCAGATCCTGCGATTGCGAGTCCAGGTAGGTCTTGCGCTCCCTCGAACTCGTCAATTCCTCGAGTGCCGCGAGGTTGACGGGTCCGAGTGCTGCAATGTCCTCGTTGAGCCGGTTGATCTCGCTTTGCAGCTTGCTGGCGCGCAAGCCCTCTTCGAGCAACGGCAGCAATTCTTCTTCCGCGGCGTGGGCTTCGGCGAGCTGTGCGGCGTAGCTTTCTTCCGCCAGGCGCGCCTCCTGCTCTTTGAGGCGCAATTCGTTGATGCGTTCTCGCGTGGGTGCCAGTTTCTGCTCCGAGGCCAGGCGCTCCTGCTCGGTCGCCCGCAGATTCTGGTCGGTCCCTTCGAGTTCCTCGCGCGCCTGCTTCAAGGCCTGCTCGCGTTCACCCCGCAAGCCGAGATGCTCCTGGAGCTGGGCCTGCAGGCCGGATTCGTCGGCGCCTTCGATTTCCTCCGCCAGCGATCGCGCGTCCTCGCGGAAGCGCGCCAAGGTCTCGGCGATTACATGAAGAGAAGACTCTATATCGCTGATTTTGTTTGACACAGTCTTCTGCTGATAGAGCGCCTCCTGCTGCTCGCGCTCGACTCGCTGGGCGGCATTCCGGCTGGACTGCAGCGCGGAATCAGACTCAGCGTGCGCGGATCGGGCCTCGCTGACCGCCGCATGCATGGCCGCCATGCCGGCCTGCAGGGCCTGCATTTCGCCATCGGCGCGTTCCTGGTTTGCGGTCTCGCGCGCGAATTCCGCGTCGATCTCTCCCAGTTCGGCCACGATCTGCTCGCCGCGAGCCTTCAGGCGCTCGGCCAGTTGCGACAGCCGCACGTGGTCAAGCTTCAACTGGTGCTGGCTTTCCTGCAGGTCGGCCACCTGGCGACGCAGGCGATCCGCCTGGTTCTTGCGTTCCTCGAACTCCGTCTTCTGGGTAGACGCGACCCGGTTCAGCTCGCCCAATTTCGAATCGGCCTGCGTGCGCTCGGCGAACAACGATTCGATTTCGCGCTGGCGCGACAGGATGCCGTGGACTTCCGAGTCGTCGGCGTGAAAGCTGATGCTCGTGCTGGTGAAGACATGGCCGCGCGCGCTGACCAGGAAGGCACCGGCCGGCAGCTTGGCGGCGATTTCGATGCCTTGCGCGGGATCCGCCAGCACGTACACGTCAGCCAGCCAGTCGGCGAGCACGCCGGCCAGCCGCTCGTCGGTGCAGGTGACATAGTCGGTCAGGCGCTCCAGCCCGGCGGGCGCCGGTTCCAGGGAAGCCGATCCCGCGCCCAGGCGGTGAAACGAGAGCTTGCCCGGCGGCGGCTGTGCGATCCAGGCATGGGCCTGGCCCAGATCGGCCAGGCCGACGCTGTTCAGACGCTCGCGCAAGACGGCTTCGAGCGCGTCTTCCCAGCCGTCACGAATGCGCAGGCCTTGCCACAAGTGCGGGTTGCGGCGCAGGTCGTTGCGGTCGAGCCACGGCTCGAGTTCGCCGGCCCGGCTGACCCTGTCCTGCAATGATTGCAACGCGGTCAGCCTCGCGTCGAGCTGGTGCAGGCGCTGGCGAACCTGTTCAGCGGATTCGTCCGCGAACTGCACGGATTGCTCCAGCCTCGGCAGCTCGGCCTCGCAGATCTCGAATTCGCCGCGCTGGCCGTCGATCTGGTGGCCAAGCTCGCGAATCTCGGATTCGAGCCTCACAAGCTCGCTCAGGTTCGGGACCTCCAGCCCGTCGCGCTCTTCCTCGAGGCGGGTGCGCCGCGAATCCAGTTGCAGCAGCAATTTTTCGGCGTGGCCCTTGCGCGTTTCCTCCAGGCGCAATTGCTGCTCGGCCTGCGTGAGCGCGTCCTGCGCCCGGCCAAGGAGCGCCTGCGCCGAACGATGGGCCGCGTCGGCAACCGGTAGCGCCTGGCGTGCCTCGACCAGCGCCTGCTCCGACGCGGCCAGTTGCTCGTCGGCCAGCGCCAGCGCCCGCGTGTTCTCGGCGTGCGCGGCCTGCAACGATTCCTGCCTGACGCCCTGCTCGGCTTCCTGCGCGCGCAGGGTGCCCAGCCGCTGTTCCGCGCGGTTGCGGTTATCGCGCAGGAACTGGACCTGCTGCTCGACCCGGGCGATCTCCGCATTGACCTCATACAGCGTGCCTTGCGCCGCGTGCACCGCGTCGGACGCGCCGAAATGCCTGGAGCGTAATTCCTCGACGCGCTTTTCCGCGTCGCGCAGGCGGGCGGTTTCCGCTTCCAGCTCGATGCCGGTCGCGTCGATGTCCTGGACGATTTTTGCGCGCTGCTTCTGCGCATCGCGCTTGCGCAGCACCCACAGCAACTGTTGCGTGCGCTTCAGCCCCGCCTCGAATTCACGGTACTTCCCGGCTTTTTCGGCCTGGGATTCGAGATGCTCCAGCTGCTTGCCGAGTTCCTGGCGGATGTCGTCCACGCGCAGCAGGTTCTCGCGCGTATCCTCCAGCCGCAGTTCCGTTTCGCGCCGGCGTTCGCGATATTTCGAGACGCCGGCCGCCTCTTCCAGAAAACTGCGCAGGTCCTCCGGCTTGGCCTCGATGATGCGCGAGATCATGCCTTGCTCGATGATCGCGTAGCCGCGTCCGCCCAGGCCGGTGCCGAGGAAAATGTCGGCGATGTCGCGGCGGCGCACATGCTGGTTGTTCAGGAAATACGAAGATTCGCCGTCGCGTTCCAGCACGCGCTTGACCGAGATCTCGGCGTAGGTCGACCATGCGCCGGCCGCCTTGCCCAGGCTGTTGTCGAACACGAGTTCGACGCTGGCGCGCCCGGTCGGCTTGCGCTCGCCGGAGCCGTTGAACAACACGTCCTGCATGTTCTCGCCGCGCAATTGCCGCGCGGAGGATTCGCCGAGCACCCAGCGGATGGCATCGATCACGTTGGACTTGCCGCAACCGTTGGGACCGACCACGCCCACGAGCTGGCCGGGCACGGGAATGTGCGTCGGATCGACGAAGGATTTGAAACCTGCAAGCTTGATATGGGTGAGTCGCACGGTCGGGGCTGTATAAAGACTTATAATTCAAGGAACACTTAACAGAAGCGCCTGGGCCCCGAGCGGGGCCCCAAAATTCATGGGTGCCCCGTGAATGCAGGGGCCCAAAAGTTTTGGATGCCCGCATAGCCACGGACCAGGCGCGATTTTTCTGCCCGCATTTTAACAATGGAATGGCCCGCGAGAGAATGCCAAGCAAGCCGTCTTTGAAGCTGGAAACGTTTTCGAATCCGAACCCGGCCCGGGATTATCTGATTCATATGGAGATTCCCGAATTCACCTGCCTGTGCCCGAAAACCGGCCAGCCGGATTTCGCCAATTTGTTCCTCGACTATGTGCCGGACGAGAAATGCGTCGAGTTGAAGAGCCTGAAGCTCTATGTGTGGTCGTTTCGAAACGAGGGCGCATTCCACGAAGCGGTGACCAACCGCATGCTCGATGACCTCGCTCGCGCGACCCGGCCCCGCTTCATGCGGTTGACCGCGCGCTTTTTCGTGCGCGGGGGCATCTTCACGACGGTGACGGCCGAGCACGCCAAGAAGGGCTGGAAGCCGGCGCCGCGAATCGACCTTGCGCGACTCGATCCGGAATCACCGGTGCGCTGAGCGCGCCTGAATCGACTCCCGCGAGCAGGCCCGCCCTATAATCCGACCGCCCGAACGTGCACGCTCGCGTGCCCCGCAGGTTCGACGATGAATCCCGACCTCTCCAGACTCCAGCCTTATCCGTTCCAGAAACTGTCAGCCCTGCTCGCGGGCGCGAAACCGGACGCATCGCTGAAACCGATCAGCCTTTCGATCGGCGAACCCAAGCATGCGACACCGTCATTCATCCGCGACACGCTCATCCGTGACATCGGCGGACTGTCGAGTTACCCGGCGACGGCGGGCAGCGAGGCATTGAGGAAGGCGATCGCCGGATGGATCCAGCGCCGCTACGGCATCGACGCCATCGATCCGGTCAAGCAGGTGCTGCCCGTGAACGGCAGCCGCGAAGCGTTGTTCGCCTTCGCGCAGGCCGTCGTGGACAGGTCGCGCGGCCAGCCCGTGGTCGTCGCGCCGAATCCCTTCTACCAGATCTATGAGGGAGCCGTGCTGCTTGCCGGCGGTGAAACCCGGTTCCTGAACCTGCTTCCGCACGACCGCTTCGCCTTGGATCTCGATCAACTGCCCGCGGATACCTGGGCACGCACACAACTCATCTATATCTGTTCGCCCGGCAATCCCACCGGCAGCGTGCTGTCGCTGGACGAGTGGCGGGCGCTGTTCGAATTGTCGGACGAGCACGGCTTCGTGATCGCCTCGGACGAGTGCTATTCCGAGATCTATTTCGACGAAGCACGCCCGCCCCTGGGCGGCCTGGAAGCCGCCTGGAAGCTGGGCCGCAGGGATTTCCGCCGGCTGGTCGCGTTCAGCAGCCTCTCCAAGCGCTCCAACGTGCCGGGCATGCGTTCGGGATTCGTCGCCGGCGACGCCGGCATACTCGAGAAATTCCTGCTCTATCGCACCTATCACGGCTGCGCCATGAATCCCGCCGTGCAGTCCGCCAGCGCGGCGGCATGGAACGACGAAGCGCATGTCGTCGAAAACCGCCGCCTGTACCGGGAAAAATTCGAACGCGCGATCGCCATCCTGGCGCCCGTCACCGGGGCGACGACGCCGGAGGCATCCTTCTACCTCTGGCTGCGCACCCCGATCGCCGACACGGATTTCGCTAAACAGTTGTTCGAGCAATATAATGTCACCGTCGTGCCGGGCAGCTACCTGGCGCGCGAAGCGCGCGGCGTGAACCCGGGCCGGAATTTCGTCCGGATTGCGCTGGTCGCACCCGTCGACGAATGCACCGAGGCGATCCAGCGCCTGAAGGCGTTTTACTCACAATTGGCAAAGGGAAAGAACAAGAATGACGGACTTGCAGTCGGCAATCGACAAGGCCTTTGAAAACCGCGCCGGAATTTCACCGAAGACAGCCGAGCCCGCGCTGAAGGAGGCCGTCGCCGAGACGATCGCGCAACTCGATTCCGGCAAGCTGAGGGTGGCCGAGAAATCGGGCGCCGACTGGATCACGCACCAGTGGGTCAAGAAAGCCGTCCTGCTGTCGTTTCGCCTGCAGGACAACGCAGTCGTGCGCGATGGCTATACCAACTATTTCGACAAGGTGCCGGCGAAATTCGCCGACTACGGCAGCGCGGATTTCCAGGATGGCGGCTTCCGCGTGGTGCCCAACGCCGTGGTGCGCCGCGGCTCGTTCATCGCGAAAAACGTCGTGCTGATGCCCTCCTTCGTGAACATCGGCGCCTACGTCGACGAGGGCACCATGGTCGACACCTGGGCGACGGTCGGATCCTGCGCGCAGATCGGCAAGAACGTGCACCTGTCCGGCGGCGTGGGCATCGGCGGCGTGCTCGAACCGGTGCAGGCCAACCCGACCGTCATCGAGGACAACTGCTTCATCGGCGCGCGCTCGGAAGTCGTCGAAGGCGTCATCGTCGGCGAAGGCTCGGTGATCTCGATGGGCGTCTACATCGGCCAGAGCACGAAGATTTTCAACCGCGAAAGCGGCGAAGTGACCTACGGGCGCATTCCGCCGGGCTCGGTGGTGGTGTCGGGCAACCTGCCCTCCGCCGACGGAAAATACAGCCTGTACTGCGCGGTCATCGTGAAGCAGGTCGACGCCAAAACCCGTGCAAAGACCAGCATCAACGATCTGCTGCGCGGCGTCTGACGCAGGAAGCCCCTTCAACCAGGAGTCCTAGAGGCCACCATGTTCCTGACACCCCTGTTCAAACTGATGGCGGAAAAGCAGGCGTCCGACCTGTTCATTTCGGCGGGCGCGCCGGTGTCGATCAAGATCCTCGGCATCATCATGCCGGTGAACCAGACGATCATCGATCCCGAGACGGCGAGAAAGATCGCCTACGAGATCATGTCCGACAAGCAGATCAAGGAATTCGAGGAGACCATGGAGATGAACTTCGCCCATGTCCTCCCCGACGTCGGCCGCTTCCGGGTGAACGTATTCCGGCAGCGCGGCCATGTCGCCATGGTGGTGCGTTACCTGCGCAGCACGACACCCGGCATCGACAAGCTGAAGCTCCCGGCGGTGCTGAAGGAACTGATCCTCGAGAAGCGCGGCTTCGTGCTCGTGGTCGGCTCCACGGGCTCGGGAAAATCGACGACCCTCGCGGCGATGATCGAGCACCGCAATGCGCTCAAGCCCGGCCACATCCTGACGATCGAGGATCCGATGGAGTTCGTGTTCCGCAACGACAAGTGCGTGATCAACCAGCGCGAGGTCGGCACCGATACGCGGTCCTACGAAAACGCGCTGGTCAATGCCATGCGCGAAGCGCCGGATACCATGATGATCGGCGAGATCCGCGACCGCGAGACGCTCGGCCACGCGCTGCTGTACGCGCAGACCGGCCACCTTTGCATTTCCACCCTGCACGCCAACAACAGCTACCACGCGCTGAACCGCATCATCAATTTCTTCCCCTACGACGCACGCACCTCGCTGCTGTCCGACCTGTCGATCAGCCTGAAGGCGATCATCTCGCAGCGCCTGGTCAAGGCCAACGACGGCTCCCTCGTCGCGGCGGTCGAGGTCATGCTGAACACCAAGCACGTCGCCGAACTCATCGCCAAGGGCGAGATCGACCAGATCCGCGAGGCGATGGAACAAAGCCTGTCGCCAGGCTCGAAGACGTTCGAGCAGGCCCTGTTCGAGCTGTACATGGCCGGCACGATCGCCAAGGACGAGGCGCTGAAGAACTCCGATTCCGCAACCAACCTGTCCTGGCTCATCAACAACTTCGAGCAGAAGGCCTCCGGCAAGATCGGCGACAGCCCGACCAGCCGGATTTCCATCAAGCCGGGTGCGAGCTACTCGTTCAACGAGATCAAGCTGAACGTAGACCAGGAAAAGAGCTGAACGGAACTTCTGCCTCGCCTGCCGCCGCGCAGGCGCTTCACCGATGACTTCCGCGACCTTTGAACTCGCGCGCGAGTTGATCTCGCGCGTTTCCGTGACACCGAACGACGGCGGCTGCCAGGACCTGCTGGCACAGCGCCTTGCCCGCCTCGGGTTCACCATCGAGCGCATGCGCTTCGGCGACGTCGACAACCTGTGGGCCCGCCGCGGGACCGCGGCGCCGCTGGTCGTATTCGCCGGCCACACGGACGTGGTGCCGACCGGCCCGGTCGGCCAGTGGCATTCCGATCCGTTCACGCCCACCGTGCGCGACGGCGTGCTGTATGGCCGCGGCGCCGCCGACATGAAGTCGTCCATCGCGGCTTTCGTCACCGGCATCGAGGGGTTCCTCGCTGCCAATCCCGATCACCCAGGCTCCATCGCGCTCTTGATCACGTCCGACGAAGAGGGCATCGCCGTGAACGGCACGGTGAAAGTCGTCGAAGCGCTGCGGGCTCGCGGCGAGCTCATGGACTTTTGCATCGTCGGCGAGCCTTCGTCGGTCTCGGCACTCGGCGACACCATGAAAAACGGCCGCCGCGGCTCGCTGTCGGGCGACCTGCTGGTTCGCGGCGTGCAGGGACACATCGCCTATCCGCACTTGTCGCGCAACCCCATCCACCAATTTGCGCCGGCGCTGGCCGAGCTCTCCACCACCAGGTGGGACGACGGCAACGAGTATTTCCCGCCGACGACCTGGCAGATTTCCAACATCGCGGCAGGCACCGGCGCGACCAACGTCATTCCCGGCGAACTGCGCGTGCAGTTCAACTTCCGCTTTTCCACGGCGAGCACCATGGAGTCGCTGAAATCGCGCGTTCACGCCGTGCTGGATCGTCACGGGCTCGACTACGAGATCGCCTGGTCGCTATCCGGGCAACCCTTCCTGACGCCCAAGGGCAAGCTCGTCGAGAGCCTGTCGCGCGCCGTGAACGCCGTAACCGGCCGCACGCCCGAGCTTTCCACGAGCGGTGGAACGTCCGATGGCCGCTTCATCGCCACCGTATGCCGCGAGGTCGTCGAGCTCGGTCCAATCAACGCGTCCATCCACAAGCTCGACGAGCACATCCTGCTCGCCGACCTCGACGCCCTCTCCCGCATCTACCAGCTCACCCTGGCCGACGTTCTGGATGGCCGCTGAGCGTTCCGCCGCGCCAAGCGTCCGGGACTGGCTTAAGGAAACGCTGGAACGTTTCGACGGGGCCGGCTTGCATTTCGGCCATGGCAGCCTGGATGCCCGGGACGAAGCCATCTACCTGCTGCTGCATACACTCGGCCACCCGCTGGACGACCTCGATTCCGTGCTGGATCGCAGGCTGACGGCCGCGGAATTGCAGGCGCTGGATGCGTTGTTACGCAGGCGCATCGACGAGCGCGTTCCCGCCGCCTACCTGACGCATGAAGCCTGGCTGGGTGACCTCAGGTTCTACGTCGATGAGCGCGTAATCGTGCCGCGTTCCTTCATCGCGGAATTGTTGCGCGAAGGCCTGTATCCGTGGATTTCGGACGACACGAAGGTCCGCAACGCACTGGACCTTTGCACGGGCTCCGGCTGCCTTGCGATCATGCTGGCGCTGGCCTTCCCCGAAGCTCGGGTCGACGCGACCGACCTGTCCGCCGCTGCCCTGGAAGTGGCGTCGCGAAACGTCGGGGACTATGAGTTGCAGGATCGCGTGCAGCTGGCGCAAGGCGACCTGTTCGCCGGCTTGAACGCAAAATACGACCTCATCGTGTCCAACCCGCCGTACGTGAATCGCGAATCGATGGAGAGACTTCCCGCGGAATACCTGGCGGAGCCGGAACTGGCGCTCGCAGGCGGCGAAGACGGCCTGGACATCGTGCAGCGAATCCTGCAACAGGCGGGAACGCATCTGACGCCGGAAGGACTGCTGGTCGCCGAAATCGGCCACAACCGCGACGCGCTGGAACGCGCGTTCCCGAGGCTGCCCTTTACCTGGCTCGAGACCTCGGGCGGTGACGGGCTGGTCTTTCTGCTGGGAGCGTCGGACCTGCCTCGCTGACGTCTTCGTCGCCGGCGCCGGATACGCCGCCTGCCCATTCCAGCAGTTCGCCGATCTCGGATTCCTTCAGCTCCACCCACTGGCCGCGCTTCAGGCGCGGCGGCAGGCTCACCATGCCGAAGCGCACGCGCATCAGACGGCTCACCTGCAGGCCGAGCGCCTCGAACATGCGGCGCACGACGCGGTTGCGGCCTTCCTTGAGGACGATGCGGTACCAGCGATTGCGCCCGTCGCCGCCCTGGTCCTCCAGCACTTCGAATTTTGCCGGCCCGTCGGACAACCGCACGCCGGTCTTCAGTTCCTGTACCTGCGACGGCGTCAGCATGCCGAACACCCGCACTGCGTATTCGCGCTCGACTTCGAAACGCGGATGCATCAGCCGGTTGGCGAGTTCGCCCGACGTCGTGAAAATGAGCAAGCCGCCGGTGTTGAAGTCGAGGCGGCCCACCGCGAGCCATTTGGCGCTGCGGATGACGGGCAATTTCTCGAACACGCTGCGCCTGCCCTGGGGATCGTCGCGGCTGACGATCTCGCCGTCGATCTTGTGATAGACGATCACGCGCGGCAGGCGCGTCGTGACCTTGAACTTGATCTGCCGGCGCCCGACCTGGATCAGATCCTCGGTGGTCACGCGCATGCCCAGGGTCGCGGGCTCGCCGTTGACCTTGACCTTGCCCGTCTTGATGATTTCTTCCATCGCGCGCCGCGAGCCCAGGCCGGACTGGGCCAGCACCTTCTGCAGCTTCTGCGAACGCGGCGTCGCGTCGGCGTTTTCCTGCGGCGGCGGGCCGGAAGGCGGCGCGCGCTTGGTGGGCGGGCGCAACGGCTTTCTCACGCCTTTCGCGACCGCCGGCGTGCTCTTGGGTGCGCGGCGCGGCGAGGCGCGCCGCTTTGTCGAATCGGGGGCGGCAGCCGCCATCAAACGGCTCTTCGCTCGATCATGGCCTGCGCCAGGGTTCCGCTATCGACGTGCTCCAGCTCGCCGCCCACGGGCAGGCCGCGCGCAATACGCGAGACCTTCATGCCGCGCGCGCCGAGCAGCTCGCCGATGTAGTGCGCCGTCGCTTCGCCTTCCACGGTGAAGTTGGTGGCGAGGATCGTTTCCTTGACGATGCCGTCGATCGCACGCTTGACCAGGCGATCGAGGTGGATGTCCTTCGGACCGATGCCGTCGAGCGGCGAAAGGCGTCCCATCAGCACGAAGTACATTCCTTCATAGACCTGGGCCTGCTCCATCATCAGCAAATCGGCCGGCGTTTCGACGACGCAAAGGAAGGCCTGGTCGCGACGCGCCGAACTGCACAACTCGCACACTGCCTGTTCCGTGAAATTGTTGCAACGCTCGCAGTGCCTGACTTTCTGCAGCGCCTGATCCAGCGCGTGCGCGAGGCGCTGCGCGCCGGCGTGATCGCGCTGCAGGAGATGGAAGGCCATGCGCTGCGACGACTTCGGCCCGACGCCGGGCAGGCAGCGCAGCGCTTCGATCAATTCTTCCAGGGATGTGGGGGTTTTCAAATGTGGCCGCGTGCCGGCGACGGGTTTGCGAGTTCTCGGCCGGAATTTGGCCGCCAACCTCCGTCCGCTAGAAAGGGAGCTTCATTCCCGGCGGCAGGCCGAATCCGGACGTCAGCCCGCCCATTTTTTCCTGCGTGAGCGTTTCCACGCGCCTGACCGCATCGTTCATTGCGGCCGCGACCAGGTCTTCCAGCATGTCCTTGTCGTCGCCCATCAGGCTCGGATCGATGGTCACGCGCTTGACGTCGTGCCGGCCGGTCATGACGACCTTGACCATGCCCGCGCCCGCCTGGCCTTCGACTTCGGTCGCGGCGATTTCCTCCTGCGCCTTCTTCAGGTTTTCCTGCATCTGCTGGGCCTGTTTCATGAGCCCCGCTATCTGGCCTTTCATCATATTGGTGTCCTTGCCTCAAACCGGTTTGATCGAAGTATCCCTGACTCGTGCATCGAAATTCTCGACCAGGTCGCGCACGAACGGATCCGCGTCGATGGATTCGATCGCCCTGGCGAGCTTTGCCTGCCGTTCCTGGTTTTCGATTTCGGCGGGTGTCTGGCCGCTGCCGCCCGTGGTAATGCGCAGGCACAGCTTGCGTCCGAAATAGTCGCCGAGTGCCGCCTGCAATTTCTCGGTGTAAGCCTTTTCCAGCAGGTGCTTGTGCGCCTCGGGCACGGCAAGTTCGACATTGTCGCCCTGGCGCGTCCGGAATTCGCAATTGTCCGCCAGCATGCGCGCCATCCCGCCGACCTTGATGCGACCCACCAGGCTCGCCCAGTCGCGAAGTTCGGACTCCAGCTTCGAGTCGTCCGCCGCGT
>DASZTG010000079.1:0-8095 GCA_035548375.1 Burkholderiales bacterium
GGGGTGCGTCCTCCGCGTCATGCATGGCGCGAAGGAACGACAGGGCGAAAGCAATAATTCAATTACTGGAGGAACTACCTACATGGAACATCAGCAGAAGTCCGACGTTGTCGAAATGAACAAGGTGGACGCGCAAAAACCTGCCGCCATGAGCCGCCGCAGCTTCCTGGCGACCGCAGCGGCCGGCGCCGCCGTCGCGGCGAGCGCCGGTACGGCACTCGCGGGCACCGACAAATTTGGCCGCGATCGCGACTGGACCGGCAACGAAACCGTCACCTACCCTGAGCCGGCCTTCGAAGTGAAGGACAAGCGTTTCTCCGGCCGCCAGGGCAATGCGACCCTGCAGCGCATCTGGCACGGCGAAGGCAACGATCGCGCGCTGTGGTGCGAAGGCCCGGTGTGGATGGGCGACTGGGGCTGCCTGCTCTGGAGCGACATTCCGAACCATCGCGTGCTGCGCTGGAACGAGGATGATGGCCGCGTCAGCACCTACCAGACGGAATCCGGCTACTCCAACGGCCATGGCCGCGACAACCAGGGCCGCCTGATCGCCTGCGAGCACGACACGCGCCGCGTGCGCCGCCGCGAATACGACGGCAGCTGGACCATCTTGTGCGACAGCTTCGACGGCAAGAAACTCAATGCGCCGAACGACGTTGCCACCTACAGCGACGGCTCGCTCTACTTCACCGATCCCGGCTACGGCATCATGGGCCCGTACGAAGGCCACAAGGCCGAGTTCGAGCTGCCCACGCGCGTGTACAAGATCGATCCGCAAGGCAAGGTCACGGTTGCGGCCGAAGGCCCGATGCGCCGCCCGAACGGCATCTGCTTCTCGCCGGACTTCAAGCGCTGCTACGTGGTCGACACGGGTGCTACGGACGGCCCGGGCAATCCCGCGAACATCATCGTCTTCGACGTGAAGAGCGGCGGCCAGCTGGCGAATCCGAAGCAGTTCGCGGACTTTGCGCCGGGCTTCACCGACGGCATCCGCTGCGACACCGACGGCAACGTCTGGTGCGGCTGGGGCTGGGGCGGCGTGGACACCAACGGTGTGCGCGTGCACCACCCGGACGGCTCGCTGCTGGCCTTCCTGCACACGCCGGAAGTCATCGCGAACCTCACGTTCGGCGGCACCAAGCGCAACCGCCTGTTCATGTGCGGCAGCACGTCGATCTACTCGATCTACGTGAACGCTGTGGGCCACGCGCTGAGCTAGGCCTTACCGCGACAGCAACAATGAAAAACCCGCACGGTGCGAACCGTGCGGGTTTTTGTTTTGTTCGGCGGATCAGGCCTGCTTTTTCGCAAGATCGCCTAGTTTGGCGACTGCCTGTTCGACCCTGGGCGCCCACGGCTCCGCGCAGCCGATGCGAATGCAATTGCGATAGCGGCCGCTCGCCGAAAACAGCACGCCGGGACCGAAGGAAATGTTGTTGCGCAGCGCCTGGCGGAACAGTTCGACCGAATCGCAGGATTCAGGCAGTTCGACCCAGAGGATGAAGCCGCCGGCGGGGCGGGTAATGCGCGTTCCCGGCGGAAAATACTGCGTGAGGGCGGCGGACATGTGCGCGACCTGGTCGCGAAACACGCGTCGCAACGAGCGCAGCTGCCGGTCGTAGCCGCCGCTGGCAAGGAACTCCGCGATCACGAGCTGCAGCAGTTCGGGGCTGCCCACCGAATTGATGAACTTCAGCATCTGCACCTGGGCGTGCCAGCGGCCGGGCGCGACCCAGCCGAGCCGGAACCCGGGGGCGACCGTCTTGGTAAAGGACGAGCACAGCATCACGTTGCCGTTGCGATCGAAGGCTTTGGCAGGCAGGGCGCGCTCGTCACCGTAGTGCAGGTCGCCGTAGACGTCATCCTCGATCAGCGGCACGCCGCGCTTGTCGAGCATGCGCACCAGGCGCTTCTTGTTCTCGTCGGACATGGTGAAGCCGAGCGGATTCTGCGCATTGGGCATGGCGATCACCGCCGCGATTTTCGACCGCTCGAGCGCGAATTCGAGCGCGTCGAGCGAAATGCCCTCGCGCGGATGCGTCGGGATCTCCAGTGCCTTGACGCCGAGGCTTTCCAGGGTCTGCAGCAATCCGAAATAGGTCGGCGATTCGAGCGCGATGGTGTCGCCGGGCTTGGTCACGGCGCGGACGCAGAGGTTCATCGCCTCCATGGCGCCGTGGGTCACGATGACGTCCTTGGCCGCGAGGTTGCAGCCGAGATCGAGCGAGCGGCGCGCGACCTGCCGACGGAGTTCCTCGTTGCCCGGCGGCAGCACATATTGCGTCAATGACAGCGGCTTGCGGCGCACGATCGACGAGGTCAGCCTCTGCAGCTTTCCCGTAGGCATGTATTCCGGTGGCGGGCAAGCCGTGCCGAAGGAAATTACGCCGGGGCGGCGCGCATCGAGCACGTCCTGGACGAGCGCGCTGATGCCCACCAGTTGCGCTGCCTTGGGCGGATTGGAGATCGACGGCTCTTCCGCGACCAGCGCGCGATGGCGAACGTAGTAACCGGCGTTCGGGCGCGCTTCGATCAGGCCGCGGTTTTCCAGCACTTCGTAGGCACGCAACACGGTCGCGATCGACACGCGCCGCTGGGTCGAGAGCCTCCTCACCGACGGCACGCGTTCGCCCGGCCGCAGGGTGCCCGCGGAAATCAGGCCCGAAATCGAATCCGCGACGGATTCGTACAGTACGGACTGCTGCGTCATGGCGAAACTCTACTGGCCGTAGCGGCGGGAGGACAGGTACGGCGCCATTCATTCTCTACCGGCACAGTATTTCAAAATCCGGACTGTAACGTAAACAATTCACTTCCAGTGAATCTGTTATGGTCCGCGGCCATGGCGCACCATGGCGCCATGAAAATCGACCTCCATGACGGCATGTTCGAGCTGCGTCCCTCGCAGCTGCTGCGCCTGCGCGGCGCGGCGGGTACCAGGATTCGCTGCGAGTCCGGCGTGCTCTGGGTCACGCAGGAGGGGCGGCTGCGCGACGATTTTCTCTGTGCCGGCCAATCGCTGCTGCTGGTATCGAACGGCATGACGGTCGTCGAGGCAGTCGGCGAGCTCGAGGCCAGGATCCGCTTGCAAGCGCCAGTTGGACCGGAACAGTACACCTCGGCGTTGCAACCCCGTCCCGCCTGATCGCCCAGATCATCCAGCGTCCCGTCATTTGTAAACCAGGACGGGAATCTTCGAATGGGACAGGACCTTGGCGGCCTGGCTGCCGAGCAATAGTCCCGACAGGCCGGTGCGTCCGTGCCATGAAGATCAAGTCGCATTTATTCTTCCTCGCCGCCTCGACGATCGCTTCCCAGGGCGCGACGCTGTCCAGGTGCCGGCCGGCATACTTCACCCCCGCGGCCTTCGCTTCCTTCTCTATGCCGGCGAGAAAGCGCAGCGCGGTCTTGCGCGAGCGGTTCTCCCATTCATCGCGCGAAATCAGGTCCGGCGGGAAATATTCGCCGTAGGCGAGGATCTCGTAGCGCTCGGGCGAATAGAAGCCGGTTACGCGCGCACCGGTGCTGCGTGCCAGCGCGACGCCGGCCTTGATGGCCTTGCGCGAAAGCGCCGAGCCGTCCGTGGGTATCAGGATGTGCTTGAACATCGCTTCCTCCGTTCATCGGGATGACGGGCGGATCGCGACCGGCGGGAGGGTTGCGGTATAGTTCAGCCGGTTTCGAACCGATCCTGGATATTTTGACTCCGCATACCCTCGAAGTTCTGCGCCTGCTCGAAGACGGGGAATTCCATTCGGGCGAGGAGATGGGGCGGGCGCTGGACATGACGCGCGGCACGGTGTCCAACGCGCTCGCAGATGTCGAGGCGATGGGGTTGACCGTGCACAAGGTCCATGGCCGCGGCTATCGCCTTGCCACACCGGTGCAATGGCTGTCGGTCGAGCGCATCGCCGGCCATCTCGGCGGACAGGCCAGGCGTTTCGACATTGAAGTCGTCGACCGGACCGGTTCCACCAACACCGACATGCTTGCGCGCGCCGCGAACGGCGCCAGATCCGGCAGCGTCCTTGCGGCGGAAGTGCAAACGCAAGGTCGCGGACGTCGTGGACGCGACTGGCATTCGAGCCCCGGCGGCGCGCTGACGTTCTCGCTGCTGTGGCGCTTCGAGCAGGGCGCGGGATTCCTGAGCGGGCTGAGCCTGGTCGTCGGCATTGCCCTGGCGCGCGTGATCAGGCAGCAAGGCGCCGACGATGTCATGCTCAAGTGGCCGAACGATCTGTTGTGGCGCCACCTGAAGCTCGCGGGAATCCTGGTCGAGCTGGCGGGCGACGTGATGGGTCCAACGGTTGCGGTCATAGGCATAGGCATCAACCTGCGCCTGCCGGAGGAACTGAAGGCGCGCATCGACCAGCCTGTCGCGGACCTTGCCCGGGTCGGCATCGAAATCGACCGCAACCTGCTTTTCGCGGAACTGCTGAAGGCCCTGGCCTCGCTTCTGGGCGAATTTTCCGCGTCCGGATTCGCCCCGTTGCAGCAGGAATGGAATCGCCTGCACGTCTATCAGGATAAGATGGTGCGCATGCGCATGCCGGACAAAACCGAGATCGAGGGCCGGGTGAGCGGCGTCGACGAAGATGGCGCACTGCTGATCCAGACCCGTTCGGGGCCGCGCAAGTTCTATGGCGGCGAAATGAGCCTGCGTGGCGCGGGTTGAAGGAAATCCCGCGGCGCGCATGACGCTCGCGGTGGACGTGGGCAACACGCGGATCAAGTGGGCGATGCACGACGGTCGCGGATTCGTCCGCGAAGGATGGATCGCCAACGCCGGCATCATGTCGCTCGATGCCCAGTGGTCCTCGCTTCCACAGCCCGACGCGATCGTGGTCGCAAACGTCGCGGGTGCCAGCGTCGCAAGCGCGCTTGGCGAGCTCGCGCGCCGCTGGCAAGCGGCCATCCATTGGGTCGCGAGCAGTCGCTCGCAAGGCGGCGTGAGCAACGGCTATGAAGATCCTGCCCAACTGGGTGTCGACCGCTGGGCGGCGCTGGTGGGCGCGCGCAAATTCACGCAAAGGACCTGTGTCGTGGTGATTTCCGGCACCGCGACGACCATCAATGCCCTGAGCGCGCAAGGAGAGTTCCTCGGCGGCTACATCGTCCCCGGATTCGACCTCATGCGCGAGGCTCTGGCCGCCAATACCGCGAGGCTTTCGTCCGAGCGGGGCAGGTTCTCGGCATTTCCGCGCAATACCCGCGACGCGATCGAGAGCGGTTCGATCCAGGCGCTGTGCGGCGCCGTCGAGCGCATGTGCGAGGCCTTGGCCGCCGCGGGCCATGGCACTCCCGAACTGCTGTTCAGCGGCGGCGCCGGCGAATTGATCGCCGAGCAGATCGGCCGCCCTGTTCGATTCGTCGACAAGCTCGTGCTCGAGGGGTTGGTGCGCATCGCGGAGGATCTGCCGTGAAATGGATCGCGATCGCGCTGCTCGTCGCAAACCTGGGTCTCGCCGCCTACGTGTTCATGCGCGAGCGCATGCCCGACCCGGACGCGCAGATCGTCAAGCAGCAAATGAATGCCGACCAGATCCGCATCATTGCGCCGCCTGCGCCGAAACCTGCAACGCCTGCGCCGGTGACGGCTGTGCCCGCCGCCGAGGCCTGCACCGAATGGGGCGGTTTTGGGGCGGCCGACCTGGCAAAGGCCCAGGCTGAGCTCGACGGGCTGGGCCTGGGCGGACACATGCAGCGCGTGGAAGTGAACATCCCGTCGAGCTACTGGGTCTATATCCCGCCGTTGAAGTCGAAAGCGGAAATGGACAAGAAGATGGCCGAGCTGCGCGAGCGCGGCGTCTCCGAATTCGCCGCGGTGACGGAAGCCGGCCGCTGGCGCTACGCCGTTTCGCTCGGCCTGTTTCGCAACGAGGCGGGTGCCAGGAAATTCCTGGCCGCCATCCGGGACAAGGGCGTGCGCTCGGCGCAACTGGGGCAGCGCACCCAGAGCATCACGCAAACCACGTTTCTGATTCGCAACCCTTCCGAACAGCAGTCGGCGCAGCTCGCTGCGCTCAAGGCCGGTTATCCGGGAACGGATGTGCGGCCGGTCGAATGTCCCGCGAGCTGACCCGACGCTAGGCGGGCGCCAGCGTGCGCAGCCCGTCCGCGCCCGACTTGAGTTCGAGCGTGCGCGTATGGAAAGCCTGCAGCGAAGAACGATGGCCGATGCTGACGATCGTGGTCTGCGGCAGCTTTTCCTTGAGCAGCCGGTAAAGCTGCTGCTCCGCTGCCTCGTCCAGCGACGACGTTGCCTCGTCGAGGAACAGCCACGCCGGCTTCTGCAGCAGCGCCCGGGCAAAGGCGATGCGTTGCTGCTCGCCCGGGGAGAGTTGCATGGACCAGTTGTGCTGCTCCCCCAGCCGATCGACCAGGGCGGGCAGTCCCACCTCGGCAAGCGCATCTTTCATCGCATCGTCGGGATAGCCGGCGTTTCGCGTCGGATAGGCGATGACTTCGCGCAAGGTACCGATCGGAAGATAAGGTCGCTGCGGCAGGAAGAGTTCGTCGCGCTTGTCCGGCATGCGGACCAGGCCCTTGCCGAACGGCCAGATTCCGGCGATCGCACGGAACAGCGTGCTCTTGCCCGAGCCCGAGGGGCCGCGGATCAGCCAGCTTTCGCCGGGCTGGATCGTCACGTTCGAAGGCGCGAGCAGCGGCGCGCCAGTGGGCAACGCGAGCGACACGTTGTCGATGACGAGACTGGAATCCGCGCTCGGCGCCTGCCGCACGCCGGCTTCGCTGCCGGCCTGCGCGTGGGCGTCTTCGACGGAGCGGCGGAAACCGATGAGACGATCCGCGGTCGCCTTCCAGGTCGCGAACGTGGTGTAGGCGCCGATGAACCACGACAGCGAGCTCTGGACGTGGCCGAACGCGTTGGAGATCTGCATGAGGCCGCCAAGCTGTATGGTCCCGGCGAAGTAGCGGTTGCCGGCGACGACGAAGGGGAAAATGACGGCGGCCTGGTTGTAGCCGATCGTGAAGAAGTTCAGGATCTTCGTGCGGTTCATGATGCGCCACCAGTTCTCGACGACGTTCTTGAAGCGCGCGCGGAACCCGCGCAGTTCATCCTGCTCGCCGCCGTAGAGCGCGACCCCTTCGGCATTTTCGCGAAACCGCACCAGCGAGAAGCGAAAGTCCGCCTCGAAACGCTGCTGGTCGAAGCTCAGGCCGATGAGTTTCTTGCCGATTTTGTGCGTGAGCCAGGTGCCTCCTACCGCATAGATCAGGGCCGCCCATACCATGTAGCCCGGGATGACGACCTGGCTGCCGTTGAACGGGATTTCCAGCGGTCCGGACAATGCCCAGAGAATTCCCACGAAGGAGCCCAGCTTGACCACCGCATTCAGCAGGCCGAGCGAAAGATCCAGCGACTGGTCCACGAAGATCTTCATGTCGTCGGAAATCCGCTGGTCGGGGTTGTCCGCCGGATTCCCGACCAGTTGCAGGCGGTAGTAGGCGCGCTCGCCCAGCCAGTCGCGCAGGTAGTTGTCCGTGAGCCAGCGCCGCCAGCGGATCTGCAGCAACTGGTTGAGGTAGACCGCGTACACCGCCATGACGATGTAGATCGTCGCCAGGATGGTGAACCGCCCCATCAGTTTCCAGAAGGCGGCCTTGTCCTTTTCCTGCAGGGCGTTGTAGAAGGAGTTGTACCAGTCGTTGAACTGGACATCCATGTAGACCATCGCGAGCGTGAGCACCACCACGGCGATGAGCAGTATCCAGGCGGACTTGCGCTCCTCCGAGGTCCAATAGGGTTTGATCAGGCGCCAGGTATCGCGCACGAATGTGGAGTTCGCGGACATGGGAATTCCTTACCGAGTCGTCAGGATTTTCTGATTCGCTTCAACAGTGCCGTGGTCGAGCGCTCGAAGCGGAAGGGAATCGACAGCACCTTTCCGCCCCATCCGGTCACGTCGCTTGCGCCCACGATTTTTTCCACCGGCCAGTCACCACCCTTTACCAATACGTCCGGCCGGCAAATCCGGATGAGCGACAAGGGGGTGTCGTCCTCGAACCAGGTCACCAGGCTCACGCTTTCCAGCGCGGCGACCACGGCGAGCCTGTCTTCGAGCGGATTGACCGG
>DASZTG010000080.1:0-145734 GCA_035548375.1 Burkholderiales bacterium
CGCGAGCAGGCCGCGCGGTCCGCTGGCCACCTCTTCCACGATCGCGCCGGAAGGCAGCGACAGGAACACGATGTCGCCGGTGGCGGCGACTTCCGCAACGGAAGCGCAAGGCAGCACGCGATCCGCTCTCAGGCGCTCGAGCGGTGCCGGATCGCGGTCGCAGGCCTGCACCGGCAAGTTGGACTTGCGCGCGAGGTTGCGGCACATGGGCTCGCCCATGACACCAAGTCCGATGAAGCCGATCCGCGTGAATTTCTTTGCCATGATTTCTACCGGGTCGATGCGACGGGTGCAATCCGTCAGGTGTTGCCGAGCCCGAAATAAAGGCTCTTCGGCTGCTGGTACAGGCGCATTCCGGCGATGCCTTTCTCGCGCCCGATGCCGCTTTCCTTGAATCCGCCGAAGGGCGTGGCAATGGAAAGCTGCTTGTAGGTATTGATCCAGACCGTGCCGGCGTCGAGCGCACGCGCGACGCGCCAGGCGCGCTGGTAGTTCGCGGTCCAGAGGCCGGCGGCAAGGCCGTACACCGAGTCATTGGCCTGCGCCACGAGATCGCCCTCGTCATCGAACGGCAGCGCGCACAACACCGGCCCGAAGATTTCCTGGCGCGCGATCGTCGCCGTATTGTCGATGCCGGACACGATGGTGGGTAGATAGAACGCGCCCTTCGCCAGCCGCGGATCAGCGGGAATCGAACCGCCGACAAGGATTTTCGCGCCCTCGACGCGAGCGGCTTCCACCATCGCGGCAATGCGCTCGCGATGCGCGAACGAGGCGATCGGTCCCATCTGGGCCCCCGCCGCGTCCGGCAGGTCCACGCGCAAGCCGCGCGCCTTTGCTGCCAGCAACTCGAGCACACGCTCGTGAACCTCGCGTTGCACGAACAGCCGCGAGCCGGCCACGCAGGACTGGCCGCTTGCCTCGAATATGCCGCCCGCCACCGCATCGACGGCGGCTTCGATGTCGGCATCGGCAAACACGATGTGCGGCGACTTGCCGCCGAGTTCGAGGGCCACCGGCATGAGCTTCTGGGCCGCCGCCGCGGCAATGCGCCTGCCGCTGGCCGTTCCACCGGTGAAGGACACCATCTTCACGCCCGGGTGCGCAACCAGCGCAGCGCCGGCAACCGGGCCGGTGCCCGGGACGACATTCAGCACACCGGGCGGCAGGCCGGCTTCGAGCGCAATGCGTCCGAGCTCGAGCGCGGGCGAGGATGTCAGTTCGGCGGGCTTCAGGATCACGGCGTTGCCCGCGGCCAGCGCAGGCGCCACCTTTTGCGCTTCCATGGTCAGCGGCGAATTCCACGGCGTCAGCGCGGCCACGACGCCATAGGGCTCATGCACGGTCATGGACAGGTAATCGCCGCGCGAGGGCGTGACTTCCGATCCGGATGTCTCGCACACGGAGGCGAAGTATCGGAAGGTCGCGGCCGCGCTGCGCACCTGCGCATCGCATTCCGCGCGCACCTTGCCGTTCTCGATCATTTGCAGGTGAGAGAACAGCGCGGCATCGCGCAGCATGAGCTCGGCGATGCGATGCAGGATCGCGGCACACTGGTGCGGCAACAAGCCACGCCAACCGGGCTGCCTCGAAGCGCGCGTCGAATCTTCGACTGCGCGGTCCACATCCGCAGCCTGCGCCGCGCAAACGGAATAGTTGGGCTTTCCGTCCGCCGGATTCACCGACAGCAACGGCTCGGCCGAGTTGCCGATCATCTCGCCGCCGATCAGCATCGGCTTCGGCGCCGACGATGCAGTTGGCCGCGGACTATTCATGCCGTGCACGGGCCGTTCGATGCCAGCGATCGTTCGCGCGTCACTTCGCGGGTCTTCCACCGGGCCATACCGGGTTCTGCGCGAGATCGGTCCAGGCGATCGGCGCGCGCGCCTCGCGTTCGGCCGCTTCCGGCGGCTTGCTCGCGTCCCAATGCATGGCCACATAGCGGTTGCCGGTGACGCCGTTCGCGGAATCCGATGCCAGCCATACGATGGGTGGTGCCATGACGCCGGGCGGCACGAGGTCCTTGCGATCGAAGCCGGACTCCTTGGGCACCATGGGCGTGTCGGCCGGACCGCCGGGCACAACGACATTGACGGTCACGCCCGTGCCTTCGAATTCCTGCGCATGGCCTGCCGCCATGGCCTCCAGGCCAGCCTTGGCAGGACCGTAGGGATGGAAGCCGCCGCGCAACATGGTGAAGAAACTGGTGGTGACGGTGATGATGCGCCCCCAGCGTTGCGCCAGGAAAGGCTCGATGACGGCGCGGGTGAGATACCAGGCGCCGGAGAGATTCGTCGCCACGAAGCGCTGCCACATATCCGGCGTGATCTCGCGAATGCCGACCAGGTTCTTCAGGCAATCGGAGCGAATGGCACCTTGGCCGAGCGCGCCGTTGTTGATGAGCACGTGCACGCCGCCGAAGCGATCGATCGTGGCTGCCACGGCCTCCGCGCTGGCTTCATGGTCGGAGATGTCGGCGACGCGCGTCCACAGCCGGCTCTTCGCCTCCGCGGACAAGCCGTCGCGCAGGCCGGCAAGCCCGAGTTCGTTGATGTCGAGCGCGGCAACCTGCGCGCCTTCATCCAGCAGCGCGCGCACCAGCACGCGGCCGAAGCCGCCTGCGGCGCCGGTCAGGATGACCGTCTTACCGTTCAATGCCATCTATCCTCCGTCGGCCGGACCGCCGGCTGCGTCCCGATTTCTTCCACCTGCGATCGTCGCAACGGTCCGTCAAGTCAGATGCGCTTGTCGATCCAGGCCTGGATGTCCGCCATCACGGTCTCTTTGCCGAGGTCGTGCAGCGGATCGTGGAAATACCCGTCGTAGAGCTTCAGCGTCTTGTCGCTGGAGCCGGCCATGTCGAAGAAAAGCTGGCTGCCCGCCGGCCTGGTCGCCTTGTCCATCGTGCCGTGCAGGATGAAGAGCGGCAGCTCGATGCGCGGGAATTCCTTTTTCAGCCGCTCGTCGGCGCGCACCATCGCCGCCACCGTCTGCGTCGGCTGGGATTCGTTGGCGATGAGCGGGTCGCGGTTCAACGACTCGACCACCTTCGGATCGCGCGAAAAATCCTCGTTCTTGAGCTTGAGGGCATGCGTATGCGGAATCAGGTGGCTCAAGCCTTTGAGGACTTGCAGCGCGATGTCGGGTGCGGGCACCTGGAAGGCGAAGCTTTCGCAGATGAGGCCCTTCAGTTGCGCCTGGTGATCCAGCGCGTACACGCAGGAGACGACGCCGCCCGCGCTATGGCCGAGCATGAATACCGGCAGGCCGGGCTCCCGCTCCTTGACCATCGTCACGAAGGTCGCGAGGTCGGCTACGTAGTCCTCGAATTTGTCGACGAAGAAGCGCTCGCCGTCGGACTTTCCACGGCCGCGCAGGTCCAGCGCGTGGACGGCCAGGTTGTTCGCCACGAACTGGTCCGCGACCCAGTCGTACTGGCCGCTGTGCGCGTTGAAGCCATGCACGATGATCACTACGCCGCGGGGCGTCTCCGCGGCGGGCCGCCAGGCGCGCGTGAAAATGTTCAGGCCGCCGACGCCTTCGAATGTGCCACCGGTCATCATCAGGCTCCGGCCAGGGAAAGTTGACGGATTCTACGGGAAGCGCAGCACACCATGGCTAGCCGGCTTCCTGGGCGAGATATTTATGGACGAATGCGATCGCCATGCTGCCCTCGCCGACCGCGGAGGCCACGCGCTTGACCGGGCTGAACCTGACGTCGCCGCATGCGAACACGCCGGGAACGCTCGATTCCAGCAGGTAGGGATCGCGGTCGCGCGACCAGCGGCCGGCCTTGACCACGTCATCGCCCGTCAGCACGTAACCTCGCGCATCGCGCGCAATGCCCTCCGGCAGCCAGCCCGTTTCGGCGTCCGCGCCGATGAAGACGAACAGGCCGCCGCTGTCGTGCCGGTGCACCGTGTTCGTCCCGTCACGTACGTCGATCGCGGCCAGGCTGGCTTCGCCGTGCGCGGCGACGACTTCGCATCGCAGCATGACTTTCACGTTGGATTTTGCCGCAAGTTGGTCGATGAGGTAGCGCGACATGCTCTTCTCGAGCGAATCGCCGCGCACGACCAGCGTGACCGTGCGCGCATGGTTGGCGAAGAACAGCGCCGCCTGGCCGGCCGAGTTGCCCGCACCGATGAGATGGACGTCATGCCCGTGCGTGCCGCCGGCTTCGCTGCGGGCCGCGCCGTAGTGAATGCCCTTGCCTGCGAGGCGATCGAAGCCTGCAATCGCGAGCCGCCGCCATGACACGCCGGTGGCGAGGATGACAGTGCGCGCGCGAACGTTTTCACCGCCGTCGAGGTGCACGACCCGGGTTTGCGGGTCCAGTCGAGCCACCGAGCGCGTGACCAGGATTTCCGCGCCGAGCCGCCTGGCCTGCTTGAGCGCGCGGCCGGCGAGCTCGTCGCCGGACACGCCGGCAGGAAAGCCGAGGTAGTTTTCGATGCGCGAAGACGTTCCCGCCTGGCCGCCGGGGGCCTCGCGCTCGATGACCAGGGTCCGCAAACCTTCCGATGCGCCGTACACCGCCGCCGCGAGGCCAGCCGGCCCGCCGCCGATGATCACTGCGTCGTAAACCGCATGGTTCGGGTTGGTTTGCAGTCCCAGCCTCGTCGCCACGTCGCGCGCCGCCGGCCGGTTGAGCACGCTGCCGTCGTCCAGCTTCAGCGCCGGGCAGTCCGCGTCCGCCGGGCACGTCCCCGGCCATTTGGCGGCGAGCTCCGGCGAATCGGGTGTCAACCAGTCGTAGGTGATCTGGTTGCGCGAGAGGAACTGGCGCATCGCGACGCAGTCCGCATCCCACTTGTGGCCGACCATGGTCACGCGCGATTTCGGCGCTTCCGCCGCGAGCCCCTGCAGGCCGCCTATACGTTCGCGCGCAAGCGCGCCGATTTTCGCGGAGATTTCCGGCGATGCGGCGGCAACCGCGTAGTAATGCTTGGGATCGACGCGAAATACCCGCGTGGGTTCCGATGCGCGATAGCCGCCGACGAACGTGGACCCGAAGGCGATCGGCACTTCGCCGAAAATCGTCCCCGGGACGCGCCAGCCGAGGGTCTTCTCGACGCCGTCGATGAGCTTGACGACCTCGATCTTGCCCGACAGCACGGCATACAGCGCGCGATCCCCGCCCTCGTGCACCGCGAATTCACCGGCGGCAAGATGCAGGTCGGCCGACGTCTGCGCGAGACGCTCGAGCTCGGAAGCGGCCAGCGAAGAAAACAGCGGAATGGCGCGTACGTCGTCCGTCGTCAGCATGGTGTGGGCGGTGTCTTCGAGGCGTGCCGGGTGTTGGGCGGACTATTTTATGCAATTATTCGGACCGTACGCTGCATTGTCGCTTCCGATCCGCTTGCTTCCTTACGCAGCCGCCTGTGCGGCATAACCAACCGACTACCCAACGACAAGACACATGGCGAAGCCCAGCATCCGCTACTCGATATTCCCGAGCAATCCCAACGCCCACCTGTTCGAAGTGAACTGCACGGTGGACAACCCGGATCCATGGGGCCAGAAGTTCTCGTTGCCGGCGTGGATACCGGGCAGCTACATGATCCGGGAATTCGCCAAGCACGTGGTACGCATCCGCGCGCAAAGCGGGCGGAAGCAGCTGCCCTTGGTGAAGCTGGACAAGAACACCTGGCAGGTCGCTCCGCACGAAGGGCCCGTCACGGTGACGATGGAAGTCTACGCCTGGGATCTTTCGGTGCGCGGCGCCCACCTCGATTCCACGCATGCGTTTTTCAACGGCCCGGCGGTGTTCCTGCAGGTCGAGGATCGTACGGAGGAGCCGGTCGAGGTCGACTTGCTGCCGCCGAAGGGTGCGAAATTTCGCGGCTGGCGCGTGGCGACCGCATTGCGTGAAAAAGGCGCACGACGGTACGGATTCGGCACATACGAAGCCGCCGACTACGACGAACTCATCGATCACCCGGTCGAAATGGGCACGTTCACCCTGGCGAGCTTCACTGCCGCCGGCGTGCACCACGACGTCGCCATCACCGGCCGTCACCGCACCGACACCCGCCGCCTCTGCCGCGACCTGAAAACGCTGTGCGAAACCCAGATCGATTTCTTCGGCCCGCCCGCGCCCATGGATCGCTACGTTTTCCTGATCATGGCGGTCGGCGACGGTTACGGCGGACTCGAGCATCGCGCGTCGACTTCGCTGATCTGCTCGCGCAACGACCTGCCGCAGGCGGGAAGCGACAAGCCCGGCGGCGGCTACCGGACCTTCCTGGGCCTGGCGAGCCACGAATACTTCCACACCTGGAACGTGAAGCGCATCAAGCCGGCCGTCTTCGCGCCCTACGACCTGAATCGGGAAAACCACACGACCCTGTTGTGGGCGTTCGAAGGCTTCACCTCCTACTACGACGACCTGCTGCTGGTTCGGGCAGGCCTGATGTCGCACAACACCTACCTCGACACACTCGGACGCAACATCACGTCGCTGCTGCGCGTCGCCGGCCGCAAGAAACAAACCGTCGCCGAGTCCAGCTTCGATGCCTGGATCAAGTACTACCGCGGCGACGAAAACACGCCGAACGCCGGTGTCAGCTATTACCTCAAGGGCAGCCTCATCGGCCTTTGCCTCGACCTCCACATACGCGAGCGCACCGGTGGGCGTCGTTCGCTCGACCATGTGATGCGCGCGCTCTGGAAAAAATACGGCATGAAGGGCATCGGCGTGCCGGAAGACGGCATCGAGCGCGTCGCCGAGCAGGTTACCGGGCTCAAGCTCAAGCGCTTCTTCGACCTGGCGGTGAGAAGCACGGCGGATCTGCCGCTGCAGAAACTGCTGGCGGCCGTCGGCGTGGACATGCAGCAACGCCCCGCCCGATCCGGCGCCGACCGCCGCGATCCGCGATCGAAAAGGGAAAGGCAGGCGTCGCGCGGCGTGGCCATCGGCGTGCGCACCGGCAACGATGGCGGCGACGTCAAGCTCACGCAGGTGTTCGACGGCGGAGCGGCACAGAAGGCCGGCCTTGCCGCCGGCGACATCGTCATCGCGATCGACGGCCTGCGCGCCTCGCCGGAAAACGTCGATTCGATGCTCGGCCGTTATCGTCCGGGCGACATCGTGCCCGTGCACGCATTCCGGCGCGACGAGCTGCACCTGATCCAGCTCACGCTGGAAGCCGCAAAGGCGGATGCCTGGGCATTGGCGGTGAACGGCGATCCGGCCGGCGCCCGCCAACGCAAGGCCTGGCTCGGCTCGGATTGAAAATTTTTCTCGGCAAACTTCAGGCGCGGGCTGGACGCCACACGTAAAACGCGATGACGGCGAGCGGCGCACCGAGCGTGAACCACGACAGCGCGTCCCACACCCCGTCGCCGAGAAGCGCCGACATCAGGCCTGCCGCGGACAGCAGTCCGAGAACGATCGGCCAGCCCCAGATTTTCATGGCGTGGCTTCCCCGCCCTCGACCGGCGCCATCGCGGACTTCCACTCCGCTTCGTCCTGCTGGCCGGGCTTGCGCCGGCGCGCGAGCCACAGGTACAGGCCGCTCCCGAGCACGACGATCGTAACGACATCTAGCAGCGCCCAGACAATCTTGAAAGGCAATCCGCCATAGTCGCCGAAGTGCAGCGGCTGCGAGACGAGCAACGCGGTCACGTACCACGGCAGGTCGCGAGTGTCGGTGAGCTTCGCGGTCTGCGCGTCCACGAGCACCGGCTTCACCAGGCGCTTGGTCAGCGCCGTGTGGCCGCGCATGAACACCGCGTAGTGGTGCTCGCTCGAAAAGATCGTTCCCGGGAAGGCGACGAACGACGGGATCATGTCGGGCGCCGCTTTGCGGGCCGTCTCCACCGCGGCTTGGAGCGAGCCGAAACCCTTCGGCGCAGGCTGCCCCTTGTAGGGCGCGACCATCGCGGTGAGCTGGTCGTACTGCCAGAACTTGATGACGAGATCCGCCCAGGTGTTGATGACGCCGGTCAACCCCACCACCAGCGCCCACGCGATCGTCACGACGCCGAGCAGATTGTGCAGGTCCAGCCATTTCACACGCGTCGACTTGCCGCGGCGCACGTCACCGAAATCGAGGCGGCGCATGAAGGGCGCGTAGAGCACGATGCCGGAAACGATCGCCGCGGCGAACAGGATGCCCATGAGCCCGAGGAACAGCTTTCCGGGCAGGCCGGCGAACAGGTCGACGTGCAGCTTGAACATGACGTACATGAAGCCTTCGTCCGCCGGCCCCTCGTGCACGACCTTGCCGCTGAGGCCGTCGACGGTGACGAGGTGGGAGTCCGTTTCCGCGCGCGCCGACGGCGCCAGGTTGACGAGGATCTCGCGCGGCTCGTCCGCATCCCATACCAGGTATTGCGCAACGAATTCCGGCTTGCGCTGCTTCGCGTTCGCCAGCACGTCGTCGAGGTTCGCCGACGGCGCGCCCTCCGGCATGGGCGGATACTCCACGCTCTCGGTCCACTCGTCGATCTCGTGATGGAAGATCAGCGGCAGGCCGGTCACGCACAACAGCAGCAGGAAGGCCGTGCAGACCACGCTGGACCATTTGTGGATCCAAGCCCACCGTTTCATGTTCACCGCCGCGCCAACCCCCATGGCCGAATCCTCAGAAATCCATGTGGGCGGAAAGTTTATACGTGCGCGGCTCCGCCAAGGTGAGGATGCCGCCGACAGCGCTGGCCCAGTAGTCCTTGTCGGTCACATTTTCCACCGACGCCCGGATGACCAGGCGCTTCGAGTCGATTTTTGTCTCGTAGCGCGCGCCGACGTCGAAGCGCGTCCACTCCGGCAGTTCCTGCGTGTTGGCGCTGTCCGCGTACTGTGAGCCGCTGTGGTAGGCACCGCCATTGACGAATATGCCGTCGAACATCGGGAGGCGATAGTCCGCCCAGACGTTTGCCTGGAACTGCGGCACGCCAGGCGGGCGCTTGCCATCGCTCGCGGGGTCGCCCGTTCCGTTGATTTCAGGATCCAGGAACATCACGCCCGCCACCAGCATGAGGTCGCGGGTGACACGGCCGATGACGGAAGCCTCGATGCCGCGATGCTCCTGTTCGCCCTGCTGCACGAAAACATTCGACGCATTGGTAAATTCGAATGGTCGCTTCAGGTCGAATGCGGCCGCGGCCAGCGTGGCGCCGTCGAGCTCGAGCTTGCCGCCGAATTCCAGCTGCTTCGTCACGACCGGCGGCAGGAACTGGTTGGCGTTCACGGCCGTCGTCCCGGCCTGGCCGCCCTGCTCCAGGCCTTCCGCATAGCTCAGATACAGCAGCGAATTCTGCGCCGGCTTGAACATCAGCGCGCCGGTGGGCGACGTTTTCGACACGCGGTTGCTCGACTCGACGAAGCTGCCGGTCGAGTCGTAGTTGTCGACGTCGAATTTCGCGTAGCGCGCGCCGACCAGCACGGACCAGTGCTCGCTGAACTTCGCGATGTCGCTGACCAGATAACCGGTCGAGCGGTTCTTCTGTGACAGCACCGGAGCCGGCAATCCGGTGCTTGCCGGCTCCGGCGAGGCGACGGGATTATAGATATTGGTCGGCGCAATGCCCAAGGGCACGAAGCTGTCCTTCGTTTCGAGGTTCGATGCAGTCACGCCGACGGTCAGCTTATTCTCGATGCCCGCGGTCATGACCTTGCCGTGCAGCAGAACCTGCGCCGAATCCTGCGTCTGCTCGCTCTGCTCCTGGCTCTCGAATAGCGTTGCATCGCCCGCGGCGTTGTCTATGCTGCCGAAGCGCGCCTCCTTAACGTTGCCGCGATCATCGGTTGTGCGCATGCCCTGCAAGGTCATCGACCAGTCGTCGACGATGTTCCAGTCGGCCCTCAGGTAAACCGTGTCGGCCTTGACCTTGAAGTCGTCCCAGGGCTGCGCAATGCTGCGCTTCGCATCCGGCGCGTCCGGCACGGGAGCACCCGGTGTCAGGATGAAGAACGGCTGCAGGCTGGGATAGTGGTTCTCGGCGTGCTCAAGACCCAGCGACAACACCAGGTCGTGCGTGACCTTCCAGTCCAGCGCGAGCGCGACGGCCTTGTGCGTCCAGTCGGCATTGTCCACCGCCTGCTCGCCATCCTTGTAGCCCACGTTGAGCCGGTAGCCAAACTGGCGATCGGCGCCGAAGCGGTCGCCGACATCCGCCGCCACGCTGAACAACGACTGGGTGGTGTAGCCGAGGTCAATCGCGCGCACCGGCGAATCCGTCGGCTTCTTCGGCACGAAATTCAACGAGCCTCCTACACTGGCGCTCGTACTTAGCAGACCGTTCAGGAATGCGCTCGGGCCTTTCAGGATCTCGATGCGCTCGAAACCCTCGAGCTGGTAGCGCCCGTCGGACAGCCCGAGATGCCCGCCGAGGCCGTCGTATTCGTAGCCACCCACACCAAGCGAAAACCCGCGGATGTTGGCAAATCCGACCGGCACGTTGCCGATAGTCACCGAAGGATCGTTCTTGAGGTAGTCGCCGTAGTGGGCGGCCTGCTGGTTTTCCAGCAACTCGCGCGTAATGACGTTCACGGAATACGGAGCATCGATCAACTTGATGTCGCCAAGCGCGCCAAGGGATGCATCCTTGGCTGGAATTTCGGACGTGGGAGCCGAAACCTCCACCGCATCCAGCGTCACGTCGCCCTGCGCGCCGTTCTGCGCCGGAACCTTGATTGCCTCCTGCGCGTGCAACGGCATCGCCAGCAAATTGCAACACATGACGATGACGCCGGAAGCCTGCCCCCTCATTTCCATTCGATTGTCTCCGCGACTTGTTTTTCCATTCCGGCATGCCGGAATTGCCCAAGTCCCCGACAATAATGACAATCATTCCTATTTGTCAACGCTTCGCAACAGTGGCTTCGCTAACCGGGTTAAGAATCGCGTCTATTTAAATCCGGATCAAGAACTTAACGCGCATGCCGGGGAGCCTCGATGCACTTGCCGAGTCGAAAGCGCAGCTCTGGCGCGAGGAAATTCAGCACCCCTCGCGATCAGCGCCTTTCATGCAGAGTCGAGAGTGTCGCCTGCAAATCCAGCCCGGATCGCGCCTTCAACTCGCGTGCCGAACCCAGCAACTTGTCGTAAGGAATGAACGGCGGCTTGTCGCGGGACGCGAGCACGACGGTGTTCGCATCATTGCGCGGCAGGACCAGAACGCGGTCGTCGAAAACCTTTCGCAGGCGATCGATGCTCGCGGTCGGTCGCCCGCGACGACTGACAAGATTCACTGCGACGATGCCGCCGGGCTTCAACAATGCGCGGCAATTGCGGTAGAAGCGCGGCGAATCCAGGTTGCCCGCCTCCACTTTCGCATCGAATCCGTCCAGCAGGATGAAGTCGTAACGCTCGTGCGCATTCGCGACGAACTTGTAGCCGTCGTCGATATGGATCGAGAGCCGTCCCGGATCGTCCGGCAACGCGAAGAACTGGTAGGCCGAAAGCACGACCTCAGGCTCGATTTCGACGACGTCGATGGTCGAGCGCGGGCAATGGCGGTAGAGGAATTTCGTCAGCGCCGCGGCACCGAGGCCTATCGTCAGCACCTTGCGCGGCCAGGACCGCGGACGCAGCAGCAGCGGAAACATCATGTCGCGCGCGTATTCGAGCTCGAGGGTCCACGGTCGCTTTACCCGCATCGCGCCCTGGATCCAGTGCGCGCCGAACTGGAGGTAGCGGATGCCCGCTTCCTCGCTTATTGTGATGGGCATTCTTTGTTGGGCGATAGACGCAGATGGGCAATCGGTGATTTGCAAGAACACTGCTGGAACAAAAGCGACGCGATTCTACCAAACCGGGCCGCGATTCCCGACCTGATGCACAAACAAAAATACCCGGAGGCCGAACCATGCAGCCACGGCTTCACGCTGATCGAAATCCTCATCGTGCTGGCCGTCGTCGCGATCCTCGCGTTGATCGCGCTGCCAAGCTACCTGGACGTGTATGTCCGCAACGACATAAACGAGGCCCTCCCGCTCGCGGACATAGTGAAAGCGCCGGTTGCGGATGCATGGGCATCCCGCCAGGCTTTTCCGGCCGACAACGCCGCCGCCGGATTGCCGCCGCCGGAAAAGATCGTCAACAACTTCATCAGTGCGATCGCCATCCGCGACGGCGCCATCCACATCACCTTCGGCAACCATGCGAATGGCACGATCAAAGGCAAGGTCCTGACATTGAGGCCAGCGGTCGTGAAGGACGCACCCATCGTTCCCGTAACCTGGGTCTGCGGCTACGCCTCGGAGCCCGGCCAGATGACCGTGCAGGGTGAAAACAGGACGGATATCCCGATGCGCTACCTGCCTTTGCGTTGCCGCGCGGGCTGAGCCGGCCGTCTGCCCTCGATCACTACCCATGCGCCGAGCGCGCTGAGCAGGGCCAGCCCCGCGCTCAACAGCATGACGCGTCGGAATCCGGCAACGAA
Source organism: Burkholderiales bacterium (assembly GCA_035548375.1). GTDB lineage: Bacteria > Pseudomonadota > Gammaproteobacteria > Burkholderiales > JACQAP01 > JACQAP01. The sequence goes on from DASZTG010000080.1 coordinate 12,394, forward strand.
GGATTCGTCGATTGCGCGTCGCAGTGCTGCCGCGTCGGCGCCGACCATGTTCGCGGGAATCGGCGCGCCCGCGAGCTTGCCGCGCTGCGCCTCGAAAAATGTCCTGACCTCCTGCGTCGCTCCGATCGACTCCAGTTTCGTGGACAGGTTCGCGTCGAACGCCCCGGCCATCGCCATGCCCAGTCCCGCAATCGCCAGCAGCGCCGCCGCGCGCGATACCGCGTTGTTCACGCCGGATGCAACGCCCGCCATGTCGGCGCCGATCGAATTCATGACCGTCGTCGTCAACGGTGCCACGGTGACCGACATGCCGAGGCCGAGCACGACGACCGCCGGAAAGAACGTCAGCCAGTAGCTGCCGCCTATGCCAGGCCAGGCGAACAAGGCGAATCCACACGCGGCAATTGCCGGACCGACCACGAGCGGCAGCCGCGACCCGACGCGGTCCACCAGCTTTCCCGCCCAGCGCGACAAGGCGAACATGATGAAGATGAAAGGCAGCAATGCCGCGCCGGCTGCCGTCGCCGAATAGCCCTGGACCTGGATCAGGTTCAATGGAAAAAAGTACAGCCCGCCACCGAGCGCGGCGTAGAGCCACAAGGTCAGCAGGTTCGCGCCGGCGAAATTGCGATTGCGGAACAGCGCAATCGGCACCATCGGTTCGCGCGTGCGCCACTCCACGATGAGGAACAACGCAAACGCGACACACCCGACCAGCAGCGACGACGACACGGCAAAGGATGACCAGTGCCGCGCCGGTGCTTCGATGAACGCGTAGACGATGCCGCCAAGCGCAACCGTAGCGAGCAGGCCACCCCGCCAATCGAGTGCTCGCGCCGCCCGGCTTCGGCTTTCCGGCACGTGCCGCCAGCACAACACCAGCACGGCCAGCGCAAACGGCAGGTTGATCAGGAAAGCCCAGGCCCATGAATAGCGATCGACCAGCCAGCCACCCAGCACCGGGCCGATGGCGGCGGTAATGCCGCTGAATCCGGACCAGGTACCGATCGCGCGTCCGCGCTCCTTTTCCGGGAATGAGGCGCTGATGAGGGCGAGGCTGCCGGGCACCAGCAGTGCCCCGCCGATGCCCTGGATGCCGCGCGCGACGATCAGGGCGGTGACGTTGCCGGCCATCGCGCAGCCGGCTGATGCAATGGCGAACAGCGCGACGCCGACCATGAACACCTTGCGCCGGCCGTAGTGGTCACCGAGCGCGCCGCCGAACAGCAGCAAGGACGCGAGAAATAGCGCGTACGACTCGATCACCCATTGCATGTCCGACGCGGTCGCGCCCAGGTCGCGCTGGATCGCGGGCAACGCGACGTTGACGATGGTGCCGTCGATGAACGCCATGCTGGAACCGATGATCGTCGCCGCCAGCACCCAGCGCTTCGCGGACGGCGAACGATCGTTCGCCACTTCGCCGTGCCGGATCTGCGCATCGTCGCAAGGCGGCTTGCCGATCTGGGTCATGCCCTGTTCCTCGCGCAACGGTCGCTGATCACGCAGCAAGCGCCTTGTCCGACCTCAGGTTTTCCACGAGCAAATCCACAAAGCTTCTCACCTTGGCCGAGGCCTGGCGGCCTTCGCGATGCAAGACGTGGATCGGCAGGCGCGGCGGCTCGTGCTCGACCAGCACGATCTTCAGTTTTCCCGATGCCACATGCGGCGCGCATTGGTAGGAAAGCAGTCGCGTGATCCCGAAGCCCCGCAGCGCTGCGTCGATCGCGGCTTCGTTGTTCGTCACGACGAGCCGCGGCTTCACCCTCACGTTCGCGGCCTTCTTCCCCGCGCCGAACCGCCATTCGGCCGAAGGCGAAACGGGATTCGCGGCAATGAGCGTGTGTCGGATCAGATCGGCGGGCGTGCGCGGAATTCCATGCTTCTCGAAATATTGCGGCGACGCGCAGACGACACGCCGCACCTGGCCGACGCCGATCGCCCGCATGGTCGAGTCCGGCAGGTCGCCGATGCGCACGCCCATGTCCATGCCCTCCTCCAGCAAATTGACGATGCGATCGAGGAAGACGGCCGATATCGTCATGGCCGGGAAGGCTCGCAGATACGCCACCACGCTTGGCATGACATACAGCCGGCCGAACAGGACGGGTGCCGTAATGGCGAGTTGCCCGCGTGGTTCGGCGTTCATGCCTGCGGCCGACTCGTCCGCCTCGTCGGCCTCCGCGATGATCCGGCGCGCCTGTTCGAGGTAACGCAGGCCCGCATCGGTGACACGCACGTAGCGCGTGGTTCGCGTCAGCAGCTTTGCACCGAGGCGACTTTCGAGGGCGGAAACCGCGCGCGTGACAGCGGGCGGAGACATGCCGAGCTTGCGTGCCGCCGCCGCAAAGCTTTCTGCCTCGGCAACGGCAACGAAGACCGACATGAGATGGAAGCGATCCATGCGTTATTCCACTATAAGAAATAATTTATTGCAACAGGCATGGATTCTTCTTTCAATCGCAATTTGGCAGGATGGCTTCACTCGCCGTGCGGGTGCGCGGCGGCTAACCGGAAATCACGAAAAGAGGAGAAAACCATGAGTCGAATCAACCTGCCCGCGCCAGATCAGACACCCGCCGCGTCCCTGCCGTTGTTCGACGCGGTCAACAAGCAACTTGGCGTCGTGCCGAACCTGATGAAGATGCTGGGCAACAGTGCCGCCGCGCTTGGCGGCTATCTGAGCCTGCGGGACATGCTGGGCCGCGGAACGCTCGGCGGCAAATTGGGCGGACGCATAGCGCTGGCCGTGGCCGAGATCAACGGCTGTCGCTATTGCCTCGCGGCGCATACTTACCTGGGCAAGAATGCCGTGAAGCTGGATGACGCGGAGATGGCAGCGAATCGCCGCGGAACCTCGGGCGATCCGAAAGCAGACGCGGCGGTGCGCTTTGCAGCCAAAGTCGCGCAGTTGCGGGGCCACGTGTCGGACGCGGACGTGCAAGCCGTGAAGAATGCCGGATATTCCAACGGCGAAGTCATGGAAATCGTCGCGCATGTCGCGCTCAACACATTGACCAACTACGTCAACGAAGTCGCACAGACGGACATCGACTTCCCCGCGGTCGAACTATTGAAGGCGGCATAATCAGGATGCGGGCGGTGTTGCCCACCAGCATCGCCGCCCGTTTCAAGAGTCAAGGAGTACGGCCATGCCGGACGACAAAACATTTTCGAGCGACGTCGCCTTTACGCCGACGGTAAAGGCATTGCAAGCGCGCTACGGCTCGCGTCACGCGTACTCGCGCATGGAGGAAAACGGTGGTTGGGAAACCGCGATCACGCCCGAACTGGCTGCTTTCATCGCGGAACAAACCAGCGCGTTCCTGGCCACCGCGAATTCCGCGGGCCAGCCCTACATCCAGCATCGCGGCGGGCCGGCCGGATTCCTGAAAGTCCTGGATGACAAGACCATCGCCTTCGCCAACCTGCGCGGCAACCGGCAATACATCACGCTCGGCAATCTCGCTGAAAATCCGAAGGCGCATCTTTTCCTGATCGACTACACGAACCAGCAGCGCGTCAAGATCTGGGGCGAAGCGCGGGTCGTCGATGACGATCCGGCATTGCTGGCGAAATTGGCGCCGGCCGGCAAGGCGTTGCGCAGCGAGCAGGCGATCGTCTTCACGGTCAGCGCATGGGACGCAAACTGCCCGCAGCACATTCCCCAGCGCTTCGAAGCGGCGGAAGTCGAACGCCTGCTGGAAGCTCGCGATTCGCGCATCGCCGAACTCGAGGGAGAGATCGCGCGCCTCAAGCAACGATCGACCTGATTACGGGCGCAGCGACCCTTTGGCGGCCGGCCGCCAGGGGAATATGATGACGGCAGCCGGTTCACCGATACTGGCAACACGCCTGTCCTGCAGGCCGCTTCATGGCGAACCGGGCCGATTTCCGTCGCACCTGACCGGAGGAACCATGGTTATGCTCGCCAGGGCTGCAATCACCACCATCCTGCCCGTCAAGGACATGGCGCGGGCGCGCGACTTCTACGAGAAAAAACTCGGGCTGGAAGCCAGGGGCTTCGCCGCCGACGGCAATTATGTTTTCGCCTGCGGCGGCGACGCGCAAATCGCCCTCATCACCAAGCCAGAAGGCACGAAAGCCGAGCACACTGCGCTCAGCTTCGAAGTCTCGGGCATAGAACGCGTCATCGCGGACTTGAAGGCCGCCGGTATCGTCTTCGAGAACTACGATTTCCCGAACCTTCGCACCGTCGACCACATCTGCGTGCTGGGCTCGGACAAGGCCGCCTGGTTCAAGGACAGCGAAGGAAATTACCTCTGCGTGCACGAAGGCGGGCACTAAAGGCTTGCGTCCTTCGTCCGACAGGAAAAAACTCACGCGCGCGATTGCGCCATAATCCGCTCCATTTCCACCGGAGCAACCCCATTCGCGCATGGACATCGGGAAATTCGAGCAGGCGGTGCACTTCGCCATCGACCACGAGACCGCGTGGACACGCAAGATCGACGACAAGTGGGGCATCCACCACGAAGACCCCGCGCCGTGGAACCGGTTGCTCGGTCCGCTGCACGACCGCGGCCCCGTCTCCGGGACGATCCTTCGCGACGGCAAGACCCTCACATCCTGGGGCGAGCCCGACCGCGCGGACGTGACATTCAGCATAGCGAAGACCTACCTCGCGCTGCTCGCCGGCGTCGCGCACGACCGCGGCCTGTTGCCGGAAGTCAACGAACCCGTCGGAAAGAGGGTCCGCGGCATCGGTTTCGATACCGGCCGCAATGCGCAAGTCACGTGGGAACACCTGCTGCAGCAGACCAGCGAATGGGAAGGCTCGATTTTCGGGCTGCCCGACCAGGTGGACCGCTATCGCGTCTTGTCTTTCCAGGGCACGCCCGCCACCGGCAAGAAGGGCGATGCGCGACCGCTGCAGGCACCGGGCACGTACTGGGAATACAACGACGTGCGCATCAACGCGCTGTCGCTCGCGCTGCTGCACCTGTTCGGTCGTGCGCTGCCTGAGGTGTTTCGCGAAGCGATCATGCAACCCATCGGAGCCAGCGACGGCTGGAGCTGGGTGGGCTACGACAATTCCTGGATCGAGCTGGACGGTCGCAAGGTGCAGTCCGTTCCCGGCGGCACGCACTGGGGCGGCGGCATGTCGATCGGCAGCCGCGACCAGGCGCGGGTCGGGCAACTGTTTCTCGACGACGGCAAGGCGAACGGCCATCAGGTCATTTCATCGGAGTGGATAAGGCGCATGCGCACGCCCTGCGCGATCGCGCCCTTCTACGGCTACCTGGTCTGGCTCAACGACAGGCAGCGGATTTTTCGCAGCGTGCCGGCGTCGAGCTATTTCGCCATCGGCGCGGGCAGTTCGTTCACCTGGTTGGAACCGGAAAGGCACGTGGTGGTCGTGGTGCGCTGGATCGATGCGGCCCATGCCGATGAGTTCTTCGGCCGCGTATTGAAGGCTCTCGACGGCTGATGCGCATGGACGTGCTCCACGAGCGATTTCGTCCCATTTTCTTCGGCATCCTCGCGCTCGGCCTCGGCGCCGCGCTGCTGATTTTTGTTTTCGCCGAAATCGCCCCGGCGAATCCGCTCGGCGAATCGAGGGCGTATGTCCACGACATGCTGCTCTACGGCGGCAAGACCAACATGGTGCTGGGCGAACTTGCCGAGTGGATCGGAAGTTTATGGCAGGGCAAGCGCCTGGCCGGCACGGTGGCCGCCATCACGCTCCTGCTGGCGGGCGCCTTCTACTACTTCTTTTCCCCTGTTGCGCCGGAAACCGGGGAGAAAGAACGATGATGCAGGCCGAGCCCCTGGTCACGCTCGACATCGCGAGCTGGCAACCGGATGTCGCACCGAAGGCCAGTCGTTCGCTGGCGCAAGCGCTCGAAAACGGCAAGGTGCTGTGCCTGCCGAGGCTGGCATTCGATTTGTCGGAATCCGAGCAGCGCCTGTTGACCGTGGATTCCCTGGACGGCAAGCGCAAGAACATCACCGTGAAGGACGGCAGGCTGAACGGCTTCAGCGGCGACGATGCCACCGCGTCGACCATGAAGGCGATGCTGGACCGCTATGAGGGCAACGCGCTGGACCTGGTGACGCGCCTGTTTCCCGGTTACCGGTCACGCATGCGCCGGGCGCCCGCCAGCTTCCGGCCGCGCGCCATCGACAACGAGCCGATCTCCTGGCGCAAGGACGATTCGCGCTTGCACGTGGACGCTTTTCCGTCGCGTCCGAATCACGGCGAGCGCATCCTGCGCGTGTTCACGAACGTCAATCCTCGAGGTGTACCCCGCGTCTGGCGCGTCGGCGAACCCTTCGAAGCCGCGGCCACGCGCTTCCTGCCGGCCATCGCGCGCCCCTTCCCCGGATCGGGTGCGCTGCTGCACGCCCTTGGCATCACCAAGTCGACTCGCAGCGAATACGACCACATCATGCTGCGCATGCATGACGGCATGAAGGCCGATGCCGAGTTCCAGAAGAATTCGCCCCAGCACGAAGTCCGGCTCGCACCGGGCACCACCTGGATCTGCTATTCGGACCAGGTGCTGCACGCCGTGATGTCCGGCCAGTTCATGATGGAACAGACCTTCCACCTGCCGGTGGACGCGCAGTATTTTCCGGAACTGTCGCCGCTGAAGACGCTGGAAAGGCTGCGCGGGCGCGCCTTGATCGGTTAACGCCTGGCCGGCTTTTCAGCCGATGAGCACCGCGTCGTTCACCACCGAAACCGGAACCGGCTGCAACCGCGAGCCTTCACAGGGTCCGTCGACGCAGAAGCCGTCCTCGAATCGGTAGGTCGCACCGTGGTGGGCGCACATGAGGAGGCCGCCGTCGAGGACGTGGAAAATCCCGGGCTCGTAGTTCATTGGAATCTGCACATGCGCGCAGCGATTGCGATAGGCGCGCACCTCGCGCCCCGATCGCAGCAGCACGATCCGGAAACTGTCCCAATCCTCTCCGAACGCTGCCTCCTTCGCGCCGCCGTCTGGAATGTCGTCCAGCGCGCAAAGCACGGTACCCGCCGCCGGCGCATGCGGCCAGGACCGCCATTCCTGCATCAGGCCTGCACGAGCCTGAAATCGAACTCGGCGCTACAGAACGGCTCGCCCGACCGCTTGCCGTCCGGCGTGGGACCGGCCGCGTGATCCTTGAATTCAACGACGAGCGAATGCTTGACGCCGAACACGGCATCCGAGTCGAGGTATTCGTCGCCTGCGACGAACAGGTGCGTGGCAACACGCTCATACCCCGGTGCAGTGGCGATGGCATGCACGTGCGCCGGACGATACGGGTGCCGCCCCATGCGCAGCAGCATCTTGCCGACCGGGCCATCGGTCGGCACCGGATAGCTGACCGGCTTGATGGTCTTGAACCCATAGCGACCGTCAGCGCCGGTGGTGAACCTGCCCCGCGCGTACTGCACGTCGCCGGGGCGCTGCGCGTCATAGAAGCCTTCGCCGTCGGTCTGCCAGACATCGATGAACGCACCCTCGATCGGCCGGCCCTCGACATCCAGCACCCGGCCCCAGACGTAGGCAGGCTCCCCGGGCGCGCCCTCCGCGATATCCGCCCACATCGGTTTGTCTTTCGCACCGCTCACATAGAAAGGCCCGAGCACGGTGTTCTCGGTCGCCCCGCGCGGCTTGCGGTGGTTGATCGCATCGACCAGCATCGACACGCCGAGCGTGTCGGACAGCAAAATGAACTCCTGGCGCTTGTCGTCGCACTTGTGGCCCACCGCGGTCAGGAACTGGATCCCGGCCAGCCATTCCTTTTCCGTCAATTCCGTCTCGCGAATGAATCCATGCAGGTGCCGGATCAGGCTGCCCATGACTTGGCGAAAGCGCGCATCGCCGGCGCCGTTGAGCTTTGCCAACACTGCTTCGGTCAGATTGTCTTCGGTGGCGTTGCGCATCTTCCCCTCCTCGAGCGGCCTCATGCCGGCATGCGCCTGCGCCGCTGCATGAACCAGAGCGTGCAGCAGTGTACCGCCAGCGAAAACACCAGGGCGGCGGCGAAGCCGGCCACCACGCCGAGACCGGGGACCATGAGCGCCACGCCCAGGCAGAAAAAAGTAAACGCGTAGAAGCCGGTCGCCATGCCTCGCAACAGGCGGATCGTGTAGAGGTTGCCGCTGGCGCGGTGCGAGAACGCCGCCAGCACGATGCCCATGACCGGGAACACGGCGAAGAGGCCGCTGAAATCCGGCCCCAGGAAGGGCGACAGGCGCGTCACGAACAGGGTCATCAGGCCGCCCGCGACCATGCGCGTCGCCAGCTCGGCATTGGAGGTCCTTTGGCCACGGCCGGGGTCGCCCGCTCGCGGCATCAAATGGGGCACGCAGACGATCGCAACGATGATGATCGCCACGTTCCATCCAAAGGGAAGCGCCGCGTACACCAGCAGCAATCCGAGCGCGAGCCAGCTCGCCAGCCCTGCAGCCAGGGCCACGTACCACGCTGCATGCATCGCCGCCCAGGCATAGCCCAGCGCGAAGCCCACCCATGCGATGCCGCCGGACAGCGCGCCAGCCGCAGCCGACGACGCGAACGTCGGACCCTGCTCGATGCCGATGAACAGCAGGATCGGACCCGTGACCACCGGAAAGCCGGAAAGCCAGCCCGCGACGGCCGGGCTCCAGCGCCGGCCCGCGAGCGTGATGCCGCCGATCAGCGCCGACACCAGCGTCAGCTTGAATGCGAGGATCGTGTCGATGGCGCTTGGGCCTTCAGGCCGGCTTCACGGGCGTGCGCTGCGCGGGGTCGTAGAAGAATTGCTCTTCCGCAATGCGCTCGCCCTCCCAGCGCTGCCAGGCCAGCTCTTCCATGTGCGTGAACGTCCCGTCGAGCCATTCGAAGTGGAAAAACGCAGCGGATCACTGCGTGGTCGCCATTCACGAACGCCGGCCGCACGCATTGCGACGTCAGCGACTTCGCGCGCGCCAGCACCCTGCGTTCGTTGTCCGCGTGCGCCTGGCGCCCGACGCGCGGCTCGGCGAAGTTCTCGCGCATGGTCGATTGCTCGGCATAAAACTCTTCGACCGCTTCGACGTGCGCGCTGGCCTCCACGCGGGCGATGAAGCGCTCGAGGGTGTCCAGGCTGGGCATTGTGGCTGCTCCGGTTTGAATTGCGGCGCACGGGCCTCGCCGCAGCCGCAGTTTACGCAGATTCGACCAGCGCGAAAGTCAGGCGGCGCACCAACGGCAGCACGAGCAGCAAAGTAGGAAAAGCCACGATCCAGGACAGGCCCCAGGCGCCCATCCAGATGCGCAAGGTTTCGGGCGCGAGGCCGACCCCATGCAAGGTGCTGATCAGCGAGACGATGAGGGTCATGAATATCGACAGCAACAGCGGCAGGACGAATGCCGCGTAACGGGCAGGAAGCTTGCGCATGCCGGAATGTGTACAGGAAAGGAGGAGAACGGATTCATCGGAAAAACGCAGCCAGATGTTAGGCAGGTCGTCGAACCCTGTAAAGCGCGACGGCAATCAGCGTGACGCGCCCTGCACGGTTATGCCCTGCACGCCCTCGATCGCATGCAGCCTGCCGGCCGCGGCCAGCAACGCTCCATTGGGCACGCTGCGCAGGAACGTGAACCGGACCTGGTCGTTATCCGGCGTACTGCCGCGCTTGAGCACGATTTCGCCGACACCGAGCCCCTCGGTTTCGAGAATGGCCTCGATCTGCGGAAGCGAAATGCGCTGCCTGTCGACCTGCACGACGATCTGCCGGCTGCGATTGCGCCGGAACAGCCTGACTTCCAGCGGCTTGACGAGCGCGAGGATCACGACGATCAGCGCGGTGGTGCTGATCGCCGCGATGTAGAGCCCGCTGCCGACGGCGAGCCCGACCGCGGCAACGGTCCACAAGCTGGCTGCCGTGGTCAGGCCACGGATGACCTCCTGGCGCAGGAACAGGATGGTGCCCGCGCCGAGAAAGCCGATGCCGCTGATGACTTGCGCGGCGATGCGCGAGGGATCGAGCGCGACCTGCGGCGTGCCGAGGATGTCGGCAAAACCGAACGCCGAGACGACCATCACCAAAGCGGAACCGAGGCAGACCAGCATGTGCGTGCGCAGCCCCGCGACCCACTCGAGGCGCTCGCGCTCGAGGCCGACGACGCCGCCCAGCACGGCAGCGACGGCAAGCCTGAGGATGATTTCATGAGTCGCGAGCATGGCCGTTTCCTCCATCGGTAAAACGATGGGACCACGGCCGGTTCTCGCAGGTTCAGTCCACTCGCGAAGTCGCGCGCCAGGCGCGCATGACAACCTGAAACAAAGCGGCGTCAGCGCTCGCGCACGATGATGCCGACCTTGGAGACCTGGCCGTTCTTCATCTCGCGCACGACCAGGTTCAGCTTGCCGAAGCGCACGTAGTCGCCGACCGACGGCCGGCGGCGGAATTGCCGGTCGATGTATTGGGCGAGCGACATGCCGCCGATCGCCGCCGACACGGTGCCGCCGTACATTTCCACGACTTCGCCGAGCGGCGCGTCGCCGTTCAAGGTGAACGTGCCGAAGAAGCGTTGCTGCTCGGTTTCCTCGAGGTCGTCCGCCGGGACGAACAGCAGGTCCAGCAGTCCCATGTGCGATTCAGGCGTGATGACGTAGACCAGATCACCGGCCGCGATCTCGTGCACGCTGATCGACTCCACGGACTTGCCGCCGCGGAATGCCGCGACCACGCGCACGTCGCCGGGCAGCGCCAGCTGGATGACTGTCCTCCCGATCGCGGCACTGAGCTCGGTGATGCGATAGCCAAGCAGTTGCAGGCCGGCCCTGCCCGGCACTTCGACGAACTCCGAGTAGTACGGCGCGTGCTCCTTCGGCAGCCGCAGGTTCAGCCATCCCGCGAGCGGCGCGACGGTCCAGCCTTGCAAGAGCAGCGATGCCAGCACCACGAAGAACGCGACGTTGAAGTACACCGAAGATTGCGACAGTCCGGCCAGCGCGGGAAACAGTGCCAGCACGATGGGAACCGCGCCACGCAACCCGGTCCAGGAAATGAAGACCTGCTCGTTCATCGGGAAACGGAACGGCAGCAGCGAAATGCCGACGGCCAGCGGTCGCGCGATGAAAATCAGCACGCCTGCGACGCCAAGCGAGGCCAAGCCCACTTCGAACAACGCGCTCGGCGTCACCAGCAGGCCGAGCATCAGGAATAGCGCGATCTGCGAGAGCCAGGCGAGTCCGTCGTGCACCCTCAGGATGTTGCCCACCGTGTGCACGCGGCTGTTGCCGAGGATCAGGCCGGCCAGGTAGATGGCGAGAAAGCCGCTGCCGTCGAGCACGGTCGCCGCGCCGTAGATCAGCAATCCGCCCGCCATGGCCAGCAGCGGATACAACCCGCTTGCCAACGTCACGCGCGTGATGATCCAGACCAGCAGCCGCCCGCCGCCGATCCCCAGCAACGCGCCCAGGCCAAACTGCTGCACGAAATGCCACAGCAGCGACCAACCCGGCGCATGCTCGCCTGCGCCAACGATCTCCAGCAATGACAGCGTCAGGAACACCGCCATCGGGTCGTTGCAGCCGGATTCGATTTCCAGGGTGGCGCCGACGCGCTCCTTCAGGCGCATGCCGGCGGCGTGCAGCAGCGAGAACACCGCGGCCGCGTCTGTCGAGCCGATGATGGCGCCGATCAGCATGCCCTGCGCCAGGCTCAGGTCGAGGATCTTCGCGGCGCCGTAGCCGACGATGACGGTGGTCACCACCACGCCGACCGTGGCGAGCGACACGGCCGGCCACAGGCCGGTCCGGAAGGTGCTGTAGCGCGTGCGCATGCCGCCATCGAACAGGATGACCGCCAGCGCCATGGTGCCGACGAGGTAGGCGATCTGGTAGTCGCCGAAGCGAATGTGGCCGGGTCCCTCTTCGCCCGCAAGCATGCCGATGCCCATGAACACGAACAGCAGCGGCGCGCCGGTGCGCGCCGAAAGGGTGCTGGCGAGGATGCTGAGCAGCACCAGTGCGGCGCCGATCAGGATGGCGTGATTGGAAAACTCCACGATCTCTTGCGGTAGTCGGTATTGCCCCGGGTTTTAGCACGGAGCGTGCCGTTCGCGCAAAACATCCGCGCAGGCCGCCCGGGGCGGCGCGGCAAATCCTTCAGGAGGCGTCGGCCGACACCCTGCCCGGCCGCCAGCGCAGCAGCCTGCGCTCCGCGAGGGTCACGACGTAATCCAGGACCAACGCGCATGCCGTGAGCACGAGGACTCCCGCGAAAACGGAGTTGATGTCGAACACGCCCTCGGCCTGCAGGATCAGGTAGCCGACGCCGCGCGCCGAGCCCAGGTACTCGCCCACCACCGCACCGACGAATGCCATGCCGACGGACGCATGCAAGCTCGAAAAAACCCAGGCGGTGGCGCTGGGCAAGTAAACATGCCTTAACAACTGCCGGCCGTTCGCGCCGAGCATGCGTGCGTTCGCGAGGATGGTCGGGCTGACTTCGCGCACGCCGTTGTAGACGCTGAAGAAGACGATGAAGAACACCAGCGTGATGCCGAGCATGACCTTGGACTTGATGTCGAGCCCGAACCAGACCGCGAAGATCGGCGCGAGGATCACGCGCGGCATGGAATTGAGCGCGGTGATGTAGGGATTCAGCAACCGCGCGGCGAAATCGGACAGGGCGAGCCACAAGCCGAATACCAGGCCCAGCAGCGTGCCGATGGCGAACGCCAGCACGGTTTCAATCAGAGTCACCGCCAGGTGCGGAAAAATCTTGCCGCTCACGAACCAGTCGCGTACGCGCGCCAGCACGACCAGCGGCTCGCCGAAGAAGAATTTCGGCAGGATTTCCGTCGCCGTGAGCACATGCCAGAGGATGAACAGCCCGACCAGCAGGCCGACCTGGCAAACGACGAGCGTCCCGCGCTTCATGCTAGGAATGAACCACGGAGAACACGGAGGGCACGGAGAAGAACGAAGAAAGCCTGCGCTTCGAAACAGGCAATGCAGAATTCGTCGCACTACGCTGTTGTCGGTGGAATATCACCATTGTCTGACTTCTCTCGTGCATTTCTTCGTGATCTCCGTGTTCTCCGTGGTTAAAGGTTGCATTTGCTTTAATCCATTGCGTGCGCATAGGCTTTCTGCACTTCGTCGCGCAGCGCATCCCAGATCATCCTGTGCAACTCCAGGAAGCGCGGCGTCAGGCGTATCTCCGCGACGTCGCGCGGCCGCGGCAGGTCGATGGCGTAATCGGCGATCAGCCGGCTGCCGGGCCCGGCCGACATCACCACCACGCGGTCGGACAATGCGATGGCCTCTTCGAGATCGTGGGTCACGAATACGACCGACTTGCGGTCCTGCGCCCACAAGTTCAGCAACTCGTTTTCCATGAGGCTGCGGGTCTGCACGTCGAGCGCCGAGAAGGGCTCGTCCATGAGCAGGATCTTCGGATCGAGGATCAGCGTCTGCGCGAGCGCCACCCGCTTGCGCATGCCGCCGGACAGTTCGTGCGGATACTTGTGCCCGTGTGCCGCGAGCCCGACGCGCTTCAACCACGCGCCCGCGCGTTCGCGCGCTTCCTGCGCGGGCACCCTGCGAAATTCCAGGCCGGCCGCGGCATTCTGCAGCGCCGTGCGCCAGGGCATGAGCGCCTCGTTCTGGAAAAGATAGCCCGCCTGCTTGTTGATGCCGCGCAAGGGCTCGCCGAACACGCTGACGCTTCCGCGGGCGGGCTGGAGCAGTCCCGCGGCGACGTTCAGCAGCGTGGACTTGCCGCAGCCCGTCGGTCCGACGACCGACACGAACTCACCGTCCCGTATCTCGAGGTCGACGTCTTCTACGGCCGTGTAGGCTGCATTGCCGCCGCGAGCGGGGAACGTGCAGGTCAGGCCTTGCAGGCGCAGCGACGTTTGCATGCCTAGCGGTATTTCTCGAGCGCTTTTTCGACGAAGGCGTTCGTGTAGGTCTGGTTGATCCAGACCACGGGCGCGCGGCGCACCGCGTTGTTGTGGGTCAGCAGGACGCGGTAGGAATTCTCGACGCCCTTCTTCGGGATCAATCCGTCCGGGGAATAGGTCTTGCGCAGGCGCTCGAAGGACGCGGCGTAGACCGCGCGATCGCCGAGCAGGTATTCCTCCGGCACCGTGTGCAGCACGTCCTCGGTCGAGTGATGCTGCAGCCACAGCAGCGCGCGCACGATCGCATTGGTCAGCGCCTGCACGGTATTCGGGTTCTTCTCGATGAAATCGACGCGCGCGTAAAGCGTCGCCGCCGGCATCGACCCGCCGAACACGTCGTGCACGCCCTTGTCGCTGATGGTCTCGACGACGATCTTCAGGTCGCCCGAGCGTTCGAGCAGCGACATGACGGGCTCGCCGTTCGACAACGCGTCGATCTTGCCGCCGCGAATGGCGGCGACCGCCTGCGGGCCGGTGCCCACGCCGACGATGGACACGTCGTCCGGCGTGAGCCCGACGGATGCCAGCAGGTGGTTCACCAGCATGTGCGTGCTCGACCCCGGCGCCGAGACGCCGATGGTCATGCCCTTGAGGTCCTTGGGCCATGAATACGCTCCGGCCTTGTCCTTGCGGATGCCCAGCTCGAGCCCGGGATTCATGCCCTGCAACACGAACGCCTGCACCTTCTGCGCGAGAGTCTGCATCACGATGGTGTGCTCGTAGGCGCCGGCCACGACGTCGGCGCTGTGCCCGATCAACGCCTGCAGCGAGCGCGACCCGCCGGAGAAATCGTTGATTTCCACGTCGAGGCCCTCGTCCTTGAAATAGCCGAGGCGTTCGGCGAGCGTCAGCGGCAGATAGTAAAGCGCGGCCTTGCCGCCGACGGCGAGCACCACGCGCGGCTTCTCCGGCACGGCGGCGCCGGCTGCGCCAGCGAGGGCGACGGCGAGCGCAAAGGCCAGCGCGGCGCACAAGCCGCGCAAAATCGAGAACTTCGGAAAAGATGAAGTCACCAACCGCTCACCAGTCGCGATGCATGGTTCAAACCGCACCCGCCCTGCGCAACAGGTCCGCCAGCGCTTGCGCAACGCGGCGATAGCCCTCGGCATTCGGATGGATCATGTCGGATTTCAGGCTGCGGTCGTACAGCACTTCACGCATTATTTTATTTTCCAGCGGCAGGCGCGCGTCCCTTGCGATCTTCTCATAGAGTTCGGGCGGGCTGCCGAACAGCTCGGGCGTCGGCACGCCGATCAGGACCACGGCCACGCCGCGGGATCTTGCCAGTTGCACCATGGCGCGCAGGTTGGATTCGAGGCCGGCGGTTCCCATCTTGCGCAGCATGTCGTTGCCGCCCAGGCAAAGCAGCAGGATCCTGGGCTTGACCTCATCCAGCACGCCGGGCAACCGTTCGAGGCCCTCGCCCGAGGTTTCGCCCGGCACGCCGGAACCGACGACGGGCCGGTTGATCAGGGTGCCGAGTACTTTGGGATAGGTTTCGTCGGGCGTTGCGCCGGTCCCGAACGTCAGGCTGTCGCCGAACGCGAGCACCACGTCGCCGATGGCGAGCTTCGGCAGCGGCGGCGGCTTTTCGCCGCAGGCGGCGATGTTGACGATCAGCAGGAATGCCGCGACCGTGCATGCGCCGATTGCCCGATGGCGTGAATACCGTGAATGGCGTGAAGCAAGAAGACGTGAACCTCGTGAAAGCATCAAGCCTCTCGCCTGCGCTCTACATTATTCGACCGGACTTCACGATATTCACGAGATTCACGGCCTTACTCGCCGGCCACAGTCATACCTTCGACCAGGATCGATCCCGACTGGCGCGAGCCGCGCACGATCACGTCGGATCCGATGGCGACGATGTTCCTGAACATGTCCTTGAGATTGCCCGCCACGGTGATCTCCTCCACCGGGTAGGCGATTTCACCGTTTTCCACCCAGAAGCCGCCGGCGCCGCGGGAATAGTCGCCGGTAACCATGTTGACGCCCTGGCCGAGCAAGTCCGTCACCAGCAACCCGGTGCCCATTTTCTTCAGCAGCGCCGGCAGATCCCCATCCGTGGAATCGATGCCGAGGTTGTGGTTGCCGCCGGCATTGCCGGTCGAGCGAAGCCCAAGCTTGCGCGCGGAATAGCTGCCGAGGAAGTAGCCCTGCAGCACGCCGTCGCGCACGATGTCCCGCGACTGCGTCGCCACGCCTTCATCGTCGAACGGGCTGCTGGCCAGCGCCTTGGGCAAATGCGGGCGGTCGTGGATCTGCACGTTGTGCGAAAACACCGGCTTGCCAAGGCTGTCGAGCAGAAACGAGGACTTTCTGTACAGGCTGCCGCCGCTGACCGCCGCGACGAAATGCCCGAGCAGGCCTGACGCCACCGGCGCCTCGAACAGCACCGGCACCCGCGCCGTTGCGACCTTGCGCGCGCCGACCCGGCGTGCCGCGCGCTTGCCCGCGCGGTTACCGACGGCCGCCGCCGCATCCAGGTCCGCCGCCGAGCGCGCGACCGTGTACCAGTCGTCACGCTGCATGCTTTCGTCCTTGCCGGCAATCACCGCGCAGACGATGCTGTGGCGCGAGCTCGGATAGCCGCCGAGGAAACCGTTGGAATTGCCGTACGCGAAGTGCGACTGCTGCACGGAAACCGACGCGCCCTCCGAATTGGAAACCAGCGGATCGGCGGCGAAAGCGGCGTCTTCGCAGGTACGGGCAAGCTCGATCGCCTGCTCGACATCGATGTTCCATGGATGATACAGATCGAGGTCGGGAACCTGCTTCGCCAGCAGGTCGGCATCCGCGAGACCCGAGAACTCGTCCGATGCCGTCAGGCGGGCGATCGACAGCGCGGCATCGACCGTGTCGCGCAACGCCTGGGCGGAAAAATCCGAGGTGCTGGCGTGGCCGCGTTGCTTGCCCACGTAGACGCTGACGCCCACGCCCTTGTCGCGGTTGTACTCGATGGTCTCGATTTCCGAGCGGCGTACCGTCACGCTCTGGCCGAAGCCTTCGCTCGCTTCCGTTTCCGCGGCGGTGGCGCCGCGCTCGCGCGCGTAATCGAGCACGTCGCGTGCGATCTGCATCAAGGTATCCGCGGAATGGGTGAATTCGCTGCTCGCCAAGATAGCTTCCGAAGCTTGAATGTGAAGCGGCGTGCCGCCGGTTGCATCCAGCCGCACGCCGCATGAAGAAATGTTTCGCTATGATACCAGCTTGCCGAATCGCCCCAGGCTGGTCCAGTGAAAGCATTCCCGGAAGACGTCGAGGTCAGTAGGACGCAGCGCAAGCGCGAGGACCAGGCATTGCAGGTGCTCGGCGAAGAGCTGGTTTCCATCAGCGCCGACAAGCTGGCCGAGCTCGACCTGCCGGAACGGCTGCGCGATGCGGTGATCGAGGCCAGGAACATTTCCAGGTTCGGCGCGCTGCGCCGCCAGATGCAATACATCGGGCGCCTGATGCGGGAAGAAGGCGACGCCGAAGCCATACGCGAAAAGCTCGCGGCGTGGAAAGGCGCCTCCGTGGAGCAGACCGCGCGGCTGCACCTCATCGAGCGCTGGCGCGAGCGCCTGCTCGCCGACGACAAGACCTTCGAGGCGCTGATCGTCGAGTTTCCGCATGCGAACCTGCAGCAGTTGCGCACGCTGGCGCGCAACGCGAAGCGCGAAGCGGAAGCGGGCAAGCCGCCGAAGAGCTTCCGCGAGCTGTTCCAGGTGCTTCGCGAGACCCTGAATTCGACCCCCGGCAAAATCGTCGACGCAGAGGGCGCAGAGGAAAAACAAGAGAGTACGCAGAGGAAATCATGAATGATCGTCGTCCAATGTCCGTTGTCGAATCGACCTTCGCCGCGCCACGCATGCAGTTTGGCAGTCAGATTGGTTTTCCTCTGCGAACTCCGTTTCCTCTGCGCCTCTGCGTTGAGGTTTGCTTGAAATGAGTGAAAACGAACAAGTCGTCATCGGCCTGGTGTCCATCAGCGACCGCGCATCGCAGGGCGTCTACAAGGACGAAGGCCTCCCAGCGCTGGACGAATGGCTGGGCAAGGCCATCCGCAATTCGCGGCGCGTGATCGAACGCCTGATCCCGGACGAGCAGGCCGTGATCTCGCACACCTTGAAGGAACTGTGCGACAAGGAGCATTGCCACCTGGTGCTGACCACCGGCGGCACGGGGCCGGCGCCGCGCGACGTCACGCCGGAGGCCACCCTGGCCGTGGCCGATCGCGAGATGCCGGGGTTCGGCGAGCAGATGCGCCAGATCAGCCTGCACTTCGTGCCGACCGCGATCCTGTCGCGCCAGGTCGCCGTGATCCGCGGCAAGACGCTCATCATCAACCTGCCGGGCCAGCCGAAATCCATACGCGAAACGCTCGGCGGCCTCAAGGACGCGGACGGCAAGCAGATCGTCCAAGGCATATTCGCCGCGGTTCCGTATTGCATCGACCTCATCGGCGGGCCTTACATCGAGACCGATGACTCCGTGTGCAAGGCCTTCCGGCCCAAGTCCGCGATCAGGCCGAAATCCTGACGACTCCACCCAACGCAGAGGCGCAGAGAAAACCAGGAGAAATGCCGGGAAAGAAATGACGCCAAGCAGCCTGTCAACGATTTGCCTGTTGAAAATTTATATTCCGAAATTGTCCATGCATGACACCTCCTGTTTTGGGTTTCTCTGTATTCTCTCTTCTCCTCTGTGAACTCTGCGTTCTACGCTCTTGACCTCGACGAACATGGCTGAACTGCTGCAAACCATAGAAATCGAAACCCGCCCCAAGCCCAGCCACAGTGTCATCTGGCTGCACGGCCTGGGCGCCGACGGCAACGACTTCGTGCCCATCGTGCAGGAGCTTCCGCTGCCTCCGCTGGGCATACGCTTCGTGTTTCCGCACGCGCCGATGCGGCCGGTGACGATCAACGGCGGCTTCGTCATGCGCGCGTGGTACGACATCGCCTACCAGGACCTGGACAGGCAGGAGGACGAAAAAAGCCTGCGCGAATCGCAGAAGCTGATTGAGGCGCTGATCGCGAAGGAGGCTACCCGCGGCGTGCCGGCGAATCGCATCGTGCTCGCCGGATTTTCGCAGGGCGGTGTGATCTCGCTGCAGACCGGCTTGCGCCAGCCGAAGCCGCTCGCGGGCGTGATGTCGCTCTCTGCGTATCTGCCGCTGGCCGGCACGGTGGCGCAGGAGCGCAACGCGGCGAGCAACGACGTGCCGATCTTCCTCGGCCACGGCATCGCCGACAACGTCGTGCCGCTGAAGCTCGGCGCATCGACTCGCGATCAGCTGGTCAAGCTCGGCTACGACGTGGACTGGCACCAGTACCCGATGCCGCACTCGGTGTGCGCCGAGGAATTGCAGGACATCGGCGAGTGGCTGAAGCGCGTGCTTCTCTAGGTGTCGCTCAGGAGTCGACGCGCTGCACGATGCGATAGCGCGCCATCTCGAATTCGGGGCCGTGCTCGATCAGCAACCGCGGCTCCAGCAGGTAGCGGGTGCTGTAGACCTCCATCTCGAGGTTGGATTCCGCGAGAAAACTTCCCGCCGGCAACAGCACGCTGACTTCACCCAGGCTGGCATTGCCGCCCGAATGCGACGGCAGCAGCAATCCCTTCCAGGCCTGCTGCACGTCCGTGCGCCGGCGCAGGGTCACGAGTCGCGCGCCGCGCGCGATCAACTCGATGCCGACGTGGCGCTGTCCGTTTTGCTGTGCCGCCAGCCTGCGCACGATGCCCACTGCCCATATCCGCGTGTCCGCCGGTTTGACCGCGAGGACGCGGCCGACATGGAGCCAGTCGCCCTGGCCCAGCGGCACCAGCACGCCGAAGCCGTCGTCGCTTTCATCCTCGACATTCCACTTCTCCGTCGCCGGCTGCAGGTGGTCCAGTCCCTCGTCCGACGCGAGCCGCGTCATGATGCCCTCGAATCCGTGCACGACCCCGATCTGGCCGAGCGCGCGGCGGCGCTGGGTGCGGCGTTCCGGCCGCCGCTCCCACCAATGGCGGCCGAGGTGCTCGAGCGCGTGGACGACCGCACCCATGTCGGAAATGCCGTCAAGCTTCATCTCGCGCGGCAGGATCTCGCCGTTGGCGAGCTGCGTGACGAGTTCGTCGATTTGCGCGAGGGCCCGTCCCGCGCCGAAGAACCGGGCTCCCGATCTCACGACGGAAGCCGGCGTGTACCTCTCCGGCGCCGACCAGCGGTCGATGTCGACGACGAAGTTGCAGGTCTTCGCGGGATGCCGCTGCAGCTCGAAGCGTTCCGACAGGTGCTCGATAACGGTGTAGGCGATGTCGACCTCGAGCGCGGGCAGGCTGTCCGCCGCAGACACCGCAAGCATCATGGGTCTCAGGAATTCGCGCGGCAGCGTGGATTTGTCTTCGTAGACCATGACGCGCGCCTGCGCCAGGCCCTTGTCCTCGACGAAAGTCCACAATTGCGAAAGCGTCTGCCAGATGTCCTCGTCGACCGGCAGATAGCGCATGAGCTGCCACTTCAGCCGCATGGACGTCGCGCGCATGGCCCGCGCCACGACCATGGCGATCTTGTCCCCGACTTCCGCCCAGCCCTGGCTGTAGGTCTGGAATTGCCGCACCAGGTGCACATAGGCGGCTTCGAGTTGCGCGCAATACAGCGATACCGCGCCCCAGGTGCTCGGTTGCAACGCCGACTCGGCGCCCTCGCCGCTGCCGATATATCGCGTGCCGAGTTCCTGCAGCAGTTCGCGCGCGCCGCGGTCGGCCTGGTCGACCATCTCGATCTGGAGTGCCAGCCTCAGTTCGGAGCGCGAATGCACGGCATCGAGCCTTGCACCGAATTCGGCCAGCAGGTGAACGCTGTCGGCCGCGGTCATGGATCGGCGCGCTCGCTAGGCATTTCGACGCCGGATGCCGCCCCTGCCACGTGGCAGGCTCACACCGCCCGCTGCATGACGCGAAAGCGCGCCATGTCGAAGTCGTGCCCGCCCTCGAGCAGCCTGCGCGGCACCAGCAGGTAGCTGCGCTCGTACGCGCGCATTTCCATGCTTTTCTGCGGCGAGAAGATGCCCGGCTTGAGCAGGAAGTTCATTTCCGCCGCGCCATTGGTGTCGTCGGCATTCGAGGGGAGCAGCAGCGCGTTCACCGATTCCTGCTTGCCGACGGCGCTCACGGGCACCAGCTTCACCACGCTGGCGCCCTTGGTGAGCACCTGGATGCCGACGTAGCGCTGCCGGTGGTCGAACGCCGACATGCGGCGCACGATGCCCACCCCCCACGACGCGCCATCCTCGAGCTTTACGCCGAGCAGCGTGCCCACGCGCAGCCAGTCGCTCTTGGCCTGGGGCATGAGCGCGCCGTAACCGCCCTCGCTTTCGTTCTCCACCGTCCAGACTTCGATCGAACCGTCGAACGTGAGATCCCGGGTCTCGCCGGAAATCGTCGAGACGATTTCGTCGAAGCCGTGCATGACGTTGATCCGGGAAACGGAATTTCGCCGTTGCTCGTTGCGCGCGGGCGGCGTCGGCGCCCAGTAGCGCGCGAGATGGCGCAGCGACTCGAGCACGAACTCCGGATCGTAGTTGCCGCCGAGATTCACGTAGGACGGCACCACGCCGTCCGCCTGAACGAGCCCGATGAGCTTTTCCAGCTCGCGCGTGGCGCCGCCCGGACCGAAGAAACGCAGGCCGGGCGTGGCCGCCAGGCGAGACATCACGCGCGCGGGCGCCTTGTTCTCGCCCAGGTCCATGTAGTAGTGGGAGCCCTTCGCAAGCTGGGGCGTCATCGCGAAATACTCCGAGAACTGCGCGACGATGCGCTCGGCGACTTCGAGCTTCTCCGGCAGCAGGCTGTCGGTCGATGAAATGCCCAGCATCACGCCCTTCAGGAATTCGCGCTGGATCGTGGACTCGCCGAACTTGCCGGGATAAACGACCACCGGCGCGGTGACGAAGCCCTTTTCCTCCGCGAACGTGTAGAGCTTTCCCATCTGCGCCCACACGCGCAATTCGACGGGGCCATAGCGGATGAGCTGCCATTTCAGTTGCAGGATCAGGGCGCGCATCGCCCGCGCGGAAATCATCGGCAACTGGTTCTTCAGTGCCGCCGCGCCGCTCGCACCCTCCGCTACGCGGGCGACGCACATCTGGTAGGAATCGGCCAGTTGCTTCCAGAACGAGAACACCGAATTCCAGATGCGGACTTCGTTGACTTTCTGTTGCCGCGAACTGCCGCTCAGGTAGTCCACCGACAGCTTGCGCTGGTGGTTCTTGGCGGTCTGGTCGATGAGATCGATGATCTCCAGCACGCGCGGGAGCTTGAGGCCTTCGGCCGCGCTGAGCGTATCGAGCCAGTAGCAAAGCTCCTCGATCGTCTTGTGGGGATCGAGCACGGGCAGCTCGGCGATGACGCCGCGCGCGCCCTTGTCGTCGGCGAACGGATGTTCGGACTTCGATCCCTTGATCCAGTTCAACATGCGAACCCCTCCCTGGGGCAAGGCGGCAACCTGAAACGCCGGGGATTATAACGCGCTGTTTATCCGGGGAAAGTCATTTCCCGCGCAAATGAATACCATCCGGCCGCGAAAGGCCTTTGGTGTGGCCGAATGAAACGGGTCAACGGCAGAAATGACCTGCGGGTTCAGCCCTCATCGGGTCCTGCGCCCGGCTTTTTCCACGCATCGACGGGCGCTCGCGGCAATCTTCGGAGGGCCTTGGTTCGCGCTATCCTGACGTCAGACGCACCGGTCACGTCCGCTACGTACTGCGATGCGGGCGGCTGCGTTGAGGCCGGCTTCTACCGGAGAACTTGCGAATCACGCAAACCACTCATCACTGAATTTTGCATTCGCCAATCCGCGCTGATGCCATGACGACGCCTTGGCAACCTGTGCCTCGATCAATATGGTCGCGGTTTCCTGCAATGAACTAGATCCTTCACGCTGCAGTCCAAATCAGGCTTCCTCCCGCGATTTGCGTCCTGACCCTTCCTTCCGGAGCCGTGCGCTTGCCAAGAATACCTCTTGAAAACGACCCGGAACATCGGGTGGCAGCCAGCCAGAAGGACGAGTACTTTCGGCTGCTGGTCGAGTCGGTCAAGGACTACGCGATATTCATGCTCGATCCGACGGGTCACGTCATGACCTGGAACCCGGGCGCCGAGCGTACCAAGGGCTACGCTGCCGCCGAAATCATCGGCCAGCATTTCTCCAGGTTTTATCCCCAGGACAGCATTGATCGAGGATGGCCCGAGCACGAGCTACGCGTGGCGGGGGCGGAAGGTCGATTCGAGGACGAAGGCTGGCGCATTCGCAAGAACGGATCCCGATTCTGGGCAAACGTGGTAATTACGGCCATGCGGGACGCTTCCGGCACGCTGCGCGGCTTCGTGAAGGTGACGCGGGACCTCACGCAACGACGACAGCAGGAGGAATCGCTGCGGCAGAGCGAGGAGCGATTCCGGCTGCTGGTCGAAGGCGTCAGCGACTATGCGATTTTCATGATCGATCTCGACGGCAACGTGTTGACGTGGAATAGCGGCGCGCAAAACATGCTGCAATACGAGTCCGGCGAAATCCTCGGCCATCATTTCTCCAGGCTCTACCCGGTGGAGAAGATGGGCGGCTCATCGCCCGAGAACGCATTGCAGCAGGCGGCAACGCGGGGACGAGTCGACGAAGAGGGCTGGCGGGTCAGGAAGGACGGCTCCAGGTTCTGGGCCGGCGTGACGATCACGGCCTTGCGCGACGAAGCCGGGCAGTTGCGCGGCTTTGCCAAGCTCACTCGCGACCTGTCCGAGCGCAGGCACGCCGAGAAGCTCGAGCTGGAGAAAAAACAGCGCGAAGAGCTGCTCGACGCCGAACGCAGCGCGCGCGTCGCCGCCCAGCAGGCCGCGCGCCTGAAGGACGAGTTTCTTGCCACGCTGTCGCACGAGTTGCGCACCCCGCTGAACGCCATTCTGGGGTGGACGCAGATCCTGCGGGATCCCGGCCAGTCGAACCTCAGCGACTACGCGCGCGGCATCGAGGTGATAGAACGCAATGCGCGCTCGCAAGTGCAGCTCATCGAGGATCTGCTGGACCTCAGCCGCATCATGGCCGGACGAATGCGCCTGGACGTGCAAAGCGTGTCGTTGATCGACATCATTTCCCAGGCCATCGAATCGGCCGAGCCGGCCGCGCACGCAAAGTCGATCCGGCTCGAAAGCATACTCGACCCGATCGACGGCATCGTGTCGGGCGACGCCGGGCGCTTGCAGCAGGTCGTCTGGAATCTGCTGAGCAATGCGATCAAGTTCACCCCCAAGGGGGGACGGATTCAGATCCTGCTCCAGCGCATAAATTCACACATCGAGATCAGCGTAAGCGACAACGGCATCGGCATCTCGTCGGATTTCCTTCCGCATGTATTCGAGCGGTTCTCGCAAAACGACCCCTCCATTACCAGAACCTACGGCGGACTCGGCCTGGGCCTGGCGATTACGAGGCAGCTCGTCGAACTGCACGGCGGCAGCGTGCGCGTCAAGAGCGCAGGCGAAGGCAAGGGATCCACCTTCATCGTGAACCTTCCGATTTCCCTGCTGAATGATGTTGCGAGCGAGGACCGCACGCACCCGACGGTGGAGACGGACGCCCAGAATGGCTCGCTTCCGGACCTGTCCGACGTCCATGCCCTGATCGTGGACGACGAAAAAGACGGGCGTGAATTGCTCCAGCGCGTGCTCGAAAAGCAGGGCGCCAGGGTGACAGCCGTCGAATCGGGGCAAGAGGCATTGAGGCTGCTTGCCGAAGTCAAGCCCGACATCATCATCAGCGATATCGGCATGCCAGGCATGGACGGCTATCAGCTGATACGCAAGCTGCGCTCGGAGGAGGTACCTGACCGCAAGATTCCTGCGCTCGCGCTGACCGCGTTGGCGCGCACCGACGACCGCAAGCGGGCGATTCTCGCCGGGTACCAATCCCACGTGTCGAAGCCTTTCGACGTGGGCGAGCTGGTCATCACGGTCGCCGGGTTGCTGGATCGAACCTGACGCCTGCGCTCGGCTGCCGTCGGCGCCGGCCGTTGTATCTTGCAGGTCTGCGGTGCCGCCACATCCATCAGCCGCCATCTCGACGGTCTGACCCGACTCCCGACACTCACGCGCGCGACCGACTCCGCGTGCGCGAGGAGACAAAGGATTTCATCCCGATCGGCTGCATCGCCGATCAACCTTTAGCGTTGTCCGGCTCCGGCCAGTTCTTGATGTACTGCTTGAGCAGCTTGTTCTCGAAGCTCGCCGCGCGCAGGGATGCCTTGGCGACATCATGGAAGGACAGCACGCCAATCAGCGCGCCGTTGTCCCTGATCGGAAGATAGCGCACATGGTTGTCGGTCATCACGGTTCGCATGTGGTCGACGCTGTCGTCGAGGTTGCCGCAGATCGGATCGGCGACCATGACCTGGTTGACCTTCACTTCCTGGATGTCGCCCCGATAGCGATGCATCGCGGAGAGCACCTCGCGAAAAGTCAGCAGGCCGGTCATCTTTCCCTTCTCCATGACCACGAGCGAGCCGATGTCCTGCTCGACCATCAGGCTCACCGCCTGCGGCAGCAACGCAACCGGGTCGATGCTGAAGATCTGCCCGCCCTTGATCTTGAGTATGTCCTTGACCTGCATGCCCGTTCCCCTGCCCGCAAAATGATCGCCATCCTAGCCCAGTTCGCCGCGCTCAGGGAGGGCCGGTAGCGGCTATCATGGCGCGTTCGTCCCCATCGGAGGTATCCGCAATGCGCCGCTCCCCCATCCATTTTGTCCTGCTCTATGCCCTGCTCACCATCAGCGAGGTTTCCATGGCCGCCTGTCCCGACATTCTCAATCACCAGATGAACAACCTCGATGGCAAGCCCATCGACCTGTGCGAGTTTTCCGGCAAGGTCGTGCTGGCCGTGAACACCGCGAGCTATTGCGGCAACACGCCGCAGTACAAGGGGCTCGAAGCGCTCTACCAGAAGTACGCCGACAAAGGCCTGGTCGTGGTCGGCTTTCCGGCCAACGATTTCGGCTCGCAGGAGCCGGGCAGCAGCAAGGAGATCAAGGATTTCTGCGAGCTGACCTACGGCGTCAAGTTCCCGATGGTCGAAAAGACCAGCGTGGTGCCGGGCAAGGCGAATCCGGTGTTCGCGCAATTGCAGAAAATGACCGGCGAAGCGCCCGAGTGGAATTTCCACAAGTACCTCGTCTCGCGCGACGGCAAGCGCGCGGTCAGCTTCTCCGCGCGCACGCAGCCGGAAAGCGCCGAGGTCGTGAAACAGATCGAGGCCTTGCTCGCGGAAAAGCCCTGAACGCAAGGCCGGCTCATCACACGCCGCGGTGACCCGGTAGCCCGGCGAACCGCCGGCGCGCGACGTCAATCCGCTTGCTGTTTTGCCACACCCCGGGACACGCCGTAGGCCGTGCCCCTGTTCCAACTCTGGACGTATTCCTCGATAGACAACGTCCAGCCGTTTTTCATGTCCTCGTCGAAATACTCGAACAGGATTCCATCCTTCGCAGTCATGGACAGCAGGACGGTGCCGCCCTGTTCGCCGCCATGCTCGTCATGCGGATGCGCATCGGCCGCCGCGAGCGCGTAGTCGCCCTTGCGGCGATGGATGCTGCGCTTCGTGCCGTCCGGCTGCACTTCCTCCAGGAACTGCTCGCCCTCCAGCACCATCGTGACGGTGGCGGCGACGTGGCGATGCGGCCGGCAGTGCCCGCCCTTGCCATAACGCAACAGCATGTCCAGGCGTCCAGAGGCCAGATCGTAGCCGAGCAGGCTGTATTCGAAATCGACCCGAAAGCCTTTGAATGCGGGATCGGTAATGCGCCGCCATTCGACGGCGCCCAGGTCGAAGCTTTTCGAGATGACGGGCATGAAAAAATCCTTCCGCGAATCGGGCTGGCTCGCAGATGTGCGGCTCAGTCCGGGAGAAACTCGAGGCCGTACTTCGCGGCGATGGCCTTCGCTTCCTGCGATGCCGCGCGTGTCGGGCTGCCGGTATCGAGCATGCTCGCTTCCGCGATCATCGCATCGAACACGCCGCCGGGAGAGCTGATGATGATTTGCCGGCCGACCTGTGGCCCGGTGCAGACGAATCCGTGGGGCGTGCCGCGCGGCACGAACACAACGTCACCAGGACCGAGCTTCAGCAGCTTTCCATCCAGCCGAAAGTCGTTGTGGCCCTCGCAAATGATGAAGGTCTCGTCGTAGGTCGGATGCCGGTGGTAGCCGGCGCCGGAATCCGGCGGCTCGACGGCTTCGCAAACGGTATAGGCGTTCCAGCCGTCGCCGGCGGTGGTCTTGAACGTCATGGTCATGCGGCCGAGCTTGAATACCTTGCCCTCGCCCGACGGAAAGTGTTTCGCAAGCATGGAAACCTCCATCAGTTCACCGCGCGCGTGCGGCCCTCCCAGTACGGCTTGCGCAACTCGGTTTTCTGGATCTTCCCGGCTCCCGTCATCGGCAGATTTTCTCGGAATTCCACGCTGCGCGGGCACTTGTACCCGGCGATGAGCTCGCGGCAATGGACTGACAAGTCCTCCGCCGTCGCATTCGCGCCCTGCTTGAGCACCACCACGGCATGGACTGCTTCGCCCCACTGCTCGCTGGGAATGCCGATGACCGCACAGGCCGCGATCGCCGCGTGGCGCGCCAGTGCGTTCTCGACCTCGGCGGAATAGACGTTCTCGCCGCCGCTGACGATCATGTCCTTCATGCGATCGACGATGTAGAGGTACCCCTGCTCGTCCATGTAGCCGCCGTCGCCGGTGTGCATCCAGCCCTCGCGCAGCGCTGCCGCAGTCTGCTCGGGCTTGTTCCAGTAACCGAGCATCACGTTCGGGCCGCGCACGGCCACTTCGCCGACCTTGCCGCGCGGGACTTCCGCGCCCGCGGCGTCCACCACGCGCACTTCGTTGATGAAAGAAGCACGCCCCGCGGAGCGCAGCAGGCCCGGCCTTTCGGCATCGCGGTGCTCGTCGGGCTTGAGATAGGTCGCGCAAGGCGCGATCTCGGTCATGCCATAGGCCTGCACGAAGTCCGCGTTCGGGAAGCGCGTCATCGCCCTGCGCAGCACGGCCTCGCTGATCACCGAGCCGCCATAGGCCATCACCTCCAGGCTGCCCAGGTCGTACTGGCCGGCATCCGGATGATCCGTCATGAGCTGGATCATCGTCGGCACCATCAGCGTGTGCGTGGCACGATATTTCTGGATGGACTGCATGGCTGCCGGCGGCGTGAAGGCCGGAACGATGACTTGGGTGCCGCCTGCCATCGCGTGCGCATGCATCAAGGCCCCGATGGCAATATGGAACATCGGCGCGATCAGCAGCGCCCGGCCTTCCGCATGGGTCACGCCCTCGGCCAGGTAGCACAGGGCGTTCGATGCGAGGTTGCGATGGCTAAGCATCACGCCCTTGGGGAAGCCGGTCGTGCCGCCGGTGTACATCACGGCAGCGAGGTCGTCTCCTGAACGCCCGGCGTCGCGCGCCGGAGAGGCCTCTGCCAACAGCTCCTCGTAATTGAGCATGCCCGCCGGCGTCTGCCCATCGCCGGTGTAGACCAGCGTCTCGAGTTGCTTGCTGCGCGACTTCAGGTCGGCCGCCACCGACTTGAACTGCTCGTCGACCAGCAGGATGCGGGTCTCGCAATCATCGAGCGAATACGCGATCTCGGCCGGACTCCAGCGGATGTTGACCGGGTTGACCACCCCGCCGCCCCACCACGCGCCGTAGAAAAATTCCAGATACCGGTCGGAGTTCAGCGCTAGCATGCCGACGCGATCGCCCGGCTTCATGCCGAGCTTTTTCAATGCAGCCGCCAGGCGGGCGACGCGGTCCGCGTATTGCCCGTAAGTCTGCCGGCGCTCGCCGCAGATCGTGGCGATGCGCTCGGGATGCGCCTGGACTGCACGGTGCAGGCCTTGCGTCAAATACAACTGCATCGTTCTCCCCTGCTCGTCGTTTTTGTCTAACGCAATCTTAAGCCAACGCCCTCGCCACCATGTAGCAGCCCACCAGCAGCATGGCAATGAAGAACCAGCGGCGGAATGACGCGGGCGCTATGCGGTTCCTTGTCTTCTGCCCGATGAACATGCCGGCCAGGGCCGGAACCACCGCGCCGAGCGACGCGACCAGGATGTCGGTCGGATAGCTGCCGCTCGCGCCGAGGGCCACGCCCAGTGCCACGGTCGACACCGTGAACGACAGGCCGAGGGCCTGCACGAGTTCGTCCCTGGAAAGCGGCAGCGCGCTCAGGTATGGAACCGCTGGAACGGCGAACACCCCGGTCGCGCCGGCAAGCACGCCGGTCGTGACGCCCACGACGGGAGACAACGCCCGTTCGAGTC
Organism: Burkholderiales bacterium; assembly: GCA_035548375.1. Taxonomy (GTDB): domain Bacteria; phylum Pseudomonadota; class Gammaproteobacteria; order Burkholderiales; family JACQAP01; genus JACQAP01. The sequence continues at coordinate 41,628 of DASZTG010000080.1, forward strand.
GCGCGGGAACCGAAAATCGCGGCAGGAGCAGCGCGGTGAGGCTATAGACCGCGAGAACTGCACCGAGCGCAATGGACGGCCAGCGCGACGAACCCGACGTCAGGAAATGAATGCCGATGGCGGTGCCGACGCAGACGAAGACCATCATCACGCCAAGGCGGCGCAGGATGATGCGCTTCGCGGGCCCGGCGACGAACTGCCAGACGTTAGTCACGAGAGAGGGAATGACCAGCAACGCCGCGGCTTGTACCGGCGCCATGACCAGGCCCAGCAAACCCATCGCGACCGTCGGCAGTCCCATGCCGACGACGCCCTTGATCCAGCCGGCGAGCAGGAAGACGGCAGTGACGATCAGGAGGAATTCGGGGGAGTGCATGCGCAAAGACTAACGCAAGTCGGAACCGGTATGCCCCTTCACCCGACGAATGTCGGAGCCGGCGCGGGTCATCGCCTCGGAATCAGTCGCAACCCTATGCGCTGGCAAGTGTCGAACACCCAGTTGACTGGATTCTGCGTCCTGATGGACGGATGCCGTTCGGAGTCCGGCGACTACGATCCCCTCGCCATAAGATCGGAGGATATCCATGAAAGTCATGACTTGCCGCCAGCTCGGCGGACCTTGCGACCAGAAGCTGTCCGCGCAAACCTGGGACGAGATGGTGAAAACCATGACGCGGCACGTGATGGAGAAGCACCCCGACACCGCAAAGGCAATGGAAAAGATGCATAACGAAGACCCGAAGAAATGGGGTCGGGAGACCAGGCCGAAGTGGGATGCGGCGCCGGAAGCCTGAAACTATTTCTTCTTCGCAGCAACTATCGCGCGGTGGCGGCTATTCAGCTGCGGTGGTCCGGCACGACACGTCGCCCATCCTCAGCCACAAAAACGTCTCGACGTCATGCTCCCATGGCAGGCAGGCAGACGCCGGATTGACGCGGTTCCATAATGGAACCATAATGGCTCCACTCAATCGGAGCATTCAATGCCCGTCAACCTGACCTTGAAGAACTTGCCGGACGATGTGTACGAACGTCTCAAGGGTTCAGCGGAAGCACATCGGCGCAGCCTTAACAGCGAGGCCATTGTTTGCCTGGAAGCCGTGCTGTTTCCGGTACGGATCTCACCTGCGGAGCGGCTGGCTCGCGCCCGCGCGCTTCGCGCCGCATTGCCCAAGGCCAAGCTCAAGGCACGCGACATCGATGCCATGAAGCGCGAGGGTCGCCGGTGATAGTGGTGGATACGAACATCGTTGCGTACCTGTACCTTGAATCCGAATTCACGTCTCGGGCCGAAGCGCTACTCGATAGCGATTCCGATTGGGCAGTTCCGTTGCTCTGGCGCAGCGAATTCCGGAACATCCTGGCGGGTGCCATTCGCCGCAAGGCGCTGGGCTTCGAAGCGGCTTGCCAAATTTCTGCCGAAGCCGAGAGCCTGTTGGCCGGCGGCGAACACGACGTCGGATCGCGGTCGATCCTGGAGCTTGTGCGAAACAGCGATTGCTCGGCGTACGACTGCGAGTTCGCGGTGCTGGCGGCACAATTGGGCGTGAAGCTGGTGACCATGGATGGCAAGCTGCTCAAGGCCTTCCCGAAGCTCGCGCAACCCCTCCCCGCCGCTTAACGAGCCTTCAATCGCTGCCGGCACGCGCGGCGCGAAGGAAATCCAACTACGCTGTTGCTGGCAGCGGTGCAGATGGGTACCGGTCTCTACGGCCGTGGCGTGATACCGATCTTCCCAGCAGGCGCCCTGGCGCCCCTTTCTGCGGTTGTAATCCTGCGCGGTCTGGCTGGCGACTAGCTGGACACTGCGCGCGATGACATCGTCACCCGTGTCTTTCACGAGCAGATGGATATGGTTGCTAGTGACCATGTAGTCGAGCACGCAGAGGCGAATCGCTTGCGCGCCTCTTAGAGCCAGTGGAGGTAGTGCGCTCTATCGCGGACGAATTTCAGGAGAAATTCGCGTTTGTCGCACCGATGGGTGAGGTGCCAGACGTGGCCAGGCAGGAAATGTCGGTTGGCGCGCGGCATTGCCATCACCCCCCTTAGAGCGGGCGTTTTGCTGCCGAAATGATACGTCCAAGCGCTGAATTCGGGTCTATTCTTGAACTTGGCATCTACAGATCAGCGCGTTGCGTTGGTCCGACCCGGAACTGCAGTTCGAAAACCTCGCAAAGCATCGGACCCATGAACTCGGTGGACTGCGCGATCAGGATGCGCTTGCCGGAAAGCATGCCTTGCATACGAATTGGTCAGCCTCTCACTTCAATGAAACTTCCTCGACTCCTGAATCGGTCCTGGTCACGCACTTCCACGGCGTATTCCATTGCGCCATGCCGGATTCGCAATTGTCAGGCGTGCTGGCCCGGCGGTAGCAAAGCTTGTCCGGCTTCGTGATCGACCATCCTTTCTTCACATCGACATGGGTATCGAACGGCCCGTTGGGTGCTTCTGGCCCGGTGGCCACTTCCACGCGGCAGATCATGTCGAGGGTGTCGGATACGAGCTTGATCTCGCCCGCCGAGGCTTGGCCCACGATGCCGATCATCGGCAAGCATGCCAGGGCGGCAAGAAGGCATTCCGGATTCTTCATGGCTTCCACTCCCCATTCGTTGGTGCAGTTCCGGGTTGGGCACTGAAATCACGGCAGGGAATCGCAGCGTCCCGCGCCACGTCTGAAATTCTGGTCCCATCAATCAATGCCGAAGAATCTTGTCCATCAAGAATCGGCGTGCAACCATTTTGCAGATCGGTTTCGCTTCGAGTGAGCCGGGATCGACGAGGACACAGATGGAGTAGCGCGAAGCTTAGCGCCAGAATCCGATCCGGACAACGCCGTGCCCTGGGAGATTGAGGAAGGGTCCGGTCGCATCGGACTTGCCTCTGCAGCCCATCTCAATCGCGACGCGGCCTGGTGATCGCAAGGGCAACGGCGAAGACCACGGCGACAGGCGTCGCAAGGATCGCTCCCGTTATGGGCGCCGCGATGATTGCCAGCGCGCCGTCGCCATGCAAGAGATAGCTGAAAGCATTGACTACGGCAAAGCTCAAAAGCATGCCGACCAGCACTGCGGCAACGAATAGCGCGTACGCGGTGAGTATCGAGATCGCGTTGCGACGCACTCTAAAGAAAGCCGCCAAACCAACAAGGCCCGCGACAACAGGGACGATGGCCATGCTTCCATAAACCATGATTTCGTCCGGTGCCATCGCCATCCTACGTTGCAATAACTGCTTAGCCGACCGCCGCGCTTGTCACCTTGCCGCCTGACGACGGATGCGCCACAAAGCGAGGCCGAACGCCGCCAACCCCACCGCCAGCGCGGGCGCCAAAGTCACGACAAGGTTGCCGTCCGGCGTGGCGGATGACACGGCGCTCGCAGTGACCACGGCAGCGCCAAGACCGATGACGATAGCGGTGACTGGCAGATTGGTGGGTGAGCGATCGCCCTGATGTGCGCTGGTCAAATAGCTGTGATCTGAGTGAAGCGCGCGTTCTAACGCGGAACTAAACGGCGCCGAAAGGCGTCAGGGTTCAGCGCCCGCTTATGCCGCAGATTCGAGCGCATCCCAGCCGGGGAATACCAGCACCGCGGGATGGCACTTGAGCGCACGCGCAAGAACTTTCGCCCGCTCTACACCAAGGTTAACCGGGCCATTCTCAATGGCGGAAATGGTGGCCTGGGGAATACCGGTGAGTTTGGAAAGCTGGCTTTGGCTCAACTCCTGAAGTTCGCGCAGTATCCGGACGGATTCGCCGACAGAAACTTCAATCCTCTTCTTCGCAGCGCGAAATTCTTTCATATCATGGCCTCCGATAGTCATGCGGAGTGACTTGAATAACCTGAATCAACAGAACATTGGCGGAAATCCGATAAATCACCCGCCACTGCAATCGGAAGCCTAACGCGCTAGCTGTGCGGCTAGGCCCCGCAATCGGATGGTCCAAACCAACGCACCGTTCGGCCTCATCCACGTGCTCTACGCGAATGGCGCGTGACGTACTCTCGCAGCACTCCATCCATGCGGGACTGCCATCCTTCTCCCGTAGACTTGAAATACGCCAGGACTTCGGGACTGTAGCGCACCGACACGAGTTGCTTGGCGTTCCCCGACTTCGGGCGGCCACGCAGCGCCCGTAATGGAACCATGGACTTCAGTTGCTTTGGCGTGAGCGGTCTTGCATCCGGATCGGATTTGGCCGCAGCGGTAATTGCCTTGTCTTCCTTCGACGTGGGCATTGCAATGGAAGGTCGTTTAGATACTTTGGACATAGTGTTCACCTCACGACGATTGGCTCGGCGCAGGCTGATGATCCTTCGCACCTCACCACGATCTACAAACGCCACGTAGTAGAGAATTCCGGTCTTTGGCGCAAGTGCGATCATTCGCCACTCGTCGTTATCGAAACGGTCGTCAATCCAAATCAGCGCGGCATCCCAGTCGAGTTCCTCTGCCAAATCCAAAGAGACGCCGTGTTTTGTTTGATTCGCGGAATCCTTGGCTCGATCGAACTCGATCCTCATGCATTACCGTAGCTACGGTAATTGCGCTTGTCAAGCGGCGAGTCGCGACATTTCTATGAGGCCGAACGTTCGAGCTAAGCCGACCGCGGAGGCAGACGCCGGCTGGCGACGGAAGGATGATATTCACTGCAGCCTGGAGTCGCCAGACGGTGGCTGCCGTAGCGGATCGGCGCCTTGAGCGAATGGTTAGGCGTCACTTGACCGACTCCGCGCCGACATTGTTCAAGAAACTCAAGAAATCTCGTGCAATCACTTCTTTGCTATCTTCCCCGGCTATGCAATCAATAGTGACGATGGCTCCAGCTTGGCCAGACCGGACATCGATTGCTATCGAATCACCGCTTCCGTTGCTCCCGAAGAAGAAGTAGTTGGGATATTGCTCTCGGTAGAACGGATCATTCCAGATCTCCCTGGCGAACGCGACGTCGTACAGACAGAGGCGCAAGGGGGAGGTTTTCAGTGGTCCCTCGCCGCCGTCCGACACACGGAGCAGTGCGCGGTACTCATCCGGGATGGCAAACGGGAGTTCGCTCTCAAGTTTGGCGAGGGCCTCGTCGCTTGCGCCTGGCGCCGCATGCCAGTCGCGTGCGAGCAGCGCTTTGATTACCGCAGGGTTTTGCATGTGACGCCTAACGATTGCGTTGAGCGGCTTGGCACAACGCCCAACCCAAGCCGCCGAGCACACCATTCAATGCGAGGACGGCGCGGCCACGACGATCACCGGTCCGCTCGAACGCGTTGTTAGGTTGCACTACATCCTCACAGGCACGACAAACATACTTGCGAATGCTATCCCCACGGTGGCAGCGTTGGCGAGTGTCAGGATCAGGAATGTTCTCTTTGTCGAGGGAACACCAAATATGCGCAACATCGCCATCTCGACCCCACCGTTGATCAGGGCTGCCATAAGGATTGTCGCCACCCACGTATAGGGATTGAAGGTTCCAACGTCCATGAATTTGGTCAGAAGCAAGCCCGGGCCGAATTCCCAGGCAATGCCGGCAATTGCGATGATCACTGAGCCGGCGACAGAGGAGGCGGTGTTCGCAACAACATCGGCAACGAGCGCCTTCTTGGGAGGGAGCTTGAATGCCTGCCGGATCACGATGTACTCGATCACCAAGCCAGCCGCGATGGCCCACCATGCGACAAGTCTTGAGACCAAATAGAGCGCCGGCCATACGACATCGGCGTACGCGAAGGCAGGAACGAACAAACATGCGAGAGCGAGGAGCCGAAGCCACACTTTGGTGCAACCTAACGTGAAGCATAAGCCGACGAGCGAGCGGGCAAAGCCCGCTTGCGAAGGTCGGCCTCAATGCGCGGGTTAGTCTGCATCGCCACTCCCATGTGCGTACCATGTGAGATCTACGTCTACGCCCCAAGAGCCGAATTTAGCCAGGACCCCATATGGCAACCTAGCGGCCGACGTGTCGGAAGCGATCACGCAGCAATTAATTTCAAGCGTAATACCGCTTTCACGTAGTCCTCGCAAAACTGCCGCCTTCGGCTTAAGCATGGCCGCCCAATGCTGTAATTGCCACTCCAGAGGGCGTTGAGCTTGCTTGGGGCCAAGCCATTTTTTCCAACCACTCCACTCGTGCTCGGATTCAAAGTAGCGAATTGAACCGTTACGCTGGCGATAGAATTTTCTGTCGCCTTTGCGCCATGCTTGATTCGGCTTGCGTCCTAGCCTTCGGGTGATTAATGACGGATCAAAATCCCCTCCCCACACAACTAAGGTGGCCGACTGAATTTCTTTGGATCGGACTCGACGCATTAACGATTTTTGCAGACTAACGTTTGAGCTCTCCCGAGGCCGGAAGCCGCCGAAGGCGGCTGTAGGACTTCGGGTGCAGCGAAGGGTTAGGCGACGCAATACTCATGTGCGCGCAGTACGACGCCTGTATAGACGTTTGCCGGGCCAACCAGAATAGGACTCGATGGACTGCTTGCCGCGAGAGTCTTCGACAGTGACCGTGAACTCCGGACCATAGACGGCATGCACGCTGTAGCGAACCCGCAGGGCGCGAACGCCTGAAAGCTCGACTGAGTGTGACTTGCAGAGCTTAGGCAGGGCTTCCTGTCGGTACAACTCAACCGCCCGCTTGAAGCTAGGCGAGGCGGGGCTGCCACTTACGGTTGCATTGAGGAAATCAACTTCGAGATAACCCGGAGGCTCAGAGCTGGCCTCGGCGAAGACATTGGTTTGGTAGATGCCAATCATGAAGCCCATGCCACTCGCCAGCGAATGAGCGATGTTGTGACCAACGGCCTTGAGCTCTGTGTGTCTCACGAGTGTTTGCCGCGACGCCTAACGTGAAGCTTGAGGGGAGCGGAAACAGGCGGTGAAGCTGGCTGTTGAAGCGTCCCTCTCGAAGCACTTGTTGGACGTCATTACCACCCCTCCGGCCAGCCATCTGGCGGCGGCTTTAGTTTGGACTTGATGAAGGTCATATACTTCGGATCATCTGTTCCGAAAATAGCCTTGCCTTCTGGAAGGTACGCTCGTGCCAACTCGTCCGCAGCTCTTTCCATGTTGCCCAGTTCGTATTGGCACTGGCCCAGACGAAGGTGCAGGAATGGGTTGCCGATTGCTCCAGGAAGATGCATCGCCGACCCGAGGTTGTCGCGGCATGCCACATAGTCTTTGCCAAGGAAATTGGCATCACCAATGGCGGCGAGCAGCCACAATGCAGCATTCCACTTTTCCTTTGGCTCGGGCAGCAGGTCCCATGCCTTCCAGTACGTGGCAATTGCTTCTCTGTACTTCCGTCTCTTCGCGAGGTCGTCGCCCTGTGCCGAAAGCCTTTTGACTTGGGCATGAATGGCGGCGGGAAGCTCTGTGGATTCGGTGCTTTTCGTTGCCGCCATAGATGAAGCGGCCAACAAGGCCGCAACCAAGGTGACGAGTTTTTTCATGACGTCCAACGTTGGACATGAGCGGCAGACGAAAGCCAGCGCAGCTGGCTTTTGACTGTCCGCTCGATGGAGAGGTTAGGCGCCTGCTTCATTTGTTCGGTGCCTGAACAGGACCAACGTCCATTCCATCGTATGAGGCTAGGCCGAGGCGGTCCGCGAAGGCATACAGCTCTTGGTTGCGTGCGTCGAGTGTGGCTGGCGTGTGAATCTCGACTCGCTCGACGTGCAGGCGAAAACGCTGCTGGCCTTGAACCTTTGCAATGCCGACAACGCGGTAGCCAGCCGACTGAAGCTCGCCTGCCGCCTGCTCTAACTTCTCGCGACTCGGATCAAGGAAGAAATAGCCCCATAGAAGAGGGCCGTCGATGTTCCATGGGGCCTTCGCTCGCATGTTTGCGAACATGGCTTCCACTTGGGCCAACTGAATTCGAGGGCGGGGACCTTGTGCCCTTGCCGGTAGGCATGCCACGGCCGTCGCAAGTACGAGGCCAAGGGTAAAAGCCTTTGCGGTGGGTCTCATTGGGGCTCGTGAAAAAGAATGCGCGTTCAGGGCCTAACGGTTGAGTTGAGCGGCGCGCACGCCGATGTTTGAGCTTGGCACTTTATCTCTCTCGCGTCCGCTCGAACGAGGTGTTAGACGGCATCTTTGGGACGCATCTCGCGGCCTGTCGGATCCGTTTCTAGCACGGACTCATGAAGCCCTTCGATAGGACGACCGACCTTGCCGTCTTCAATGACTTCAAAGAGACCCCAACCCACGTCACTAAGCTCTGGCTCCTCGATAGCAGGGTCGGACAATTGATAGCAAAGCCCGTGGAGCAGCTGCCACTGCACTGCGCGAGCTAACTCGGTCAAGTCCTCACGACTGGCACCACTACTCAAGAGTCGTGAAAGCGAAAGTCCTAGCCCGGCACCGGGCGCGTCAGGGCTACGCTTTGAAAGTTGAATTTCACGGTCGATCCATTTGACATCGCCGTCCGCCACGACTTGGCGCCAAGCTTGGCGCAGGAATAAAAACCGCGCGAGCTGGGGAATTCCTTCGTCAACTTCGGACTTTGCCCAAGACTCCGGGTCATCGGCACCGGCGAGCTCGAATAGGCGAGTCAGCCGGGAGGTCTTGGTGGAGAAGATGGACATGTAACTCCTGCCGTCTAACGTGAATTCGACTTCCGAAATGCCGTCCATCCTGGCGGACGAGCGGCAACGATCAATGGACACCCTTGATTTCCACTAATTTTTCGCATACTGTATATAACACCAGTATTTACTAGTCCGGGTCAATTGCAGCCCTCAATGGAAATAGGCTGCATGGAGATCGGAAATGCTAACGGAATCATCGAAATCGTCAAGCAGCACGACCGAGCCACGCCTTCTGGATAGGCTGCGAGGGGCCATCCGGCAGCGGCATTACAGCCGTCGCACCGAGGAAGCCTATGTCCACTGGACGAAGCGATACATCTATTTCCACGGTAAGCGGCACCCGTCCGAGATGGGCGAAACCGCCGTCACGGCGTTCCTGAACCATCTCGCGACGGATCGAAATGTTGCGGCATCCACGCAGAATCAGGCACTTTCGGCGCTGTTGTTTCTTTACAAGGAAGCGCTCGGGGTCGAACTGGATTGGCTCGACGGCCTGGTGCGTGCAAAACGCCCGCAAAGAATGCCCGTGGTGCTTACGAAGGAGGAAGTGGACAAGCTCCTGCTTGCGCTCGACGGCACGGCACATTTGATGGCCAGCTTGCTGTATGGGACCGGAATGCGATTGATGGAATGTCTGCGTTTGCGCGTGAAAGACGTGGATTTCGGATATGGCCAGATCCTCGTGCGCGACGGGAAGGGCGAAAAGGACAGGATTACGATGCTGCCGCAAAGCGTTACCCAATCATTGCAGGCGCAGTTGCGCAAGGCGCGGCAACTGCACGACATGGACCTGGCCGAAGGCTATGGCGAGGTCCACCTGCCGTATGCCCTGTCCAGAAAATATCCACGCGCAGGTTTCGAGTGGGTCTGGCAGTACGTATTTCCTTCGAAGAATCGATCGGTGGATCCGGAAGACGGCGTGATCCGGCGGCACCATGTCGATGAATCGGTGCTGCAACGTGCCATCAAGCGGGCAACGACTGCCGCCGGCATCATGAAACCCGTGCATTGCCATACGCTGCGCCACTCCTTTGCCACGCATTTGTTGCAATCCGGCTACGACATACGGACTGTTCAGGAGCTTCTGGGGCATTCGGACGTTTCGACGACCATGATCTACACCCATGTGCTCAACCGCGGCGGTCGCGGCGTGCAAAGCCCGCTGGACGCGCGCTGACCGATCTTTCCCAAGCTACCAGGTATCGACGAACGGGTGCTTCTTGCCTTCCCTGGGCGCTTTCGGTGGCAGCGAGCGCAACCCGGCCATGACCCAGGCGCGCGTGTCCGCGGGATCGATGACGTCGTCGATTTCGAACAGCGTTGCAGTATGGAGCGCCTTGCCGCGCTCGTAGGCCTGGGCGACCATCTTGTCGAATAGCGCCTTGCGCTCGGCAGGGTCGGTGACGGCTTCCAGTTCCTTGCGGAAGCCGAGCTTGACCGAGCCTTCGAGATTCATCGGCCCGAATTCGCCGGTCGGCCACGCCACCGAGAACATCGGCAAGTGGAAGCTGCCGCCGACCATGCCCTGGGAGCCCAGGCCGTAGGCCTTGCGCATGACCACCGAGAAAATCGGCACGGTCATATTCGCGCCCGCGACGTAAAGCCGGCAGCAGTGGCGCACGAGCGCCGTGCGCTCCGCCTCCGGCCCGACCATGTTGCCCGGCGTGTCGCATAGGGACAGCACCGGGATGTCGAAGGCATCGCATAGTTGCAGGAAGCGCGCAGCCTTGTCGGCCGCGTCGGCGTCGATCGCGCCACCCAGCACCATCGGATTGTTTGCAACCAGGCCGAGCGGACGGCCTTCGATGCGAATGAAAGCCGTGATCATCGCGGTACCGAAATCGCGGCGCAGCTCGAGCACGGAATCTTCGTCGGCGACGAGATCGATGATCTTGCGCACGTCGTACACGCGCAGCCTGTTTTCCGGAATCGCATGGCGCAGCCCGCGCTGGTCGGCGCACCTCCATTCGCCGACCGCGCCCTGGAAATAGGACAAGTACTTCTTCGCCGTGCGCACCGCTTCGGCTTCGTCCGCCACGACGATGTCGATGACGCCGTTGCGCCGCTGCACGGACGTCGGGCCGACCTCGTCGGGATGGAACACGCCGAGGCCGCCGCCTTCGATCATCGCCGGCCCGCCCATGCCGAGCGACGTCTTCTCGGTGGCGATGATCACATCGCAGCAGCCCGCCACCACCGCATTGCCCGCGAAGCAGCGGCCGGCAACGACGCCCACCATAGGCACCAGGCCGCTCAGCTTGGCAAGCAGGGTGAAGGCCTTGAGGTCAAGCCAGCCCGCGACGATCTCATCGACGTCGCCGGGCCGGCCGCCGCCGCCCTCGGCGAAGACGACGAGCGGCAGGCGCCACTGCGCCGCCAGCTCGAACATGCGGTCTTTCTTCTTGTGGTTCTTCGCGCCCTGCGTGCCGGCGAGCACGGTGTAGTCGTAGGACATGGCAACGCAGCGCGCGTCCGCATCCGGGAACAGGTCGCCGTTCACGCGGCCGATGCCCATCACCAGTCCGTCAGCCGGCGTCCTCGCCATCAGGTCTTCCATCGTGCGACGCGTGCGCTGCGCGGCGACCGTGAACGCCCCGTATTCATGGAAGCTGCCGGCATCGCACAGTTCGGCGATGTTCTCGCGCGCGGTGCGCAAGCCCAGCTTGTGGCGCTTCTCGACGACGTCGGGCCGCGCGGCGTCCAGCGTAAGCGCGCGTCGGCGTTGCAATTCCGCGAGGTCGGCGCGCACATGGTCCGGGTCCACGGTTTTTCCCGCGTCGACGGCGCTGGCCTGGTCCTCGGCCGCGTCGACGACGACCAGCACCGCACCTTCGACCAAGGTCTGGTCCGGCTCCGCGCGAACTTCGCGCACCGTGCCGGCCACCGAGGCTGCGATCACGTGCTCCATCTTCATGGCATCCATGACCGCCACCTGCTGGCCGCGCCGGATCGCGTCGCCCGGCGCAACGTCGATGCTCACGATCGTGCCGGTGATCGACGCCACGATTGCCTGCATGCCCTCGGGAAGCATCGGCTCATCCGCGATCGGGGATGACGCTTCGCGCTTGCCATGGCTCAGGATGGCCAGCGGATCGCTGGTATCGACGCGTGCCGCCGCAACGCCAGCGGCGGCAGCTTCGCCATACAGGCGCCGATGCGACGCCGGCGCGCATAGCACCGACAGCTTTTCCTCGATCAATCCGGTATGCCACTGCCCTGCCGTGAACTCCGGCAGCGACAGCAAGTTCAGCAGGAAATCCCGATTGCTGGACACGCCCGCGATGCGAAATTCCGCCAGCGCGCGCCGCGCCTTTGCCGAAACCGCTTCCAGCCCACCGGAATGCGCATGCACGATGACTTTCGCCAGCAGCGAATCGAAGCGCGGATTCACGCGAAAGCCGGTGTGCCCGCAGGTATCAACGCGCACGCCCGGGCCTGCCGGCGGATCGAACGCTTCGACCACGCCGGCCGCGGGGCGGACGACGCCGTCGGCGGACAGGGTTTCCGCGTTGATGCGCAACTCCATCGCCATGCCGCGCGGCGACGGCACGTGATCCGCATCCAGCCCGAGCAGCCGCAGGGTGCGACCGCTCGCGATGTCGAACTGCGTGCGCACGAGGTCGATGCCGGTGATTTCCTCGGTGACGGTGTGCTCGACCTGCAGGCGCGGATTGGTCTCGATGAATGCGAAGCCGTGGCCGGCCGTGGCTTCCTGCTCGACCAGGAACTCGAAGGTCGCGAGGCTGCGCAGCTTCACCGAAGCGGCCATGCGCAGCGACGCGTCGATCAGCCGCCGGCGCATTTCGGCCGACAACCCCGGCGCGGGCGCGATCTCGATGAGCTTCTGGCGATTGCGCTGCAGGCTGCATTCGCGCTCCCACAGGTGCGAAACGTCGCCGGTGCCGTCGCCGATGACCTGCACTTCGATGTGCCTGGCCTTCGGATAGAACTTCTCGACGTAGACGTCGCCGTTGCCGAACGCCTGCAACGCTTCCGACTGGCAACGCTCGTAGGCTGCATCGAGCTCGGCAAAAGTGTCCACGCGGCGCATGCCGCGCCCGCCACCGCCGGCGATGGCCTTGATCATGATCGCGCCGTTTCCCCCGAGCGATTGGAGGAAGCGGCGCGCCGTGTCCAGCGAGGTCGCGCCCTCGGTGCCGGGCAGGATGGGAACGTCGCTGTCCGAAGCAATCGCGCGCGCCTTCGCCTTGTCGCCGAAGGCTTCCAGCACCTCGGGCGTCGGGCCGATGAAGCGCAGGCCGGCTTCCGCGCAGCGGCGCGCAAATCCGGCGTTCTCGCTCAGGAATCCGTAACCCGGGTGCACCGCATCGCAGCCGGCCTCCAGCGCGACGCGCACGATTTGTTCCGCATCGAGGTAGGCGGCCGGTCCTTTTCCCGAGAGCCTGTGCGCCACGTCCGTTTTCTTCGCATGGTCCGCCAGCTCGTCGTCTTCGGAGTAAACGGCATGCGAACGAATGCCCGCCTCGGCGGCGCTGCGCGCGATGCGGACGGCGATTTCGCCGCGATTGGCGATCAGGAGGTTACGGATTGGCATGGCATCACGCGTGCATGGAAAACCTTGGATCTTTCAGGCGGCGCCGCTGCCTCGCAGCTTGTCGACCTGGTCCGGCGTCATGGCGAGCCATTCGTCCAGGACTGCATTCGTATGCTCGCCCAGCATCGGCGGCGGATGGCGCAGTTGCATCGGCGAATCGCCGAAGCGCACCGAGAATCCCTGCATCGGGATTGTCCCCGCCTTCGGATGCTCCATGTTCAGGATCTGGCCGCGATGCGCGAGATGAGGATGGGCAACGAGATCGGATACGGATGCGACTTTCGCCGACGGCACGCCGATCGCATGCAACGCCTGCAGCAGCTCTTCCGCGGTCAAGGTCATCGTCCACGCGGTGATGAGTTTTTCCAGTTCGTCGACGTTTTCCATGCGCGCGGTGTTATCGCGGAAGCGGGCTTCCTGAGCGATCTCGGCCCGTCCCATGGCCTTGGCCAGTGCCTGGAACATCGGCTCGCCGGTCGTGACCAGGTGGACCCACGCGCCGTCGCGCGTCGGGAAAGTATTGGCCGGCGCGCCGTAGCGATCGCGATTGCCCCGGCGCGTCATCGCGCGGCCGAGCAGCATCTGCTCCGGGATCGCCGTCATCAACATGGACATCGCCGAATCCAGCAGCGCCACGTCGACGACCTGGCCCACGCCGGTGCGTTCCCGCGCCTGCAGCGCGCCCAGCGTGCCGATGGTGGCGTACAGGCCGGTCGAGTAATCGACGACATAAGTGCCGGCCATGGTCGGGCGCCCATCCGGCTCGCCGGTGATTTCCATGATGCCGCTCATGGTCTGCGCGATCACGTCGAAGCATGGCTTGCGCGATAGCGGACCGCTCTGGCCGAAGCCAGAAATGCGCGTGACGATGAGGCGAGGGTTCAGCGCCTTCAAGGTCGCTTCGTCGAGGCCCATTTTTTCCAATGTGCCGGGCACGAAGTTCTCGACCAGCACGTCGGCCTTCTCCAGCAGGCTGCGCAGGACTTCCTTGCCGGCGTCAGAGCGCAGGTCGAGCGTGACACTGCGCTTGTTGCGATTGAAGACCATCGTGTACAGGCTCTCGCCCTCGATGAACGGGGCGAACGTGCGACTCATCTCGCCGCGCCCCGGCGGCTCGACCTTGACGACGTCGGCGCCCATGTCGCCGAGCAGCATCGCGCAGTACGGTCCGGCAATGAAGCGCGAGAGGTCGACGACCTTGATGCCGTCGAGCGCGCCTTGTTTTTGGTTTTGTGCTGACATGGTCATCTAAACATCTAGAACTATGTTCTGACCACGGAAAACACGGAGGGCACGGAGAAAGGCAAAAAAAGAAAAATAAAAATGGAAATCGCGGGAAAATTCGAATGCATTAACTGTATTCGTGGTACCAAATATTCCAGCAGCCGAAAAATGGATCCACTGTCTAATTATGTCTCTCCAGGTTTTCTCCGTGCATCTCCGTGTTCTCCGTGGTGAGAAATCGTTTTAGGAAGCAAACTCGCGCAACACCTTGCCTGCCCGCGGCGCGTTGGGCAGAAGCCCGTTCGCATCCACCATTTTCTTGCCGTTGACCCAGACGCCGCGCACGCCGGTCGCCGGCGTGGTCAGGCGCGAAGCGCCCGCCGGCAGGTCGAACACGCGCTTCGAGGCGCCGCGGCCCACGGTCTTCGGGTCGAACAGCAGGAGGTCGGCCTGCATGCCGGCGCGTATGCGCCCGCGATCGCGAATGCCGAACAGGTCGGCGGGATCGGCGGTGAGCTTGCGCACGGCCTCCTCGATGGGCATCTCCTTGCGCCCGCGCACCCAGTGGCCGAGCACGTGCAGGCCGAATCCGGCATCGCACAGGAAGGTCAGGTGAGCGCCGGCGTCCGAAAGCGACACCAGGGCGTTCTCGTCGCGCATCATGCGACCCACCGCATCCTCGTCGGAATTGAGCAAGGTGGCGGTGAACATCGTGTTCAGGTCCTCCGCAAGCGCCAGGTCGAGCATGAAGTCCACGGGATGCTGGCCGGCGGCGGCGGAAAGCGCGCCGATCGACTTGCCTTCATATCCGGCATGCTTCGCGTCCGCGACCTGGGCGACGAAAGCCTTTTCCCATTCACCGGTGAACATGCGGCGGCTGCGCTCCATGAGCTCGGCCTTCAGCCGCTCGCGCAGCGCCGGGTCCGCCAGCGCCGCCTTGAAGGATTTCGGATCCATGCTCATCAGCGGCTGCCAGGCACGCAGGCCTTCGAACACATAGGGCTCGTGCAGCGTGAATTCGAAATTGAGCGGGCATGGCGACACGGCGCCGAACATGCGCCGGCCGCGCTTGCGCGCGTCGGCGATCTGCGCCAGGTCGTCGAAGGTTGCTTCCGGCGTGAGGTTCGAATGCAGCAATGCCGCCACCAGGTAGGGACGATCCGCGGCCGCGCAAAGATTTTCGATCCACGGCACCGGCGTGTCCGCGCCCTTGGTCATCATCAGCAGGCCCTTGCCGTGGTCGCGCAAGACACCGGACAGCGTGGTCATCTCGTGGTCGTCGGCCAGGCGCGACGGCATCGGGATGCCGGCTTCGCCGTTATGCTGCCCCGAGCGCGTGGTGGAAAACCCGCAGGCGCCCGCCTCCATCGCTTCGGAAACGATCGCGCGCATTTGCGTGACCTCGTCGGCGGTGGCCGCGCGCCTGGGCGCGTCGCCTCGCATGACGAAGCTGCGCACACCGGAATGCCCGACGAAGCACGCGACGTTCGGACCGACGCCTTTTTTCTCGATCATGTCGAGATACTGGGGAAAGGATTCGAAGCCCCAGTCGATGCCGGCGCGCAGCGCGTCGATCGACATGCCCTCGACGTGCGTGAGGTTGCGCATGACCAGATCGCGATCCGCCGGCCGGCACGGCGCGATCGTGAAGCCGCAATTGCCCATGATGACGGTGGTGACGCCGAGCGCCGGCGACGGATTCGCGAACGGATCCCAGGTGATCTGGGCATCGTAGTGGGTATGCGTATCGATGATGCCGGGCATCAACGCCAGTCCCGCGGCGTCGATGCGTTCGCGGGCTTCGCCTTTTATTTCGCCGACTTCGGCAATGCGGTCGCCCTGCACGGCAACGTCTCCGCGCCGCGGCGCGCCGCCGGAACCGTCGTAAATGGTCGCGTTTTCAATGACGAGATCTTGCATGATTCCTCCGGAACGCCGCGCACCGGCCGGCATCCGGCGCAGCGCTGCAATATCGTTTGGCGCCTATAGGGGGCGCCGTTTGTCGCTAAAGTTTAACATCGGCATGCGCAATCCCTGCATCGACCCGGCATCGCCACCGGGTGCCGCCGCACCGGCATGATGATCCAGGAGCAGCATCGCAATTGCGCGGCGCCGCCGTAAAATGCGCCTCATGAAAAAATTCCTGCTGGCGATTTTTCTGCTGCTTCCTGGCCTGGCCCAGGCGGCGTTCGACCAGACCCACGCGCAGTGGGACGCACTCACGCACCGCCACGTCGTGCCGACTTCCTACGGCTACGCATCCCAGGTCGACTATAAGGGTTTCCAGGCCGATCGCGCGGCGCTCAAGGCTTATCTCGACGGCCTCTCCGCGGTCACGCCGGCAGAATACGAAGGCTGGACCAGGCCGCAGAAGCTCGCATTCCTGATCAATGCCTACAACGCCTTTACCGTCGAGCTGGTCCTGACCGCCTATCCCGAGCTCAAGTCGATCAAGGATCTCGGCTCCTTCCTGCGCAGTCCGTGGAAAAAGACGTTCTTCTCGCTGCTGGGGAAGGAGCACAGCCTCGACGACATCGAGCAGGAGATGATCCGCGCCCCCGGCGCTTTCGACGACGCCCGCATCCACATGGCGCTGAACAAGGCGTCGGCCGGTTCCCCGGCGCTGCGCAAGGAGGCGTTCGTCGCCGACAAGCTGGATGCGCAGCTCGAGGATGGCGTGCAGCGCTTCCTTTCCGACCGCAGCCGCAACCGGTTCGACGCGCAGACCCGCAAGCTCGAGGTCTCGAAGCTCTTCGACTGGTCCGCCAAGGATTTTGCAGCCCGCGCCGGATCCGTCGAGGCCTGGCTCGCGAAATACTCGGACCGGCTGGGCGACAACCTCGGCCAGCGGCAGGCGATCCGCAACAAGCAGGCAAAGGTCGAATATCTCGACTACGACTGGTCCCTGAACGACAGGCGCTGAGGATTCCGCGGCGCAACGTCCTGCCGCGGCAACCGGCCCGGCGATCCGCGGGCGGGGCCGACAGCTATGGGGCGATGACGCGGGGATGCGGGGCGTTGCCGTAGCGCGCTCCACTTCACCGGAGCCGATTTACGATTTACCATGCGCATTCCCTTGTTCGATGTCAGCCGCGCCATGGCGCGGTCCAGAGCCATGGCACGCTTCGTCATCACCGTCGATTTCACCTTGCAGACCGGTACGCTGGAACCCTTCCTGCGGCTCATCAAGGAAAACGCCCACAAGTCGCTGACCGACGAACCCGGCTGCGACCGGTTCGACGTCCTCATCGAGAAGGGTTCGCCGGACCACATCGTCCTCTACGAAATCTACAAGGACCGCGCAGCCTTCGATTTCCACCTGAAGTCGCGCCACTTCGCGGAATTCAATGCCGCCTCGCAGCGCTATGTGCGGGACAAGAAGATCGTCGAGTACGAATACTCGAACGACGGCGAAAAGAACAGGGACTGACGCCGCGCGCCCGCCGGAGCTTTCTATGGGCGCGGCATTCCCGGTACAATCGGCACGAATGGCGCGCTTTCATGTTCGCGCCGGCAAACCTGGAGGTGTTGGATGTCGTTGCTCGATATGATGATGATCGGCGGGGTCATCCTGCTGGTCGTGCTGATCGTCTTGCGCAAGAAGGTTTGAGCCCATCGTGATCCGGCCCGGCAAATGCCGGGCAAGCATCAATCGCAGTCCAGCAATTTCTGCACTGCCTCGGGACGCGGCAAAGGCGCGACGGCACCGTATCCCGTCGTCGCCAAAGCGGCCGCCGCGTTGGCGTAGCGCAACCCCTTCCAGAAATCCTCTCCCGCCGCCATGCGGGCCAGCAGCGCGCCGGCGAAGCAGTCTCCCGCGCCGGTTGCATCCACCGCCTCGACCTTGTGGCCGGCGATGCGCTGGCGCGTGGCTGCATCGCTGCCGATGACGCCGTCCGCGCCGAGCTTGAGCGCGACGACCCGCGCGCCCGCCCGGTGGCACCAGTCGATGATCGCATCGGGATCGCGCAGCCCGCACAAAGCCTCCGCATCTTCCATGCTCAGCAGGAAATAGTCCGCCAGCCGCAACGTCTGCGTGATCACGGCGCGCGCGCGTTCCAGCGGCCACAGCCGCAATCTCAGGTTCGAGTCATAGACGAAGCGCGCGCCGGCGTCCTTCGCCGCCGCGATCGCCGCGGCAACCGCGTCGCAGGCACTTGCGCTGATCGCCTGGCTGATGCCCGATGCGTGGAAGAATTTCGCGCGCCGGATCACGCCGAGCGGCAGTTGCGCCGGCTGCATGAGGCTGGCTGCCGAACCCTTGCGCAGGTAGCTGAAGACGTGGCCGTCCGGCCCGTAGGTAATGAAATACACGGCGGTGTGGGCCTGCGCATCGATCGCCACACCTTCGGTGTCGATGCCCTCGTCGCGCCAGAGCTGCAGGAACTGCCTGCCGAACTCGTCGTCGCCCAGCCGGGTCGCGTAGGCGACGCGCGCGCCGAGGCGCGCCGCCGCGATCGCGCAATTCATGGTGTCGCCGCCGAAGCCCTGGCGGTACAGGCCCGGCGATTCGCGGACCTGGCTGAATTCGTACAGCGGCTCGCCGAGCGAGACGACGTCCAGGCCGGTCATCCCGGCATTGCCGTTGTCATGACGCGGCCGCCAGTTCCAGGAACGCCCGCGCGTGAGCGACGACCTTGTCGCGCTCGCCCGCGAACAGCGCCTTCTGGTCCACCACGTTGTTGCCGATGCCCACGACCACGGCCCCGGCCTTGAAGTATTCGAGCATGTTGGACGACGACACCCCGCCGGTCGGGCACAGCGGGATCTGCGGGTACACCGCGTGCAAGGCGGCAAGATGCGCCGGCCCGCCGGTTGCCGCGGGGAAGACTTTTACGATGGCCGCGCCCTCGCGCCATGCGGCGAGGACTTCGCCCGGGGTGAAGCCTCCGGTCAGCGCGATGCGACCGGCCGAAGCAGCCAGCGCCGCCATACCGGGCACCAGGCAAGGCGAGACCAGGTAATCGGCGCCGGCATCCAGGCAGGCCTTCGCGTCCTCGAGGTCGAGCACGGTTCCGGCGCCCACGAGAAAATCCGGCGAGCTGCGCTTGCGCAGCGCGCAGATCAGCGCGACGGCGTCCGGCGTGGTGAGCGTCAGTTCGACGGTCGAATACCCGGCCTCGATCAGGCAATCGATCGCGGCCTCCGCATCCGGCCGCGATTTCAGCCTCAGGACCGGGATGACGCGGGAGGCAACCAGCCTTTTCTGGATTTCGTACGCTTCCATGATGCCTGCCCCCGCAGGTCATTCCGCGGGACGCAAAGTTTGTGATTCTAGGGGCAAAGGACGGAACGGGACAGGCAATCGGGGGAAAGTTATTTGCCATAATGGCCGTAATAGAGCAATCCGCGAGACCCGACCCGCAATCCAGCCTTGAACCGACCAGAGAGCCTCCCGCCTCGCATCGCGCAGCCCGATCCGTACCTGTCCCTGCTGGAGGAAATCGGTCGCGCCCTGTCGAAGCCTTCCGCCGACCCCGACACCCTGGTCGCCGTGCTGAAATGCATCGGCGGGTTCGCGCACTGCGAATACGGCGCGAGCTGGAACGAGGACGAGCAAACCCAGCACATCTCCTGCACGCGGGTGTGGCACGAGCCGTGGCTGGACGGCAGCGAATTCGTCGCCATGGCCCGCAACGAGTCGTTCGAGCCGGGCGCCGTCGGCCTGATCCGCAGCACGCTCAAGCAGCGCAGGCCGTTCTTCGTCGCGGACATCTCGCAGGCGTCCGGCCTGCGTCGCGGCCCGGCTGCGCTGGCCTGCGGCTTCCGCTCCGCCTTCGCGCTGCCGCTGCTTTCAGGCGGGCAGACGCTGGGCGCCCTCGAATTTTTCTCGCGATCCGATCGCGCGCCCGATGCCAGCTTCGAGAAAGCCGCGCTCGTGGCGGGCACCATGGTCGGCGAGTTCCTGGCGCGCCGCCAGGCGGATGAGCGCTACCGCGAGCTCGTCGAGCTGTCGCCGGATGCCATCGTCGTGCACTGCGAAGGCATCTACGTCTTCGCCAACCAGGCGGCCGTCGCGCTGCTTGGCGCGCGCGACATGGCGCAGATCGTCGGCCAGCCGGCCAATTCCATCGTGCATGCCGATTCGCGCCAGACGGCGTACGTGCGCACCAGGTATCTCTACGAAGGGCGCGGCGACGTGCCGCAGGTCGAGCTGAAATTCCAGCGCTTCGACGGCCGCTCGTTCGAGGCGGAAGTGCTGTCGCGGTACTTCGTCTATGCCGGACGGCCCGCCATCCAGAGCATCTTCCGCGACATCAGCCGGCGCAGGCGCGACGAACAGCGCATCACCCGTCTGACCAACCTGTACGCCGCGCTCAGCGAGACGAGCAAGGCGATCACGCACCTTTCCACGCCGCAGGAATTGTTCAGCGAGGTGTGCCGGATCGCGGTGGAGCACGGCAAGTTCGAGCTGGCCGGCGTCATGGATACCACGCCGAGCGGCGGAAAAGTCGGCTGCTTCGTCGCGTCCCACGGCAGGAATGCGCGCAACCTGCTGGAAATCCGCATCGCGCTCGACCAGCAGGGCCCGCACCTGAACGGGCCGGTCGCCTCGTCCATCCTCAGCGGGGCGCACAGGATCAGCAACGATTTCCTGAACGATCCCGGCACCGTGCACTGGCGCGGGCTCGCGAGCGAGGCGAACTTCCGCTCCGGCGGCGCCTTCCCCCTGCGCCGGGGCGGAAAGGTGCTGGGCGCGCTCGCCGTGTATTCGTCCGAGGCCGGCATCTTCGACAAGGACCTGACCGACCTGCTTTCCGAAATGGCGCTGAACCTTTCGTTCGGCCTGGATGCCATCGAGCGCGAGACCAGGCGACGCGAAGCCGAAGCCGCGTTGCGCGAGAACGAACGCGCGCTGTCGACGTTGCTGGCCAACCTGCCGGGCATGGCCTACCGCTGCCGCCTGGATGACTCCTTCACGCTGGAATTCGCCAGCGAGGGCTGCGTGCAACTGACCGGCTACCGCCCGATCGATCTCGTCGACAATCGCGCCGTTGCCTTCGCGGACCTGATCTACCCCGGCGACCGCGCGCGCGTCCAGCGGGAAATCCACGAATTCCTCGCCAGCGGCGACCACTTCACGCTCGAATACCAGATCGTCTGCGCGGATGCCGCGGTGAAATGGGTTTCGGAAAAAGCGCAGGCGGTGCGCAACGAAGCCGGCGAGATCGTAGCACTCGAAGGCATCATCGACGACATCACCGACCGCAAGCGCTTCGAGGAACGCCTGTCCTTCCTCGCGCAATACGACGTGCTCACCGGACTGCCGAATCGCGCGCTCTTCTACGATCGCCTGCGCCAGGCGGTCGTGCGGGCGCGACGCGAGCAATCGATGGTCGGCCTCATGTTCCTGGATCTCGACCGGTTCAAGCAGATCAACGACACCCTGGGCCATGCCGCCGGCGACCGCGTGCTGCGGGTGGTGGCGGACCGGCTCAAGGGTTTCCTGCGCGAGGTCGACACCATCGCCCGCCTCGGCGGCGACGAATTCACGGTCGTCATCGAAGGCGTCAACGACGCGGTGCAACTTTCGAGCGTCGCCGAGAAAATCCACAATGCGCTCGCCGAGCCCGTCATGATCGAAGGGCGCGACATGTCGGTCTCGGCCAGCATAGGCATCACGCTCTACCCGCGCGACGGCGAGGACATCGAGCAGATCATCAAGAACGCCGACATCGCGATGTACCACGCCAAGCACAAGGGCGGGCGCCAGCAGTACCAGTTCTACGACGCGAGCATGGGGCCGCTCGCCGCGGAGCACCTCGAGCTCGAAACGCGCCTGCGGCGCGCGATCGAGAAGCAGGAATTCATCCTGCACTACCAGCCCGTCGTCGACATCGCCAGCGGGCGCGTCGCGGGAATGGAAGCGCTGGTACGCTGGCAAAGCCCGCAGGGACTGGTTTCGCCGGCCAACTTCATTCCGCTCGCGGAAGAATCCGGGCTCATCCTCGAAATCGGCAAATGGGTGCTGCAAGCGGCCTGCACGCAGGCACGCAAGTGGCAGCGCGAAGGCCTGCCGGCGCTGCGTCTGGCGGTCAATCTCTCGCCGCTGCAGCTCAGGCAGGACGACCTGATCGCGATGGTGGCGGAGATCCTGCGCGAAAGCGGTCTGGCGCCGCAGCACCTCGAGCTGGAAATCACCGAAAGCACCGTGATGGAACGGTCGCGCGACGCCATCGCCATCCTCAAGCAACTGGAAAATCTCGGCATCGGCTTGTCCGTGGACGACTTCGGCACCGGCTATTCCAGCCTTGCGTACCTGAAGCAGTTTCCCGTGCACAACCTGAAGATCGATCGATCTTTCGTTCGCGACATCACGACGGACCGCGACGATGCCGCCATCGTCGGGGCCATGGTCGCGATGGCGAAGAACCTTGGCTTGCAGGTCATCGCGGAAGGCGTGGAGACGCGCCAGCAGCTCGAGTTCCTGCGTGCCGCCGGCTGCAACCTCTACCAGGGTTATTACTTCAGCGTGCCCTTGCCGGCGAAAGCCTTCGCCGAACTGGTGAAGCGCCAGGACCGGCGCGAGGCATGAGCGGCCGGCGGCTTCGATGCCGCATTTGTGCTCGGCGTCGCTACAGGATCCTCGCCAGCAGGAAGAGCGCGACCCAGGGCGCGATCAGCAGCACGAACCCCCAGAGCCAGCGGCCGATATTCATCTGCCGTGGTGGCGGACCGAATGTATTCGCGGCGGTCGAATCCGGTTTTGCGGAAATCAGGCACAAAGCCAGGTACAGAAGCGGCAGAGGCACAATGGCGCCCGCCGAGACGACGAGAACGGGAACGGACAGCTTGGCGCTTATGTCGAGGTCGTAGCCCCGCTTGATCGCCGCCACCATCGAAGCGAGCAGGATCAACGCGACCAGGATGACGAGAATGGGGATGGTCTTTCCCTCGCCGTAGTTACCGCTCGTGGAGATGTAGAGTCCCCGCACGAGCAGCGCCACCACGTTCAGCGCCGGCAGCAAGCCGAAGGCAAGGAACTCGATGCGGCTGTAGCGATGCATGGTCGATACCCGTCGGCTGAAATGAATGCAGTGCTAGGTCTTTTTGGCCGCGCGTCGCGCCATCGCCGCGGAGTTGGCGGCGACCGCGGCGCGGATGAGCTTCCTGAAGGCAGTCGCGTCGAGCTTTTCGCCTTGGCGAATGTCGATGGCCCGGCGCACATTGCCTTCCAGGCTCGCATTGAACAATTTCGCCGGATCATCGAGCGAGGCGCCGCGGGCGAACGTGAGTTTTACGACCTGGAGATAAGTTTCGCCGGTGCAGACGATGCCGTCATGGAACCAGACCGGGATGCCGGGTGATTTCGGCTTCTCCCACTTCCATTCCTCCTGGATCGCGGCATCGGCACCGAGAATGAGCTTGCGCACGCGCGCGAGGGTGTCCCCCCTCCAATCCCCCAGCTCCTCGATCCGCCGGTCGATTTTCGTCGAAGCGGGGTTGCCATTCGCATCGCGCGCTGCCTTCATGCCACCGTTTCCAGGTTCGTACCAGCAGTGCTGGTCACGCAGCCGACGCCGGGGATTTCATTGCCTGCGAGTGTACTTATTTCCAGAGCCGCCATGAAGCCGGCACCGGCTTCGATACATTTTGAAATTTCCGGCTCAAACGAAAATGCCCACGGGGCCGTGGGCATTTTTTCCGTTCCGGTGGCGGGGATCAAGCGGCGGATTTACCGGTTGCCGCCGAGCAGTGCTGACACCGGCCTGTTGCCATTGCTCTTCGGCTGGGTGTCGCGCCGGCGCGCATCGCCCGCGCTGTGTTGACGATTGCCTGCGCCGTTGCGATTCTGCTGGCCGCGGCGAGCATCGCCGCCGCCACCGCGGCTTTCGCCCCAGCGGTCCCCGTTGCCGTCCCGCCGGCCCTGGCCTTGCGGTCGCGACCGCCCCTGCTGCTGGCGCTGCTGGGGGCGGCGTTGCTGCCCGGACATCCGGCCTTCGGTGACGACCGGCACGGTCGGTGCGAAGCCATCGACCACGACCCGTTCGATGGTGCGCTTGAGCAGGCGCTCGATGTCGCGCAGGAATTCGCCCTCCTCGGCGCAAACCAGCGAAACCGCCTGCCCTGAACTGCCCGCGCGCCCGGTGCGGCCGATGCGGTGCACGTAATCCTCGGGCACGTTCGGCAATTCGTAGTTGACGACGTGGGGCAGCAACTCGATGTCGAGGCCGCGCGCCGCGATGTCGGTGGCGACCAGCACGCGAATCTTGCCGTCCTTGAACTGCGACAGCGCGCGCGTGCGCTGGCCCTGGCTCTTGTTGCCGTGGATCGCGTCGGCGCTGATGCCGTCCTTGTCGAGCTGCTCGGCCAGGCGGTTCGCGCCGTGCTTCGTGCGCGCGAACACCAGCACCTGGCGCCAGTCGCCGTCGTTGATGAGCTTTTCCAGCAAGGCGCGCTTGCGGTCCTTGTCGACGGGATGGATGACCTGGGAAACCAGGTCCGCGGTTTCGCCGCTGCGCGCGACCGCGACTTCCACCGGCGACTGCAGGAAGGAATCCGCGAGTTCGCGGATCTCCTTCGAGAACGTCGCGGAGAAAAACAGGTTCTGGCGTTTCGCGGGCAGGGTCATCAGCACGCGGCGAATGTCGCGGATGAAGCCCATGTCGAGCATGCGGTCGGCCTCGTCCAGGACGAGGATCTCGACGCGCGAAAGATCCACGGTGCGGCTTTGCAGGTGGTCGAGCAGGCGGCCGGGGGTCGCAACCAAAATGTCGACGCCGCGGCGCAGGGCGCTAATCTGCTGGTTCATGCTCACGCCGCCGAAGACGGTGGTGGACTTCAGGCGCAGGTGGCGGCCGTAGGTGCGCACGCTGTCCTCGACCTGTGCCGCGAGCTCGCGGGTCGGCGTGAGGATGAGCGCGCGGACGTGGCGCCGCGAATCGCCGGCGGCCTGGCGCGCCGACAGCAACTGCAGCAGCGGCAGCGTGAATCCGGCGGTCTTGCCGGTCCCGGTCTGCGCGCCGGCGAGGATGTCGCGGCCTTCGAGGATGACCGGAATGGCTTGCGCCTGGACCGGAGTGGGAACGCTGTAGCCTTCGTCGGCCACGGCACGAGTCAACTCGGCACGCAGGCCGAGGGCTTCGAATGCGGTACTGATGGGAATCTCCTGAGACGGCCTGCGGACGCCCACAGGGCATGCCGAACCGGTTCAGGCAGAATCGAACAAAGTTGAAAAAAGGCTTCGGGGAAGACCTGCAACCACGAAAAGGCTCAAGACGCGGACCGATTGACGCGAAACGATTCCTTGCAGCGCATCATACCGGCAATCCCGCCAGAAGTCCCGGTTTTTCTGCGATTTTCGTAGGCCCCGCGGGCCGCTTGCATGCTACTTGCAACAAGGACAGGATATTTTGTCTCCGGCGCGCCTGCAGAAGGCGGCCGGCCTACCGTAGAACGCGATGTCGCGCACGATAACCGGGGGTTCGATGAGGCGGAGAACGGAAAGTGCCTGGCTGATCCATGCCCCGCCGGCACCGGCACAGTGCGCCCCGCACCACGATCGGCTGGAATCGCCAGCGGAAGCGCCGGCATGAGTTCCGTCCTCGCAACGAGCGATACGCCACCGTCCGTGAAGCTTTCCGGCTCGACGGCGCTGGCTGGCCCCATCACGGCCGCGGACGTCGCCGTCAGGGTCCTCGGCAAATGCCTGCTGCCCTCGCCCGTGGTCGCCCACCTCGGCGAATCAGCCGTGGTCTTCGTCGGCGCCGCGGAAAAGGTGCTGGTCGACGACCGCATGTCCGCGGCGCGAACCTACTCCAATCGCATCGACGAACTGCCCGCTTTCGAGCTGGCCGGCCCGCGCAACAAGGTCTTCTTCGACCCGCGCACCGTGGGCTGTGGCATCGTCACCTGCGGCGGCCTGTGCCCGGGCATCAACAACGTCGTGCGCGGCATCGTGCTGGAGCTGGCGCGCGGCTACGGCGTCAAGCGCATCCTCGGCTTCCGCTACGGCTACGAAGGCCTGATCTCGCGCTTCGGCCATGAGCCGATGCAGCTGAACCCGGAATCGGTGGCGAACATCCACCACCAGGGCGGCACCATCCTCGGCTCATCGCGCGGCTCGCAGGATCCGGTCGAGGTGGTCGACAACCTCGAGGCGAACGGCATCAACATCCTGTTCGTCGTCGGCGGCGACGGCACCATCCGCGGCGCCATGCAGATCGCCGCGGAGATCGAGAAGCGCGGCCTCAAGATCGCCGTCATCGGCGTGCCCAAGACCATAGACAACGACATCCATTTCATCGACCGCAGCTTCGGCTTCGAGAGCGCGTACTCGGCCGCCGTGGAGGTCGTGCGCAGCGCGCGCGTCGAGGCAATGGGCGCGCACAATGGCATCGGGCTTGTAAAGCTCATGGGCAGGCACTCCGGCTTCGTCGCCTGCCAGGCGGCGCTGGCCTCGGCCGACGTCGACCTCGTGCTGATCCCGGAGATCGCGGCGCACCTGGAAGGCGAGCGCGGCGTGCTCGGCAACCTCGACCGCGTGCTGGCGAAAAAGGGAAATGCAGTGGTCGTGGTCGCGGAAGGCGCGGCGCAGGAACTCATGGCCGACGAAGCCGCATCAGGCAGCACGGACAAGAGCGGCAACGCGAAGCTGAAGGACATCGGCGTTTACCTGCGCGAGCGCATCACCGAGCACTACAAGAAGGCCGGCAAGGAAGTCACGCTGAAATACATCGACCCGAGCTACATGATCCGCAGCGTGCGGCCCACGCCCGCGGACAGCGTTTACTGCTGGAACATGGCGCGCAACGCCGTGCACGCGGCGATGGCGGGCAACACCGAGATGCTGATCGGCCGCTGGCACGGCCGCTTCGTGCACGTGCCGATGGCGCTGGCAACACGCAACCGCAAGCAGGTCGACGTCACGGCGGACCTGTGGATGTCGGTCATCGAGGCAACCGGACAGCCCCGGGCGTTCGCGTAAGGCGCGCGCGAGGCGCCAGAGCTTGAAGCCTCGTGCCTGGTTCCTCGTGCCGCTTGACTGACGCAGGTGAGGTACCTGTGCAGATAGCGCGCCGCGCTATCCGCAGGCCCCGACGGCACCGCACGCAGTGCAGAATTCGCAGCCGTCCTTCCTGATTACGGCGCTGTTGCCGCACTCGTTGCAGCGCTTGCCGGGCAGGATCTGCAGCTTCGATTCGCGTTCCCGGGCCGCATCCGGAATTTCCAGCACGCCCATTTCGTCGATCGGATAGCCACGCTCGTCGAGCACACCGAGCATGGCGTGGCGATGGATCATGAGCTGCGCGACGTAGGCGACCGTGCTCGGCCAGGTCTGCTGCCTTTCCCCGCCCGGCACCTTCGCCATGAAGTCGCCCAGCGGCTCGGCGTAGCTCAGCAGCTTGCGCAGCTTCATGCCGATCCACGCCGGATCGATCACGCGCATGTCGAGCGACAGCAGCTTGCACAGGCCGTCGAGCGCACGCGGATAGCTGCCGGCCAACCATACCGAATACGGCCGGCGCTGCCCCGAGGGCAGGACCAGTTCCTTCAGCATCAGCACGAAATCGTCGTTCGAGCTCGGGTTGAACACGTCGACCGACCAGGACATGGTGCCGTCGGTGCCGGTCTTCGGTTCCTTCTTTGCGAACAGCGCGTCGAGCACCGGCGAGCGCGCGTCGCGCGGCGACAGGGCCCCGAGTTGCTCGACACGCCAGCTCACGATGCGCGCGAATGCCGCAACCGTGCTCGGCATGCGCACCGGCACGCCATCCGGCGGCATCGGGCAATCGAAGGCGTCGTCCCCGCTGGTGCGCGACAGGATGTCGAGCTTGGTGCGCAGCCAAGCGCGATCCTGCGCACGCATGTCCATCGACAGCGTCTTCGCGACCGCTCCGAGGCCGCGCGGCTGCTCGTTGCCGTTGACCCAGACCTCGAAGGCATGCGGGTCGGCCGAATCCACGTGGCCGACGAAGATCGCGAACGGACCGAACGGCGACTCCACCATGTAGGTCCACGACGGATTGCCCGCGGCAAGCTGCGGCCGGCTGGGCCAGCGCAGGCTGGACAACGCCGGCGTCGGCGCGGCGTCGAGCCGGATGCGTCGATCGGCGTCCGACGTATCGAGGTCGTTCGGCGCTTCGCTGTGCGGCGTGACGGACAACACGGAGCCGAGCACGCTGTTCGGGCGATAGGTCGTAATGCCCTTGAGCCCCGCCTTCCAGGCTTGCGTGTACAAGTCGCGAAAATCCTCGAAGGGATAGTCGGCCGGCACGTTCACCGTCTTGCTGATCGCCGAGTCGACGAACGGCGCGATCGCGGCGACCATCTTCATGTGATCGAGCGCGGAAATTTCCAGCGCGGTCACGAACGGCGGTGGCAACCTGGTCACGTCACCGCCCGCGTGCTTGTACAGCCGCCAGGCGTGGTCCTCGACGTCGTAGACCTTGTGCGAACCGTCGGCCTCGCGCTTCTTGCGCTGGTAAGTCCAGGAATACGGCGGCTCGATGCCATTGGCCGCGTTGTCGGCGAATGCGAGCGAGATCGTGCCGGTGGGCGCGATCGAAAGCAGGTGGCTGTTACGCAGGCCGTGCGTGCGGATGTCGGACTTGAGGCCTTCCGGGAGGCGCGAAGCAAAGCGCGGCGCGGCAAGATATTTCTGCACGTCCAGAAGCGGAAACGCGCCCTTCTCCCTGGCGAGATCCACCGACGCGGCATACGCTTCGTCGCGCATCGCTTCGGCTATTTTCCCGCCCATCTCGCGCGCCTGCTCGGTGTCGTAGCGCAGCCCGAGCATGACCAGTGCATCGCCCAGGCCGGTGAAGCCCAGGCCCACGCGACGCTTGTTCTTCGCTTCTTCAGCTTGCTGCGGCAGCGGCCAGACCGTCACGTCGAGCACGTTGTCGAGCATGCGTACCGAAACCTTCACGACTTTCGCAAAGGCCTCGAAGTCGAACTGCGCCTCGCCGGTGAACGGCTTGGAAACGAACGGCGTCAGGTTGATGCTGCCGAGGCAGCAGCAGCCGTAGGCGGGCAGCGGTTGCTCACCGCAGGGATTGGTCGCCTCGACGTTCTCGCAATAGGAAAGGTTGTCGTCGGCATTCACGCGGTCGATGAAAATCACGCCCGGCTCGGCATGGTCATACGTGGAATCCATGACCTGCTTCCACAGGCTGCGCGCGGGAATCGTGCGATAGATCCAGCGACCATCCGCGGCCTGCCTCGCCGGCACGCCATTCAGGTCCTTGCCCGGCGCGACCTTGTGCACGAGGTCCCAGTCGGCGTCGGCCTCGACGGAGCGCATGAACGCGTCGGTGACAGCCACGCTGATGTTGAAATTGCGCAGGTCGCCCTCGTCCTTGCCGTGGATGAATTCCTCGATGTCGGGATGGTCGCAGCGCAGGATGCCCATTTGCGCGCCGCGGCGCGCGCCGGCCGATTCCACGGTCTCGCAACTGCGGTCGAACACGCGCATGTACGACACCGGCCCGCTCGCGCTGCTCTGCGTGCCGCGCACGTGCGCGCCGCGCGGCCGGATGGCCGAAAAGTCGTATCCCACGCCGCCGCCGCGGCGCATGGTCTCCGCCGCTTCCATCAGCGCGACGTAAATGCCCGGCTTGCCGTCTACGATCTCGGAAACCGAATCCCCGACCGGCTGCACGAAGCAGTTGATCAGGGTCGCTGACAAATTGGTACCCGCCGCGGAATTGATGCGTCCGCCCGGGATGAAGCCGTTCTCCAGCGCCTCGAAGAACAGCGGCTCCCATTTCGCGGGCTCCGCCTCGACGGCGGCCAGCGCCTTCGCGACGCGCCGGCGCACGTCGGCGATGGTTTTCTCGCCGCCCTTGGCGTACTTCTCCAGCAGCACGTCGATGCTGACCTGTTGCGGGGCGAGTACCAGGTTGGTGTCGTTGGCTTTCACGATTTATCCGTTCGAATTCGATCAATCATACTCTCGGCGCAGCGGAAAAATTCGGACGAACACACCCAAGTATTTCTCCGTGTTCCCTGTGCCTCTGTGTCGGGTGCGGGTCTCAAGATGCGACCGCCGCAACCTTGCGATGTTCCTGGCTTGCGTGCCCCCGCTCGACCAGGAATTCCGCCAGTACGCGGCCGGTATGCGAGTGCTTCACCTTCGCCACGTCTTCGGGCATGCCTTGCGCCACTACGTTACCGCCGCCCTCGCCACCTTCGGGACCGAGGTCGATGATCCAGTCCGCGTCCGCCCACACATCAAGGTTGTGTTCGATGACGACGACCGTGTTGCCCGCATCAACCAGCCGGTGCAGCACGCGGATCAGCTTCTCGACGTCGGCCATGTGCAGCCCGACCGTCGGCTCGTCCAGGACGTAGAGCGTGTTCTTCGGCTTCGCCGTGGCACCGCGCCTCGGGATGTCTTCCATCGTGCGCACCTTGGCGAGCTCGGTCACGAGCTTGATGCGCTGCGCTTCGCCGCCGGACAAGGTCGGGCTCTGCTGGCCGAGCGTGAGGTAACCCAGACCGACGTCCTGCAACAGCCGCAGCGCGTGATGGATCGCCGGATGCGCCGAGAAAAATTCCACGCCTTCGTCGACGCTCATGCCCAGCACATCACCGATGGACTTGCCCTTGTAGCGCACCGCCAGCGTCTCGGGGTTGAAGCGCGCGCCGTTGCACACGTCGCAGGCGACCTTCACGTCCGGCAGGAAGCTCATCTCGATCTTCTGCACGCCCTGGCCTTCGCAGGCGTCGCAACGCCCGCCTGCCGTGTTGAACGAGAAGCGTCCGGCCTCGAAGCCGCGCATGCGCGCTTCCTGCGTGCCGGCAAACAGCTTGCGGATCGCATCCCAGAAGCCGACGTAGGTCGCCGGGCAGGAGCGCGGCGTCTTGCCGATCGGCGTCTGGTCGACTTCGAGCACGCGGTCGACCGCTTCCCAGCCCTTGATCGCCTTGCAGCCCGCCGGCTCGAAAGTGGTCGCCTTGCGCTTGTTGCGCTCGCCGACCAACGCCACCAGGTTGTCGTGCAGGATGTCGCGCGCCAGGGTCGACTTGCCGCTGCCGGACACGCCGGTCACGACCGACAGGCGCGACAACGGGAAGCGCACGTCGATGCGCTTGAGGTTGTGCAGCTCGGCACCCTTCATCTCGACGGACGGCGTACGCATGTCGGTCTGCCGCCAGGGCTGAACCGGATGCAAGAGAGGCTGGCGCAGGAATTTTCCGGTCAATGACGTCGGCGATTTCATCAAGGCCTGCACGTTGCCCTCGGCGATGACTTCGCCGCCCAGGCGGCCGGCGCCCGGACCGAGGTCGACGACGTGGTGCGCGCGGCGAATCGTGTCCTCGTCATGCTCGACCACCAGCAACGTATTGCCCTTTTTCTCGAGCTTCTCCAGCGTGTCCAGCAATATCCGGTTGTCGCGCGGATGCAGGCCGATCGTCGGCTCGTCGAGGATGTAGCACACGCCGCGCAGGTTCGATCCAAGCTGGGCAGCCAGCCGGATGCGCTGTGCTTCGCCGCCCGACAGGGTCGGGGCGGATCGGTCCAGCGTCAGGTAGTCGAGGCCGACTTCGGACAGGAAGCCCAGCCGGCTCTTCAATTCCGCGATCAGGTCGCGCGCGATCTCCAGCTCGCGGCCTTCGAGCTTGAGGGACGCAACGACATTCGCCAGCTTCGCCACCGGCAGCATGCCGTAGTCGGCGATCGAGCGATCGCGCCACGTCACCGCCAGGGCCTCGCGGTTCAGGCGCTTGCCTTCGCAGGATTCGCAGGGTTCGTCGACTTCCAGCCACTCGATCCAGGAATCGAGCACGTTGTCCTCGGCGCCCGTGCGCGAGCGCTCTTCGTCCCAGCCGACCTCGTCGATCTTGAGTCCCGTGCCGTAGCACGACGCACACCAGCCGTGCTTGGAGTTATAGGAGAACAGGCGCGGATCGAGCTCGGGGAAGCTGCGGCCGCACGATGGGCAGGCGCGCCTGGTCGAGAACACCGTTTCGGTCACCTGACCCTTGCCTTGCATCAGGCCATCCAGCGGCGAGATCACGTGCGCGACACCCTTGCCGTGCTCCAGCGCAAGTTTCAGTTTCTCGCGCAGGGTCTTCTCGTCCGCCGCGCTGACGTGCAGATCCGCCACGGGCAACTCGATCGTATGTTCCTTGAAGCGGTCGATGCGCGGGAATTTCTGCGTCGGCAGGAATTCGCCGTCGACGCGCAGGTGGGTGAACCCCTTGTTGTGCGCCCATTTCGCAAGGTCGGTATACACGCCCTTGCGGTTCACCACGAGCGGCGAAAGCAGGCCGATATGCTGCCCCCTGTATTCGCGCAGGATGCGCGCGGCGATCGCCTCCTCGCTCTGCGGTTCGATCGCGACGTGGCAATCCGGGCAGTGCTGCGTGCCGAGCTTGACGAACAGCAGCCGCAGGAAATGGTGGATCTCGGTCAAGGTGCCGACCGTGCTCTTGCGCCCGCCGCGGCTGGTGCGCTGCTCGATGGCAACCGTCGGCGGGATGCCGTAGATCGCATCGACGTCAGGACGCGAAGCCACCTGCACGAACTGCCGCGCGTAGGCGTTCAGCGATTCGAGGTAGCGACGCTGGCCCTCGCCGAACACGATGTCGAACGCGAGCGTGGACTTGCCGCTGCCCGACACGCCGGTGATGACCGTAAACTTGCCGCGCGGTAGCGACAGGTCGACGTTCTTGAGGTTGTGCTCGCGAGCATTGCGTATGCTGATGCTCGAGTGAAGCGTGCGGCGTGAGGGATAAGGCGCGTCCTGCTCCCGCGCGAATACATTCTTGCCGAGCGCCTCTTCGTATTCGCGCAAGGCATGCCCGGTGTGCGACGCCTTGTCGCGCTTGATTTGCTCCGGCGTGCCTTCGAACACGACCTGTCCGCCCGCCTCGCCGCCTTCCGGCCCGAGGTCGACGATCCAGTCCGCCGCGTCGATGACGTCGAGGTTGTGCTCGATGACCAGCAGCGAATGCCCGGCCTCGACCAGCCGGCGGAAAGAGCGCAGCAGCTTGGCGATGTCCTCGAAATGCAACCCCGTGGTGGGCTCGTCGAACAGGAACAGCGAACCCTTGCCGCGCACGGAATGCGGCGATGATGCGTGTTTCGCGGCGGCAGCCAGATGGCCGGCCAGCTTCAGGCGCTGGGCCTCGCCGCCGGAGAGGGTCGGCACGGGTTGCCCAAGCTTCAGGTATTCGAGCCCGACATCGGCCAGCGGACGCAGGCCGCGCAGCACTTCGGGCCAGGCCGCGAAATAATCCACCGCCTCCGACACCGTCATCTCCAGCACATCGGCGATGCTGCGCGCCGGCTTGCCGTCCGGCGAGATCGTCACTTCGAGGATTTCATCGCGATAGCGGCGGCCGTTGCAATCCGGGCAGCGCAGGTAGACGTCGGAGAGGAACTGCATCTCCACGTGCTCGAAGCCGTTGCCGCCGCAGGTCGGGCAGCGGCCGTCGCCGGAGTTGAAGCTGAACATGCCCGGCTTGTAGGCGCGCTCTTTCGCCATGGGCGATTTCGCGAACAAATCGCGGATCGCATCGAAGGCGCCGACGTAGCTAGCCGGGTTCGATCGCGTGGTGCGCCCGATCGGCGTCTGGTCGACCATGACGACATCGCCGACAAGGTCCGCGCCGACGAGCTTCTCGTGCGCGCCGGCCGACTCGGTCGGCTTGCCCTTGTGCTTGAGCAGCGCGGGATGCAGCACGTCCTGCACCAGCGTCGACTTGCCCGATCCCGATACGCCGGTCACGCATACCAGGCGGTTCAACGGAAAATCGATGTCGATGTTCTTCAGGTTGTGCTCGGTCGCCCCGCGCACGCCGAGGCGGGGCGTATCGCCATTGACGGGCAGTTGTCTAAGTCCCGCGTCCGCACGACGCTTGCCGCGCAGGTATTCCCCGGTCAGCGAGTTCGGCGCGGCAGCCAGTGCCGCCGGCCGGTCGAAGAAGACGATTTCGCCGCCCCTCTCGCCGGGACCCGGTCCCATGTCGAGAATGCGGTCGGCCGCGAACATGATCTGCGGATCGTGTTCGACGACGACCAGGGAGTTTCCCGCGTCGCGCAGCTTCTGCATGACCGCGATCACGCGCCCCATGTCGCGCGGATGCAAGCCGATCGACGGCTCGTCGAGCACGAAAAGCGTGTTGGTCAGCGACGTGCCCAATGCCGTGGTCAGGTTGATGCGCTGGACCTCGCCGCCGGACAGCGTGCGCGACTGGCGATCGAGCGTCAGGTAACCAAGCCCGACTTCCTGCAGGTACGACAGTCGCGTACGGATCTCCCCGAGCAGCAGCTCGGTGGCTTCATCCAAAGCAAGGGTCGGCAGATGGACGGAACCGAAAAAATTCGCGCAGCGATCGACCGGCAACTGCATGAGGTCGTGGATCGTAAGGCCAGGCACCGCGCGCAGTTGCGCATCGGTCCACGCGACCTCCTTCGGCCGATGGCGCGATCCCGTTTCGAGCACCGCGTCCGCATCGGCCTTGTCGCCGACCCTCCAGAGCAGCGCATCGGGCTTGAGGCGGCTGCCTTCGCACTCTACGCACGGCGTGTACGCGCGATAGCGCGACAGCAGCACGCGGATGTGCATCTTGTACGCCTTGCTCTCCAGCCAGGTGAAGTAACGCTTGACGCCGTACCAGACGCCGGGCCAGGAGGTCTTCCAGTTCACCCACTCCGGCTCGCCGTCGATGACCCAGTTCTTCTGCGCGGCGGAAAGGTTGCGCCATGGCTTGTCCAGCGGAATGCCGCGCTTCCTAGCGTACTTCTCGAGGTCGTCCTGGCACTCCTTGAAGCTTTGCGTCTGCCACGGCTTGACCGCGCCGCCGCCCGCACCATTCGAACCCAGCATCCTGGCTTCGTCCGGGATGACCAGTCCGTAATCGACGCCGATCACGCGGCCGAAGCCGCGGCAGGTATCGCAGGCGCCAACCGGCGAATTGAACGAGAACGTGCTCTGGTTCGGCTCGCGATAGTGGATGTCGCAATCGGCACAGTGCAGGTCCGCGCTGAATTTCCAGGACGCCTGCGCCGCGCCGTCCTCGCCGACGGCATGCACATGGACCCTTCCCTGCCCGACGCGCAGCGCCGCCTCCAGCGCCTCGATGACGCGCGCCCGCTCGGCACTGGAGAACCGGAACCGGTCCTGCACGACTTCCAGCCTGTCCTGCGATTTCGAATGGATGCGGGTATATCCCTGGCCTTCGAGCAACTGCAGGATTTCCTTTTCCGAAAAGTTCTTCGGGATCTCGACCGGGAAAGCCACCACCAGCCGCGGATCGCCGGCCTGTGCCGCTCGCGATTGCAGCTCGGCGTAGATCGAATCGGGGTTATCGCGCCTGACCGGCTTCGCGCAGCCGCGGCAATACAATTGCGAGGCGCGCGCGAAGAGGAGCTTCAGGTGATCCGCCAGCTCCGTCATTGTGCCGACCGTCGAGCGCGACGTGCGCACGGGATTGGTCTGGTCGATGGCGATGGCCGGCGGGATGCCCTCGATCCGATCGACCTGCGGCTTGTCCATGCGATCGAGGAACTGGCGCGCGTACGGCGAGAAGGTTTCGACGTAACGCCGCTGGCCTTCCGCGTACAGCGTGTCGAACACGAGCGAGGACTTTCCCGAACCGGAGACGCCGGTGACGACGATCAGCTCGTTCAGCGGCAGGTCGACGTCGAGATTCTTGAGGTTGTTCTGGCGCGCGCCGCGAATGGCGATGGCGCCGCTGTCCTGCACGGGTTTGTAAGAATCAGGCATATCAGGGAGTTAACGACAACGATGCGGCCCGGGACGGGATGCAGCGGTCCGCGATGCCCACACATTTTAAACGCGCGCCGCCTGAACCGGTACGTGGAGCCGCCGCCGCGAAAATCAAGCATGCGACGCCGGTCTGCAAGGCGCGCATCCGGCGAAATCGAATCTGGTATAAATCGGCCATGCGTTCGCGATTCGCCCTGCTTGCCGTGCTGTTTTCACTGCCCTTGCCCGTACACGCCGAATCGGTGCCGGCGCAATTTCGCGGATGCGATGCCGCCGGCTGGTGCCGGTTCTCGGTCGATTCGCCGGACGCCGCCCAGCCGCTGCTACGCGTGCGCCCGGACGGCATTCCCCGCACTAGCGACGAGGCCACAGCCGTCGCCGTGCGCAACCGCCTCAACGCGCTGATGTCGGATTTCATTCACCAGGCCAAGCACATCGAACTGCACGATCTGCACAAGCTGGACGACGGCACCTATGCGGCGTCGGTGACGGTCACCGGCATCGAATTGTCGTCGGATCCCGTGCTGGCGGAACTGGGCGCGAAAGTTCCACCGTCCGGCCGCTAGCCGTCCCGTAACGTGGGGCAAAAAAAATCCGGCGGCCATGGGCCGCCGGATCGAGGCGAATCAGGAACGCCTTATTCCTTGGTGATTTTCCACACAACCGCCGACTTCGGCGTCGTGTAGAACGGCGATTCCATTTGATAGTTGACGTACAGTTCGCCGTAGTCTGCGACGTACATCGACTTGCCGTCCATGCTGAACTCGACGTCGTTGGTGCGCTCGAACCCGCCCCGGTTTTCCTTCTTCTGGTAGGCGTTCGGACCCGGATCGATGTTCTCCGCGAAGATCGACCACTTCACGCCGGCCGGATTCAGCAGTTCGACGCGGACGATGGCCGGCCACATCGGGCGCAGGCTCTCGGGACCGTTGTCGATGATGCCGAACACAGCGGTGTAAATCACATCGCCACCGTTGTCGAAGGCCTTCGGTGCCCAGGCCAGGCCGTCCATGGGGTTGTTGGTGTCCCACTCCATGATCGGGTTGACGTAGCCGTTCGGATTCGGGTTCGCCACGATCAGCGGCGTACCGCGCACGCCGATGGAGTGGTCGATGAACCGGTACGGGGGCAAGGTCGGCACGAAAGGCTTGTCGCCGATGTTGAGCTGCGGGTTCGGACGGGTCGGGTCGAACTTGTTGCCCCGGTACACGTCGGGACCATAGCGCTTGATGTTGACGAAATTGCCGCCGTCCTTGTCGGGGAAGCCGCCGTCCTGGCCCTTCTCCGTAAAGATGAACAGCTTTTCGCCACCGTTCGCGACACGCCGGTTGCCCTTGTCGTTCATGCCGTTGTCGGACACCGCCAGCGCCTTCTCGAAGCGCGAGCCCTTCGGACCGAAGGCCACGCCCGACGAATTGCGCAGGCCCATTGTGTACACTTCCCAGTCGTCGGTCGTGTAGCTGCTGTCGGCCTTCAGCTTGGCGCGGTGAATGGCACCGCCGCAGGGCTTCTGCGCCTTGATGACCTGGCCCGGCTTGGAAGGCGTGCCCTTGGGCAAATAGGCGCCCGTGAGGTTGCCATCCGTATCGCGGATGTTCAGGCCCGTCAGCACGATGTCGCGGCAGGGAGGATCGCGCGGCAGCGGCGGCATGCCATCGCTGGTACGCTTTTCCCAGTACGGGTCGATTGCATCCGTCCAGCCGTGGATGTTGGGATCGGAGAAGCCCGAATTGGTCGGTGCGCCGACGGCGTAGTACAGGTAGCCGTCGCGGCAGGTGATGCCGCCGAGCGCGTGGTCGCCGATGGGCACTTCGTTCATGATCAGCTTCGGCGTGCCGTTGACACCGTCGATTTCCCAGATGCCGTAGCTGTAGTCGCCGACGTAGGTGCGGCCGTTTTCCGGGCAGAACGCGATTTCGTTCAGCGCGAACGACTTGAAGGTGCCAAGACCGACGTTGTCCTTGATGAGCTTGCCGGACTTGTCGAAGATCTTGACGTGCGGCTTGTCGATGCCCTGCGGCGGGAAGCCGAACGTATTGCCGGATATGGCGACCCACACGTTGTCCTGCTTGTCGACGGTGAGCGACGTGATGGTGTCGAGCCCTGCCGCGAACACGCTGACCTTGTAGCCCTTCGCCACCTTGATCTTGCTGGGATCGGGCGTGACTGGCGTACGCGTCGACCACTTGCCTGCCGGACCGCCTGGCTCCGCCTTCGCGCGATCCTGCGCCAACGCCGAACCCGACAGGGTCCCGATGGCCAGCGCGACTACTGCCGCGTAACTTAGGATTCTCATTTCTTCTCCTCCTCCTGGTTAGTTTTCCCCTGCACCTGCTTCTTCTGATTCCACTGCACTTGCGGTACCGCTTTGCCTGCAAACCGTTCCTGGTCGACGGGTTGGGTCTCTCCCGATTCCTACTCCTTGGTGAACGTGCGGATGTGCGCAACGAGATCGGCGATTTGTCCCTCGTCGAACTTGTGCTCCCACGCCGGCATCGCCGCGATCTTGCCCATGTAGGCGCCGCCCTTCTTGATGACCAGGGTGATGTAGTCGTCCGGCACCGAATCCATGTATTCCTTGTTGGCAAGGGTGGCGATGCGCGGCACGAATCCGCTCTTGGTCCCCTCCTGGCCGTTGCCATAGGTGCCGTGGCAGCCGGCACACATGTGATCGAAGATTTCCTTGCCCCTCGCGGGATCGCCCTTCTGCTGCGCGCCTGCCGGCGCTGCCGTGAAAGCCGCGGCGACCGACAGCAGCAACGCTGCCGCGCGAATGCCTGTTGCCTGGTGATTCATGTTTGTTCCTGGTGCCCCGGTATG
Organism: Burkholderiales bacterium; assembly: GCA_035548375.1. GTDB lineage: Bacteria > Pseudomonadota > Gammaproteobacteria > Burkholderiales > JACQAP01 > JACQAP01. The sequence goes on from DASZTG010000080.1 coordinate 80,501, forward strand.
GTCCGGGCGCAAAGCGCGTACCGTAGCACTAGTAACGCGGTGGCTCAAGAAACTTGCAACCAACGGTGAACGCCGGTGATGCTGCGACGCACTAACGCTTTAGCTCGGGAGTTATTCCCTTGACAGCGTTCGCCCGCCAGCAGCGAGAGAAACGCAAAATCGGGCGTGGATTCATCGGAGGATGTTGAGTCGCGCCGCGCGAAGTCCCGATTATTGCGATCCCGTGACTTCGCCCTCGCCGGAATGGGTTATCGCTTCGGCGACTTCTCCACGAATTCGTTCGTGTACGCGTCCGCAGCCTTGAGTGCAGGCGCCTCTTTCACCGCCTGCTCGAATCCGGCCAAGACCTTGAGCTGCGCTTCCGCGCCGGCGGGCGAAATCAACCCGTCCCTCGAATAGGCCTCGCTGTTCTTGCGATAGGCCTCGAGATAAAGCGCGCGGTCGCCGAGCAGATATTCCGGCGGCACCGTTTTCGCCACGTCGTCCGGCGAAGCCGTTTTCAGCCATTTCAATGCCCGCACCATGGCATTGGTCAGCGCCTGCACGGTGTTCGGATTGGCCTTGATGAATTCGTCACGCGTGTACAGCGACCCCGACGGCAGGGGGCTGCCGTAGACGGCCTGCGCACCGCGCACGCTCACGGTTTCGACGACGACCTTGATCGCCCCCGACCGCTCCAGCATCGTCATCGCCGGTTCGATGTTGGCGATGGCGTCCACGTGTCCCGCCTGCACTGCCGCTACGGCCGAAGGACCGGTGCCGACGCCGACGATGGACACCGCGTCCGGCGCCAGCCCCGCCGATGCGAGAAGGTGGTTGACGAAGGCATGCGTGCTGGAGCCGGGTGCCGACACGCCGATCTTCATGCCCGCCAGGTCCCTGGGCGATTTGTACGACGCGGCCTTGTCCTTCGCGACGCCAAGTGAAATCGCCGGCGTGCCGCCTTGCAGGACGAAGGCGCGCAGGTTTTGTCCGCGCGCGCGCATGACCACCACGTGGTCGAATCCGCCGGAAACCACGTCTGCGCTTCCGCCCATCATGGCCTGCAGCGCCTTTGCGCCGCCGGCGAAATCGACGATGTCGACCTGCAGCCCTTCATCCTTGAAATAGCCGAGCTGCTCGGCGATCGTGAGCGGCAGGTAATACAACGACGCCTTGCCGCCGACCGCGATGGTGACTTTCGGCTTTTCCGGCGCGGCCGCAGCCGGATTCGCCAGGCCATTGAGGAAGCCCAGCGCGGCGAGGATTGCGAAGAGTCTTGTCATTGGGAATCCGGTCGCGGGAAATGCGAGCGCGGATTGTAACGCTGCGACCCCCCGCCGTCTCAGGCTACACTCGCGCCGTCAAATCTTTGGGAGCCAGCAACATGATCGACCTGTATCTGAGCGGCACGGCAAACGGCTACCGCGCCTCGGTCGCGCTCGAGGAAGCGGGCCTGCCGTATCGGCCGCACAAGATCGATCTCGCCAAGGGGGAGCAGCGCAGCGCCGCCTTCCTGAAGATCAACCCGGCCGGGATGATCCCCGCGATGGTCGATCCCGATGGCCCGGACGGCAAGCCGGTGACGGTCGCGCAATCCGGCGCGATCATCCTGTACGCCGCCGACAAAAGCGGGCGCTTTCTGCCGAAGGATCCGCTGCGGCGCATGGTCGCGCTGCAATGGTTCATGCAGGCCGCGACAGACGTCTCGGCCACCAGCGGCGCGCTGTTCCGCGTCGAGAACAGCGTGCCGGACAAGGTCGAGGCCAACAGCGACTACTTCCGCAACCGTCTCGTCGGATTCTTCCGCACCTGTGACGCGCATCTTGCGGACCACGAGTTTTTTGCCGATGAATTTTCCGTCGCCGAGCTGTTCCTGTATCCGAACTACGCGGCGCGCAAGCCCATGCTGGACCAGGTCGGCGGGCTTCCCAACCTGCATCGATGGGGCGGCACGGTCGGCGCGCGCCCCGCGATGCAGAAGGGCATGAAGGTGCTGGGATAGCGAGATGCTGGATGCGCTGAAGACCTTGTTCTCCGAACTTGCCGGCGGCGACGCGAAGCAGTCGATCCCGCAAGCACGGCAGTTGCAGCTTGCCGTGGCCAGCCTGTTGCACGAGATGATGCGGGTGGACCTGGAGAAGAAACCGGAAGAAGCCCGCACCGCCGTCACGGCCCTGGTCAGGCTGTTTGCGCTGGATGAACGCGAAGCGCAATCGCTGCTGGATGAAGCCGGCGCGCAGCGACTGACTTCCTACTTCGAGCCGGTCTCCACGATCAAGGCCGTGCTGTCGCAGGAACAACGCATAGCCCTCGTCGAGAGCCTGTGGCGCATCGCGTTCGCAGACGAGAAACTCGATGTCTACGAAGACCAGTTCGTGCGCAAGATCGCGGACCTGCTTTACGTCTCCAATACGGACAGCATGCTGGCAAGGCAGCGCGCCAGGGGTGAGGGGTAGAGCGGGAAGGGTTGAAGGGAGAAGGGTGAAGGGTAAAGAACTGTCCCAATACTCAAGCTGGACCCTCCTGTTTTACCCTTCCCCTTTTAACCCTTCTCTCTTCCCTCTTCACCCTTCCCTTCTTACGGCACCTTTCCCAGTTCCGCGCGCAAGTCGCGAAGGTGGGCGAGCGTTTCCGTGTCCCTGGTGCGACCGATCGCGGATTCGAGCTTGGCGTAGAGATGCGCAACACCGGAGCGCAACGACGACCGGAATTCGCTCGGCCGGCCGCGTTCGCGGCGATATTCCTTCGCGACATCGGCGAGCGGCGAAGCGGCATCGCGCGATCCGAACCGACCTTGCGAGACGGCATGGACCGAGCCGTCTTCCAGCAATTTCTGCGCGTCTATCGAATTGGCGCCGCCTTGCGGATCGTTCGTGGCACCCGTTGCGACCAGCAGCAAGGTCACGTAGTTGCGTTGCAACTCGCGCCGGTACAGGTCGATCACAGGTTTCTTCGCCTCCAGTTCGCTGAACAGCCCGTTGTTCAAATCGGTCAGCATGTCCATGCCACTATAAGGCCTGCCGTCCTGGCGCAGTTGCCGTGCCTCCGCCATGCGCTGGAATACGCCGGGGTCGATGATCTGGCGCATCAGCTGCACGTTGGCGCCCTGCAAGGCGTCTGCGCCGCCGGAAGGACCGATGCGCATGAGGACTTCCTTGTCGAGCAGCGCCTGCGGGGTGGTCCAGGCCTTTTCCACGAGAAACTTCACCGCGGCGCGCTGGCGCGCAGGCGGCACCGGATCGAACGGCGCCTTGCCGCGTCCCGCCTGGTAGCGCGTTTCCTCCACGCCGCCGACGATTTTCGCCACGGCCGCGAGCTCGCGATAGCGCTGCACCATCAGCGATTGATACATTTCGCGCAGGCGAGAATAGTTGCCGCCCATCTTCGTCGTGGCGGGAATCAGCAACGGCATCACGCGATCGATGTTCTTCAGCCCGAGTCCCGCGGCCTCGATGGGATCGCCGCCGACGACGTTGGTATTCACCTTGGGATCGATGGTCGCGTAGTCGTCCTCGCCGCCGAAGCGCAGCATCGGGTCGTTCACCTGTTTCGCGGCCAGTTCATCCAGATGCGGCCACTCGTCATCGCAGCTCATGCCGTTGGAGAACTGCCGGTAGCCCCACTCGATGGCGAAATAATCGTAGGGCCCGAATTTCGGCAGCAGCGCCGCGCCGTCGCCTGGCTGCGCCACATAGTTCAATCGCGCGTAGTCCATGATCGAGGCCGACGTGCCCCACTTTTTCGTCCATGCCGGATCGCGAAGCTGGGCAACCGTATAGGCCGAGTGCCCCTTGAAGTTGTGGCGCAATCCCAGCGCGTGGCCGATTTCGTGCGATACCACGTAGCGCAGCATGTCGCCGATGATTTCATCCGGCAGCGGCAGCTTCTGCGCCCTGGGGTCGAGCGGCGAAACCTGCGTGAAGTACCAGGTCTCCACCAGGCGCAGCACGTCGTGCCAGAAAATCGCGTGCGAGGAGATGACTTCGCCGCTGCGCGGGTCCACGACAGCCGGCCCCATCGCGTTCTGGCGCCCGCTGGGCGTCCAGCGAATCACGTTGAATCGCACGTCCTCCGGATCCCAGTTCGGATCTTCCTCGGGGCCCGGCGCGTCCCGCGTCTGGATGGCGTTGGAGAATCCGGCCTTCTCGAACACCTTCTGCCAATCCTCGACGCCGGCCTTGAGATAAGGACGCCACTTCTCCGGGACTTCGTCGCTGATGTAGAAGAGTATGGGCTTCACGGGGTCGGAAACCTCGGCGTCCGGATTTTTCTTCTCCAGGCGATAACGCTGGATGAACGCGCGGCGGACCTTGCCGTGGTCATTGGTGCCGTAGTCATCGAAAGGCACCGAGAAATAGCCGACGCGATCGTCGGCATAGCGCGGGTCCATCGGCTCCTCGGGCAGCAGCAGCAGGCTCGAATGGAAGATGAATCCCAGCGCGGCGGGCACGCGCTCCGATTCGTCGTCCACCTGCTTCCTGAGCTCCGTTGCCGAAGGCACCCAGGTCTGGTGGAAACGGATGTCGATGTTTTGCGGGAACGCCTTGACGCTCTCGATGAACGAGCGCTTCGGGTCGATGGCGTTCATGCGGAAGTACTGCATGAACTCGAGCGCGAATCCGTCCGGCACTTCGCTGACGAACAGGCTGGTGATGTCGATGACCGGCGCCTTGTTCTCGCCTTCCATGATGATGTCGAAGGTCTTGATCACCGTGCGCAGCGACGCCGATTCCACGCCGCGCTGCAACTGCGACATGTTCTGCGCCCACATTTCATAGCGCACGTTCTCGAGATAGAGCTTGTTGCCGCGACGCACCCAGCGGATCACGCGGTTGTCCACCACCGAGCCGGGCGCGACGAAATCGCTGCCGGTCGACAGCGCCGCGAATTCGATGTTGACCAGCATGTCCCGGTTCAACAGCTTCTCCGGGATCTCGAACATGACGTGGTCGCAGATCACGTGGACCTTGAACATGCCGGTCAAGGTTTCGACCTTCTGGTCCATGCCGGCGGGACAGGAAGCCACCATCGCGGAAGTCATTGCGCGAGCCGGCATGATGGCCGTCGACGCAAATAGTAAAGTCGCAATCAGGAAGAGCTTTTTCATATGAAGTATCCCGCCGGTCGCGTCAGCGGCACGCACTGGCCGTTTCGTCGCTTGCCGACTGTGACGCCGGAAGCGCCAGTTTAACCCGCCAGCCGCGGTTTTCGAGCATGCGCCCGGCTGCGAATCCACATGTCCGACCGGGGTATACGCCTGCACCCTGCCTGTGGATGCGCGGCGGGCATGCAAGCGACCATCGGCCGGGCTGGCCGCAGCGGCATCGAGGGGTAAGTCAGGGAAGCTCAGGCGTCAGTCAGCGGGTCCGGACGATGCGTTTGTTGCAAAAGCGGCGTCGTCTTCCTTGCATTTGCCCGTCCACCCGGTGACGAACGCGCGCCGGGTCGCGTGGATGCGCGACAGGTAGCGGTTCTGGATTTCATAGGCCTCCAGCTCTTCGGAAATGCGCCGGCTGCAAAAGCTCGTCACGACCCCGAACTTTCCGGTGGTTTTCTGAAGGTGGTGCACGAGCTCGTGCAGCAGGACGGAGCGATCGAAGTCGTCGTGCACGAAATCCAGGGTCTCGTCGACGATGACGCCCGCGTCGGGATGATAGTAGGCTTTGACGCGACACTGCCTGCCGCCGCACAGGCGCTGCTGGATTTGCGCCATCGGCAACGCGTGGATTTCGGGCAGCGAGTCCGGGGCAGGATAGGCCGAAACCAGCCGGATCGCGGCGAACAACTCGACCATCAGGGACAAGATCGCAGACTGATCCACTGCGCCTCCTTCGAGCGTTTCCCCTGACAGACTACATCAGTTGCCTGTTCACCCGTTCAATAGTCGCAACGCGTGCGCCATGCATTCACGTTGACCCGGTGCGCGTCGTGGACGGCCTCGAGGTACAGGTTCTGGATCTGGTAGGCCTGCCGCTCGGCCGCGAACCAGCGCACGCAGGGCGACGGGATCTTCTCGAAAGTGCCGCTCACGCGCTGGGCATAGTGAACCAGCTCGTGCAACAGGATGGACCGCGCGAATTCGTCTTTTTCTAGGTCGAGCGCCTCATCGATGTAGATCCCATCCTCGGCGTTATAGAACGCTTCCGCCGCGCAGCTGCCATGGCAGAAACGCTCGCGAACTTCGGCGAGCGGAGCCTGGTGAATCTCGGGAAGCGTACCCGGCACGGCATATCCCGTCAGCGAATGCACGGACGCCAGCAGTTCAAATGCCAGGGCGGACAGTGAAAACGAGTCCATGTCTTGCTCCTGGACCGGCGCTTCCCCCCGACCCCGCCGGGCCGGTACGTGATGTTTTTGCAACTTCTGGCTTGATGCGTCGCAATATCCAGGCCAGCTGAATTGACCACCTAAGCACGCAAAACAAGTCTAAAAGCACCGACACGGTGCGCAATACGTCCCGGTTTCTCCAAGAAAGGGCGTTTGCGCCGGCAAGCCTGTAAAAATTACTCGACAACTACTCGCCCGAAAGCCACGCCACCCGATGGCCGCCGGCTCCATCTCGCGCGAGCGCGACCTGCAACCACTTGAGCATCGCCTGCGCCTGAACCTCGAAACCGAAAGGCGGATTGACCACGATCATTCCGCAGCCGCGCATGCCCTCGGTCCAGCCTTCGGCGGTGACGGAGATTTCGAGTTGGAGCATTTTGCGGATGCCGGTTTCCGCCATGCCTCGCTCGAACGCGCGCATCGCCGTCGACTCCATCAGGGGATACCAGAGCGCATAAACGCCGGTGGCAAATCGACGATGGGCTTCGGCCAGGCCTTCGGTCAGCCGGTCGAATTCCCGCGCCCTGTCGAAGGAGGAATCGATGAAGACCAGGCCGCGCCTTTCCTTCGGCGGCAGGAAGGCCCGCAGGGATTGGTAGCCATCCATCAGGTGCACGGTGGTCTGCCGGTCCTTCAGAAACAGGTTGCCCAGGCTCTCGCAATCCTTCCGGTTGAGCTCGATCAGCACGAGGCGATCGACCGGCCGCAGCAACCGCCGCACGATGCGCGGCGATCCCGGGTAGAAACGCATCGCGCCTGCCGTGTTTTCACCGCGGATGGCGTCGAAATAGGGAACGAATTCGTTCGGCACGTCCTTGCGTCCCCACACGAGCGACACGCCGTCGCGATGCTCGGCGTTCTTCTGTGCCCACTCGTGCTCCAGGTCGTAGCGGCCGATGCCGGCGTGGGTGTCGAGCACGAAGAACGGCTTGTCCTTCCTCTGCAGCCCGAGAACCAGCCGGCTCAGCAGGGAATGCTTGAAGACGTCCGCAAAATTGCCGGCGTGGAAAAGATGGCGATAGGCGAGCATCGGAACGCGCGTGAGTCGGCGGCGGGCGGTTGGGAACGCGGCGGAAGTCTGGGATAATCGCCCCATCTTCCAACCCGTCCCCGATGCGGGAATTCTGTCATGGCCGCCGACAACACACCAGAACTCAAGATGGACCCCGCCAATCTCTATCGCGAGGAGATCTTCACCGATCGCAAGATCGGCACCATCCGCGTCATGACACCCGTCAAGAGCGACAGTTCATTCGACGCCGCGCGCAAGGTGCTCTACGTGGGCGAAACCCAGCTCATGACGCCGGTCGGCGCGCTGCCGCTGGCCTTCGAGATCGAGGCGACGAATCTGGGCGAAGCGTCCGAGGGGTTCGCGGGCGCGGCGGCGGTCGCCGTCGAACGCGCGGTCAAGGAATTGCAGGAGATGCGGCGCCAGCAAAGCTCGTCGATCGTCATTCCCGAAGGCATGCCCGGCGGGTTCGGCGGTCCCGGCGGAATGGGCGGCGGCAAGATCAAGCTGCCCTGATTGCGGCGTGGCGACCGACGCATGAACGCCGACTTGTTCGGTCACGCCGCGATGAAACAGGATCCGCGTTTTCCGAACCTGTTCATCCTGGATCACCCGCTGATCCAGCACAAGCTCTCGCACATGCGGGACAAGACCACGTCCACGCGCACCTTTCGCGAACTGTTGCGCGAGATTTCGCTGCTGATGGGCTATGAAGTCACGCGCATCCTGCCGCTGACCACGCGCACCATCGAGACGCCGATGGCGAAGATGGACGCACCGGTCATCGCCGGCAAGAAACTCGCGATCGTGCCCGTGCTGCGCGCGGGCATCGGCATGGCGGATGGACTGCAGGAACTCATTCCATCCGCGCGCACCGGGCATATCGGGCTTTACCGTGACGACAGCCACCGCCCCGTGGAATACCTGGTACGGCTGCCGGAGGTCGAGGGTCGAATGTTCATCCTGTGCGACCCGATGATAGGCACCGGCTATTCGGCCGCGCATGCGGTGCAGGTGCTGAAGGTTCGCGGCGTGCAGGCGAAGGACATTTTCTTCCTGGCGCTCGTCGCCTCGCCGGAGGGTGTGGCCGTCTACCAGGAACAGCACCCCGACGTGCCGATGTACGTTGCCGCGCTGGACGATCACCTCGACGAAAACGCCTACATCGTGCCGGGGTTGGGCGATGCGGGCGACAGGCTGTTCGGGACGAAGAACTAGGAATGCCGTGACGACGTGACTGTCGTGACGGATGAATACGTGACTGCCGGAAAAGCCAAACTCCTGGGCTTTAGGTCTCGCTGGTGAGGTTTGCGACAGGCACGACAGTCACGTCGTCACGATAGTCACGGCATTTACTCCCCGTAGGTGAGGGACCTCGCCTTTCCCCAGAACACGCTGTACGAGAACACGGTGTAGCCGACGATCAGCGGCAACACGACGCAAGCACCGACGAAGACGAACATCAGCGATTCCCTCGCCGCCGCGGCCTGCCAGATCGTCATGCGGTCGACGACCAGCCACGGGAACAAGCTGTAAGCCAGGCCCGCGAAGGCAAATACGAAAATCCACACCGAGAGCACGAACGGCAGCCATTCCTTTTTCGAACGACCGGACTGCAATCGCTTCACGGAAAACAGGATTCCGGCAAATGCCGCGGCCGTGAACGAGGGCAGCGGCGAAAGCCACAACATGCGCGGCCAGCTGAACCACTTTTCCATCACGCCCGCACTGGCGAATGGCGTGGCAAGGCTGATGGCGGCCACACCGGCGCCCGTGACGAATACCGCGGCCTTGCTCCAGCGCAATGCGCGCACATGCAGGTCGCCCTCGGTCTTGATCGCGAGCCAGGTTGCGCCCAGCAGCGCGTAGCCGCCGGCAAGGCCCGCGCCGACGAGAAACTCGAAGGCTATGAATAAACCGCCTTCGTGGAACCCGGTGATTAGCCCGGCAAGCATCGCACCCTGCGCGACCGCCGTACCCAGCGATCCGACGAAGAACAGGTGGTTCCACATCGATTGATGCCAGCCCGAGGCCTTGACGCGGAATTCGAACGAGACGCCGCGCAGGATCAGCGCGATCAGCATCGCCGCCACTTCCAGGTAAAGCGCCGGCAGGATCACTCCATGCGCGTGCGGGAACGCGACCAAAAGAATTCCGACGCCGAGCACGAGCCAGGTCTCGTTGGCATCCCAGAACGGGCCGATCGACGCGACCATCATGTCCTGCTCCTCGCGCGAAGCCAGCGGCAGCAGGATGCCCACTCCAAGGTCGAAGCCGTCGAGGATGACATAGGCCAGGACTGCCAGTCCCATGAGGCCCGTGAATATCAGCGGCAGGTCGAGTTCCATCAAAGCACCTGTTGCCCCACTGCGCCGGGCAGCGGTTCCTCGCGCCCCTTGCCTTCCGCTTCCTTGCGCGCGAGCTGCGTGAGCACGACCATGTACGACACGAGCAGCAGCCCGTAGACCAGCGCGTAGCCGACCAGCGTGCTCGCAATATAGGGGGCCGGTACTTTCGACGCAGTGTCGGCGGTCAGGATCAGTCCATAGACGATGTAGGGCTGGCGGCCGATCTCGGTCGTGAGCCAGCCCGCCAGCACGGCCACCCACCCGGAAAACGTCAGCGCGGCGAATCCGCGCAAGAGCCACGCCGGAAACTGTCGCTTGCGCCAGAGCAGGAAGCCGCCCAGCCAGGACGCGGCCAGCATCAGCAGCCCGACGCCGACCATGATGCGGAACGTCCAGAACACCTGCGCAACCGGCGGATGCATGTCGCCGAATTCGGATAGTCCCTTCACTTCACCGTCGAGTTCATGCGTCAGGATCAGGCTCGCGAACTTGGGCACGGAAACCGCGAAGTCATTCGTGCGCGTTTCCTTGTTCGGCAGCGCGAACAGCATGAGCGGCGCGCCCTTTTCCGTTTCCCAGATGCCCTCGATGGCCGCAATCTTGGCGGGCTGGTGCTCCAGCGTGTTCAGCCCGTGCTGGTCGCCCACGAAGATCTGGATGGGCGTCAGCACCGCGGCAACGACGATTCCCAGCCGCAGCATGCGCCGGGCCGGCTCGAACTTCGGATTGCGCAGCAATTGAAACGCCGAAATGCCCGCGACCAGGAAGGCCGCCGTGAGGCCGGAGGCGATCATCATATGCGCGAGCCGGTACGGAAAACTCGGATTGAAAATCACCGCCATCCAGCTCGTTGCGTGCAACTGGCCGTCGATGATTTCGTAGCCCTGCGGCGTCTGCATCCAGGAGTTCAGCGCGAGGATCCAGAACGCGGAAGCGGACGTACCTATCGCGACCAGCAGCGACGAGACGGTATGCAGCCATGCCGGCACGCGGTCGCGCCCGAACAGCATGACACCCAGGAAGGTCGCCTCCAGGAAGAACGCCGTGAGCACCTCATATCCGAGCAGCGGACCGGCGATGTTGCCTGCCTTGCTCATGAAGCCGGGCCAGTTCGTTCCGAACTGGAAGCTCATGGTGATGCCCGAGACGACGCCCAGCGCGAAGGACAGCGCGAAGACTTTCACCCACAGGCGATAGGCGGGCTTGCACCAGGGCACATTCGCGAACTCGATGCGCACGCGCAGGTAGACGAGGATCCAGGCCAGCGCGATGGTGATGCTGGGAAACAGGATGTGAAAGCCGATGTTCAGGCCGAACTGCGCACGTGCAAGGATCAGCGGATCAGCGGACATGACGAAGTACGCATGCGATGTCCGCAGTGTACCGCCAATCGATGCGCCAGTCCGCGGTTTCGCGCGTGCCGAACGCTTGACTGTATGCATATATGTACGCACACTGGCTGGATGCACAAACGCGCCGCCGGATCGGCCGCCGGCCGCAACGGCAAGGCTTCCACAGCAGGCAGGCCGCAGGCCCGCACGCGGCGCAAACCCCGCCTCGCGAAGAATCCGGCCTCCCCATCGCCCATCGACAAGACAGCCGTTCGCGGCAAGACGCGCCTGACGATGTACCTCGACATGGCCGTCGTCGAGCATTTCCGCTCGCGCGCGGGCGGCCGCGGCTACCAGACGCTGATCAATGAAGCCCTGCGACGCGCGATCGAGCAGGAAAACCTGGAAAGCGTGCTGCGACGCGTGATCCGCGAAGAAGCCCGCCCCCATCCGGCGAAAGGCAAGTCTTGAGCGAATCGTCGCCCGCGAACGGCAACTGGTTCGTCTCGTTGAGGGCCTGCCGCGACGAATTGAGGGCGGCGGCGCTGCCTGGCGCCGTGCTCGTGATCGCGGGTGTCGCCGCACTCGTCAGCCAGCGCTATTCGACTTCCCTCGGCAATATCGGCGTGTTCGGTCCCTATGCCGTACTGATCATCGGCACGGCCATGGCCGTGTGGTTCAATCGCGGCCGCGCATTCATTGCGCTGGTTTCGATGCTCGTCGCGTTCATCGCCTACCGGATGGCCCTCGCGCCAGGCGACGACGGCTTTCCCGCCCGCGCCGTGCTGACGGCAGCCGCCATTTTCGTGCCCGCGAACATCCTGATCGTGCTGTCGTTCAAGGAACGCGGCATCGCGTACTTCCGCAACTATCGCTGGATGCTGCTCGGACTCACGGAGATCCTGCTCACCGCCTGGATCGCGACGGCGGGCCGCAGCGCCCTCTCGGGCACGGCGTGGCACGAGGCTATGGACCACTGGCTGCTGAGGGCGGCGCCCACACCTTTTCTAGGCCGCGTCGCGATCGCCGCGGCGCTCGTCATGGCCGTCGCAAGGGCCTGGGAGAAACGCCTGCCGCTCGACATCGGCATGGTCGGCGCAGTGATCGCATTCTTTCTCGCCTGCGAATGGGCGAATCTCACGGTGGTCTTCGGCATATTCGTCTTCGCGGCGGGCGCCACGCTGCTGCTGGCCGTCCTGCAGGAATCGCATCGCATGGCTTTTCGCGACGAGCTGACCGGCCTGCCCGGCCGTCGCGCGCTCGAGGAGAAACTGGTGGCGCTGGGACCCTCGTATGCGATCGCCATGGTGGATGTCGACCACTTCAAGAAATTCAACGACACGCACGGCCATGACACCGGCGACCAGGTGCTCAAGCTCGTCGGCGCCAAGCTGGCCGAAGTCGGCGGCGGCAAGGCGTTTCGCTATGGCGGCGAGGAATTCGCCGTCGTGTTCCCCGACCAGGGCGTTGAGGACGCGCTACCCCACCTCGAGAAACTCCGCAGGAACATCGAGGACTACCGCATGTCGGCGCGCACGTCAGAGCAGCGGCGCGCCGAAAGACGGCCGAACAGCGACCGGCGCACGCCGTCGAAATCGGCGTTCGCAAGACAGGATGCGAACGCGCCGCCGCTGCGCACGCATCGCGCGGAGCAATTGTCGGTCACCGTGAGCATCGGCGTCGCCCAACGCACGGAATTGCTGGACACGCCGTCGATCGTGATCAAGGAGGCCGATGCGGCGCTGTATCGGGCCAAGGGCGGCGGCAGGAACCGGGTCAGCACGTAAAAACAGTGAGGAGTGAGGAGTGAGGAGTGAGGAGTGAGGAGTGAGGAGTGATTGGATGCGTCGCGTCGAGGTGAGTTCGCCGTTGCCGTTAATCGATCACTTCTTGACGCCGTACTTCGCCCGATAGTGCTGCCCCATCACCTTGCGGCTTTGGCGATTCAACTGCGAGGCGTGCCTGCCGGATGCGGCCGGGCGAGCGTGCGCCGGGGCAACTCGTTTATTGCGGCTGATTTTCAACCGGATCGCTCTTGAACGTCTCTCGCAGCGCAGTTTTGAGAACCTTGCCGTAGTTGTTCTTCGGCAATTCGGCCACGAAACGATAGCCCTTCGGCCGCTTGAATCGCGCGATGTGGTCCAGGCAAAGCGCATCCAGTTCCTTTTCCTGCACGCGCGCGCGCTCCCTCACCACCACGAAGGCGATGACTTCCTCGCCCCATTCCGGATGCGGGCGTCCCACGACGGAAACTTCGCTGACGGCCGGATGCCGCAGCAGGATTTCCTCGACCTCGCGCGGATAGATGTTCGAGCCGCCGCTGATGATCATGTCCTTGGAACGATCGCGCAGTGTCAGGAATCCGTCCCCGTCCATGGAGCCCACGTCGCCGGTATGCAGCCAGCCGTTGCGCAGGGTTTCGCGCGTCGCTTCCGGATTGCGCCAGTAGCCGCGCATGACCGTATCCCCGCGCACGAGGATCTCGCCGATCTCCCCCGGCGGGAGCTCGATGTCGTTGTCGTCGGCGACAATGACCTCGACCGGCGGTTGCGCCGTTCCCACGGAAGCCAGCCGGTCTTCGTGGCGTGGATGCCCGCTGTCGGCAAGGTGGAATTTCGACAGCGCGGTGATGGTCATCGGCGATTCGCCCTGGCCGTAGATCTGCGCGAAGCGCTGGCCCATCACCTCCAGCGCCGCCTTGATGTCCTGCACGTACATCGGGCCGCCGCCATAGACGATGGTCTTCAATCCATCCAGTGGCGGTGCGTGCTTGCGCGCGTGCGAGACCAGCCTGTGCACCATGGTCGGCGCCGCGAACATGGCGACACCGCGCCAGCGTTCGCCCAGGCTGAATATCTCGGCGGGATCGAAATGGCCGCTCTCGGGGATCACCTGGTTCGCGCCCGCCAGCACGTGCGGAAAGTTGTACATGCCGGAGCCATGCGACATCGGCGCCGCATGCAACACGCAATCCTCCGGAGCAATGTGGTCCACCGCCGCGAAGTAGGCCAGTGACATGCTCAGGATGTTCCGGTGCGTGATCATCACGCCCTTTGGCCGCCCCGTCGTGCCGCTGGTATAGAACAGCCAGGCGACGTCGTCCGGCTGCACCGCGGTCATCGAAGACGCCGCGTCCGTTTTTGCAAGCTCGGCGTAGTCGGTGGAAGGGACTTCGATCACGCGCTCGAGCACCGGCAGGTTGCCGCGCAGGGTTTCCAGCGACTGGGCGAGGTCCGTCGACGCGAAGCAGGCCTTGGACGTCGAATCTTTCAGGATGAACTCGAATTCCTTCGGATGCAGTTTCGCGTTCATCGGCACGACGACCAGGCCCGCATGCCAGGCCGCATAGAGGATTTCCAGATATTGCGGACAATTTCCCATCGCCAGCGCCACGCAATCTCCCGGCACCAGGCCCAGCGATTTGCGAAATGCCGCACCGAGGCGGGCCGCTCGCCCCGCGAAGTCGCGGTAATTCATCCACACGCCGCTGCCGACGGAAATGGCCGGACGATCGGGGAATGTGCGCGCGGCGCGCAGGAGAAAGTGGGCGATGTTCATGACGGGTGAAGCGTGAGGGGTGAGGCGTAGTTACTCCAATCTCCTCACGCCTCGTGCTTCATTCTTCAGCCGGCGTTGCCGGATGAAACACCCAGGCCGCCCGCGTAACGCTTGTTCCAGATGTCGTGGCCGTGGACGAAGTCGTTCCTGCCGGTCTTGTCTTCGCCTCGCATGAGCCAGAGCGGCTGGTCGTAGATGTTGAAGGGAGACTTGTCGCGTCGCGAATCGCGCAGCGAGCGGTCGTAATGCGAAGTCGCCGGCATGTAGCGCATGATGAGCGCGGCCCGGCGCTGGCCGGAATGGTTGGCCAGCGAGCCGTGGATCATGCGCACGTCGTGCAGGGACATCTGCCCGGGCTCCAGCTCGACGTTGACGGCCTGCGCCTCGTCGAACTGGTCGCGATCGAGTTCCAGGTTCAGCACGAGGTCCTTGCGGTCGCTGACGTGATGCTTGTACAGCTCCTTGCGCCGCTGCGACCCCGGGATGAAGCGCATGCAACCGTTCGTGGTGGAGACGGGATCGATCGCGATCCAGACCGAACAGGTGGCCAGCGGGCGCATCGGCCAGTACTCCCCGTCCTGGTGCCACGGCACCTCGCGCCCCTTCACCGGCGGCTTGCACAGGATGCGGGTGATCCACAGCATGACGTCAGGGCCGAGGATCTGCTCGGTCATGTCGAGTACGGCCGGATGGCTCGCGGCGGCCATGAAAGGATTCATCTGCGGCCCGGACGTGGGCGGCAGCATGTGCGGATTGGCAAGGTCTTCCTGCGCAACGTCCGTGTAGGTATCGAGCAACCGATCCACGCTGTCCCGCAACCGGCGCAGCAGCGGATCCGGCAGGCGGTAGCGCGGGAACACGTAACCCTGGTCACGATAGTGCGCGAGTTCGTCCGCGCTGAGTACATTGGCCATTTTGTTTTCCCGCTGTCGAACGCTGTTGGCCGATGCTAGCACAGCGTCGCGAGCGGATTCTGTGCGCCGCAGCGGCGGCGGCCCGGCGGGGTCGCGGCGCCCCGGCGATTGCGGTAGTCTGTGCATCCCTCGCGCGCCAGCCGGATGGCATGCCGCGCGAAGGTGCCGATACGAGAGCGGCATGAACACCCATCCATGCACCAACATAACGGAGAACAAATGAAACCGGCCAAGGGACTTCGCATCTTCAAGGGATTGCTCGCAATGCTGCTAGCGGCGTCGGCGCCCGCATTCGCCGCCGAAGCCAAGGAAATGAGCATCGAACATTCCATCGTGATCAACGCGCCGCCCGAGGCGGTCTGGGAGGTGGTCAGCGATTTCAACGGCCTGCCGCGCTGGCTGCCCACGATCGTCGAAAGCAAGATCGTGCTGGGCAAGAACCGCCAGGAAGGCGCGATCCGCGAACTGACGCGCGCAAACGGCACCCACGTGCAGGAAAAGCTGATTGCATACGAGCCGTGGAACATGTCGGTGGGCTATACCTACATCGGCGGGCAGGTCGGCGCGACCGACTATTTCCCGACGATCACCGTCATGGATGCCGGCGGCGGCAAGAGTAAGGTCGTCTGGAAGGCGCGCTTCAAGCGCGTGGCCTACTGGACGGACGAACCGCCGCCCGGACAGGATGACGAGACGCCGTTGAACGCGCTGAACAAGACGTATCCGCTGGGGCTGTCGACTTTGAAGAAAGTAGTTGAAGAGGGGCAGCAATAGCAAAAGCGAAAAAGCGTGAGGGGTGAGGAGTTAGGGGTGAAACCGAAACGCCTCGCGCTTGCCCCTCGCCCCTAACCCCTCACTCCTCACCCCTCACTTTTCAAATGAATCCATTCGATCTCTCCGGCAAGACCGCCATCGTCACCGGTTCCTCGCGCGGAATCGGCCGCTCGATCGCCGAGCACCTCGCCCGCGCCGGTGCGAAGGTCGTGATTTCCAGCCGCAAGGCCGACGCTTGCGAGCGGGTCGCCGCCGCCATTCGCGGCGCAGGCGGCGACGCGATCGCCATCCCGGCGAACATCGGCGACAAGACGCAGCTCGAAGGCCTGGTAAAGGAAACCCGCAACAAATGCGGCAAGATCGACGTGCTGGTCTGCAATGCGGCGAGCAACCCGTACTACGGTCCGATGGCGAAAATGCCGGACGATGCCTTCAACAAGATCCTGCAGAACAACATCGTCTCGAACCACTGGCTGGCCAATCTCGTGTTGCCAGAAATGGCCGCGCGCAAGGACGGTTCCGTGATCATCGTGTCGTCGATCGGCGGCTTGAAGGGCACCGTGGCGCTTGGCGCCTACGCGATCTCGAAGGCGGCGGACATGCAGCTCGCGCGTAACCTCGCGATGGAATGGAGCCCGCACAACGTTCGCGTCAACTGCATCGCGCCCGGGCTGGTGAAAACGGATTTCGCCAGGGCGCTCTGGGAAAACCCGGAAATCCTGAAGCACTATGAATCGCAGACGCCGCTGCGTCGCATCGGCGAGCCGGACGACATCGGCGGCGTCGCCGTCTTCCTGGCGTCCCGCGCCGCCGCTTTCGTCACCGGGCAGACCATCGTCGCCGACGGCGGCGTCACCATCGCCGGCTGACGCCGGTTATCGCGGGACGCCGCCCACGGCTGCATCGACCAGCAGCGCCTCGACCTCCGTGCGATTCGGCGCCCCGCTCCTGCCGCCGGAACGACTGCATTTGACTGCCGCTGCAGCGCAGGCAAAACGCATGGCTTGCGCCGATTTCGCGCCCTCCGCCAATGCCAGCGCGTACGCGCCGTGAAAGACATCACCGGCCGCCAGCGTGTCCACGACGGCGACGGGAAAGGCCGGGCAACGCTGGAGATTGGCAGGGGCACGCGCGTCGATCCATGACACACCGGCCTCGCCCTGCGTGACGGCTGCCATGCACGCGCCATGGTCGATGGCTTGCCGCAAGCCGGTCTGCACATCGTCACCCGCGAACGCATCGAGCCCGCGCTGCGAGAAAATCACGTGGTCGGCGACACGCGCGAGCGTCTCGAGGATTTCGCGCGAAGCGATTTCCCCGTCGAGAATGGCAGGTATTCCGGCTTCGCGTGCCGCCTGCAACGCGACGTGTGCGCCCTCCGGCCAGCGCACGTCCGCGAGCAAGGCGCCAGCGCTCGCAATGCGTTCCAGCGGCAACCAATCCGCCGGGGCCTGAAGCGCGGTCCCGCGCAGGCCGACGACCAGGCGCTCGCCCCGCGCATCGACAATCACGGCTGAGTGCGAAGAGGTTCGTCCGGCGAATCGCCGCAGGTTCGTCGCATCCACGCCGTCGGCGATCAACTGCGTGCGGATGGCGTCGGCAACGGCATCGTCGCCGGTCGGCCCCCAGAATTCCGCCACCCCGCCGAGGCGTGCAACGGCTGCGGCGGCGTTGGCCGCCATGCCGCCGCCGCTTTCGTCGTAGCGATGCGCGGGAATCTTCGCGCTGCCGGCCGGCCAGGAATCCACCGCGAAGACGCGATCGAACGCGGCATGGCCGACGCAGATCACGCGGCTGCGCGCGCCGGCGACGTTCACAAGTGGCAGAGGTCCGGCGTCACGCGGATTTGGACGCGCGCATCGCCGCGAGGTATTTCGTCAGCAGATCCTGCTCGGTGCGCGTACGCTGGCTGGCCGGGCACGGGAAGCGCAGCAGCAACGTCGTCTTGCTGCCGTCGCCGAGCCGGATGCTCACGCGCGGCTCGGCCGACGGCATGACGATGAACTGCTCGCCTTCCAGTTCGCGCAGCGCCGCGTGCGCGGGGGCGACGAATTCCGAGCAGACGGCGTTGGCGACCTCGGCAAGCACGCGTCGCGCGGTTTCCAGGTCCGCGCCGGCCACCGGGATGCTGACCATGCCGAGCTGGTAATCGCCGAGCCGCGAATAATTCCTCATCGCGTGCGTGACGAAGAAGCTGTTGGGGAACTGCACCACGCGGCCCGTGAACAGGTGCTCCTCGCTCATCTCCAGCACCGTCGTCGACAGCAACGTCTGGTCGATGACTTCGCCCTTGATGTTGTTGATCTCGATGACGTCACCGAACGCGAAGCTGCCCGAGGTGGTGCGGTGGACGTAGCCCAGCACCGAGGTGAACAATTCCTTGCCCGCCAGCACGAGCGCCACGCTCAACGCAGCCAGCGACAGCGCGGCCGCGCGCAACTCGCTGCGCCAGATGAACACGAGCAGCAGCAACGCGATCAGGAAGGAGAAATTGCGCCAGAAGACCGAGGCCCGCAGCTTGGTCTCGCGCGAGAGCCAGCCGCGGCCGCGCAATACCGCGGAGATCGCGATGTTCGCGAGGATGACGCCCGAGATGACGACGATCGTCCAGAGGAACTCCGGCGCGATTCCATAGAGGAAAGACTCGTTCTTCATGTCATTCGGGCTTTCGAGAGCCGAACAGTATAGGAAGGCCGGGTCCGCTGGCAACTTCCGAACCAGTACCCGGCTCCGGGGTCATACGCGCGAGAGACGGTGATTCGGGGTCATTGATGAATAACACGGAACAGGTAGAACGCTGGGCGGACATCGCCCGCACGATTTTCCCGCAGGGCGCGCAGATCACCCATCCCGCGGCGGGGGAATCGGTATGGCTTCGCGTGCGATGGAAGGTCGGCACCGACCCCAAGCGCCCGCAGAAACCGGCGAAGGGCGTGAACATCTATTTCACGCGCGAATTCTGCAAGGCATACGAAAGTCTGGAAGCGTCGCGCCAGTCGGTCTGGGACGACAAGGTCAAGGAATTGCTCGTCGGTCGCTTCGCGACCTTCAATCCGGACCACAATGCGCCGCACGGCGCGCCGATGCCGGCGGAGTCCTGGTTCGTCACGCCCGGACTGGTTCGGTCGTGAATGCCGTGAATGTCGTGAATATCGGAAGAGCGACGCGAAGGCTTCAGGCAGTTTCGGAATTCACGGCACTCACGTAGTCACGACATTCACGGATTTTTAGTTCCGGTAGTTCACGCCCTTGCGATCGAGCATTCGCAGCAGCGCTTCCCACGCCTTGTTGACCTCGGCGCCGCCCGGTCCCTGGAACTGCTCATAACCCTTGCGCGCCGTCTTCTCGTCGATCAACCCGACGTCGACGCGGCCTCCGGCCTGCGCATCCACCTGGATCTGGCACGCGGTGTCGAGGTAGTACATCAGCTCGAACGCCTCGCCGACGGAATCGCCCAAGGTCAACAGGCCGTGGTTGCGCAGGATCATCGCCTTAGACGTCTTGCCCAGGTCCGCCGCCATGCGCTCGCGCTCGTCGAGCTCCAGCGCGATGCCTTCGTAATCGTGATAGGTCAACATGCCGTAGGTGCGCAGCGCATGCTGGCTGATCGGCAGCAGCCCCTGCTTTTGCGCCGACACGGCAACGCCGGCGCGCGTATGCGTATGGATGACGCAATTGATCTCGGGTCGGGCCTCGTGCATGCAGCCGTGGATCACGAAGCCGGCATAGTTGACGCCAAGCCCGGTCACGTCGTCGACGACGTTGCCCTCATGGTCGATCTTCACGATGGTGGAGGCCGTGATCTCGTCGAACATCAGGCCGTACGGATTGATCAGGATGTGCTCGGATCCCGGCACGCGCGCGGTGAAGTGCGTGAAGATAAGATCGGTCCAGCGGAATTGCGCCGCAAGCTGGTAGGCGGCGGCAAGCTGGCAACGGACCTCCCACTCCTCGGCACTTACCCGGGAGCGCACATCGCTGGATTGCACGGACTTCAGGTTTCTGGCTTTTTCGGTCATGGCTGGGGCCTCCTCGTTCGAACAATCATACACCTCGTCTCGTGCCGGCCGGTTTGCTTACCCGTCGAGTTCCGCGTAGTACCGAAAGATCCCGTACTCGTTGAACGGTATGCGCCGCTTCGACGCGAGATACACGGCGACGTTCGGCCTCGCCGCAATCCGGTCGTGCAAGTCGACCAGTCCGGGATAGTCGGCTTCCTGCTTCTTCATGGTTTTCGGAAACGCGAAGCGCAGGCCGGCGATGAGCTGGAACACCGAAAGGTCGGCGTAGCTCAGCCTGCCGGCGAGATAGCGCCCGCCGTTCGCCTGTAGGGCCTGCTCAAAATAACCAAGGAACTTTGGAATGCGATCGGCACGAAAGAATTTCGTGCGCCGCTTCGCTTCCGCCTTCTGCTGCCGGTAGTACAACGATCCGGCGATCGGGTGGTGGGTGTCGTGGATCTCGGTCACGAAGTCCGCCACCGTGAGCTGCAACTGGTTCACCCAGACGCGGCCGGCTTCGTTCTTCGGCGCGAGCCCGTGGCGCCGGCCCAGGTACTGCAGGATGTTCGCCGTCTGGCCGATGACGAGCTTGCCGGCCTTGAGGAAAGGCGGCGCGTAAGGCGCAGCCGCCAGCTTTTCGTCATCGAGGAATTTCTCGAGCGCGGGAACGCCGAAGCCCTTGCCCGAGCGTCGCGCGATGTCCACGTAATCGGCTCCGGCCTCTTCGAGTGCCAACCGCACGAATTCACCGCGTCCCTGGATCGAGGGCCAGTAGTACAAGAGGTAGCGCATGAACGACTCCGTGACTTGAGTGACGAGTGACGAGTGACGAGTGACGAGTGACGAGTGACGAGTGACGAGTGACGAGTGACGAGTGACGACAGGGTTAGTCTTCGCTTTGGGTACGGGAGTTCAGGAAACCTCGCATTTCGCAGTTTACTTGTCCCTTGTCACACGTCACTGGTCACTCGTCACGATCAAACCCATCCCATCGCCCCGACGAACGCACCGGCGCCCACCAGCCACAGCAAGTGCAGGCGAGTGCGCCAGACGAGAATCGCCGCCGCGATGGTCAGCAGGATGTGATGCCAGCCTGGCGTTTGCGCATCCAGGATCCAGCCGGTTGCGAACAGCAGGCCGATCACGATCGGGGCCATGCCCGCCTTGAAGGCGCGCACCGCACGCCATTCGCGGCGCGCGTGACCCCAGCGCGCGGCTGCAAGCGCGAGCGTGGTGGACGGCAGCATGATGCCGATCAACGTCGCCGCGGCACCCATGAGACCCGCGGCCTGGTAGCCCATGACCGCGACGAACAGCACGTTGGGCCCCGGCGAGGCCTGTGCGATGGCGATCGAGGCATTGAACTGCGCGTCGCTCAGCAATCCCATCTGGTTGACCATCACGCGGTGCATGTCCGGCGCGACGGTGATCGCGCCGCCGATCGACAGCAGCGACAGCAGCAGGAAATGGCCGAACAACGCAATGAGTGTCGACATCGATGCGATCATGGGCGCTGCTGCGCGTTGCGCAACCGCAACCACGCGTAGGTGCAGGCCAGCACGCCCAGCACGAGGATCACCCAGACCAGCGGCCAGCGCAGCAATGCAACGGCCGCGAACGCGACGACCAGAAATGCCGCACCGACGGGTGCCGGCATCGGGTTCGAGCGCAAGGCTCCGACCAGCTTCATGCCGGTACCGACGATCAGCCCTGCCGATATCGCGCCCATGCCGCGCAATGCGCCGGCCACTGCGGGATTGGCCGAGAATTCCGCGTAGACGGCCGTGATGACCAGTACGATCACGAGCGGCACCGCCATCATGCCGGCCAGCGCCGCGAACGCCCCGCGCCAGCCGAAGAAGCGGTCGCCGATCATCAGCGCGACGTTGCAGACATTCGGCCCCGGCAAGACCTGCGCGACGGCGAGGATTTCGACGAACTGGTCGCGCGTGAGCCATCGCCGACGCTCGCACAGCACGCGCTGGGCGACGGCGATGACGCCGCCGAATCCCTGCAGCGCCAGCAACGTGAAGGCGACGAACAATTCCTTTTTGGAGGACGGCGCCAGCAGGGGCGGATCATCGGTCATGGAAGGGTGACTGGCGGCGAAAAGTGACGAGGATACCGGCTTCGATTCCGGACGCCCGTCAATCGCGCAACAACGCCATCAACGACGGTCCATAACGTTCCAGCTTCCTGGCGCCGATACCGTGGATCGATGCCAGGTCATCGATTCCGCGCGGCCGGGCGGAAGCAATCGCCGACAAGGTTGCGTCGTGAAAAATCACGTACGCCGGAACCGATTGCTCGCGCGCCTGTTCGCTGCGCCACGACCTGAGGCGCTCGAGCAGCGCCGCGTCCGTCGCCGACAGATCGGCGGCGACCTTGCGCCTTGCCATCGTGCCGGATGCCTTCTTGCGCACGGCCATGCGGCGCATGAATATCGGCTGTTCGCCTTTGAGCACCGGCCTGCTGGCATCGGTCAAGCGTAGCGCGCCGAAGGCTTCGTGGTCGGGGCGCACGAGCCCCAGGGTCACCAACTGGCGGAATACGTCGCGCCAGGTGGCCTCGTCGATGTCCGCGCCGATGCCGAACACGCCCAGCTCCTGGTGGCGCCATTGCGCGACCCGGTCGGTGGCGTTGCCACGCAGGACGTCGATGAGGTGGCGCGAGCCAAAGCGCTGCCCCGTGCGGAAGATGCACGACAAGGCCTTGCGCGCGGCATCCGTGGCATCCCAAGTTTGCGGCGGCTCCAGGCAGGTGTCGCAGTTGCCGCAGGGGCCGCTCGCCTCGCCGAAATAATCGAGCAGGCGCACGCGCCGGCAGCCGGCGGTCTCGCAAAGCCCGAGCAGCGCGTCGAGCTTGGCGAACGAGACGCGGCGGTATTCGTCGCTGCCTTCCGACTGGTCGATCATGCGGCGTTGCTGCACCACGTCGCCCAATCCATAGGTCATCCACGCGTCGGCTGGCGCGCCGTCGCGGCCTGCCCGCCCAGTCTCCTGGTAATAGCCTTCCATGCTCTTCGGCAGATCCAGGTGGGCCACGAAGCGCACGTCGGGCTTGTCGATACCCATGCCGAAGGCGATCGTCGCAACCATGACGATGCCTTCTTCGCGCTGGAAGCGCGCCTGGTGTGCGGCGCGCGCGGCTGCGTCCATGCCGGCGTGGTACGGCAGCGCTTCCACGTTTTGGGATTTGAGCCACGCCGCGGTCTCGTCGACCTTCTTGCGCGACAGGCAATAAACGATGCCGGACTCTCCAGTGTGAGCGGCGCGGATGAAGCGCAACAATTGCTGCCTGGCATCCGACTTGTCGACGATGGTGTAGCGGATGTTCGGCCGGTCGAAACTGGAAATGAATACGCGCGCATCTTCCAGCGCCAGTCGCTGCCGGATTTCCACGCGCGTCTGCATGTCCGCGGTGGCCGTCAATGCGATGCGCGGCACGGACGCAAAGCGTTGATGCAGTAGCGACAGCTGCAGGTACTCCGGGCGAAAGTCATGTCCCCACTGCGATACGCAATGGGCTTCGTCGATAGCGAACAGCGCGATGCGGGATTCTTCCAGCAACTCCAGCATGCGCGGCATGACCAGTCGCTCTGGCGCGACATAGAGCAGGTCGAGCCCGCCTTCGCGTAGCGCACGCTCCGCCATGGACGCTTCGCGGCCGTCGAGCGTGGAATTCAGGAAGGCCGCACGAACACCGAGCTGGCGCAGCGCCGCCACCTGGTCCTGCATCAGCGCGATCAGCGGCGAAATCACCACCGCGGCGCCTTCGCGCAACAGGGCGGGCAACTGGTAGCACAGCGATTTGCCGCCGCCGGTTGGCATCAGAACAAGCGCGTCGCCGCCGGCCGCCACATGGTCGACGATCTCGCGCTGCGCGCCGCGGAAGGCGGGAAAACCGAAAACGGTATTCAGCAGGTGCAGGGGAAGGTCGGCGGCGGGGATCAAGAGGCGATGCGGTGGGTGCGCGTGCTTGGAATCGGTTTCGGAATGCTGCTTGCCGGAAAAGCGAGATCTTTGCCGATAGCCGCGCCGGCAGTCAACGCGTGTCGCTACAGCTTTCCGCCGACATGCGGCAAGGCCGTCTCAACCGGCTGTCCCCGTCCCCTGGCTCGCCGTCGCAGCGGGTGCCTGCGCGCCGGACGTTGCCTCCACCGCGACCGGGACCGCAGTGCCGCCGTCGCGCGTCATGGTCTTGTAGAGCAGCATGACCACCTCGTTCGACGGAATCGGCTTGCTGAAGTAGTAACCCTGGATCTGGTCGCACCCGAGGGCGCGCAGGAACTCGTATTGCTCCTTCGTCTCCACGCCCTCGGCAACCACCTTGAGCTGCAGGCTGTGCGCCATCGCGATGATGGCCTCGGTGATGGCCTCGTCGTCCTTGTTCTCCGGGATGCCGCGCACGAAGGACTGGTCGATCTTCACGCTGTCGAAGGGAAAGCGCTTCAGGTAGGCGAGCGATGAATAGCCGGTGCCGAAGTCGTCCATCGTCAAATGGAAGCCCAGGTCCTTGAGCTCGTTGAGCACTTTCTCGGCGTGTTCCTGGTTGCTCATGACCGCGCTCTCGGTGATCTCCAGCTCGAGCGATTCCACCGTGAGGCCGGTTTTCTTGACCGTCTCCGAAATGAACTGCACCAGCCCCTTGTCGGCCATCTGGCGCGCGGAAATGTTGATTGCGATCCGAAGCTGCGGCAGGCCGCCCTTCTGCCAGGCGCGGTTCTGCACGCAGGCGGTCTGCGCGACCCAGCGACCCATCGGCACGATGAGACCCGTTTCCTCGGCAATGGAGATGAACTCTCCCGGCGGGATGAAGCCGAGCTGCGGGCTGATCCAGCGGATGAGCGCTTCCAGCCCGGTGACCTTGCCGCTGGCGAGGTCGACCTTCGGCTGGTAGTACAGCACGAATTCGCGGTTGTTCAGCGCGTTGCTCAGGTTCGACTCGAACTCGAGACGTTGCACGGAGTGGGTGTTGAGCTGTTCGGAATAGAACTGGAACGTGCCGCGGCCTTCCTCCTTTGCGCGATACATGGCGATGTCCGCGTTTTTCAACAGCGCCTGCGCGTCCCGCCCGTCGGTCGGGTACGTGCTGATGCCGATGCTGGCCGCCGGGCGATACTGCCGTCCCGCCAGGATCATCGGCTTGGACAGCGCCTCCAGGATCTTGCGCGCCACCGTGCTGGCCTGGTCCTCGGCGGTCAGGCCTTCCGTCAGCACCGCGAACTCGTCCCCGCCGAAGCGCGCCACCATGTCGATCTTGCGCACGCAGGCCGTCAGCCGCTCGGCCACCGCGCGCAGCACTTCGTCGCCGGCATCGTGGCCGAGGCTGTCGTTGATGTTCTTGAAACGATCCAGGTCGAAGAACAGGATCGAAAGCATCTTGCCGCTGCGCTCCGCGCGCTGCAGCGCCTTGTTCAGGTTCTGGCGGAACAGGCTGCGGTTCGGCAGCTCGGTCAGCTCGTCATGGTCGGCGAGGAAGCGGGTACGCTCCTCCTGCTCCTTGCGCTCGGTGATGTCCTGCAGGACGCCCGTCATGCGCCGCGCCGAGCCGTCTTCCGCACGCACGATGTGGCCGCGCGCGAACACGTGAGTCACCTTCTGGTCGCCGCGCAGCACGCGAAATTCGTCGTTCCAGGCGTTCTCCTGGGACTTGATCGTGCTGAGCAGGAGCTCCTGCACGCGCGCGCGGTCGTCGGCATGGATGTGGTCGAACCACGCGGTCATGCCGAGCGCTTCGCCGTCATTCCCGCGACCGAACATCGCCGCGTAGTTGTCGCTGCGCCAGACGTTGTCGCTCGCCAGGTCCCAGTCGATCATCGCATCTTTCGTCGCCTTCGAGGCAAATCCGAAGCGCTCGAGGTCGCGCCACATGGCTTCATGCGTATGCTTGCGGCGCGTCACGTCGCGCGCGATGACCACCCGCGCCTGCTGGCGCGCGAACTGCATGCGGAACGACACGATTTCGGCCTCGATCGCCGCGCCGTCCTTGTGCCGGTGCCGCCAGGTTCCGACTTCACCAGAGGTCGGCCCGAGCGCCATCAACGCTTCGGTCAGCCGCTGGGCATCCTCGGGAACGCCCAGATCGGGCAGGCTCATCTTCAGCAGTTCGTCGCGCGCATAGCCGTATTCGCGTGCCGCCGCCTCGTTGGCCTCGAGCAGGCGCCAGCGCCGTGTCTCGCAGATGAAGGTGGGAACGGGGCTGCTCAGGAACAACGTGCGGTACTGCTCTTCCGCCAACCTGATGGCTTCGTCGTTGGCGGCGGTCGAACTTGCTATGTGCTGCCTCTCCCTGGCGCGGGCCCGGCGATAGGCAAACCCGATGACGATCCAGGCGGCCACGGCGCCCAGCAGGGCCGCCAGGGCCGCGCCGGCGGGATTGTCCGCAAGCAGGTAACGAAGCAGTTCCGGGAGGGCCCGCAGGAAGCCGGTTACGCTTTCCACTATCGATTGGAAATCCTGCCCAGACGCCACTGTCTCTCACTCTCCCGAAACGACCAAGGCCCCGGGAACGTAATTTACCCTATAAAGCCGCGTTCCGAAGCATCAAATTGGACGGCAAATCCACCGTGAATCGCCCGACGGTCGATCGCGGCTGCCGGGATGCGGAACCTTTTCCCCGAATTCGTCAACTAACCGCTATCCTCCAACCACTTCTTACCCTCTTGTCATCATGCTCGTAAAATTCGACAGCGACGCCGGCAGCTTCACCATGAACGGCGACATCGCCGTGCAGCTGCTCAGGGCGATGGGCCACAGCGGGACGGTGCCCAGCGCCATCCTCGCAAGAGATATTCCCGCGGCATTGACGCGGCTGAAGTCGGCGGTCTCCGCCGCGCCGGAGACTCCGGACGACAAGGACGATGACGAGGATCGCGCCGACGCACCCGTATCGCTGCGCCAGCGTGCCTTTCCGCTGATCGACCTGCTGTCGCGCGCCGTTGAGAAGAACGCCGAAGTGATGTGGTCCAGGCAGGGCTGACTTTCGCTCGCCGAAGCTACTTGGCTCGTGGCGATTCGAGGCCTGCGTCGGGATGCGACAAGCGTCCCGCGCGCAACTCGGCGATGGCGGACGATACGGCGCGCGCAACGTTGCCCACTTCCTCGCGCATGGCCTCATCCGCATCGAGGTCGTCATGGCTGGTCGCGTACGGCTTGTAGTAGCCGATGTAGCGATCCAGCCTTGCCTGCGTCCCGGCGTCGATGAGGCCCATCCAGTCCAGCCAGTCCGACAACGCACGCCGGGTTTCCCCGATTCCGGCGGCGTCTCCGTGGACGACCAGGCCGTAGACCCTGCCCTGCAGGTGCTTGGGATAGTCCCATCCGGCCAGCTCGATCTCCTTTGCCTTCGCAGGGTTCTTGCCGGCGGTTGAGGTGGGATCCGGATTGCCGCCGTCCGCGCACACCATCCGGTCGATCATGAGCTTCAACGGACTGGGTGCCTGATACCAGTACACGGGCGTGCAAATGACGATGCCGTGCGCCGTGACCCATTTTTCATAGATCTCCGCCATCCAGTCCTGCACCTGGCCCAAGGCGTGGTTCGGGTAGCAGCTGCACGGCCAGTGGCACAACGGCATCGCAGTGGAGACGCAGCCTTTGCAGGGATGGATCCGCCTGCCGTACTCCGAGGTAAGCAAGCTCAGGTCGAGGAAATCAGCCTCGATCCCCTCCGCTCCCAGCACTTCCCGCACGACGCCAGCCAGGCGGAAAGTCTTCGACATCTCTCCCGGGCAACTGCCGTCGTCGCGCGCCGACGCGCATACGACGAGTGCGCGCGACCTCGTCGACGGACTTTTCTGCTCCGCCTCTGCGCGCTGCAGGCGCAGCCGCGTTTCGCTCCATTCGACGGACAACTTGTAGCCGGGATCGGCGAATCCAGCACCGGCCTCGCGCGTGACCGGCGACTTGCGTCCATGACTGTAGGCGTCCCAGGCGATCTGCTCGAGCTGCGCAATCGCGCCGGTCGCGTCCGCGAACGCGGGATCGTAGAAATTCTCGCGGTAACGCCGTCGGAATTCCTCACGCGACAGCTTGCCGGGCCACTGCCCTTTCCTGACCGTTGCCATGCCAAGCCACCTCGCGGACCTGCCGGATCAAGGTCAGAACATCACGAGCGGCCGCAAGTTCCTGCGCGCGGGGAAAAGCACTATCGCCGCCAGCGCAAAAAAACAGGGGATGGAAAACTTCGAAGTGCAAAACGCGCAGGCGAATCGGCAGTCGCTGCGTCACCAGACGTTCTGGAATGCGATTCCCTGGTAGAGGCAACAAGCCGCCTCGACGACCAGCACCAGGAAGGTCAGCGCCGCCCCCCATACGCGCCCGAAGCGGAACTTCATCGTGTACGAGAGCGAGTAGCCGTGCAGCAGGCGTGAGACCACCAGCGCGATGCCCAGCACGTGCAGCAGGTAGACGGAGAATTTCGACCATTCCATCAGCGCCATCAGCAGCAGCGCGAGCGGAACGTATTCCGCGAAATTGCCGTGCCCTCTGATCACGCGCAGCATCTTCGGGTCGCCGCCGTCACCCAGCGGAAACCCGCGCTGGCGGTTCATGACGACACGCAGGCTCAGGACGATGTACAACGTTGTGAGCAATCCCGCGTACAGGGGCGTCACGACCATGGGGTTTTCCTCCGGGCGGCGATTTTGTTGCGCCGCATTGTCGCCGAATCGGCCGGAATTGTCTTGGCAATTAATGCGGTTGGAATTCGCGCGGCGGCACCGCGCCGCGTTGCATTTCGCCAGCGCCGCGGGACGATTGCCGCGCGATCGTGCTATTTGCCGGCGGCTTCTTTCTCGGCCTCTTCTTCCAGTTTCTTGTAGTCGCGCGCTGCCTCGTGCAAGGCCTGGCGGCGGCTTTTTTCCAGGCCCTTGACGACGGCGACGACCGCCTCGTTGTAAGGCGTCGCGATGCCCAGCGCCTTGGCCTCGCGCACCAGCGCGCCGTTCAGCGCGTCGATCTCCGTGCGCCTGCCCTGCTCGATATGCTGCATCATCGATGGCTTGTTGTAGCGGATGCGGCAATGGTCCTTGATCTTCTTGCGCGGGTCTTTCTCGGGCAGGTCGAGCTTCTTGCGTTCCACCACCGCCATGATTTCGTCGATGACGCGATCCTGAAGCGCGCTGACCTCCGGCGTGCGATACATCTCCCCGCTGCGCAGCCCGGTGATCGCAGTCAGCGCGTTGACACCGCAATTCAGCACGAACTTGCCCCAGATCCAGTTCATCGGGTCGGGAATGATTTCCGTCGGAATCTCGGCCTTGTTGAACATATCGACGACCTGCCTGACGCGCGCCGAATCGCGGCCGTCCAGTTCCCCCAGCGACGTCATGCCCACGTTCGTATAGGCCGAGCGTCCCGCGGCGGGGTTCGCCGCGCTGTTCATCGACACGCCGGCGATCACGCGCTCGCGCCCGAGTTCCTCGACCAGCGCCTCGACGTTGCCTATGCCGTTCTGCAGGGTGAGCGCAAAGCCGTCCGGCTTCAGCAGCTTGCTTGCGGCCTTTGCCGCGTCGCGCGTCGAATTCGAATCGGTGAATATGATGGCGAGGTCTCCCGCCGGCAGGCCCGCCGCATCCAGTTGCGCGGGAAGCTTGACCACGTGCGAGCCGCGCACGCCCTCGATCGCTATGCCGCCATCGCGAATCTTGCCGATGTGATCCTGCCGAATGTCGATCAGCGTCACGTCGAAGCCCGCGCGCGAAAGCAGCCCGCCATAGACGCCGCCCATGGCGCCGGCGCCGATCATGTAGATTTTCATTGCTCCTCCGGATTGGCAAGTCGGGAACCCGCGGCGCTTTTCCGGCGCCCCCTATCCCGGTTGGCCGCAAGCTTATAACATTCCCCGCCATGCCCGATTCGCCGACCTTCAGGACCGTCCGCACCAATGGCGTGAACCTGCGCTGCGTCGTCGAGGGCAACGGCCCGCTGGTGTTGATGATCCACGGCTGGCCGGAGTCCTGGTATTCGTGGCGCCACCAGATCGGCCCCGTGCGCGATGCCGGTCACCGTGTCGTCGTTCCAGACGTGCGCGGCTACGGCGGCAGCGACAAGCCGGACGCGGTCGAAGCCTATGACATGGAAAGTTTGATCGGCGACGTGATCGGGCTCATCGATCATTTCGACGAAGAACGGGCAATCCTGTTCGGGCACGACTGGGGCGCACCCGTCGTCTGGAATACCACCGCGCTGCATCCCGACCGCGTAGACGCGGTTGCCGCCCTGTCGGTTCCCTACTCTCCGCGCGGCAAAGTCTCGTCGATCGACCTATGGCGCCAGATTTACGCGGGCCGCTTTTTCTACCAAATCTATTTCCAGCAACCCGGCCTGGCCGAAAGCGAATTCGAGGCCGACATCCGGCGATCCTTGCGCAAGATCTACTACGCCGGCTCCGGCGACTCGCCGAAGGGCATGTTCCGCGCGGACAAGAAGCCCGACGCACGCATGCTCGACGATCTTCCCGATCCGGACGTGCTGCCGGCGTGGCTGACCGAGCGCGACCTCGATTACTACGAGTTGCAGTTTCGCGAAAGCGGGTTTCGCGGGCCGCTGCACCGCTACCGCAACCAGCAACGCGACTGGGAACGCCTGCCGGCGCTGGCCGGCGCACGCATCACTCGGCCGGCGTGCTTCATCGCGGGACGCCGCGACGGCGTGCTGAAGTTCGTTCCCGATTTCGACATGGTCGCGAACATGAAACGCTGGACGGACGACCTGCGCGTCTGCGAAATCATCGAAGGCGCCGGCCACTGGATCCAGCAGGAAAGGCCGGACGAAGTGACGAAGCTGCTGGTCGGCTTCCTCGCAACATTGCGCTGAACTGAAAAGGCACGAAGTGGCGAAATCCGCAAATAAACCCTCAGTCATGGGCAAGGCTCGCGGCGACGCCGCGCCGGCCGACGCGCTGGTCGTATTCGGCGTGACCGGCGACCTCGCCCACAAGAAAATTTTCCCCGCTCTCTATGCGATGGCCAAGAGCGGCCTGCTCACCGTGCCGGTGATCGGCGTCGCATTCTCGGGATGGGATCTCGCCCGTTTGCGCAGGCATGCCGAGGAGTCCATCCGGAAAGCGGGAGAAGTCGATGACAAGCCGGCGCTGCACCGATTGCTTGCGCTGCTGCGTTATGTGGACGGCGATTACAACGATCCAGCTACTTTCAGTGCCCTGCGCAAGACGCTCGGCGAGGCCATACGACCGGCGCACTACCTCGCCATTCCGCCCGCGTTATTCGCCACGGTCATAGACGGGCTGGGCGCCGCCGGCCTGGCCGATCACGCGCGCGTGATAGTGGAAAAACCCTTCGGGCGCGACCTGGCGTCGGCAAGGAAACTGAACGGCATAGCACGCTCGGTGTTCGCGGAAGATGCGATATTCCGCATCGATCACTTCCTGGCCAAGGAAGCGATCATGAACATCCTGTACTTCCGATTCGCCAATGCATTCCTCGAGCCGATCTGGAATCGCAACTACGTGGCCAGCGTCCAGATCACCATGGCCGAGAGCTTCGGCGTCGAAGGCCGCGGCGCGTTCTACGAGACGGCGGGCTGCCTGCGCGACGTGATCGAGAACCACCTGTTCCAGATCGTCGCCCTGCTCGCGATGGAGCCGCCGAGCTACCGCGGTTTCGGCGCGGTTCACGGCGAGACGGCGGACGTGCTCCAGGCCATGCGCCCGTTGAAGCGGGCCGACGTCGTGCGCGGCCAGTACGCCGGCTATCGCAAGGAGGCCGGTGTCGCGAAAAAATCCGACGTCGAGACATTCTGCGCGCTGCGGCTATTCATCGATTCATGGCGCTGGGAAGGCGTGCCCTGGTACCTGCGATCGGGCAAATGCCTGCCGGGCACCGCGACCGAGGTCCTGGTCCAACTCAAGCGGCCGCCGCAAAAATTGTTCGCCGATTCCGCGACGGCGGGAACACCCAACTACCTGCGCTTTCGTCTGTCCCCCGATTCCACCATCGCGCTCGCCGCTCGCGTCAAGCGCGCCGGGAAAGCGTTCGTCGGCGACCAGTATGAATTGACCCTCGTCGACGAACAGCATGAAGAGCAGACCTCGTACGCGCGGCTGCTGAGCGACGCCATGGCGGGCGACGGCGCGCTGTTCACGCGCGAGGATGCCGTGGAGGCCGCGTGGTCGGTGGTCGATCCGGTCCTGACGAAACCCCGGCCGGTGTCGATGTACAAGCGCGGGAGCTGGGGACCGGAGGAAGCCGATGCGCTCTTTGCGAAAAACGGCGGATGGCACAACCCGATTTTCAGCGGGAAACGGAAATGAACGAAGTGGTATTCCTGATCGACGTAGACAACACGCTGCTCGACAACGATCGCGTGCAGAATGACCTGCGCGAACACCTCGAGCATGAATTCGGAGCGAAGGCCCGCGAGCGTTACTGGCGGATTTTCGATGAGCTTTTCGAAACACTCGGCTACGCGGACTACCTGGGCGCGCTGCAGCGCTACCGCATCGGCGAATTGACCGACCCGCGCCTGCTGCGGATGTCGTCTTACCTGCTCGACTATCCTTTCGCCGACCGGCTCTATCCGGGGGCGCTCGACACCGTTGCGCACCTGCGCAAATGGGGTCCGACCGTCATCCTCTCCGATGGAGACGCGGTATTCCAGCCGCGCAAGATCCAGCGCTCGGGGATTTGGGATGCCGTGGAAGGCCGGGTGCTGGTCTACATCCACAAGGAGGAAATGCTCGATGACATCAGGCGGCACTATCCGGCCCGCCGCTACGTCATGATCGATGACAAGCTGCGCATCCTCGCCGCAATGAAAAAGACCTGGGGTCCTGCGCTGACGACGGTGTTTCCGCGCCAGGGGCATTTCGCGCTCGACCCGCAGGCCGTGCTCGCCTATCCGGCGGCGGACGTAACGGTCGAAACAATCGGTGAACTGGCGCGGTTCGAAAGAAGCGCCTTGCTGGCGACCTAGGGACCGCCGCCCTTACCGGCTACAATTCCGCACCATCCATTTCCGCTTGGGCATTCCATGGCAGCCACCAAAACAGCAACAGGCCTCGTGATCGAGGAACTCATCGTCGGCGACGGGGACGTCGCCGAATCCGGCCAGCATGTCACCGTGCATTACACCGGCTGGCTGACCAACGGCAGCAAGTTCGACTCCAGCAAGGATCGCGACGATCCGTTCATGTTCGGGCTCGGCCAGGGCCAGGTGATTCGTGGCTGGGACGAAGGCGTGCGAGGCATGAAGGTCGGCGGCAAGCGCAAGCTGACGATTCCGCCCGAGCTCGGTTACGGCGCGCGCGGCGCCGGCGGCGTCATCCCGCCCAATGCGACCCTGGTGTTCGAGGTGGAACTGCTGGGCGTG
This sequence comes from Burkholderiales bacterium, assembly GCA_035548375.1. Classification (GTDB taxonomy): domain Bacteria; phylum Pseudomonadota; class Gammaproteobacteria; order Burkholderiales; family JACQAP01; genus JACQAP01. The sequence continues at coordinate 114,079 of DASZTG010000080.1, forward strand.
AACTGATCGCCATCTGCGACTGCAGTCGCTGGCGCACGAGGTTCACGTTCTGGCGGAAGGCGTAGAGATTGTCGGTGTAGGCAAGCGGCGTGTTGATGCGATTCACCGCGCGCTCGATCTCGTCGAGCCGCCCGAGAAGTTCCACCAGTCGCTCCGGCGACGAATTGGCGTCCTGCTCCAGCTCGACTTCCTTGAGCTTTGCATACCAGCGATAGATGCGTGACCGCGCGCGCCAGCGATAAACGGCGGGAATGACGCGGCCGAGCGGAACCAGCAACGCCAGCACCGGCAGCAGCGTGATCCACAAGCGGTCCACGAGCACCGCCGCCCAGTAGGGAAGATAGCGTTGCAGGAAGGGTGGGCCGGATTTGTAGTAGCGCCTGGCCTCTTCGCTCAGCGGAAACTCCGCATTCAGCGGCGCCGGGAACTCGCCTGCCTTGTGCAGCAGGCCCGAGCCGCCGTGCACCTCGGTCGCCGCACGCATCAGCAGGAAAGCCAGCGCCGGATGCAACCCATCCACCGCGAGCAGGTTTGCCGTCGGCGACACCAGGGTCACGTCGCGTGCGGGAATGTTCTTCACGAAATCGAACACGCCCTGCGGCAGGGTGAGTTTCGTGAGCGATGGAAAGCGGCGGACGTAAGCGTCCGCGCGATCCAGGCTGAGCAGGCGAATGCCGGGCGCGGCCATCAGTTGCTCGACCAGCGGCGATTCGGGCGGCCCGACCAGGAAGAAAGCGTCGATCTGTCCCGCCAGCAGCAGCTCCGTCGCATCGCGCCCGCTGTACGGCATCATCACGGTGGGCGGCATTACGGCGGCATTGACCGCCAGCAACTGCAAGGCGAGCGCGCGCGTTCCGCTCTCCTCGGGTCCGATGGCGAGGCGCTTGCCCTGCAGGCCGCCGAAATCGTGGATCTCGTTACCGCGGTAAAAAACCCACAGTGGCTCGTAATAAATGCTGCCGAGCGATACAAGGTCGGGCGCATTTGCCGCGAACGCCGATCCGCCTTGCAGGAAACCCACCTCGACGTCGGAGCTGTCGTCTATCAGCCGGCTGACGTTCTCCTGCGAGCCGGCGGACGGTCGCAACTCCAGCTTGACGCCGTCGCGCGCGAGTATTTCCTGGTAGCGCACGGCGAACATGTGATAGCCGCCGTCGACCGCACCCGTCGAGATCACGATCGAATTCGGCGGCGCCGGCTCGACGAAGCGAAACGCGAGCAGGAACAGAACCAGCGCCACCGCCAGGACCGTGGCCATGGTGATCCACAGGTCACGCCGGCTCAGGTCGCGAAGCTTCCCGGGCTTGATCATGCCTGCGGTATGGCTACGGGCGGGGAAGCCGCAGCGCGCCAGGAGATCGCCTCAGGCGTGCTCTGCCTGTGCAACCGGCCGCCCTTTGCATCGACTTCACTTGGCGTTCGACTGCGTGTAATTCTTCGGCGGCAGGAACACGGAATCGTGCACCGCTTCGACCTTGTGCGACTTCACTTCCGCCGTGAACGAGAAAATCGGCTTGTCGCCGAAGTCCTTCGTGGCCTCGTCCACCTTCTTTTTGGCGAAGTAGTCCGTGATGCTCGACATGAGGTCGCCCTTGCTCGACGACGACTTGTCCGACCCGCCATCGGCCTGCGTCGATGCACATGCGTCGCCCTTCAGGTTCCACGCGAGTTGCGTCATGATCGGATAGCCCTTGATCTTCTGTATCTCCGTCCCTGCTTTCAGGAAGGCCGCGCGATCGGCGGGGGTCAGGAGCCGAGAGATGTAGGCGTTGATGACTTTCGCCGCCTCCTCCGGCACGACCTGCGTTTTCTGGCCGTTGGTGGCCACCGTCACCAGCGCGTTGGCGAAATTCCTGGCATACGCCTGCTCGATCGCATTTGCTTCCTTGAGTTGCGCGGTCACCGGCGTCGTCCACACGTCGACGTTCAGCGTGCTGACGGTCTTGCGCGCGGTCGGGTCCTGCAAGGTGACCAGCCATACCGCCTGGTATTGCTCGGTGTCGAAGCCGTTGATGCTCTTCTTCTGGCCGGTTTGCTTGACGTTGAACGCGGCACTTGCGATCTTGACCTTGCAGTCGGTGTCCTTGGGTTTTTCCTCGGCCTTCTTTTCCTCGGGCTCTTTCTTTGCCGGCTTGTCCACCGGGCCGCCGCAACCCTTCAACGGGCATTCTGTGTAGGTTTTTTCCTTCACGTCCAGCGTATAGATGACCTTCTTGTCGAGGCGCTCGATGCGGGAGTGGTTGTTGGTGCCGACCAGGAAGCGTGTCACGGTCCCCGTGCCCTTGAACACAGAATCGTCGCGATGCATGTCGGCACGCGTGTAGGCCTTGCTGGTGCCCTCGAAAGGCAGGAAGCCCTTGATGCCGTCGCTGACCAGGTGGGTTTCCAGGACGGCCGTCGAATTCGACGGCGTGGTATCCGGCTCTTCCTTGATTTTTTCGAGCGTAGAGCAGCCGGCGAAAGTCAGCAGCGCGAGCGCGCCGCACAGGCAGCGGAACATGGTCTTCCCCCTTGGAAACCGCGATGCCGCAGTGTAGCCGGTTGCCGCGGCCTCAGGCCGGACGCCGGGTATCCGGAATCAGGATTCTTCCAGCACGTTCGCGAGGGCGCGATAGCGTGCGATCAGGTGCTCGACGACCGGCTCGGGATCCTTTGCCCACAGGTTCTCGATCGAGGAATCCTCCTCCGAATCCGAATCGACCGTAGTGGCCAGCACGTCGCCGTCTTCCTGCAGGTTGTGGCTCAGCGTCGCGATGAGCTCGGGATAGTGGATCGAAACCGCGTCGCCGGTGCCGGCGCCCTCCTGCACCTGGGACTGGACCAGCGTCGCCAGGTATTCAAGGTCGGGGCCCGCGCCCGCGGCCTTGAGCGCCTCGGGATCGCTGGCGGCAAGGTGCTCGAGCAAGTCCAGGGTTTCGCGCTCCTGCGCGAACAGCGCCCCCGAGACGATTTCGGAATAGGTCAGGTCGAGCGAGACGACCAGGTGGTCGCATTCTCCGGCCCGCAGTTCGCAGACGGGACAGCGGTCGCCGGACGGGAAATCCTCGTCGTCGTCGGGTTGCGACAGGGAAGGTGCCATGGTTTGGCTTGCGGTGAATTCCTGCGAGGTTTGCGAAACGTCAACGCCGGCGCGGCGGCGGATCCTCAACCGGCGGCGGAATGTCCGTCGGCGGCGGATCCTGCACCGGTTTCGGATCGTCGATCGGCGGTGGCTGGACCGGCTTGCCCGGCCCGATCGGCGGATAGTCCGGCGTCGGCAATGAACCCATGATATCCAGCAGACAGGCTTTGCGCAGCCGAGTTCACCGCGTCACTCCCGCCGCGACCAGGGCGACCTTTTCCTGCCGCCCCATGGCCTTGATCTCGTGCTCCCGTCGCAGTGCCAGCGAGCGCGACGCCACTTCCTCGCGATAGACCAGCGTGACGGGCCGCCGCCCTCGCGTATAGCTTGCACCGAGCCGGTTGCTCGAATTGTGCTCGTCGATGCGACGCGACAGGTCGCGCGCGATTCCGGTGTAGAACGTACCGTCGGCACAGCGCAGGATGTAGACGTACCACATGGGAGTCGACGGTTAACGGTGAACAGCGATCAGTGAGCGGCTAATGTGAATGGGGAAGGGAGAATGGTAAGTGCCCTGGAGCTCTAAAGCCTTTACCCTTCATGCATTCCCCCTTCTCCCTTCCCCATTCACGCAATCCCTTCACTGTTCTCCGCTTCTTCCTGCAACCAGCCGGCGAAGCTCCGCCACCTCTTCCCGCAGGGCCGCCACCTCGGCCCGCAGCACTGCAAGCGCGCCTTCCGGTTCGGCCGCCGGCGCGGCGCGCGGCGCGCCGGGATCGACCGGGCCATTGAGCAAATGCATCCAGCGATGCTCGCGCGCACCGGGCACTTTCGCCAGCCTTACCGCGAGCGGCCCGCTCGCGCGCTCGGCCATTTCGTCTAGATAGGCTTCCACGCTGGAAAGGTCCGCGAACTGGTACATGCGCTCGCACGCGGTGCGCAATTCACCCGGTGTCTGCGCGCCGCGCAGCATCAGCGTGACGAGCAGCGCGGTCGTGCCGGCGTCGGTGCCGAGCACCTGCGAAAGGTTATGCGCATAGCGCACGACACGGCGCGATGCGCCCCAGCTTTGCGTGACGAATTTCCTGTCCCTCAAGCCGTCCAGGGCCGCCTGCACCTCGTCTTCCGCCACGTTCATGACCGGATCGCGGCTGGTCTTCTGGTTGCACCCGGCGACGAGCGCGTTCAACGAAAGCGGATAGTAATCGGGCGTGGTGAGCTGCTTTTCGACCAGCACGCCGACGACACGGATCTCGAGCGCGGACAGCACGGGCAAATTCGATTCGGACATGGGGAAAAGCGCAAAACGGGATGCGCGATTCTACCGGTACGCGCGCGCTTCGTATGGCGCGGCCTCACCGGCGTGGCGGCCTTCCCGTATGATTCGGCAACCCGACGACCGCGTGCCCTCCCTTGCGCCTTTCCCGTCTCGCCTGCGCCTTCGCCAGCGTCGCCTGCATGTCAGGCGTCGCGGCAATGGCGCAATCGCTGCCGAAGTCTTCGCCCGTGCCGGGCGGTGTCGCGATCGTGAAACTGGGCAGCGAGGAGCAGGCGCCCATCGCAAGGCTGGGCGACAATCGGGTTCTCGTCGCCAACGGAGACGACGGCTGGATCGCGCTGGTCGGCATCCCGCTGGAGACTGCCGCGGGCACCAGGTTGTCGCTGGCGGTCGAGCACGCGAGCGGCACCAGATCGACCGTCAAGGTCGCGGTGTCCACCAAGAAATACGCGACGCAACGCCTGACCGTGAAGCCCGGCCAGGTCGACCTGTCTGCCGAAGACCAGGCGCGCTATGAAGGCGAACGCACGCACCTGTCGGAAATGCGCAAGACCTTTTCCGAGGCCCTCCCCGAATCGCTGCGACTGGCGCAGCCCTGCGAAGGCAAGCGCACCGGCACCTATGGCCAGCGCCGCTTCTTCAACGGCCAGGCCCGCAATCCCCACAACGGCATGGACATTCCCGCACCGCAAGGCACGCCTGTCGTCGCCGCGGGGGAGGCGACCGTCCTCGACGTCGGCGATTATTTCTTTTCGGGGAATACCGTGATGCTCGATCACGGCCAGGGCTTGCTCACGCTCTACGCCCACCTGAGCGCAGTGGAAGTCAAGCCCGGGGACAGGGTCGCCACGGGTGCCGTCATCGGCCGCGTCGGCGCGACCGGTCGCGTCACCGGCTCGCACCTGCATTTCAGCGTCTTCCTGAATTCGGTTGCGGTCGATCCGGCGCTGTTCCTGCCTGCGGAGGATGCCAGCGGCGCGAAATGAAGCGCAATGTCGCGCTACGCGACTTCCAGTGAAGACCCGCGCACGCGTTTCGTCTCTGTGATCCTGCGGCGGCCCCAGCCGCCGCGCCCGATCGGCTCGATGCCGTTGGCTGCAAGCGTGCGACGCAAGTCTTCCAGCACGGTGTGGCGCCGGCGCAGGAAGGCGTTGGCGAAGCAGCGCCAGAATACCCAGCCCACGCGTTGCAAGGTGCGCTGGCGCCGCATGTCGTCGACCCACTGCTGCGGCCCCTGGTATTTGTCCCCGTCGCACTCCACCGCGAGCCGCGTATCGTCGCCGCCTTCGACGACCAGGTCGATGCGATAGGCGCCGATTGCAACCTGCGGCGTCACGTGGTAGCCCTCGCCGTTCAGCCAGTCGAACAATTCGCGCTCGATGCGCGACTCGCACAGGGTGCGCAGGTCCGTCACGCGCGCCGGTTCCTCCGCGAAGGGCCGCGAGAAATGCGTGATGAGGCCGCGGCGCAGCCGGTCCAGCTCGGAAAGCTGGTCGAGCTCCACGGAGCGCACCAGCACCATCCGGTCGCGCGCACGCGACGCGGCAACGTTGAAACGTTGCGCATAGGTGTCGCGCGCAAGCGGCAGGCCGATGTCGTTCGGGGCGCAGACCATGGACAGGTACATGACGTCGCGCTCGCGCCCCTGGAACTGCCGCGCGTCCCCGCAGATCAGCGCATGCCGGCGCAATACTTCTGGCGTGAGTTCCTCGGTGAGCCGCTCCCAGATGCGCATGGCCTGGGCCTCGCCCAGCAGCGACACCACGCCGATCGAGCGCTCCAGCATCTTCGGATCGGTAGTGAGCGCCTTGATGTCGCGGACGATGAACTCGGCCTCCGCCCGGTTGATGCCGCCCTCGCTGCGCGCGTCGCTGACCACGTAGTCGAGCAGCGGCGGGTCGAGCCTGCGTGAAGCGGTGGAGAGCCGCAGCGGATAGAGCTCGTGGTGATAGAACTCGCGCTTGGAATACTCGATGATCGGCGACACGCAGCGGAAATGCTCCTTCAGCATGACGCCGTTTTGCACGAACACGACCTTGGCAAGGTCGTAGATCGATCGATCGGTGGACATCTGCGCGGCGTAGACCGGAACCTGCTCGGACAGATGCCGCCTCATCAGCGAGACGATGCGCTCCTCGTCCACGCCGACGGTTTGCGGCGCCACCTGCCGGTCGTCGCCGACGATGAGCAGCTTCCTGGCCCGCAGCAACACCGGCAGCGCCGAAATATCCGATTGCGAGGCCTCGTCGATCACGACCAGGTCGAAGCTGCCGAGTTGCGCGGGAAGCGACTCGGACACGCGGTGGTGCGCCATGATCCAGCATGGGATCGCACGCTGCGCCTCGGCGGCCGCGGCGCGCGCGTCGCGCCGGTAGCGATAGGCGCGCTTGCCCGTGCCCTTGCCGATGCGTTCGATGGCATTCAGATAGGCCTGCAGCGCCGAGCGCACGGCCGTGGTCGCATTCTCCGCGAGCTTGAGCCAGCTGCGCTTGACCACCAGCTCCTCGTAGCATCGCGAAAGATCGTATTCGACTTCCACGCGCGCCGCGGAAAGTTTCTTCAGCTCGTCATGGGCATCGATCGCCTGCAGGTGGCTCGCCAGCCGGCGCAGCCGCCAGTCGCGCAGGACAGTCGCGGCGGAAAGCTTTTCGTCCAGGCCGGTCGGCGTCTGCCGCAGCTTGTGAGCGAGCTTGGGCGCGCCGGCGGCTTCGATGTTCGCGGTCACGCTGGCCACGATCCCCAGCGGCTCGGCAAGGGTGCGAAGGCGCGCCAGCTCCGACTCGAGCAGCTTCCAGCCGGCGAGCAGCTCCGCTTCGCCGACCTCGGGATTTCCCAGCATCTTCGCCATGAATTCGCGCATGCGGTCGAACACGCGGCCGCGCTTGCCGTCGAGCACGCGGTGCAATCCCTCGACCACCGACGACACCTCGCCGAGCTGGGACTTGGTGAGGTGGAACGCGAGCGCCAGTTCCAGTTCCACGAGCGCGGCGGAGTTCTGGTGTGCCGTGGCCGCGCGCGGCCAGCCCGGGAACAGCGACAGCGCCATGCGCGACAGCGTCTCTTCCTCGCTTGCCAGCCGCCTGAGCCTCGCGTAGTCGGCAAGCTGGGATTCGGCCGACAGGCGGCCTTTCGCATCCGCGGAGAGCACCGCCTGGAAGCCGATTTCCGGTGCCAGCGCATTCCAGCGCGCGGTCAATGCACGCCTGGCCTTCTGCAGGTCCAGGTGCGCCTGAATGAGCTTCCACTGCGCCATTTCGTTCGGGCGTTCGCCGTTGACCCGCACCAGGTCCAGCAGTTTCTTCGCCTCGGGCTTGCCGAATATCGCGAGGCCGAAAGCACGGCGTCCCTCCGCCAGGTTCGCCACCGCCTGCACGAACTGCGCGTCAGCATCGGCGCCGTCCGGCACGAACACCGCACGGGCGAGCGACTGCATGCGCTGCGAGCCGGCGCGCTCCATGTCTTCGGCCAGCGCTTCCAGCAACTCGAACAGGCGCGCCGGCGAGCGGCTTCTCAGCCGCACCATGGTTTCATCGGTCCACGAGGTGCGCAGCGCCTTGATTTCCTCGCGCAGTGCCTTGACGTGGACGATCTGCTCGGCCAGCAGCCTTGCTTCTATGAGCGACTCGGCACCGGAGCCCGCCGGCACCGGCAGTTCGCTGGCGCGTGCTTCATGCACGACCACGGCGTAGCGCTGCAGGTCATCGTGCGCGCGCACGAGAAGCAGCGAATTCGGCAATTCTCCCGGCCCGGGCAGCGGATTGACGGCGTACTGGATGTCCTCGCCGAGCTGCCGGCGCGCTTCCCGCAGGCGCACGATGTCGTCGGCGGAAAAACGCGGCGCGTACTGCGGGCCCACGCCGAGCGCGTCGGGCATCCACTCGAACTGGCCGATGTTGCGCATGACGTCGACGGCGGCATCCTGCGGGTCGATGTGCTCGCCTTCCAGGTCGATGCGCGAAACATTCAGCTTCGCCCAGCGCCCGAGGTCGGTGTCGATGCGCTTCAACTTGGCATGCAGGGCATCGACGGATTCCACCAGGCCGTCGACCCTGCGGCCGGTCGCGACCGGGTCGAGGCTCTGGACCTCGGAAAAAATCTTGCGGATGGAGCCCTCGAGCTGGCTTGCGCCATAACGGTCGCCGGCGAGGACCGCGAGCGCCAGGGCCTGGATATCGCCCGGCAACAGGTCGCGCAGCACCGACAGCGCCGGATCGCGCATCGAGGTCACCAAGACGCGGCGCCCGTTCGCCAGCCAGTGGCAGATGATGTTGGCGATGGTGTGCGTCTTGCCGGTTCCCGGCGGCCCCTGCACCACGACGCCGTCCGACACCTCCAGCATTTGCACGATGCGCGCCTGCTCGTCGTTGAACGGCTTCGGGAAGAACAGGTCCTGCGCCTCGACCGGCTCGGCGGCCCCGCCCGCATGGTAGGCGGCGGTCACGCCCCGGTACGACGGCAGCTTTGCCGGCGCCGCATCGCCAGCGGGTTCGCTGACCAGCGCCGCCACGGCGCCGGGCAGCGGCATGTCTTCCCGCTGTTTCGAGAGCATTTCGCGGAAGCGCTCGAGGTCCTGCACCGCGAAGACCGAGCTGCGCGGCCGCGCGAACAGCACCCAGCCGCCGATCAGTTCGACGCTGGCCGCGCCGGCATGGTTTGGAGGACTGCCCGCCGCCAGGGCGTTGCGCAGGATTTCCGCCAGCGGCTGCAGGCCATCGGCATCGAAGGCGGACAGCGGCTCGCTGACGCTGGTCAGGTATTGCTCCATCTCCTGTTCGGCCCGGGACAGGGCCGCGCCGTCGCCGTGAAGGAAGACTTCGAGCTCGAACCTGGGATCGACGTCACGCGGACGGATTTGCGCGGCCTGGGTCTCGGCATGGAAGCCGAGGTCCAGCGCCCGCGTCATCAAGGGATAGATCGTTTCCGCATCGCCCTGCCGGCAGCGGCACAGGCCCATGCCCCAGACCAGCTCGAGCTGTCCTTCCACCAGCGCGCCGGAAAGCTCCTGCTGCAGGGTAAACAGGCTGACGTAGAGATCCGCGGCCTGCCGGCGCTGGCTATCGGCCTGCGCCCACGACTGCCACGACGACTCCACGTAGCGGGCGAGCTGCGCCTCCACTTCGGCGCGGAACGGATAGCTTTCCAGGCGAACGGACGCCTGCGGATCCACCGCCGGGTCGGCGGCCGCGCTGAGGTCCGCCACGGATTGATGGATGTCGCGGTGCGTGCCGGCGGCGATGAGCGCCTCACCCCTGACTTCGGCCGCCAGGGCGGGTTGCTCTGAGGACGATCGCGCGACGAGCCAGGGCGAAAGCCACCGGCTGTCGGTCAAGGGAGCGTTTCCGGCCGCGGGCGGCTGCGACAGCGCCAGCCAGATGTCGTCGTTGCCGTCCGGACCGGCGTCGTTGATGCGCAGGCCGCGTATGCCCTGCGCCTGGTGATCGAAAAGCAGGAGGTTGCCGTGATCGGCCACGTTCGATACGGGGCGGCTGCGCGCGCGCATCGATTGCAATGCATAGTCGACCAGCGCAACGAGGCGCCTTTGCGGAAGATTCACGGCCGTTGATACGGTTCTTGTGATTCTGGCTTGAAAGTTTGCGTGTGCCGCTATCGTACCCGCAACCTTTGCGCCAATCGAGTGATCTGCGGCATCGCGCGCGCATCGAGAAATCGCGGACGCGACGACGGCAGCCGCAGACATAAGCGCGAGAAGGACTTAGGCGCCGGGACTAAAGCACAACGTGATGCGCGGCTTGGAGCCGCGCATGTTGAAAGCTAGCGGCAAACGAAAAACGGGCGCATGGCGCGCCCGTTCCCCGTCGCCGGATTGCTAGGCCGGCTGCGCTTCCGGCGATGCGAACAACTCGGCGACTTCGACGCCCATCGCGCAGCGCACGGCGTCCTCGACCGTCTCCAGGAAGACGAACTCGAGCTTCTCGCGCGCGTCCGCCGGCACGTCCTCGACGTCCTTCTGGTTGCGTTTCGGCAACATGACCGTCTTGATGCCGGCACGCAGGGCCGCCAGCACCTTTTCCTTGACGCCGCCAATCGGCATGACCAGGCCGCGCAACGAGACTTCGCCCGTCATGGCCACGTCCGCGCGCACCGGCTTGCCGGCGAGCAACGACGTGAGGGCCAGGAACATCGCCACGCCAGCACTCGGCCCATCCTTCGGCGTCGCGCCCGCGGGGACGTGCACGTGCAGGTCGACCTTGTCGAGGGATTCGCCGCTATACAGCTTCGCCAGGGTCAAGGCGGCCTGCGCCGACTCCTTCATGACGTCGCCCAGCTGGCCGGTGAGGATCAGCTTGCCGCTGCCCGGCACGCGCGTGGCCTCGATGAACAGGATGTCCCCGCCCACCGGCGTCCATGCCAGGCCGGTTGCGACACCTGGTGTCGCCACCCGCTGCGCCACCTCGTTGTCGAAGCGCGATGCGCCGAGGATGGCGTGCAAATCGGCCACGTCCAGCGTGACGGTGTCTGCCTTGCCCTCGGCGATCTTCATCGCCGCGGAACGCAACGCCGCCCCAAGCTCGCGCTCGAGGTTGCGCACGCCGGCCTCGCGCGTGTATTCCGCGATGACGGTGCGGATGGCGTCGTCGGTCAGCGTGACCTGCTCAGGCTTCAGGCCGTTGGCGTCGAGCTGGCGCCTCACGAGGTAGCGGCGCGCGATCTCGAGCTTCTCCTTCTCCGTATAACCGGGGAGCTGGATGATCTCCATGCGGTCGCGCAGCGGCCCCGGGATCGTGTCGAGCACGTTCGCCGTGGCGATGAACATCACCTTCGACAGGTCGAAGTCGACGCCCAGGTAGTTGTCGCGGAATTTCGAGTTCTGCTCCGGATCCAGCACCTCGAGCAGCGCGCTCGACGGGTCGCCATGGAAGCCGCCCGCGCCGAGCTTGTCGATCTCGTCGAGCATGATCACGCCGTTGCGAGATTCCGCACGCCGGATCGCCTGGATGATGTTGCCGGGCAGCGAGCCGATGTAGGTGCGCCGGTGGCCGCGAATCTCCGCCTCGTCGTGCGTGCCGCCGAGCGCGACGCGCTGGAACTTGCGTCCCGTCGCCTTGGCGATCGACTGGCCGAGCGAGGTCTTGCCCACGCCGGGCGGGCCGACGAAGCACAGGATCGGGCTCTTGCCTTCCGGATTGAGCTTCCTCACCGCGAGGTATTCGAGGATGCGGCGCTTGATCTTTTCCAGGCCGTAGTGATCCTGGTCGAGCACTTCCCTCGCCTGCGCGATGTCGATCGACTTCTCGTCCGTGACCTTCCACGGCAATTCGGCGAGCCATTCGAGGTAGGTGCGCAGCATCGAGCTTTCGCCGCTGGACTCGCCCATGCGCTCCAGGCGCTTCAATTCCTTGCGCGCGTGCTTGAGGGTTTCTTCCGGCATGCCGGATTCGTCGATGGCCTTCTTGAGGTCCTCGATCTCGGCAGCGCTCTCGCCGTCCTCGCCGAGTTCCTTCTGGATCTGGCGCATCTGCTCGCGCAGCACGTGCTCGCGCTGGCGCTCGTCGAACTCCTTGCGCGTCTTGTCGCCGATCTCCTTGGAGAGCTTGAGCACCTGCACGCGGTCGCCGAGCAGCGCGAGCACGCGGTCGAGCCGGCTCTTCAGGTCGAAGCTCTCGAGCACGGCCTGCTTGTCCTCGTTCTTGACGTCGAGCAGGTTCGCGACCATGTCGGCCAGCAAGGCGGGCGTGTTCATGGCCTGCACCACGCCGACGAGCTCGTCCGGCACGTTGGGCAGCAACTGGATCGCCTCGACCGCCCTTTCCTTCAATTGCAGGAAGCGGGCCTCGATCTCGGGCGTGCTGTCTTCCGATGTTTCCACGGTTGCGATGCGCGCGACCAGGAACGGCCAGCCGTCAAGGAACTCGAGCACGCGAAAGCGCGCCTGTCCCTGCACCACCATGTGGTGGGTGCCGTCGTTGGTGACGTAGCGCACGACCTGCCCCGCCGTGCCGACCCAATAGAGGTCGTTCGGCGTGAGCTCGTTCGCTTCCGGGTCGCGCTGCAACAGGAAACCGACGCGTTTCTCGGTGCGCACGGCTTCCTGCGCGGCGGCCACCGAGCTGGCGCGGCCGACCGAAATGGGCGACATGACTCCCGGGAACAGCACGGCATTGCGCAGCGGGACGATGGCGATGGCGTCGTCCGGCAGCGGCTTGTTCGCGGCATTGTTCCGGCCAGCCGCCGCATTCTGGGCGGCGCGGGCCGCATTTTCCGGGGAAAGCATTTCCTGCATGAGTGGCCAGCTGTTCATGTCGACTCCTTCTTGTTCTTGCTGAATGTGAGGGTGAGACACCCGTCCTGCAATGTCCTGCCGATCAACGCGAGCGACTGCGTGGGCAGCCCGATGCGCCGCTGGAAGCGGCCATGCGGGATTTCCAGCGCATGCACGCGTGCCCTGCCGTCGGAGCCTTCGAGCGGAAACGGCCGCCGCGCCGAAACCACGATGGCGCCCGGCTCGAACTGCACGAGGATGGAATCGGCGGCCGCGCCGGGCAGCGCCACGTGAACCGCCACGGTGTCCGCGGTTTCGATAACGTCCGCCGGCGGCTCCCATGCGGGTACCGCCGTGGCGGCCGGCCGGAAGAACTGGCGATGCAACCGGTCCGCCTGCTCCAGCAGCGACAAGGCTTCGCCCCACATGAGATTCGAGAGGTCGCGCGAATTCATCAGAAACTCCTTTCCCACCCTAGATAGCGGCTGCTAGCGCGGAATCAAGCCGCCAAGACCCTGCGCGCCCCGCGGATTTCGCCATGACCTCATGCCGGCATGGAATGGGAATCGGGGCGCCGCGAACGCCTCCATCCGATGCGGTCTAAAAAGCGGATTTCAAGAGGAGGAGCAATGGACTATCTCGACGCCATCCAATGGCCCGCAATGGCCGCGACCGTGGTCGCGGCCTGGCTGGTCGCTTCGCAGCGCAAGCGCAGGCGCGAAGCCGGATTCTGGGTTTTCCTGCTGAGCAACCTGCTCTGGGTAGCCTGGGGATTGCACGACGGCGCGTATGCGCTCATCGCGCTGCAGGTCGCGCTGGCCGCGCTGAATGTTCGCGGCGCAATGAAGAACGATCCGGCCTCAGGCAGCTAGGGTGATCGATATGAAATTGAGGCAGGACCTCAATGTCCCCGCGTGCCGATCAGCGCCAGGAACTCTTCGCGCGTGGCGACGGAGTCGCGGAAGGTGCCGAGCACCGAGGACGTGATCATCTCCGAGTTCTGCTTCTGCACGCCGCGCATCATCATGCACAGGTGCCTGGCCTCGATCATGACGCCCACGCCCTGCGCGCCGATGGTGTCCATGACGACGTGCGAGATTTCCTCGGTGAGCCTTTCCTGGATCTGCAGGCGCCGCGCGTAGACGTCGACCAGGCGGGCCAGCTTGGAAAGCCCGAACACCTTGCCGTTCGGGATGTATCCGATGTGGCAGCGTCCGAAGAACGGAAGCATGTGGTGCTCGCACAGGCTGTAGAGCTCGATGTTCTTCACGATGACCATGCTGTTGGTCTCCTGCGTGAAGATGGCGTCGTTGATGACGCTCGCCGGTTCCATGCGGCTGCCGGACGTCAGGAAATCCAGCGCGCCGGCCACGCGGTGCGGCGTCTTCAGCAGGCCCTCGCGCTCCGGGTCCTCGCCAAGCTCGACCAGCAGTTCATGGACGAGCTTTTCTATCCTGGCGGTGTTCACTGCCATGGCCTGCTCCTGTGGTGTTGTGGTGAGACGATGGTAGCCGAATCCGCAATGCGGGATTCCGTTGGCGCCGCTCCGCTGGGAACCGAACCGACGCTACGCAGAGAGGCGAATGGGGGGTTCCGCGTCGTCTTGCGCGATTGCATTCGCTGACGGCGCATGCAGTTGCGCCTGACGCGATTGCACGAGCGCGGCAATCTCCAGCGCGCGCGAGAACGGCACATCCACGGTGAGCAGGATGGTCCCCTCCGCCGCGGCGCGCTCCAGCGCGGCGATCCTGGAATTGGGTGCCAGCACGCCGGCCGTCATGGAAATGCACGCGCCGATCGCCGCACCGACGATCGCGCCGACCGGCAATGTGGCGAGATAAAGGTGCGTCTCCGGCGGTGGGAACAGGACCATCAGGCCGCCGACGATCCAGCCCAGCATGGCGCCATAGGTCAGGCCGACGCCGGCGATCGGGAGGAATTGCGCCTTCTGCAGGACGCCGGATTCCGGCAGGTCGTCCAGCGACGATCCCCGGCTCGCCACGCAATGGATGTTCGGGCTCGCGATGCGCGCCCCCAGCAGGTCATGCACGACCTGTTCGGCGCTTGCGATGTCGGGCAACGCGAAGTAGAGAGTCTGGTTCATCGGTGGAAGCGGAATTCGCGCGGGCAGGCGGAATTCCTCGCATGCGTCTGACTGCCGCCGACGACCGTTGGTTCCAACGGAGTATTCGCGCGATCAACGCGCGCACCGGCGCGCACCAGAGGTGGACCGTCGGCTCCGTATCCGTGCATGCGTGCAAGCAAGTTAGCGATTGCCCGCATCGCGTGGAGGGATCGTCTTCAGGAATGCGTGAATCGCGTCGGCGTCGGTATCGTCGAGTAGCGCGAAGCTGCGAAACGGCATGACCCTGCTGACTTCGCTGCCGTCCGGACGCTTGCCCGAACGCAGCATCGCGCGAAACTTTTCCGGCGTGTCGTAGCTGCCCATGACGCTGCCCTTGCCCGGCGTGAGGTTCGCCGCCGGCGGCCAGGCTGGCGGGCCGCCCGGAATCTTGCCGCCGGACAAGCCCGGTCCGTGGCAGCCGATACAGGCGTTCGCCACGTAGGCGCCGTGTGTCGCGTTGACCGCCGCCGGCACAGGCCTGGAGGGCGGCAGCGAGTGATCGATTTTCTCGGCGGAATCCCGGATCACGCCGAATGCGTAGAGCACTTTCACCGGAAGCGGCAACCTGATTTCCGCGCCCTGGCCGTCGACTGGCGGCAGGCTGCGAACATAGGCCACGAGCGCGGCCAGGTCTTCGTCGGTGAGGCGGTTGTAGTCTTCGCTCGGCATGATGCGGGCGGGTCGGCCGTCCGGCTTGACGCCATGTCGAATGGTCCGCACCCAATCCTCGGCCGAGTATTGCGCTGTGACGCCGCCCTTGCCGCCGGTTATGTTCGGCGCATGTATATAGAGTGAGCCATCGTTCACGACATCCGCGCCGTGCCCGTCCTGGGCGTGGCACTCCATGCAGCCGCGCGATTCGAACAGATATTTGCCGCGGGCAACGGCGCCGGCGTCGCTGGCGAATTGGACCGGCACGACGGTGACGGCGACCGTGCGATTCGACTTGCGCTCGCTCAAGAACATGCCCGCAAGCGCGATGACGGCCGCGAGCACCACCAGGATCGCCACCAGAACGCCGAGAACGTTGAACACCCGCTTCATGCTTTTTCTTCGCTTGTCTGCATAGTCGATTGTTCGACCTGAAAAAAATAAATCCGGGCCGACGCACCAATAAAAATGCGGCGACCGCCAGGCAGTCGCCGCATCGCGAAGTCTATCCGAATTATGGCTATTGCATGAATGTTCGCCTACTTCAGGCGTTGCCCGATGCTGACCGCGTAAGCTCCCGGACGTGCAAGCAGAATCGGGTCGGCCGACGCCTCGATGCCGTCGGTCAAGGTCAGCGGATTGAACATCAGCGCCTTCTGCGCCTGCGCGTCGTTGGCAACCGGAGCGGTGAGGGTGATCAGGCCCAGGTCGACCTGCGCACGATCATCGGGCCACACGGAGGTCGGATCGGTCAGCGAGTCACCCTTCTTCGCCAGCTGCACGATGAGCCGGAATTGCACGGGCTCGCGCGCCAGCCGCGCCGGCAGCTCTTCCATCAAGTAGTTCGGCCCCTTCTCGGCGACGGCCTTGTCACTCAAGCGCTGGTCGCCAGCGACGGGCAGGATCTGGTAGCGGCCGTATTCGCTCACGCCTTGCGCATTGGTGAACTTGAAAGCATTGACGCCGTAAAAAGGCAGCGTGGCGAAACTCGCGGGCGCGGGCTTGGGCGTCGTGACGAATTTCACGGTCTCCGGATGGCTGCCGAGGAATTGCTCGATGGGAGAGGGCTTCGGCGCATCCGGACCGCTCTTGGCAACGGCCGTCAGCAACGCCAGAAGGTCCTCCGGCGTCTTGACCGGGAAGCCGTTGGCGGAGATGGCGACGATGTCGGTATACGAGCCGTCCGCGAGCTGGAAGCGGATCGCCATGCCGTGCGGACTCGCGTTCGGATCCGCGTCGGGAATGACCGGCACACCCGTGGCATTCGAAAAGCGCACTGTCACGGGAACCGTGCCCTGCAAATGTGCGGCCTTGGAAAGCGATGGCGCGACATCGGTCGGCGTGAAGGTTCCCGTCGCCAGCACGCCCTTGGCGTGGTTCGCGCGATAGCCCTCATGCGGACCGCCCGCGAGCGTGTTGAATGCGCCGACGAGTTGCTCGGACAGGCTTTTTTCTTCGGCGAATGCCGCGCCCGTTGCGCACAAGCCCAGGCAGGAAGCGGCCGCGATCGCCGCAAGAGTTAACCGGTTGTTTCTCAAGTCCATGATGTCCCCTTTGATTTCTCTCCGCAAATGCGAAGGCCAGGGATCTTATAAGTGGATCGTGACAGGCAGGCAACCATGAATTTCATGAATCGCGCATGCGCATTTGCGCGTGAGCCCGCGAATTCGAAAGCAAGGAGCGGAGTGTTCGCCCGCGGCCCCACCCCCATCATTGCTTCGACGGCGCATTCGCCGGCTCGACTGGAGGACTATCATGGGGTTCATGAACACGGATGCTCAAGCAGGCGCTACGACCTACGCGACGGACGACGATCGGTGGGCAGCGGTCGTGCGCCGCGATCGCGAGGCAGACGGACGATTCTTTTACTCGGTCAGGACGACTGGGGTGTACTGCCGGCCGTCCTGCGCGTCGCGGACGGCATTGCGCAAGAACGTTGCTTTCCATGCAACGATCGAAGACGCCGAACGCGCGGGTTTCCGCGCCTGCAAGCGCTGCAAGCCCGGCGCGCAGGGACTCGACGAACGGCATGCGGCCGGAGTCGCACGCGCATGCAGGTTGATCGAAGCTTCAGGCGAACTGCCGACGCTGGACGAACTTGCTCGCGAAGCCGGCATGAGCCGGTTCCACTTTCATCGGATCTTCAAAAGCGTAACGGGCGTAACACCGAAGGCCTACGCAACCGCGCAGCGCGCAAACCGGGTGCGGGAATCCCTTCCTCGCAGCGGCACGGTGACGGAAGCCATTTACGACGCCGGTTTCAATTCCAACGGCCGCTTTTATGCGAAATCCACGGATGTGCTCGGCATGACGCCTTCGACGTTCCGTGACGGCGGCACGGGCGAGACGATCCGCTTTGCGCTCGGCGAATGCTCGCTCGGCTCTATCCTCGTCGGCGCGACGGACAAGGGTGTGTGCGCCATAACCTTGGGCGACGATCCGGAAAAGCTGCTGCGCGAACTGCAGGACCGCTTTCCCAAGGCGAAGCTGGTGGGCGCGGACAAGGAATTCGAGCGCCTCGTCGCCCGCGTCGTTGGATTCGTCGAATCCCCGTCGCTCGGCCTCGACCTGCCGCTGGACGTGCGCGGCACGGCGTTCCAGCAACGCGTGTGGCAGGCCCTGCGCGAAATCCCGCCGGGCCGCACCGCAAGTTACGCGCAAGTCGCGGCCCGCGTCGGAGTACCGAAGGCGGTGCGGGCGGTGGCACAGGCTTGCGCCTCGAACGACATCGCCGTGGCGATCCCCTGCCACCGGGTCGTGCGCAGCGACGGCGCGATATCGGGCTATCGCTGGGGTGTGGAGCGCAAGCGTGCGCTGCTCGATCGGGAGATGAAGCCTTGAGGACGGCGGCCCAGCGGCGCTTGCAACTGGAAGAGCCGCTCGCGGTCGACGCGGAAACGCGGGAACGCGTGGCCGCGCACGACTGGGATCGCGTCGCCTGCGAGCTCGATGCACAGGGCCACGCGATCCTGGCGGGCTTGCTCGCTCCGGCATCCTGTGTTTCGCTCGCGGCAGCCTATACGAATGATGCGCTCTTCCGCAGCCGCGTAGTGATGTCCCGCCACGGTTTCGGGCGCGGGGAGTATCAATATTTTTCCTATCCGTTGCCCGAACCCGCCGCCAGCCTGCGCACCGCGCTGTATCCGCACCTGGTCGCCACCGCGAATCGCTGGAACGAATCGATGGGCCTGAAGCCGCGCTTTCCGGACGAGCATGAGGAATTCCTGGATCGCTGCCATCGCGCCGGCCAAGTACGCCCGACCCCACTGCTTCTGCAGTATGGCGCAGGCGACTACAACTGCCTGCACCAGGACCTCTACGGCGAGCATGTTTTTCCGCTGCAGGTCGCCATCCTGCTATCCCGACCCGATCTCGATTTCAAAGGCGGCGAGTTCGTGTTGACCGAGCAGCGGCCGCGCATGCAGTCGCGCGTCCAGGTCGTTCCGCTGCGGCAGGGCGATGCCGTGGTGTTCGCGGTCTACAATCGGCCGGTGCAGGGAACGCGGGGCATTTATCGAGTGAAGATGCGCCACGGCGTAAGCCCGATCCTGTCGGGGCGCAGGCATACGCTTGGCATCATTTTTCACGACGCGCAGGCGTAGCGCGAGAAGGGTGAAGGGTGAAGGGTGAAGGGTGAAGGGTGAAGGGTGAAGGGTGAAGGGTGAAGGGTGAAGGGTGAAGGGTGAAGGGCAGATCAGGCCCGCGACACGCGAGCGAAGTTCGGCAATTTTGTATTTTCTTGTCGTCCATCACGCATTGCCCATCATGCCCTGCCCCTCGCCAATCGAACCACCCGTCCTGCCCGCGGTCGAACCGCGAACGTCGGCAGAGCGAGAAGGTTCGATGAAAAAGCGCGTCCTGGTCGTCAACGTCTTCCTGGACGAATACCGCAGGACCCGAGGCAGTCCCATGCGCGTGCCGCGCGGCTCCGGCCATATCTATCTGGCAGGCGCGTTCAATCCCCACACCGTGGACGTTCGCGTCTACAGCGAGCAGGTCAACGGCTATCTCCACGACGCGGCCCTGCTCGGCTGGCCGGACATGCTGGTGCTGACCGGCCTGACCAACGGGCTGGACCGCATGCTGCACCTCACCGCCTACGCGAGGACCCTGAATCCGCGCGTCGTGGTCGTCGCCGGCGGCCCCTGCATTCGCGCGCTGCCGAACACCTGCAGGCAGTATTTCGATCGCATCTGCCTGGGCGACATCGAAGAGCTGAGGCAGGTCGCCGAAGAAACATTCGGCGCGGGCGCCGCCGTGGAAGGCGAGATGTTTCCGCGCTACGATCTCGCCGAGCCGAGCCAGTTGCTCGGCTACGTCGAATCCAGCCGCAACTGCAATTTCCGCTGCTCGTTCTGTTCCCTCACCGGGGAAAAGGCAAAGTACGGCAGCTATCACGTCGACTACGTGCGCCGCCAGATCGAAGCCACCGGCAAGAAAGTCATCGTCTTCCTCGACAATAATTTCTACGGATCGGGGCGCGAGCATTTCGACGAGCGCATCGACATGCTGGCGGATTTGCGCCGGAAGGGCACGATCAAGGGCTGGTCCGCCATCCTGACCAGCGATTTCTTTGCGCGTCCGCAAAACCTGGAACGGGCGAAGCAGGCGGGCTGCCTGTCGCTGTTCTGCGGTGTCGAATCGTTCGATGCCGCCACCCTGCGCAGCTATAACAAGAAGCAGAACATGATCACGCCGCAGATCGACATGATTCGCTCCTGCCTCGAAGCGGGAATCATGTTCCATTACGGCGTGATGCTCGATCCGACCACGCGGCGCATCCATGACCTGGAAGCCGAGATCGACTTCATCCTCGGTCGTCCGGAGATTCCGATGCCGGCCTTCTTCACCTTGCCGATTCCCCTGCTCGGCACGCCCTACTTCCGCCAGAGCGTGGAACGCGGCAGCCTGCTGCCCAATTTGCGCTTGCGTGAATTGAACGGCGTCAACATCACGCAGAAGACGCTGGACCCGACCGACCGGGCGGTCGCGTTCGCGCGCGATCTCGTGAACCTGCGCGGGAGGCACGGACGCGCGGCACGGCATGCCGCCGGATTCGTACGCCGATACGCACGGCGGTTGTCGCCATTGCAGCTTGGCGCGGCGGTGGGCAGCGTTGCGCTGACTTGCCTGCCAAGCGTGGCCTCGTCCCCGCTGAATTTCTCGAAACGACGCCAGGCGCAGACGTTTTATGCCCCGACCGAATCGCTCGATGATTTCTACCGGCCCGTCATGCCGGTACGCGCCGAATTGCAGCACTACTTCAGGCCGACCATGATCACGGATGCGCAAGGCGGCATCGCGGAAGACATCGCCGCGGACTACGCGCAGCAGGAGCTTGCCGTCGCGACGGCGTAGATATCGCTATTCCTGCACGACTTTCCCAGCCTGAAGTTCGAGTTCACGCGACTCCGGCGTCTCGAGACTGATGCGCCCCAAGGCACCACTGCGATAGTCGTCCAGCAGAATCCTCGATGCCTTTTCGAGATCGAGGCCGCCGCCTTTCACGATGCATCCGCGACGCCTGGCAACTGCTTCAATGAGGCTAACGCCATCCATTCCATCCGTCTCGAGCTTGTACCTCGCGACCAGCAGCTTCGGGTAACGCGCCAGCAGGATGTCGCCGAGGAAGGCCGCGACGTCTTCTTCGATGACCGCGTTGGTACCGATCGCATGGCTCGCGGCCAGCATGTAGCCGTCAGCGTCGTGTTCGATCTTCGGCCACATCAATCCGGGCGTATCGGTCAAGGTCATGCCGACGCCGATGTCCAGGCTTTGCTGCACCTTCGTCACGGCGGGCTCATCGCCGACGGCGGCTACGCGCTTCTTGAGCAGCGCGTTCATCAGGGTCGACTTGCCGACGTTGGGTATGCCCATGATCATCATGCGCAACGGCTTGGTGTTGTCGCTACGATGCGGCGCGAGTTCGCGGCAGTACCCCGTGACGCGCGCGACGTCCGCCGGCTTCTTGCTGGATATTGCCACCGCCTTGATGCCCTTCTGCTTCCCATAGAACGCGAGCCAGGCTTTCGTGACGACGGGATCGGCCAGGTCGGCCTTGTTCAGCAGCTTTAGCGCCGGCCGCTGGCGATGCTCGCGCATCTTTCGGATCATCGGATTGCTGCTGGCCTCCGGCAGGCGCGCATCGACCACTTCGATGACCACGTCGACGAATTCCAGGGTCTGCGCCGCCTTCTTGCTGGCAAGGCCCATGTGGCCGGGGAACCATTGGATAGGCATCGGTGAAGAACGCGAAGAGGGAAGCGTGAGGCGCGATGAGTGAGGAGTGAGGAGGGCAAGACTTTACAACACGGGCGCAGCATACGGCTTTTGCCTGCCGGAGGGTGAGATTCCCCCCTCACGCCTCTCGCCTCGCCCCTTTCCCCTCAATGCAATTCAGGGATTTTTCGCGAGCGTGATCTTCGGTTCCCTGATCGGGCCGTGCACCCGGATGGACGAGTGCAATCTGAGGATGCCCGGCTTCTTGGGATGGGGCGTGAGCACGACGTCGAAGGTTTCGCTGCCCAGGTCGATCTTGCCCGTGCCCTCGGTGTGGGTCTGCTCGGTATCGAGCTCGATCGCCTTCGACGTGCCGTGTCCCTTGTCGAAATCGAAGGCGACCTTCGCGTTGTTCACGGCGATGATCTGGTCGCCGGTAATCAGGAGCCTGATGGCCTTGCCTGCATTCAGGCCGATCCCGGCGTCCACCAGGTTGGAGATGCCGCCCGCCGTGAGGTCGATTTCCGCCGGCCCAGAGGCGCTCGCCGCGATGGCGGCGAGGGAATTGCCGCGGGCCTTCAGGTCCAACTCACCCTGCAGCGGCCCCGAACCCTTGGCCTTGTTCGACAGCCCGGCCAGCAATTGCTCGATGCGCACGTCCTTGACATGGAGCTTCGCATGCACCGCGAGAGGCTTCGCGTTGCCGTCGACGGTCAATTGACCTGCGATGTGCCCGCCCGCCACGCCGGCGTCGACCGGATCGAGCTTCAGCACGCCATCGGAAAGATCCGCCGTCACGCGCAGGCTTTGCAGGGTCGGCCATTTAGCGGTGTGGAATTGCGTGGCCTCGAGGCTGACGTGCGCATCCAGCTTCTTCATGCGCGCGCCATCGAAAGCGTGGTCGGAAAACAGGCGCTTCGGCGCGCCCTTCCCATCCTGCGCTTCGGTGGGGGCATCGCCCGGATCCGCCGCCGAAGCTCGCGCCGGTGCGGCGGCTTTTTTTTGCGGACGCCCGATCAGCGGACCGATGTCGTCGAGATCGACATATTTGCTTTTCAACGCGGCCTTCAGCGTCGGCTTGCTTTTCCCGCGAACCAGCGCGAGTTCGCCGGTGAGATCGCTCTTGCCGATTTTGCCGACAAGTTCCGCGAACGATGTGTTTTCCGCGGTCTGCGTGACGTGCGCCTTGAAGTCGTACGGCAGCGAGGCCGGCAGCTTCGCGCGCAACAGCGGATGCAGGTCGCCGAGCGAGGCACCGCTCAGGTGGATCCGCCCGTCGATGGCCGACGGATCGAACAGGTCAGCGATCGTGCCGTCGACCGCGATCCGGCTTTTGCCGGCTTTGGCATTGCCGCGAATCGGAAACGACCGGCCCGTATCCAGGAAAGTCAGGACCGTCGCCGTGTCGACGTCTCCCTCGAAAGCCGCGCCGCTGAATTCCCCCTTGAACTGCACGCGCACCGGATGGTCCGTATCGGACGGGCTGTCTCCCCGAGCGAACGCCGGACTGGCGGTTGCGGTCATGTCCAGCTTCACATCGCGACGCACGAAGCGAATCGTCGTGTTGCGTGCTTCCAGGCTTTCCACCTTGACCTTGCCCGGCCCGCGATAGTCCGGCGTGCGCAGCCGCCAGTTGCGCAGGCCATCCTCCTGGCGTTCCATGTCGAGATCGGCGTCGACGAGCGTGAGCTTCGAGACCACGGTTTTCTCGTCCCACAGGCTGCGGATCGACACGGTAAACGCCGCTTCCTTCGCCACCATGAACGGACGCTTGTCGGCCCAGGGCGCGTTCTCGATGCGGACGTCGCGGATGCGAATCGTCGGCTCGAGCGTAAAGATGTTGTCCACGCCGAGGTGTCCGATGCGCACTTCGCGGTGGGACTTTTCCGCGAGATAGGATTCCACCGGACCGCGCAGCCAGTTCCAGTCGAACAGCGCGACGACAATGGCCACCGCCGCGACCAGGCCTAGCAGGACCTTCGCCGCCCGAGGCATTCCATGCTTGTTGGCCGACATGCCCGGTTGGACCGCCGATTCGCCGGGAAGTGCGAACGGCACACGGATGGCGCCCGGCTGTCCCGCGGCCGCTTCGATGCCGGCAACGGGCTGGCCTTAAGATGGCGGGAGCGGAAAGCCAGGAATTTTCGAAAATCGGTCACAAGGCTACCTGTGCCCGCGTCTTCTGGGTAAATGACCGCCATATTCGCAATGGACGACCACGCAACTGCTTTCGAGAAACACCGACCCCGGCTGTTCGGCGTCGCCTATCGCATGCTGGGCACGCGCGCCGACGCCGAAGACGTGCTGCAGGACGCCTGGCTGCGCTGGCATGAAGCCGACCTCGCTGCCATCGCCTCGCCGGAGGCCTGGCTGGTAACGATCGTCACGCGCTTGTGCCTCGATCGCCTGCGGGCAACGAAGCAGGACCGGGAACGCTATGTGGGCCCCTGGCTGCCGGAACCGATCATCGTCGACCAGATGCCTTCGCCCGAACTGCGACTGGAGCTGGCCAATGAAGTGTCGGTCGCCTTCCTCGCCTTGCTCGAGCGCCTGGGCCCGGAAAAGCGCGCGGCCTTCCTGTTGCATGAAGTATTCGACTACGACTATCCGGAAATCGCGCGGATGCTCGGCAAATCCGAGCCGGCGCTGCGCCAGATGGTGCATCGCGCGCGCGAGGAAGTCCGCGATGGCCGGCCTAAATTTTCCGTGGCGGAAGAAGTCCGCGGGCGCCTGCTCGAGAAATTCCTCGCCGCGGCGTCGAGCGGCGACCGCAACGCCGTCATGGCGCTGCTGAGGGAAGACGCCGAATACATCTCGGACGGCGGCGGCAAGGTGTACGCCGCGCTGAGGGTCCTGCACGGCGCGGAACGCATCGGCAGGCTTTACTACTCGATCTCCCGCAGCTTTCCCGGCCTGACATGGCGCATCATCAAGGTCAACGGCGAGTTGGGCATGGCCAACATGATGGGCGACAAACTGCACTCCATCATCTCGTTCCAGTTCGACGGCGAGCGCATTGCCGGCATCTACTCCATGCGCAACCCGGACAAGCTCGCGGGCATTTTGCCAGGGAAGCTCGGCACCTGACGCGCCTGTCACAACCGCGCCCCTCCATTCGTCTTGCAAGTTAACGGCGGCCCTACCGCCAGCAACCGAAAGGACGAAATCATGGCAACCAAGCAGGCGCGTCTGCCCTATTGGGACCTGTCGCCCGAGGCCGTGAAGGCTTTGCGCAGCCTGAACCAACAACTGGATCGCGCCGGCCTCGACCCGGCGATCGTCGACCTCGTGCGCCTGCGCGCCTCGCAGGTCAATGGCTGCGTCTATTGCATAGACATGCACACGCGAGAGGCGCTCGAGAACGGGGAAACCGAGGAACGCCTCGACGCGCTGGCCGGCTGGCACGATTCACCGATGTTCGACACCAGGGAAAGAGCCGCGCTCGCCTGGACCGAATCGCTGACCCGCGTTGCCGAGACGAATGCGCCGGACGAGGATTTCGCGCTGGTATCGGCCCATTTTTCCCCAAAGGAAATTTCCGACCTGACCTTTGTCATCGCCATCATCAACGCCTGGACCCGCGTCGCGATCGGCTTCAGGCAGCCCGTTGTCAACCCCGTTCGCGCCACAGCAACCAGATAACATCAACAGGAGAAAACATGATTCGCATCGCACTAACCGCCGTCGCGTTTGCGGCCTTCGTCGCCGGCCCGGCCTTCGCCGATGAGCACAAGCATGACGACGGCCAGAAGATCACGCCCAAGCTCGTGCAGGACCTGGCCGACATTCCCGGCAAGGAAGCGATGGTGCTCACCGTCGAGGTGGCACCCGGCTATGTCTCGAAGGCACACCGCCACGAGGCGCATACCTTCGTCTACATGCTGGAAGGCGAAGTCGACATGCAGGTCGCCGGCGGGCCGCTGGCGCACCTCAAGCCGGGAGACACTTTCTATGAAAACCCCAAGGACGTGCACACGGTCGCGACCAACACCAGCAAGACCAGCCCGGCGAAGTTCCTGGTGGTGTTCGTAAAGAACAAAGGCGCGCCGCCGGTGTTGCCAGCGGCGCAATAGCGCCGCGAAAGGCGGGAAGGGATAAGAGATAAGGGGGAAGGGAGAAGGGTAAAGGCTCTAAAGCTTTAAGGCCCTAAAGCATTGACCCTTCCCTCTTCCCCCTTCCCCCTTCTCCCTTCCCCCTGCTCCCTTCCCTTTTCACTCATTCACCCATTCACCCATTCACTCATTCACTCTTCACTCCTTCACGCCCCCGTGAGGGCAAACTCCACCAGCTCCTGCATTCCCGATCCCATTGCATCGGGCGGATTGCCGATTTCCTCCATCGGGCTCTTCAGCCGATTGACCCAGAACGTCGGATGGCCGAACCACTTGGCACCGGCCACGTCCCAGCCCGCGAACGCCGCGAACAGGATCTCGCCCGGCTTCAACTTCATGGCGTCCATCGTCAGGCGATAGGCGCGCGGGTCCGGTTTGTACGACTGCACGCGATCGGTGCTGATGACGTGTTCGAATTGTCCATTCAGGCCGGCGCGCTGGATGCCTTCATCGAGCATTTTCTGCGTCATGTTGGAAAGGATCGCCAGCCTCACGCCCGCCTTGCGCAGGCTTGCCACCGCAGCCGGGACGTCGGGCCATACATCCAGGTTCGCCCACAGGTTCATCAGCTGCGCGCGCTTGTCGGCGGTCAGGTCGAGCTGCAGGGAAGTCGCCGCGAAAGTGAGCGCGCTATCGGTCGCCTCGCGAAAATCGGAATACCGTCCGGCCAGCGCCCGTAGCCATTGATATTCGAATTGCCGCGTGCGCCATGCGGTGCTCAGCACGGCACCGTTTCCCGGGAACAAAGTTTCGGCAAGTGCCGCCACCGGCCGCGGATCAAAAATCGGGAAGCCGTCGAAGGCCACGGCCTTGAACTGCTTGCCCGCGCGCGCGCCGGTTGGCATCGCGGCCAGCAGCATGCCGGCCGCAGCCGCGGTCAGGAATTGCCTGCGCTGAAAAGACATGCCCTCTCCTTCGGAAATATTGTTCGCAGAGCATACGCGCCGTGCCGCAAGGCGGATGCAAGGGACTTCAGTCACTCCTTCGATTCGAGCGTCCTGAATATCTTGCGCATTTGAGCGACGCGCTCCACATACACCCTTGCAGCATGGTCGCCGCAACGTTGTCCGGGCAGCAGCCGGAAGCGGCGACGCACATACGATTCCCCCGCCCCCGCGCCGCAAAGATGGATCACGGCGGCGAGGTTTTGCTTCTGTTCCAGCGTTGCCTTCGACATGCGATGCCTGGCGAGCATGCCGTCGATGGCGCGATCCAGGTAGGCGGCCGTCAGCTCGACCGCGTCCGACGGAATCGTGCGCGCGTAGAGGCTGTTGAACCAGCACGCGCGCGGATCGTTCCACGCGCCCTGCTCGACCACGACGTGGTCGCGGATGCAGTAGCGCTTCGCCAACTCGAACGTGCTGTCGGTGATCTGGTACATGCCCACCGCGCTGGATGCCGGCTTGTAAACCTCGAACGGCTTGCGCTGCAACGACAAGCGCCAATAAGTCCTGGCGACGGGATTGCCGGATCCCTCGACCTGCGCGAGCGCCGCGAGAAGGTCCGGCGTGATCACCGCCGTGGAATGCTTGCGGAACAGCGGACCGTATTCGCGCCAGGTTTCGGTGGGAGTCTTGAACAGCGCGTTGCTGACCGGGAAAAACAGCTCGGAGGGCTTGCGCAACACCTGATAGGCCCAGTTCACGCACAGCCACAAGGCAAAGACCGTCGCCACCGCGATCGCCGTCTGGATCAAGGGCGTCTGGCCCCGGAACGAGCGCCACCAGCGCTTGCGCCGCCGCGCGCTAGGCCAGAATCGGGACAGGCGGAAGCGGCGCTTGCGCGAACGTCGCGGCCGGGCGCGCGCAGCTTCGGCGCCTACGGATGCGGGCACTGTGCGAATACCTGGTCGTCGAGTTCGATGAAGTCGTTACCGTTCATTCAGAGCGCGGTTGTGAGGACGTTGTCGCCCGGCATCGGGCACCTTCAAAGAGGCCGATGGTAAAACATCTGTAAGGCTGCCCGACCGGCCTTTGCGCGTCGATTCGAGGCAAGCGGCCGGGATTTGACGCTTTCCCGACAGCTTTGCCCAACCGCCGGCCAGCATCCGGGGACGACTTTCGTTCAGTTGGGTGACTGTACCAAGGTCTAGTTGCCCCTCCCACCTTCCCCCAAACAGAATTCGCCTCAAATCGTCGGCCCTCTTTTGCGCCCATTCGGATGCCGGCCGCAGCGTACTCCTGATCACGCTGCAGGAAACCAAAGTCCACCGCCCGCAGAGGCGGATCATCCGGGCGCGTCACGGCAGTCGGGGCACGGGGCCAGGCCCGTACATGGCGAAGATTCCCTTCGTAGCCACGCTCGTCACGAGCTTGTCGGAAGCGTGCGTCCGGCAGCATGCCGCGCGCCGCTGCGGCAGCCTTACTGTCACGGCTGGCCTGGCGTTCGGCCTCGCCGGAAACGCGCACGCGCAGCAGGTGCCCGATGCCGGCAGCCTTTTGCGCGGACCGGAACAGCAAACCACGCCCGAGTTGCCCAAGCCGGGCGCGCCTGCAAAAGCGTCCCCTCGCGAAAATGCCACGCCCATCGGCCCCACGCTAGTCGTGAAGACTTTCCGGTTCGAGGGCAACAGCCGCTTCAGCGAAGCGCAGCTTCAAAAAGTACTGGCCGACTATCTGAAGCGGCCGGTCACCCTCGCGGACCTCGAGAATGCCGCGGCCACCGTCGCCCAGCACTATCGGTCGGCCGGCTGGCTCGCCCGCGTGTTCGTGCCGCCGCAGGAAGTCGACGGCGGCGTGATCAGGCTCAGGGTCATCGAGGCGACCTACGGCCAGTCGCGCTTTTCGGACGATACCGACGTGCCCTCCCTGCGCGTGGACAAGGCGCTCATTGTCGACCGCGTGCAGGCCCGCCAGGGCACAGGCGAAAAATTCAACATTTCCAGCGTGGAGCGCGGCCTGCTCATTGCCGACGATTTGCCGGGCGTGCAGGTCGCCGGCAGCCAGATCGGCGGAAAGAAGGAAGGGGAAACCGACGTCCTGCTAAAAGCCTCGAAGGAGCCGCTGGCCTACGGCGAACTCGGGGCGGACAACTACGGCTCGCGCAGCACCGGGTCCGAGCGCCTGCTCGCACGGCTGGGGCTGAACAGTCCGCTGCACAGGGGCGACCAGTTCGACCTGCAGACGCAATTCACGGAATACATGCAGTACGCGCGCCTCGCGGGATCGATGCCAATAGGCGCCGATGGACTGCGCCTGGGCGCGAATGCGGCGGCGCTGCACTACAAGGTGGGCACGCCCGAGTTTCACACGCTCGAGCCGCGCGGCAGCTCCAGCGTCTGGGGTGCCGACCTCACCTACCCGCTCGTACGCGCGACTGATCGCAATCTGTACCTTGGCGCTTCCTACCAGCAGACCCGCCCGTACAACACCGCGGTGACCGGCGTAGTCAGCGACTACGCCGTCAACGACTCGCTGCTGCGCCTGGACGCCAATCTCTTCGACACGCTCGGAGGCGGCGGCATCACCGCGGTGAACCTCACCCAGGTTTTCGGCGACGTCGATCTCGATGGCTCGCCCTCGCAGGCGGCCGACAAGGCGACCGCCAATACCCAGGGCGATTTCCGCGCCACGCGCTACCGGCTCACACGCACCCAGCGCATCGCCTCCTCCTTGTCTGCATTCGTTTCCTACAACGGACAGATCGCCAGCAAGAACCTGGATTCCTCAGAGAAGTTCTACCTCGGCGGGCCGTACGGGGTGCGCGCCTATCCGCTCTACGAAGGCAGCGGCTCGGAAGGCCAACTGGCCAGCGCGGAACTGCGGTGGCAGTTGCCGCAGGGCTGCGAGCTCTCGGCCTTCTATGACTGGGGTCGGGTCAAGGTGAATGAGCACGACGACTTTCCTGGCGCAGCAGCGCTCAACCGCTACGAACTCAAAGGTTATGGCGTGGGCTTCTCCGCGCAATTGCCGGCGCGGTTGCGCGCTTCGGCTGTCGCGGCATGGCGCGACGGGCGCAACCCCAATCCAACGCCGGCGGGCAACGACCAGGACGGCAGCCTGCGCGATCCCCGCTTCTGGCTGTCGCTGTCATGGTCCTTTTGAGCGAAGTGCGAGAGACGAAATGAACAAGGTTTATCGACTCGTCTGGAACACGGTGACCAACACCTGGTGCTGCGCTTCCGAACACGCGCGCGCCCGCGGCAAGTCCTCGCGCGGCGTGGTCTCGCGCCGCGCGTCGCGACAGCTCGTTTCAGGCCTGCGCCCCTGGCTGGCGACGATATCGGCAGTCTTCCTGACCCTGCACGCGGCGGCGCGCGCTGCGGGTCCCGCGCCCGCGCCAAACCAGTTGCCCACCGGCGGACAGGTGATAGCCGGCCAGGCCGCCATCCGTCAAACCGGCACCGCAGCACTCAATGTCACCCAGGCCAGCGATCGCGCCGCCATCAACTGGCAGACCTTCGACGTCGGCTCTGCCGCCAGCGTCAATTTCCAGCAACCGTCCGCGCAATCGGTGACGCTCAATCGCGTGCTCGACGCCAATCCCAGCCAGATCTTCGGCAGGCTCACCGCCAACGGCCAGGTGTTCCTGACCAATCCCAACGGTGTTTACTTCGCGCCCGGCGCGAGCGTTGACGTCGGCGGCCTCGTGGCCACCACGCACGACATATCCGACGCGGACTTCATGTCGGGAAAAAGCACCTTCAGCCGCAACGGTGCCACCGGCAGCGTGACCAACCTCGGACAGATCAAGGCCGCCCCCGGCGGCTATGTGGCGCTGCTGGCGCCGGAAGTGCGCAACGAAGGCGTGATCGTGGCGCAAGCGGGCACGGTCGCGCTGGCCGCGGGAGAAGCCATCACGCTCAACTTTGCACCGACCAGCGGCCTTGCGAGCGTGACCGTCACGCCGGGCCAGATTCGCACGCTGGTGGAGAATCGCCGCGCGATCGTCGCCGAAGGCGGCCAGATCATCCTGAGCGCGCGCGCGGCGGACCAGTTGCTGGCGAGCGTGGTCAACAGCGGCGAGCTCAGTGCGAGCAGCATGGTCGAAAGGGGCGGACGCATCGTGCTGGGCGGCGGCGAGATCACGCTGGCCGAGACATCCAGCATCAAGGCCGACGGCGCGAAAGGCGGCGGCGAGATCGTCATCGGCTCGGCCGTAACGCCGAAACTCGACGCCAAGGGAACGCTCAGCGCGCGCGGCGGCGCGGGTGCGGGCGGCTCGGTCGAGACCTCGGCCGAGCAGGTCGACTTCCGCGGCCTGCGCGTCGATACCACCGGCGCAACGGCCACCGGCAACTGGCTGCTAGACCCCTACGACCTGACGGTGGACGCCAGCGCGGCCACGACCATTGGCAACAACCTCGGCAGCAGCAATGTCACCCTGCAGACCGGCGCGAGCAGCTCCAGCGGCCCCGGCGTCGTCAATACGAGCGGCGTGGGCGACATCACCGTCAGCAGTGCCATCAGCTGGAGCAGCACGAACAAGCTCACGCTGGACGCCTATCGCAACGTCAACGTCAACGCCAGCATCACAGGTGGCGGCGGCATGACGCTGAAGGCGGCCGGAGGCGTCATCATCGGCGGCGTCACCCTGCAAACCAACGGCGGCGACATCACGCTGTGGTCGAACTCCGGCGGCGCCACCACCGGCGGCGTCTATGTCAAGGACAGCAGCACGCTGGACAGCCGCACCGCGGCCGACCGCACGGCCGCCAACACCAGCACGGCCAGCGGCGGCGGCACGATCACGCTCGGCGGCGGCAGCGCGACGACGACGCTGGCCTCGGGCACCGTCGTGCCAACGGGCAGCGCAAGCAGTATCAGTGGCGGCTCGGCCGCGGTGGTGCTGGGTACGGACAGCGGGTTGGGACACAACGCGGCCGTGAGCTTCTATTCCGGCGGCGGCAACATCGCGATCAGCGGCAACAACACCACCAGCGTGCTCCTCGGCGTCGCCAGCGGCGTGAACTTCTATTTCGGCGCCAATCTGGATGCTGGCAGCAGCGGCAACATCAGTGTGACCGGCAGCTCGTCGCCAGCCGCCACC
>DASZTG010000081.1:0-21841 GCA_035548375.1 Burkholderiales bacterium
CACGATCGTGGATCCGCGCAACCTCACGCAGGACAGGCAATCGAGCATCGACGTCGCCTACGTGCGCTTGCTCGGCACGGTGGAAACCACGGCCCATGTCGGCTACAAGGACTACAAGTACATCGGCGATTTCTACTACGATCCCGCCATCCTCGGCCAGGACAAGACCCTGGGACGCTGGTGGACCGCCGACCTGAAGGGGGTCACGAGCGCCGGCCGGCACAAGCTCGTGTTCGGCGCGGAATACCAGCGCAACCTCAGGCAGGACCAGACCAACTACGACGTCCAGCCCTACAACCTCTACCTCGACGACCATCGCAGCAGCGACGTCACCGGCGTGTTCGCGCAGGACGACATCGCGCTCACGCAGAAGCTGACCTTGTCGGCTGGGCTGCGCTACGACGGATACAGCGGCTACGGCGGCAGCACCGGTTCGGACAATGAAATGAGCCCGCGCCTCGGGCTGATCTATCACTTGAGCGAGCCCACGGTGGCCAAGCTCCTGTACGGCACAGCCTTCCGCCCGCCCAATGTGTACGAGCGGTTCTACTCGTTTCCCGCGGTGCAGGTCGGCAACCCGGAGCTGAAGCCGGAAAAAATCCAGAGCACGGAAGCGATCCTCGAAACCCGGCTGCGCGAGGCCACCCGGCTTTCCTTCGCCGTCTTCCACTACCGCATCAAGGACCTGATCGACACCGGCATCGATCCCGTCAGCGGACTTGAGCAGTTCCAGAACCTGAGCGAGGCGCGCACCGACGGCGCCTCGGTGGAGATCGAGCACAACATGGCCATGGGCCTGAGGTTACGCGCGAGCTACACCTACCAGAATGCCCGTGACGGCGAGGGCGACAAGCTCTCCAACCTGCCTGCCCACCTCGCAAAGCTCAACGTCTCGTTGCCGCTGGGATGGGGGCTGCAGGCAGCGCTGGAGTCGCAATACACGAGCCGACGCGAAACCGCGCTCAGCAACATCCCGTCCTACGTGCTGACGAATGCGACCGTCTCGACGATCAAGCCCTGGCATGGCCTGGACCTCGCGCTGAGCGTCTACAACCTCGCCGACAGGAACTACTACGACCCGGCGGACCTGGGCGGCAGCCGCGACCTGATGCAACAGGACGGCCGCACGTGGCGGCTCCAGGCCACCTATCGATTCTGACGCCGACGTGAAGCGGACGAGCGCATACCCGATGGACTGTAGCAACAGGTCCAGTCGCCAGAAGAAGTGGCTGCTGCTCGTCTGGCTGCTCGCGACCCAGGCTTGCGCGCTGGCCGCCGCCGCACCGTCCGACGGCGCTTCCGAGGCGACCGTGAAGGCGGCCTTCATCTACAACTTCGCCAAGTTCGTCGAATGGCAGCCGGAAGCCGGAACGACGCCCGCCGACGTGAAGATCTGCGTCGCCGGAGTCGATGCCGCGTTCGCCAGCACGATGGCTGCGCTCGAAGGCAAGGCGGTGCAGGCGCGCACGGTCTCGGTCAGGCGGGAAGTCAAGGCGACGGACCTGGACGGATGCCAGGTCCTGGTCGTCGGCGCGGGCGCGCGGCCCGTCGCCGAGGCCGCGCGCGGCCGCAGCGGACTGCTCACGGTAAGCGACATTCGCGGTTTCGCCGCGGCCGGCGGCGTGATCGAACTGTTCGAGGAGGACGGAAAAATGCGCTTCGAGATCAATCCGCGCGCGGCACAACGCGCGGGCCTGCGCATCAGCTCGCAGCTCCTGAAGCTCGCCAAGGTCACGCCGGACCAATAGGGAACGACCAAATGAAATTCTGGTTCCAGGACTATCCCATCAGCCACAAGATCACCGCCGTGTTCATGGCGACGGCCGGCATCGGATTGCTGCTCGCCTACCTGCTGGTCGAGGGAAGCGCGCTCGCATCGCGCGCGGCCAGCGCGCTGACCAACGCAGCGGCGATGGCGGACGTCGTCGGACTCAACAGCTCGGCACCGCTCGTGTTCGCCGACAAGACCGCGGCACAGCAGGCCTTGTCCGCGCTGAAGGTCAACCCCGACGTGATGGCGGCGAAGCTGATCGACGCAAAGGGCCATACCTTCGCGACCTATGAGCCGCGATCGGAACTTCCGGGCCCCAGCGCCTGGGTGGTCGAATACAACGGCGTGTTCTCGACGCTTTGGGCCGACAGCGCCCAGGTCATGCGCCCGGTGCGCCTCGACGGCGAACGCGTGGGCGAGGTTTGGCTGCTGTTCGACCTCAGGCCGTTGCGCGCGGAACTGCTGCACGAAACGCTGACCGCGGCGCTGGGCACGCTGGCGGCATTCCTGGTCGCGCTGCTGGTGGCGCGGCGGCTGAGCACCCGCATCCTGCAGCCGATCTTCGACCTCGTCGAGGCAACCCGGGTCGTCACCCGCGACAACAACTACAGGCTTCGCGTCGAGCGCCGCGCCAACGACGAGCTGGGCAAGCTCACCGATTCCTTCAACCGCATGCTGGGCGAGCTCGAGCAGCGCGACGACGAGCTCAAGGCGGCGCGCGACAACCTCGAGGACAAGGTGCGCGCGCGCACCGAGGAGCTGAAGCGCCAGACCGAGAACCTGGAATTGACCGAGCACCGACTGACCCTGGCGCTCGACGGCTCGCAACTGGCGCTGTGGGACTGGGACCTGAAGACGAACCGCATCTATCTCAGCGAGCACTGGCCGCTGATTCGCGGCGGCGAAGCGCGCGCCGAGACCATCCCGTTCAGCGAGCTGGAAGCGGTCGTGCATCCCGAAGACGTGCAGCGCGTGGGCGAGACGGTGCGCGCGGCCATCAGGACCGGCGGCTCGGGTCACTACTTCGCCGAACACCGCGTCAGTACCCTGGGCGGCGAGTGGAAGTGGATCGAAAGCCACGGCAAGGTCGTCGAGCGCGATGACGGCGGGCGCGCCGTGCGCATGGCGGGAACCAACGCGGACATCACGCAGCGCAAGCAGGGCGAGGAGGAATTGCGCCACGCCAAGGAAGCCGCCGAGGCCGCGAGCGTGGCGAAATCGCAGTTCCTCGCAAACATGAGCCACGAGATCCGCACGCCGATGAACGGCGTGCTCGGCATGACCGAACTGTTGTTGCAAAGCGGCCTCACCGAAAACCAGAGCCGGCTGGCCAGGACGGTCGAACGGTCGGCCGAGCACCTGCTCGAGATCATCAACGAGATACTGGATTTCTCCAAGATCGAGTCGGGCAAGATCGACCTCGAGCACGTGGCCTTCAACTTCGTGGAATCCATCGAGGACGTCGCGCAGATGTTCGCCGAGCGCGCGCACGCGAAAGGCCTGGAGCTTGCCTGCGCGCTCGAACCTGGCGTGCCCGCCTGGTTGAAGGGCGATCCGGTGAGGCTGCGCCAGGTCATCGTCAACCTCGTCAACAATGCGATCAAGTTCACCGAGCGCGGCGAGGTGGTCATCGCCGCCTCCGCGCAGCAATCCCGTCCCGGCAGCGTGCGCCTGCGGCTGGAAGTGCGCGACACCGGCATCGGCATCCCCGAGCAATCGCAGGCAAGGATATTCGAGGCGTTCTCCCAGGCCGATGGCAGCACCACGCGCAAGTACGGCGGTACCGGGCTCGGGCTCTCAATCGTCAAACAGCTGGCGGACCTCATGGGCGGCGAGATCCGCGTGCACAGCACGCCCGGCAAGGGTTCGACTTTCTCGTTCTTGGTGGAGCTCGACGAGGCGCCGGAGCCGCAGATCAGCCGCATCCCGGAAACCCTGCGCGGCCTGCGCGTGCTGGTCGTGGACGACAACGCCACCAACAGGGAGATCCTGCAGCACCAGTGCCAGACCGCCGGCATCGAGCCCGTGTGCGCGAACGACGGCAAATCCGCGCTGCAATTGCTGGCAGCAACGCCGAATGCATTCGACGTCGTCATTCTCGACATACACATGCCCGGCATGAACGGATTGGAAGTGGCCCGCGAAATCCGCCGGCTCCATTCCGGCGAGCATGAGCCCAGGCTGGTCGCGTTGAGCTCGGTCGGATATTCGGTCGACGCGCAAACGCTGCACGAGCTGCGCATTGCATCCTGGCTGCGCAAGCCCATTCGCCAGGCTGAGTTGCACCGCTGCCTTGCAGGCGCCGTCGGCATGCAGGCGGATGTGCCGCAAGCGCGCTCGACGGCCGCCGCAGCCGCCGCGCGCATACAGGCGCACGTGCTGCTTGTCGAAGACAACACGGTGAACCAGCTCGTCGCCAGCGAAATGCTCGCGAGCCTGGGCTGCCAGGTGGAAGTCGCCAACAACGGCCGCGAAGCCCTGGAGGCGCTCAAGCACGGGCGATTCGACATCGTGCTGATGGACTGCCAGATGCCGGAGATGGACGGATACCAGGCGACGCGGGAATGGCGCACGCTCGAAGGCGGGCAAGGCACGCGCCTGCCCATCGTCGCGTTGACGGCGAACGCGCTGGACGGCGACCGGGAGCGCTGCCTCGCCGCCGGCATGGACAACTATCTATCCAAGCCATTCAAGCGCGAACAGCTCGCGGACATGCTCGCGCAAATGCTTTCCGGCGCAACGCCCGCGGCCGGCATCGAAAGGCCATCTGACCCGGCGCCGGCGGTCGAAATCATCGATCGCAAGGCGATCGACGCGATCCGCATGCTCGGCGGCGGCAACGACTTGTTGCGCAAGGTGCTCGACGCCTACCTGGGCAATTCGCCGAAGCTCGTCGAGGAATTCGCGAAAGGATTGGCGGACGGAAATCCCGAGCAGGCGCATCGCGCCGTGCACACCTTGAAGTCGAGCAGCGCGAACGTCGGCGCGCTGCAGCTTTCCGAGCTGTGCCGCCAGGTCGAATCCCT
The DNA here is from genome assembly GCA_035548375.1 of Burkholderiales bacterium. Taxonomy (GTDB): domain Bacteria; phylum Pseudomonadota; class Gammaproteobacteria; order Burkholderiales; family JACQAP01; genus JACQAP01. Next base: position 4,798 of record DASZTG010000081.1, read on the forward strand.
GGTTCGCGCGGGAAACCTCGCCGATGCGAAGGCACAGGCACCGGCATTGAAGCTGGCATACGAATCTGCGGCCCAGGCGCTGCGCGGGCAATTCGACAGGGAGGCGGCATGACAACGATCAACTCGCCGGCAAGCGTGCGGACCCCGGTTGCGCTCGTCGTGGACGACGACGCGGTCATGCGCATGCTGATTCGCAAGATTCTCGAGAACGAGCGATTCGCGGTGCACGAGGCCGGCGACGGACGCGAAGCGACGCAGCGCTTCGCGCAACTGCAGCCGGACATCGTGCTCATGGACGTGCTGATGCCCGAACTGGACGGCTTCGGTGCCTGCCGCGAGATCCGCAAGCTTCCCGAAGGCGTGCGCACCCCGATCCTCATGCTGACCGGGCTGGACGACCTCGATTCGATCAACCAGGCCTTCGAGGCCGGCGCCACGGACTTCATCGCCAAGCCCATCAACTGGGGCGTGCTCGGGTACCGCGTACGCTACCTGCTGCGCTCGGCCCGCACCCTGGACGAGCTCGTGCGCAACCAGCAAAGCCTGGCCGACGCGCAGCGCATCGCGCGGCTCGGCAACTGGGAATGGGACGTGGAGGGCAAGCAGACCTACTGGTCCGCGGAAACCTATCGCATCCTCGGGCTGGATCCCAGCGTTCATCCCAGCGGATTCGACGAGTTCTTCGAATGCGTGCATCCGGAAGAGCGCGCGCAGGCGAGGGAAAACCTGCAGCGCTTCATCGGCGGCGGGGAAGCCGTGGACCTCACGCATCGGCTATTGATGGGCGACGGATCGATCAGGCACATCCACATACTCGGCCTCGCCAGGCGCGCGAACGACGGCGGCGCGCGCTTCGTTTCCGGCACGATCCAGGACATCACGGAACGCAAGAAAGCCGAGGAACAAATCCGCTACCTGGCTTACTACGATGCCCTGACCAAGCTGCCCAATCGACCGTTCTTCCTCGAGCAGATCCAGCGCGGCCTGGCGATGGCCAAGCGGCACAAGCGCCTGCTGAGCGTCCTCTCGCTCGACCTCGACCAGTTCAAGCGCATCAACGACACGCTCGGACACAGCGTGGGCGACCAGTTGCTGGTCGCCGTTTCACAGCGGCTGGGCGAATGCCTGCGGACCACCGATTCCGTGGCGCGCATGGAACTCGAGCCCGACCGCCTCGCGCGCCTCGGCGGCGACGAATTCAGCCTGGTGCTGACCGACCTCATCCATTTCCATGACGCCGCAAAGGTCGCGCACCGCGTGCTGGACCAGCTCAAGGCGCCGTTTCGCCTCGGCGAACAGGAAGTCTTCGTCACCGCCAGCATCGGCATCGCATTGTTCCCGAACGACGGGGAAACGCCGGAGAGCCTGGTCAAGAACGCCGATACGGCGATGCATTTCGCCAAGGAGCAGGGCAGGAACAACTACCAGTTCTACGGCGGCGGCATGAACGCCACCGCGCTCGAGAAGCTCTCGCTCGAGGCCCAGTTGCGCAAGGCGGTCGAGCGCCAGGAATTCATCCTGCACTACCAGCCCAAGGTGCGTACTTCCGACGGCAGGGTCACGGGCGTCGAGGCGCTGGTCCGCTGGAACCATCCCGCGCTGGGCCTGGTCGGCCCCAACCAGTTCATTTCCGTGGCCGAGGAAATCGGACTGATCATTCCGATAGGCGAATGGGTCGTCGCCACCGCGTGCAGGCAGTTACGCGCGTGGCAGCAGTCGGGATGCCCGCCCATCAGCGTCGCCGTGAACATCGCGGGCTCGCATTTCCGGCAGCCGAGCCTGCTCACCTCTGTCGCACAGGCGCTGGAGCAAGCGGACCTCGATCCCCATCTGCTCGAAATCGAGCTGACGGAAAGCATGCTGATGGACAACGTCGAAAGCACCCTCGCCCTGCTGCGCGACCTGAAGGCGATGGGCGTGAAGCTCTCCATCGACGATTTCGGCACGGGCTATTCGTCGCTCGCCTACCTGAAGCGCTTTCCGCTCGATTCCCTGAAGATCGATCGCTCGTTCATCAAGGATGCGCCGGGGGACGCCGGCGACGCGGCGCTGACTACCGCCATTATCGGCATGGCGCACAGCCTGAACCTGAGCGTCGTGGCCGAAGGCGTGGAGATGCAGCCGCAATATGACTTCCTGAAGGACCGCGGCTGCGACGTCATCCAGGGTTACCTGGTGAGCCGCCCGATCGCCCCCGAGCACATGGCCGAATTCATCGACAGCCGCAACGCCCTGGCGGAATCCGCGGCGTGGCGGAGCACCAAGGCAAAAGCCGGCATGAGCGCCTGAAATGCGAAAAGCCGGGGGCCCCGGCTTTTTCATTTGACGTGCAGGCCGCGCTATTTCTTCTCGGTTATCGCGGCGTCCGCTTCGTCCGGCCGATACATCAGCTCGACCAGTGGCTGGAATTAAAGAAGCCGGGCACGCCCGGCTTCTCTGGCGTTGTAGCTCCGACTAACGCCCGCTTCCGCGGGCATGAGTCTTCACTGCAACGCCCCTATTTCTTGGCACTACCTTCGGTCGACGTCGCGCTCTCCCTCTCCGGCCGATCCATTAGCTCGACCAGTGGCTGGAATAAAAGAAGCCGGGCAAGCCCGGCTTCTCTGGCGTTGTAGCTCCGACTAACACCCGCTTCCGCGAGCATAAGTCTTCACTGCAACGCCCCTATTTCTTGGCACTACCTTCGGTTGACGTCGCGCTCTCCATCTCCGGCCGATCCATTAGCTCGACCAGTGCCATCGGGGCGTTGTCACCCTGGCGGAAACCGAACTTCAGGATGCGCAGGTAGCCGCCGTTGCGGTTGGCATAGCGCGGCCCCAGTTCGTTGAACAGTTTGAGCACCATCTCGCGGTCGCGCAGGCGCGAGAACGCCAGCCGGCGATTGTTCAGCGAGGGCTTCTTGCCGAGCGTGATGATGGGCTCGGCGACCCGGCGCAGCTCCTTCGCCTTCGGCAGCGTGGTCTTGATGACCTCGTGCTTGAGCAGGGAGTTGGTCATGTTCCGCAGCATGGCCAGCCGGTGGCTGCTGGTGCGGTTGAGTTTTCTCAGTCCAAGTCCGTGGCGCATTTCTGTCCCCTTAAACCTTCTCGAGACCGACCGGCGGCCAATTTTAGTTCCGGCATAACCTGAAGGTTAGCCTTCACTGAAACTGGCCCAGACGATCTCGCGAAGGCTGGTACGGTTCGTAAGTTTGCCTATACTTTTTCCAGCCCGACTGGGGGCCAGTTTTCCAGTTTCATGCCGAGCGTCAGGCCGCGCGAGGCAAGCACTTCCTTGATCTCGTTGAGCGACTTGCGGCCCAGGTTCGGCGTCTTCAGCAATTCCGTTTCCGTGCGCTGGATCAGATCGCCGATGTAATAGATGTTCTCCGCCTTAAGGCAGTTCGCCGAACGCACCGTCAGCTCCAGATCGTCGACCGGGCGCAGCAGGATCGGATCGACCTGGGGCGCTTTCGGCTGCTCGATCGGCGCCGGCGTGCCCTTCAGGTCCGCGAACAGCGACAACTGGTCCACGAGGATGCGCGCCGCATAGCGGATGGCTTCCTCGGGCTCCACCACGCCGTTGGTCTCGATGTCCATGATCAGCTTGTCGAGGTCGGTGCGCTGTTCGACGCGCGCGGATTCCACTGCGTAGCTGACCCGCTTCACCGGGCTGAAGGACGCGTCGACCATGATGTTACCGATGGTGCGGCCTTCCTTCGCCAGGGCGCGTGTGGTCGCCGGCACGTAGCCGCGGCCGCCTTCGACCTTGATCTGCATGTCGAGCTTGCCGCCCGGCGCCACATGGGCGATGACATGGTCGGGATTGATGATTTCGACGTCGTGGGAGGCCTCGATGTCGCCGGCGGTCACCACGCTCTCGCCCTGCTTCTTCAGGTTGAGCACGACTTCATCCCGGTTGTGCAGCTTGAGGACGATGCCCTTGAGGTTCAGCAGGATGTCGACCACGTCTTCCTGCACACCGTCTATGGTCGAGTATTCGTGCAGGACGCCGTTGATCTTGACCTCGGTGGGCGCGAAGCCGGGCATGGACGACAGCAGCACCCGGCGCAATGCGTTGCCGAGAGTATGGCCATATCCGCGCTCGAACGGCTCCATCGTCACCTTCGCGTGAAATGCGGAGATCGCCTGGACATCGATGATTCGCGGCTTCAGAAAGCTGCTTTGCATAAACGTGACCCTCTAGATTGAATGCGGGACGTCCCGTCTGAAATACCTGCGGCCCGGCCGGTCCCCGAAGGAACGACGGCGGGCCGCCATACCGGTTCGCTTACTTCGAATACAGTTCCACTACCAGCGATTCATTGATCGTGGAAGGCAGCTCCGAACGTTGCGGCTTCGCCTTGAAGGTACCCTTCAACGCCTTGGCATCGACTTCGATCCACTCCGGGAAGCCGCGGCCTTCGGCGGCCTCGACGGCGCCCTTGATGCGCAACTGGCCCTTGGCACCGTCCGCGACCTCCACGGCATCGCCGGGACGAACCTGGTAGGACGGGATGTTGACCCGCTTGCCGTTCACCAGGATGCCGTTGTGGCGCACGACCTGGCGCGCCTCGGTGCGCGAGGAGCCGAAGCCCATGCGGTAGGCAACCGTGTCGAGCCGGCTTTCCAGCATCTGCAACAGGGCTTCGCCCGTGACTTCCTTGGCGCTCGCGGCCAGCTTGTACGTATTGCGGAACTGGCGCTCCAGCATGCCGTAGATGCGGCGAATCTTCTGCTTCTCGCGCAGCTGGTTGCCGTAGTCGGAGCGGCGCAGGTTCTTCTGGCCGTGCTGCCCCGGTGCGTACGCGCGGCGCTCGATCGAGCATTTATCGGTGAAGCACTTCTCGCCCTTCAGAAAAAGCTTCTCGCCTTCGCGCCGGCACTGGCGGCATTTTGCGTCTAGGTTCCTGGCCACTGGCTCTTCTCCTTAGAGATCAGATACGGCGCTTCTTGGGCGGGCGGCAGCCGTTGTGCGGGACCGGCGTCACGTCCGAAATGCTGGTGATCTTGAATCCGACCGCGTTCAGCGCACGCACCGCGGATTCGCGGCCAGGGCCGGGGCCCTTGATGCGCACTTCCAGGTTTTTCACGCCGCATTCCTGTGCGGCGCGTCCGGCCTGCTCGGCGGCGATCTGGGCCGCGAACGGCGTGGACTTGCGCGAGCCCTTGAAGCCGGCCGCCCCCGAGGTCGCCCATGACAGGGCGTTCCCCTGGCGATCGGTGATCGTGATGATCGTGTTGTTGAAGGACGCGTGAACGTGCGCGATGCCTTCGGCCACGTTCTTCTTGACCTTCTTGCGGACCCGCGTTGCCGCCGGTGTAGGTGCCTTTGCCATGTCTTGAATTCCCTGGTGCTTCGTTCGTTTGCTCGACGACGCCGTGTCGGCGCCGGTTAACCCTTCGACGGTGCCGCGACTGCGCCGCCCGTACGCTGGATCGCCTTGCGCGGCCCCTTGCGGGTGCGCGCGTTGGTGCGGGTGCGCTGCCCGCGCGCGGGCAATCCGCGACGGTGCCGCGTGCCGCGATAGCAGCCGAGGTCCATCAGCCGCTTGATATTCATCGTCACTTCCCGGCGCAGGTCGCCTTCGACGGTGAACTTCGCGACCTGCTCGCGCAGCTTTTCCATGTCGTTGTCGGACAGGTCCTTGATCTTCGCCGACGCATTGACGCCGGCCGCGGCGCAAATCGCCCGCGAGCGGGCGCGGCCGATGCCGTAGATCGCCGTCAGCGCGATCACGGCATGCTGGTGGTTCGGGATGTTTACTCCGGCAATGCGGGCCATAGTCGTCCTGCGTCCTGTTGAACGTTGCGGTTATCGCCGGGTCAGCCCTGGCGCTGCTTGTGGCGCGGATCCGTGCAGATCACGCGCACAACGCGGTTGCGCCGGACGATCTTGCAGTTCCGGCACATCTTCTTGACCGATGCCTGTACTCTCATTCTTCGCTCCTCAAATCGCCAATCGCCGCACGTCGCCGCCGCTACTTCGCGCGGAACACGATGCGTGCGCGCGACAAATCGTAAGGCGTCAAATCCACCGTCACCTTGTCCCCGGGCAGGATGCGGATGTAGTGCATCCGCATCTTTCCGGAGATGTGCCCGAGCACCACGTGGCCGTTCTCCAGCTTCACGCGAAACGTCGCGTTCGGCAGGGTTTCCAGGATTTCTCCCTGCATCTGGATGGTCTCTTCCTTGGCCATGCTCCTCCGCTATCGGGTCGGGAACATCCCGCCCTTCAGGTTCGCCTTCTTGAGCAGGCTCTCGTACTGGTGCGACATCATGTAGGCCTGGACCTGCTGCATGAAATCCATCGTCACCACCACGATGATCAGCAGGCTGGTGCCGCCAAAATAAAACGGCACGTTCCACTTCACGATCAGGAACTCGGGCAGCAGGCAAACCAGCGTCACGTAGATGGCTCCCGCCAGCGTCAGGCGCATCGTGATCTTCTCGATGTACTTCGCCGTCTGGTCGCCCGGCCGGATCCCCGGCACGAACGCCCCGCCCTTCTTCAGGTTTTCCGCGGTTTCCTTGGGGTTGAACACCAGGGCCGTGTAGAAAAAGCAGAAGAAAATGATCGCGGACGCGTACAACAACACGTAAATCGGCTGTCCCGGATGCAGCGTGCCGCTGATGTCGCGCAGCCAGGTCATGCTCTCGTTGCTGCCGAACCAGCCGGCAAGCGTGGCCGGAAACAAGATGATGCTGGAAGCGAATATCGGCGGAATCACGCCCGACATGTTCAGCTTCAGCGGCAGGTGCGAGCTCTGCCCGCCGTAGACCTTGCGTCCCACCTGCCGCTTCGCGTAGTTCACCAGGATCTTGCGCTGGCCGCGCTCGACGAATACCACGAAGCCGGTCACCACGATCGCGCCGACCAGAAGCAGCAGCACCAGCGGGATCGAGAACGCACCGGTGCGCGCCAGTTCCAGCGTGCCGCCTATCGCCCGCGGGAATCCCGCGGCGATGCCGGCGAAGATGATCAGCGATATGCCGTTGCCGATGCCGCGCTCGGTGATCTGCTCGCCCAGCCACATCAGGAACATCGTGCCGGTCACCAGGGTCACCACCGTGGTCAGGCGGAATCCCAGGCCGGGGTCGATCACCAGGCCGCGCTGCGACTCGAGCGCGATCGCGATTCCCAGGCCCTGGAACGTCGCCAGGAAAAGCGTGCCGTAGCGCGTGTACTGCGTAATCTTGCGGCGACCCGATTCGCCTTCCTTCTTCAGGGCTTCGAGCTGCGGCGAAACCACCGTCAGCAGCTGCATGATGATGGACGCCGAAATGTACGGCATGATCCCGAGCGCGAAAATAGTAAATCGCGACAGAGCACCGCCCGAGAACATGTTGAACATGTCGAGGATGCCGCCCTTCTGCGACTTGAAAAGCTCCGCGAGCTGGACCGGATCGATGCCCGGAACCGGCACGTGCGCGCCGATCCGGTACACGATCAACGCGCCCAGCAGGAACAGCAATCGGCGCTTCAAGTCGCCGAATTTGCCCATTCCGATCAGAGAATTTTCCGCCAAGCTCTAGCCTTCGATGCTGCCGCCGGCTTTTTCGATCGCCGCACGCGCACCCTTCGTCACGAGCAATCCGCGCAATTTGACCTTGCGCTTGATTTCTCCGTTCAAGATCACCTTTGCCGACAATGCCGCGTTCGGCACGACGCCGGCCTGCTTGAGCACGAGGATGTCGATTTCCTCGACCGGAAGCTTGTCGAGCGACGACAGCCGGACCTCTACCGTGTCATCGGCAGTCAGCGAAATGAAACCGCGCTTCGGCAAACGCCGATGCAGCGGCATCTGGCCGCCTTCGAAGCCCACCTTGTGGAAGCCGCCCGAGCGTGACTTCTGCCCCTTGTGGCCGCGACCGGCCGTCTTGCCCAGCCCGCTGCCGATGCCGCGCCCGACGCGCTTTTTCGTGTGCTTGGCGCCGGCCGCCGGTTTGATCTGGTTTAAACGCATTTATGCCTCTAGCTTTACGAGGTAATTCACCTTGTTGATCATGCCGCGCACCGCCGGGGTGTCTTCCAGCTCGACCGTGTGGTTGATGCGCCGCAGGCCGAGTCCACGGACCGTCGCGCGATGGCTCTCGCGCGTGCCGACCACGCCACGCACCAGCGTGACCTTGAGCGTCTTGCCCGCCTTCTTTGCCGCTTCTTTTTTCTTCGCCATGATCCGGTCCGGTTATCCCAGGATTTCTTCGACGGTCTTGCCGCGCTTGGCCGCGATTTCCGCCGGCGTGCTCATGCCCTGCAGGCCGTTGATCGTGGCGCGCACGACGTTGTACGGATTCGTGGAACCCAGGCACTTCGCCAGCACGTTCGTCACGCCCATGACCTCGAAAATGGCGCGCATCGGGCCGCCGGCGATGATGCCGGTACCCTCGGACGCGGGTTGCATGAACACCTTCGCGGAGCCGTGCTCGCCGACGACCGCGTGCTGCAGGGTTCCGTTCTTGAGGCTGATCTTCACCATCTTGCGACGCGCCTCGTCCATGGCCTTCTGCACCGCCACCGGGACTTCCCTGGCCTTGCCCTTGCCCATGCCGATGCCGCCGTCGCCGTCGCCCACCACCGTGAGCGCGGCAAAACCCAGAATGCGCCCGCCCTTCACGACCTTGGTGACGCGATTGACCGACACCATCTTCTCGCGCATGCCGTCATTGCGCTCTTCGTTCTGCTGCTGCATCCTGGCCATGGCTATATCCTCAGAACTTCAGTCCGGCTTCGCGCGCCGCTTCCGCTAGCGCCTTCACGCGGCCGTGATACTTGAATCCGGCGCGGTCGAACGCAACCTGTTCCACACCCTTCGCCTTCGCCTTCTCGGCGATCAGCTTGCCCACGACCGCGGCGGCCTTGACGTTGCTGCCGTTGCCCAGCTGCTTGCGGACGTCCGGCTCCAGCGTCGATGCCGACGCCAGCACCTTGGAGGTGGGATCGATCACCTGCGCGTATATATGGTCATTGGAGCGATATATCGCAAGCCTCACCGCCTTCAATTCGGCGATCTTGGCCCGGGTCTGGCGGGCGCGGCGCATGCGCGATTGTTTCTTGTCGATCATGTTCTTTGCTCCATTACTTCTTCTTGGTTTCCTTCAGTACCACCCGCTCGTCGGCGTAGCGCACGCCCTTGCCCTTGTACGGCTCCGGCGGCCGGTACCCGCGCACGTCCGCCGCGACCTGGCCGACGGCCTGCTTGTCGATGCCCTTGATGACGATCTCGGTCTGCTGCGGGGTTTCCACCTTGATGCCCTTGGGCATCTGGTGCACGACGGGATGGGAAAATCCCAGCGTCAGGTTGAGCTTGTCGCCCTGCGCCTGCGCGCGATACCCCACGCCGACCAGCTGCAGCTTGCGCTCGAATCCCTTGGTCACGCCCACGATCATGTTCGCCACGACGGCGCGCAGCGTGCCGGACATGGCGTTCGTCTGGATCGACTCGTCCTTGGTCTTGAAGACGATCTCATCGCCTTCGCGCACCACGTCCACGGTCGGCGAGACGCGATGGGACAAGGTGCCCAGCGGACCCTTGATCGAGATCTGGCCTGACGCCACCGTCACATCCACGCCCTTGGGCACGGAGACGGGCAGGTTACCTATGCGAGACATCTTGTTCTGCTCCTCAAGCCTGCTTTAAGCCACGATACACAGGACTTCGCCGCCGACGCCGGTCTGGCGCGCCTTGCGGTCGGTCATGACGCCCTTGGACGTGGACACGATCGCCACGCCCAGGCCGTTCATGACTTCCGGAATGTCCGTCGCCGGCTTGTAGATGCGCAGTCCCGGGCGGCTGACCCGCTCGATGCGCTCGATGACCGGGCGCCCGGCGTAATATTTCAAACCGATTTCGAGGAATTGCTTGCCGCTGTCGTCGCGGACCGCGAAATCCTCGATGTAGCCCTCGTCCTTCAGGACCTTGGCGATCGAAACCTTGAGTTTGCTCGTGGGCACGACGACCGACGTCTTCTCCGCGGTTTGCGCGTTGCGGATGCGCGTCAGCATGTCGGCAATGGGGTCACTCATGCTCATCCAGAGTCTCCTGCTACCAGCTAGCTTTGGTCACGCCGGGGATCTCGCCACGCATGGCGATCTCGCGCAGCTTGTTGCGGCCCAGGCCGAACTTGCGGAACACGCCGCGGGGACGCCCCGTGAGCGCGCAGCGATTGCGCAGCCGCACCGGGCTGGCGTTGCGCGGCAGCTTGCCCAGCTTGTCGCGGGCCTGCGTGCGCTCCTCGTCGGAAGCCTTGCTGTTGTTGATGACCGCGAGCAGCTCGGCGCGCTTGGCCGCGAACTTCTTGACCGTGCCGCGGCGCTTCTGCTCTCGATTGATCAGGGCTGTCTTTGCCATGCCGACCTCAGTTCTTGAAGGGGAACTTGAAGGCGGCGAGAAGCGCCCGCGCTTCGTCGTCCGTCTTCGCTGTCGTGGTGATCGTGATGTTCAAACCCCGGAGCGCATCGATCTTGTCGTACTCGATCTCCGGGAAAATGATCTGTTCCTTGACGCCGAGGTTGAAGTTGCCGCGACCGTCGAACGAGCGCGCCGAGATGCCGCGGAAGTCGCGGATGCGCGGAATCGCGATCGACACCAGGCGATCCAGGAATTCGTACATCCGGTCGCGGCGCAGCGTCACCATGCACCCGATCGGATAGTCCTTGCGGATCTTGAATCCGGCGATCGACTTCTTCGCCTTCGTGACCACCGGCTTCTGGCCGGCGATCTTGATCATGTCGCCGACGGCGTTCTCGAGGATCTTCTTGTCGTTGACGGCTTCGCCCACGCCCATGTTCAGGACGATCTTGTCGATGCGCGGGACCTGCATCGAGGTCTTGTAGCCGAACTGCTTCATGAGGGCCGGCACCACCGCGTCACGGTAGTGCGTGTGCAGGCGCGCCGCCTGCGCGGTGGCCGCCTCCTTCTTCTCGCCAGCTGCTGCCTTAGCCTTCGCCATATCTTCCTCTTACGCGTCCAGCATTTCGCCGTTCGACTTGTAGATCCGCACGTGGCGGCCGTCGTCCAGGCGCTTGACGCCGACCCGGTCCGCCTTCTGGGTGGTGGGATTGAACAGGGCGACGTTCGACACGTGGATGGGCATCTCCTTGCTCACGATGCCGCCGGTCGTGCCTTTCATGGGGTTGGGCTTCTGGTGCTTCTTGGCGTTGTTGGCGCCTTCGACCAGAACATGGCTGTCGTCAAGCACGCGCAGCACGGCGCCGCGCTTGCCCTTGTCCTTGCCGGAGATGACGATGACGTTGTCGCCCTTGCGAATCTTGCGCATGAGATCTCCTTACAGCACTTCGGGGGCGAGCGACACGATTTTCATGAAGCGCTCGGTCCGCAATTCGCGCGTGACCGGCCCGAAAATGCGCGTGCCGATGGGTTCGAGCTTGGCGTTGAGCAGCACCGCGGCGTTGGAGTCGAACTTGACCAGCGATCCGTCCTGGCGACGCACGCCGCTCGCGGTCCGCACGACCACGGCATTGTAGATTTCGCCCTTCTTCACGCGACCGCGCGGGGCGCAATCCTTGATGCTGACCTTGATGACGTCGCCGATGCCGGCGTAGCGGCGCTTGGAGCCGCCCAGCACCTTGATGCACATCACCGAACGTGCACCCGTGTTGTCGGCCACGTCCAGCCTGCTTTGCATTTGAATCATTTGCGCTTTCTCTCCAACTTCGCCCGCCTGTCTTGGTGCCTGGCAGACCAGTTTTGGAACCCGTCCGGGTCGGAATCGGAGCGCCCCTCAAGGGGACGATCCGGGGAAAAAGGCGGCATTCTAGGGATAAATCGCCGCCCGGGCAAGACCTAGATGGCTTCCTTCGCCTTCTCGACCAGCTCTATGACCTTCCAGGCCTTGGTCTTGGACATCGGCCGGGTTTCCTCGATCAGCACCAGGTCGCCCGGGTGGAATTCGTTCTTCTCGTCGTGCGCGTGGTATTTCTTCGAACGGCTGACGAATTTCCCGTAGAGCGGGTGCTTGACCTTGCGCTCGACCAGCACCGTGACGGTCTTGTCCATCTTGTCGCTGACGACCCGCCCGGTCAGTTTGCGGGGGGTGGATACCGCTGCTGTCTGCTCGCTCATGCTTTTTTCGCCTTTTCGCCGATCACGGTGCGCACGCGAGCGATCTCGCGGCGAACTTTCTTGATTTCGCTGTTGTTGGTCAATTGCTGCGTGGCCAGTTGCATGCGCAGCGAAAATTGCGCCTTGAGCAGGTCGTCCAGCTCCTTGCCCAGGTCCGCGTCGGATTTGCTCCGCAGTTCGGATGCTTTCATGGTTTAGCCCACCTGTCTGATCACGAACGTGGTCTGGATCGGCAGCTTGGCCGCGGCCAGGCGAAACGCCTCGCGTGCCAGCGTCTCGTCGACCCCGTCCATCTCGTACAAAACCTTGCCCGGCTGGATCTCCGCGACGTAGTACTCCGGATTGCCCTTGCCATTGCCCATGCGCACTTCCGCCGGCTTCTGCGAGATCGGCTTGTCCGGGAATATGCGGATCCAGATACGCCCGCCGCGCTTGATGTGGCGGGTCATCGCGCGGCGCGCCGCCTCTATCTGCCGCGCGGTCAGGCGGCCGCGGCCGACGGCCTTCAGCCCGTATTCGCCGAAGCTGACCTTGGCACCGCGCGTCGCCACGCCGGTGTTGCGGCCCTTCTGCTCCTTGCGATACTTCCTCCTAGCTGGTTGCAGCATTCTTCGCTCCTCGTCTTGCCTTGCGCTCCGGTTCCGGGGCGGGTGCTGCCACGGGCTGCTCGCCGCGGCCCAGCACTTCGCCCTTGAATACCCAGACCTTGATGCCGATCACGCCGTAGGTCGTCTTGGCTTCGGAAAAGCCGTAGTCGATGTCGGCGCGCAGCGTATGAAGCGGCACGCGGCCTTCGCGATACCACTCGGTGCGCGCGATCTCGATGCCGTTCAGCCGGCCGGCGCTCATGATCTTGATGCCCTGCGCGCCCAGGCGCATGGCGTTCTGGATCGCCCGCTTCATCGCGCGACGGAACATGATGCGCTTCTCGAGCTGCTGCGCGATCGAGTCCGAAATCAGTTGCGCGTCGACTTCCGGCTTGCGCACTTCCTCGATGTTCACGTGGACCGGCACGCCCATCAGCTTCTGCAGCTGGCCGCGCAGGTTTTCGATGTCCTCGCCCTTCTTGCCGATGACCACGCCGGGACGCGCGCTGTACACCGTAATTTTCGCGTTCTTCGCCGGGCGCTCGATGACGACCTTGCTGACGGCGGCGTGCGCGAGCTTCTTCTTCAGGAAGTCGCGGACCTTGATGTCCTCGTGCAACATGCCCGGGAAGGCCTTGCTGTTCGAATACCAGCGCGAGGTCCAGTTGCGCTGGACCGAGAGCCGGAACCCCGTCGGGTGAATTTTCTGTCCCATGCTTACTCCTTGTCCCCGACCGTCAGGTAGATGTGGCAGGTGGGCTTGGTGATCTTGAATCCGCGCCCCTTGGCGCGCGGCATGAAGCGCTTGAGGCTCGCTCCCTGCTCGACGTGGACGATCTTGACGCTCAATTCGTCGATGTCCGCGCCGTCGTTGTGTTCGGCATTCGCGATCGCGGATTCGAGGACCTTGCGGATGATCTTCGCGCCCTTCTTGGGGCTGAAGGCGAGCAGGTTGAGCGCCTTGTCTACCGGCATGCCGCGAATCTGGTCCGCAACGAGCCTGCCCTTCTGGGCCGACAACCGCACGCCGCGCAATATTGCTGAAGTTCTCATGGTCATGTCTCCTCGTGGCCCTTACTTCTTCGGCGGGCCGGAAGGGGCAACCACGGCTTTCTTGTCGCCGGTGTGACCCTTGAACGTGCGCGTCAGCGCGAATTCGCCCAGCTTGTGGCCGACCATGTTCTCGCTGATGTAGATCGGCACGTGCTGCCGACCATTGTGGATGGCGATGGTCAGCCCGACGAAGTCGGGCAGGATGGTCGAGCGACGCGACCAGGTCTTGATCGGCCGCTTGTCCTTGGCCGCGCGCGCAGCTTCCACCTTGTCCACCAGGTGGTGGTCGACGAACGGGCCTTTCTTGATGGAACGTGCCATATGTCCTGTCCCTTATTTGCCGTGACGATCACGCACGATCATGCTGCGCGTGCGCTTGTTGCGACGGGTCTTGTATCCCTTGGTGGGGGTGCCCCACGGGCTCACCGGGTCGCGGCCGGCCGCGGTCTTGCCTTCGCCGCCGCCGTGCGGGTGATCGATCGGGTTCATGGCCACGCCGCGCACCGTCGGCCGCACGCCACGCCAGCGCACGCGCCCGGCCTTGCCGATGGACTCGAGGTTGTGCTCTTCGTTGCCGACCTCGCCTATGGTCGCGCGGCAGTCCACGTGCACCTTGCGGATCTCACCCGAGCGCAGGCGCAATTGGGCGTATACACCTTCCCGCGCCAGCAGCTGGACGGAGGTTCCCGCCGAGCGCGCGAGCTGCGCACCCTTGCCGGGCTGCATCTCGATGCAATGAATCGTGGTGCCGACCGGAATATTGCGAAGCGGCAGCGTGTTGCCCGACTTGATCGGCGCCTCGGAGCCGTTGATCACTTCCTGGCCCACGACCACGCCCTTCGGCGCGATGACGTAGCGGCGCTCGCCGTCGGCATAGCACAGCAGCGCCAGCGTGGCGCTGCGATTCGGGTCGTGCTCCAGCCGCTCGACCTTCGCGACGATGCCGTCCTTGTCGCGCACGAAATCGACGATGCGGTAATGGTGCTTGTGGCCCCCACCCTTGTGGCGCGTCGTGATGTGGCCGCTGTTGTTGCGCCCGGCGCGCTTGCTCTGCTTCTCGACGAGCGCGGCAACGGGCTTGCCCTTGTGCAGGTTGGGATTGACGACCTTGACGAGCGCGCGGCGGCCGGGCGACGTCGGCTTGACTTTGACCAGTGCCATTACTTGGTCTCCCCTGCGGCGAAATTGATTTCCTGTCCCGGCTTCAGGCACACGTAGGCCTTCTTCCAGTGACGGCGCCTGCCGATGAAGCGGCCGAAGCGCTTTTCCTTGCCCTTCACGTTGAGGACCTGGACGCTGTCGACCTCGACCTTGAACAGCAATTCGACGGCGGCCTTGATCTCGGGCTTGGTCGCGTCGGCGACCACGCGGAAGATCACCTGCTCGTTCTTGTCCGCGACATAGGTGCTTTTCTCGGACACGACCGGCGCGAGCAGCACCTGCATCAGGCGTTCCGACTTGAAAGTGACGGCGGTCATGCCAGCATCTCCTCGATCTTGGCCACGGCGCCCTTGGTGATCAGCGTGTTGTTGAAGCGCAACAGGCTGACCGGGTCGGCCTGTCCCGGTTCGACCACGAGGACGTTGGCGAGATTGCGGGCGGACAGCACCAGGTTGTCGTCGAGCTTGTCGGTGATGATCAGCACGCTTTCCAGGCCCATGTCCTTGACCTTCTGCGCGAGCAGCTTGGTCTTGGGCGCGCTCAGCGCGAAATCCTCGACCACCGCCAGCCTGCCGTCGCGGGCAAGCTGCGACAGGATGGCGGACAAGCCGGCGCGGAACATCTTGCGGTTGACCTTGTGGCTGAAATTCTCATCCGGGTTGTTCGGAAAAATCTTGCCGCCGCCGCGCCAGAGCGGGCTCGACGCCATGCCGGCGCGCGCTCGGCCGGTGCCTTTCTGGCGCCACGGCTTGCGGGTGGACTTGGCGATGTCGCTGCGGCCTTTCTGCGCGCGCGTCGCAAGGCGCGCATTCGCGAGGTAGGCCGTCACGATCTGGTGCACGAGCGACTCGTTGAACTCGCGCCCGAACAACTCGTCGGATGCCTTCACGCTGGCGGTTTCCTTGCCTTTCGCATCGATCAGCTTGAGTTCCATCATGCCCCCGCTTTCACTGACGGGTGCACGACCAGATCGCCGCCTTCGGATCCCGGTACCGCGCCCTTGATGAGCAGCAATTGGCGTTCGGCGTCGATGCGAACGATCTGCAACTTCTGCGTCGTACGCTTGACCGCGCCCAGATGGCCGGACATGCGCTTGCCGGGGAACACGCGGCCCGGGTCCTGCGCCATGCCGATGGAGCCCGGCACGTTGTGGGATCGCGAGTTGCCGTGGCTGGCCCGGTTCGACGAGAAATGGTGGCGCTTGATGACGCCGGCGAATCCCTTGCCGATCGTGGTGCCGGTGACGTCCACCAGCTGGCCCACCTTGAAGATGTCGACGCCGATCTGGCCGCCCACCTTGAAGTTGGCGAGCTGGTCGGCTTCGACACGGAATTCGCTGAGAACGTGGCCCGCCTCGACGCCGGCCTTGGCGAAATGCCCGGCGGCCGGCTTGCTCACGCGACGCGCGCGGCGCTTGCCGAAGGCCACCTGGATGGCGGCATAGCCGTCGTTCTCCGGCGTCTTGATCTGGGTCACGCGATTGTTCGACACGTCCACGACCGTGACCGGGACGGCGTCGCCGTCATCGGTGAAAAGTCGCGTCATGCCGATCTTGCGACCGACAAGTCCTAAGCTCATTTTTGTTTCCCTTTGACAAAAGGGGCCGGTTGCAATTGACCGGCCAATCCATTTAACCGGGCTGGCCGTTTATCGGCCATGCCCCGGATACTGCTTTATTGCCTTACAGCTTGATCTCTACGTCCACGCCCGCCGGCAGGTCGAGCTTCATCAGCGCGTCGACCGTCTTGTCGGTCGGATCGATGATGTCCATCAGCCGCAGGTGCGTGCGAATCTCGAACTGGTCGCGCGACGTCTTGTTCACGTGCGGGCTGCGCAGCACGTCGAAACGCTCGATGCGCGTGGGCAGCGGAACCGGGCCCTTGACCACCGCGCCGGTGCGCTTCGCAGTCTCGACGATCTCGATCGCCGACTGGTCGATCAGGCGATAGTCGAAGGCCTTCAGGCGAATGCGGATTTTCTGGCTTTGCATGGTCTTTACTCGATGATTTTGGCGACGACGCCGGCACCCACGGTGCGCCCGCCCTCGCGGATCGCAAAGCGCAGGCCCTCTTCCATCGCAATGGGCTGGATCAGCTGCACCGTGATCCCGATGTTGTCCCCGGGCATCACCATCTCCGTCCCCGCCGGCAACTCCACCGCCCCCGTCACGTCGGTGGTG
>DASZTG010000082.1:0-29757 GCA_035548375.1 Burkholderiales bacterium
CCTCGAGCACGTAGTATTCGCCGGCGCCCGCGCGCACGAGATCGATGCCGGCGATGTGCGCGTAGATGCCGCCTGGAACATCCAGACCGACCATCTCCGGGCGGAACTGCTTGTTCTCGGTCACCCTCTCCTTCGGTATGCGGCCGGCGCGCAGGATCTCCTGGTCATGGTAGATGTC
The DNA here is from genome assembly GCA_035548375.1 of Burkholderiales bacterium. Classification (GTDB taxonomy): domain Bacteria; phylum Pseudomonadota; class Gammaproteobacteria; order Burkholderiales; family JACQAP01; genus JACQAP01. Next base: position 179 of record DASZTG010000082.1, read on the forward strand.
GCGCAGGAAGGCATTCAGCGCCTTGGCGCGCTGCCTCAAGCCCTTCGCGATCGCGCGCCACTCGGAACCCGGAATGATGTGCGGCAGCATGTCGAAGGGAATCAGCCGCTCGGAGCCGGCCTCCTCCCCATAGACCGCGAAGGTGATCCCCACGCGGTGGAACAGCAGATGCGCGGCCTGGCGCATCTTGCCGATGTGCTCCGGCGGCGTCTGCGCAATCCATTGCGCAAGCGGCTCGTAGTGGCTGCGGACGCTGCCGTCCGCGAGGTACATCTCGTTGTAGTAGGAATCGAAGGACATGCCGGGAACCCCTGCTCCATTCAGCAACCGTTGTGCCACGACTGCCGAATCGCATTTCGACCGGCTAAGCACATGAACAGAAAAACAATTCGGGCAGGCGGCAACGGGTTCGCCAGTTCACGCCGGTCACCGATGCACCGGCGCTAGGCGCGCAGCGGCCAGTGTGCACCGGTTTGGCGTTGCGTGGTTGGTCAGGCCAGCTTGCGCAAGAGGACAGCGACGTCCGCGCCAATGGCACGGGCGGTTTCCTGCAGGCCGGCATCGCGCAGGTTGCCTTCCGCATCGAAGGCGTCGTTGGCGCGCGGAATGCTGACCTGCTGCGGGACGACGATCGTCCCAAGGTGCGACAAAAGTGCGCGCACCACGGCGACGCTGCGCACCCCGCCGTAGTAGCCCGGCGAAGCCGACATGAGGCCGCCGACCTTGCCCTTGAAGGCGACATAGGAGGTTTCGCCGGGTTCCGCGCGTGATGCCCAGTCGATTGCGTTCTTGAGCACCGCGGTGATCGAGGTGTTGTACTCGGGCGACGAGATCAGCATGCCCTGGTGCTCGATGAGCAGGCGCTTGAACAGCTTGGCATTGGGCGGAAGCCCCTGGTCGCGCTCGATGTCGCCGTCGTAGAGCGGCATGGGGATGTCGCGCAGATCGAGCTCGGTGACTTCGGCGCCGGCCGCACGAGCGCCCTCCGCCGCGATGCGGACCAGCTTCTTGTTGAACGACGCCGTCCTCAGGCTGCCCGCGAACGCGAGAATTTTCTGTGCCATGCCTTGCCGATGAATCGCGCCTGTCCCAGGCCTTCAGGCGACGTTCGATTCCTGCTCGCCGGTGGTGATCAGGCGAAGCAGCTGGTTCTCCGTCAGCGGCCGGCCGAACAGGAAGCCCTGCGCGTACTGGCAGCCATACGCGTTCAGGAACGCGAGTTGCGCTTCGTTTTCCACGCCTTCGGCGATGACCTTGATGCCCAGCGCGCGCGCCAGGGTGATGATCGCGCGCACGATGGCCGCGTCGTTCGGGTCCGACGAGATGTCGCGCACGAACGTCTGGTCGATCTTCAGCACGTCCAGCGGAAGGCGCTTGAGGTAGGACAGGCTGGAGTACCCGGTTCCGAAGTCGTCGATCGCGATCTGCACGCCGAGGGCTGCGAGGCGCTCCAGCGTGATGATGGAGGATTCGGCGTCGTCCATGACCGCGCTTTCCGTCAGCTCGATTTCCAGGTTGCGCGCCTGGATGCCGGTGTCGCGCATGATTTCCATGACGAGTTCGGCCAGGTCGTATTCCTGGAACTGCCGCGCGGAAACGTTCACCGCCACTTGCAGGGAATGCCCGGCATCCTGCCATTCGCGGATCTGCCGGCAGGCCGCGTGCAGCACCCATTCGCCGATCTGCCCCACCAGGCCGGCCTCCTCGGCAACCGGCACGAAACGGGAAGGCGCAATCATGCCCAGCTTCGGATTTTTCCAGCGCAGCAGGGCTTCGGCCCCGAATATGCGCCGGGTGGCCAGGTCGATCTTCGGCTGGAATACCAGGCTGAACTCGTCGCGTTGTATGGCCGTGCGCAGGCCCGCCTCGATCTGCATGCGGTCCTGGACTTCCACGTTCATGTTGGCGGTGTAGAACTGGAAGTTGTTGCGGCCGAAATGCTTGGCCCGCGACATCGCCGCATCCGCGTGCTTGATCAGCTCGTCGACGCTGCTGGCGTCCTCCGGATACAGGCTAACGCCGATCGAGGCGGAAAGGAACAATTCCTGGTCGTCGCTCTCGAACGGCTTGGCCAGGTCGTCCAGGATCGCCTCGGCCGTCGCGGAAAGCGTCTGCAGGCTGGTGACGTTGGGAAAGACGATGGTGAATTCGTCGCCGCCGACGCGGCCGACGGTATTGCCTTCATGGGTGGCCTTGCGCACCCGCTCCGCGGCGCGCTTGAGCAGCGCATCCCCGACGTAGTGCCCGAGCGTTTCATTGACCACCTTGAATCGATCGAGGTCGATGTGCATGAGGGCGACGCGCAGCTTGTTGCGATGCGCGTGCGCGATGACCTGCGAAAGCCGGTCCTGCATCAGGAACCGGTTCGGCAGCCCGGTCAGCACGTCGTAGTTCGCGAGATAGTGGACGCGGTCTTCCGCGCGCTTGCGCTCGGTGACGTCGCGGGAGGTCAGCACGACGCCGCGAATGCCGGGGTGGTTCAGCAGGTTGTTCCCGAGGACTTCGAGGTGGATCCAGGACCCGTCCGCGCGCCGGAACCGCAACACCACGGGTGCCGCCGGCTGCTGGCTCTGCAACACCTTGCCGAAGGCTTCACGCGCCCGCGAGACGTCCTTCGGATGCACGGTTTCGAACGGCGTCTTGCCGATCAGCGCGCCGGTCGGATAGCCCAGGATGCGCGATGCCGCGGGCGACTCGTACAGGGTTTTCCCGTTGGCATCGTGGATCGTGATGATGTCGAATGAATTCTGGACGAGGGCACGGAAACGCGCCTCGCCGTCATCGGCGGGGGCGGGTTTGCGGCGATCGCGGGGAGATCGCTGGAAGGGATCCACTTGCATGGATCAACCATTCCCCGCCAGTGGCGAGACGACGCACCGACGATTGGTCTTGATTCTCAACGCTTGCCCCTGGATGCAAACCGCGACATTGTTTTTTATTTCTCGTGACTTGCGAAGATGACATTATTATTTTTTGTTTATATTGCAATTTTTCTTGGCATTCTAGCGCGAGTGCCATGCCGCATTGCAAGTACTTTGAATGAAAATTTCGTTACCAGTCGATAATTTCCGCGCGGAACTTCGCGCTGAGTCGTATGAAAGATCGAATTGCGATCTCTTTGGAAAAACATATCCACACATAAATCAAATAATTAAAATATTTTTCTAAAGTACATTGTGAGTTAGGTTTGCGCGATTTCCAGCATGAGGCTTTATCGAGGGGCTCGTGGCAATTTCCCGACTCCCAACCGTTGGAACCTGAAAAGCAGAATTTTTTCCGGACGGAGTGAGGCAGGGAAATGCCATCGATGCACCGAAACCCTTGCCTCCGGAATTGCAGGCTCGAGGTCAGCGGGCAGCGGGCACGGGTGGCGGTCGGCCCGTGCTCGAGTCGGCGGTCCCATCGGGCGCGGGAATCCTCCACTTCCCTCCCGGCCGCCGAGCGGAAGCCGAAACACCCGCGGCGGAAACCCTTTGCCTTCAGGCCGGTCCCGGACCAAAAACGGGAAGCGACCGGCTTTTCAAAACGGCAGGAACCCGCTTACTTGCGGTCCGGCGTTGCGGCGGCGGTACCGCCAACGGGAACATCCACATTCAGCGCGCCGAATCGCTTTTCATACTCGGCAACGACGCCTTGCAACAGCATGCTCAGCCGCTTGGCGGCGTACGGGCTGACCACGATGCGATCACTCAACTCGATCGTGACTTCCTTCTGCCCGCGATTCCACGCCTGGTTCATCCCGAAGAGCATCACCACTTCCTCGCGGGTGCTAGTGACGTTGCAGACGTTGGCGTAGGAACTCTTCATGTGGGAGTCGTCCCACTTGATCCTGGTGCCTTCGGCACCCGACCCTGCTCCTTCGCTTTTCCTGGATTCCGCCATTTCCCCTCCCGTGATGATTGAATGGAAGCCGATGCCATCACCTTGCGACGAATCGGCAGGCCGCATGAAAGCCGGCAAGCGTAGAGCAGCGCGACTTTTTTGACAAACTCAAAGCCGCGCAAATTCATGGACTTCTTCGCTGGCCCCAGATGTCTAATCCTGGCGTTGAACCAGGCGCTCGATGCTTGCGCAGACGACATTCGGGCAGGCTGCACCGCGTCGGGCACATTCCTGAAGGCACAAAATCGCGCGGCTGGCGTGAAACGAATCGCCTCCCCGCGCATCTCAAGGTCGCCGGGCAGTTGCGGGCCGCGCGGATCACGATACCTTTGATCTTCCGGCCGCGGCCCTTCACGATAGCGTCCTCATCTGGTTCATTGACGACAAGATCAGCGTCTGCATGACGGCCAGCCTCATCCAACTCCAGACCCGCGCCAGCGGGGAACGCGTCGTCGTGCTGTCGGGGGACTGGACGCTCAAGGCACTTCGGCCCGCGGCCGCGCGCGTCGCGCGCGCCCTGAAATCGCTCGCCGCGGACTCGACGCTGCATTGGGACCTCCGCGCGATCGAGGCGCTCGACAGCGCGGGCGCACTGATGATCTGGCGCGCCTGGGGCGGGGACAGGCGCGGCGCGACCACGATAAAGTCCGAACACGCGGCAATCCTCGAGCGCGTCGCCGAAGTTCCTCCGGTGGAAGCCAGGAGGTGGCGCCTCGACCTGCTCGCGCCGCTCGTGCTGCTCGGCCGGCGAGAGTCGCAGATCTTCCGGCACGACATCGCGCTGGTGAAGCTCGTGGGCGGCCTCGTCCTCGACGCCTTTTATCTCGTCGCGCATCCGCGCGAAATTCCCTGGAAAGAAATATCGGCGACGATCTACAAGGCGGGCGTCATGGCCATGCCGGTGACCGCGCTCGTCGGTTTCCTGATCGGCGTCGTGCTGTCTTACCTGACCGCGGACACCCTGAAGGCCTATGGTGCCGGCGTCTACATCGTCAACCTGCTCGGCATCTCCATCGTCCGCGAGCTGGGCCCGCTGCTCGTCGCCATCCTCATCGCCGGGCGGTCCGGCTCCGCCATGACTGCGCAAATCGGCGTGATGCGAGTCACCGAGGAAATCGACGCGCTCGTCACCATCGGCATTTCGCCGATCTCCCGGCTGATCATGCCCAAGGTCATCGGCCTGGCCATCGTCATGCCGCTGGTCTCGCTCTGGGCCATCGGCGCGGCGCTGCTCGGCGGCGCCATCGCCGCCAAGGCGCAGCTCGGCCTCAGCGTGGTCTATTTCCTCGGCGTGCTGCCGAAGGTGGTCTCGCCGGACAACCTGTGGATCGCCATGGTCAAGGCGCTCACGTTCGGCATGGCGATCGCCATGATCGCGAGCGACTTCGGCCTGCGCACCAAGCCCAACACCGAATCGGTGTCGAGCTCGATCACCACCGCGGTCGTCACCTCCATCACCATCGTCATCCTGATGGACGCGGTGTTCGCAATCCTGTTTCGCGACGTGGGCTTCGAATGACGGCCGAACCCGTCATCGAAGTACAGAAGCTGTGGACGCGGCGCGGCCGCCAGGTCATCCACCGCGACCTCGATCTGCGCGTCGAGGCCGGCGAAATCATCGGCCTCGTCGGCGGATCGGGCAGCGGCAAGACCACCTTGCTGCGCGTGGTGATCGGCCTGGATGCGCCGATGCGAGGCACCGCGCGGCTGTTCGGCGTGGACCCGCTCAATGCGCCGCGCAGGCAGCGGCTCGCGGTCCAGCAGCGTTTCGGCACGTTGTTCCAGGCCGGCGCGCTGTTTTCGGCGCTCACCGTCTTCGACAACGTCGCCCTGCCCTTGCGCGAACTTCGCAGCCTCGACCAGCGTCTTATTCGTGACCTGGTCATGCTGAAGCTGCACCTGGTCGAAATCGAGCCGATCCATGCCGGCAAGATGCCCGCGGAGCTGTCGGGCGGCATGATCAAGCGCGTGGCGCTGGCCCGCGCACTCGCGCTCGACCCCGAGCTGCTGGTGCTGGACGAGCCGACCGCCGGGCTGGATCCGGACCGCAGCCGCAGCTTCGTCAAACTGATACAGTCGCTGTCGAAGGAGCACGGTCTGACGGTATTCATGGTCACGCACGATGTCGACACGTTGTCGACGCTCGCCACGCGGGTGGCGGTGCTGGCCGAGGGCCGTATCGTCGCCGACGGGCCATTGGACCAAATCAGGCAAAACGACCATCCATTCATCGCCAGCTTTTTCGGCACGGCCGGATCCGGCGCGCCGCGGGTAGAGCCCGCACCGGCCTGACATGGAAAATCGCTCCTACGCACTGTTCACCGGCCTGTTCACCATCCTGCTCGGCGCGGCGCTGGTCACGTCCTTCATCTGGTTCCGCGGGGATTCGAAGAGCTTCTCGCACTATCTCGTCGTGTCGAAATTCCCCGTAAATGGCCTCAACCGACAGGCGGTGGTGCGCTTTCGCGGCGTGGAAGTGGGCAAGGTGGACGACATATCGATCGATACCCAGGACTCCCAGACCATACTGGTGCGCGTATCTCTGGACGACAGCGTGCCGATCACGCAGGGCACGTTCGCGCAACTGGGCTACCAGGGCTTGACCGGCATCGCCTACGTCGTGCTCGACGACGACGGCACCAACCATGCGCCCTTGAAGGCGAAGGACGGCGGTTTGGCGCGCATCGAGGTGCGCGGCAACGTCTTCGACGACCTCGCGCAATCCAGCAAGGCCTTGCTGCAGCAAGCCGGCGACCTGCTCGACCGCCTGAACAAGATCGCCAGCGAGACCAACCAGACGCGAATCGAAACGACGCTCGCCAATTTCGAGAAGGCATCGGCGCAACTCGAGCCCGCGCTGCGCGCCATCCCCGAGGTCACCGAGCGGGCGAAGAAATTCCTCGGCGAAGACAACCAGGCCAGCCTGAGCCGGTCGCTGGCGAACATCGAGCAGGCCACCAATGCGGTCGGCCCGGTCGTGGAGGATTCGCGCAAGGCGCTCGCGACCATCCGCCGGCTCTCCGAAAAGCTCGACAAGTTCGGTTCCGAGCTGACTTCGGAAATCAACGAAGGCACGCTGCCGCGGATCAACCAGCTCGTCGAGCAGCTCGGCCAGGATTCGCAGGACATCCACCGGCTGGTGCTGCAGATCGAGCGCGAGCCGCAAAGCCTGGTGTTCGGCCGCCCGCGGCCGCAACCCGGCCCCGGGGAACCGGGCTTCAACGGAGCACGCAAATGACCAGGATCGCCACCCTGCTGGCTGCCATCGCGCTCGCGGGCTGCGCGACGACGAACCAGCCGGCAATGGAAAACTACGACTTCGGTATTCCCGAGGTGCGGACCACCGAGGCCACCGCCGACGTGTACGTCGCGGAGGTGCGGGCGGCGGAATGGCTGGGTTCCACGGACATGCTCTACCGCCTCGAATACCGCGATCCGCGCGCCCTCAAGCCCTACGCCGGCAGCCGCTGGGCAGGAACCCCGGCGGCCATGCTGACCTCGCGGTTGCGCCAGTCCGTCGGCAACGGCATGGCCGCGCGCGGCAGGCAGACCAAATGCACCTTGGCGCTGTATCTCTCCGAATTCAGCCAGGTGTTCAAGAGCGAACAGGACAGCCGCGTCGTCATGCACCTGCGCGCGACACTGAACGTCGCGGGCAGCGGCGAACGCGAAAAGGTCCGCGAACTGCGCATCGAGCGGCCGGCGCCGGCACCGAACGCAGCCGGCGAAGCCGCCGCCTTCGTGGAAGTGGTGAAATCCGCCGCCGACGAACTGAACGCCTGGATCGACGCGTCAGGAAGCTGCCGGGGCTAGGCGGCTCGCAAGAAGGAACCGTCGCGGGCTACCCGGTCCGAAACTTCGCGAAGCGCGCCGGCGCCAGGGCCGCCAGCAATTCCTTTTCCACCGGCATCGGATCGCCGTCGATGCGGCTCGCGACGATCTCCGCCGCCAGCGCGCCCCAGGTCATGCCGCGGGAGCCGAGCGCCAGGCAGGCGAACAATCCTTCGTCCCGCGCATTGCCGACCTCGCCCAGGATCGGCAGGCGATCGTGGCTCATCGCGCGAAATGCCACGCGTCCGCCGAGACCACTCGGGTTCACGCCCTGTCCGAAGCCGGGCAGCATCCATTCGAGGCGCTGCAGGTTGGCGGCGTGATCTTCGGCACGTAGGTCGACGTCGGGCAGGTCCTCGTTGAAGCTTGCGCCGATGCAATGCCTGCCGTCGATCGCCGGCGTCACGTAGCCGTCCCCGCTCACCGCGACGCGAAGATTCCTGCCCGCTCGCGCCGGCATCGACGTGATCTGGCCGCGCACGGGTCGCAGCGGCAGCCACGCCGATTGCGGAAAGCGGCTCGCGGCGACAGCGTTCGCCAACACCACCACCGGCGCACGCGCCAGCACCCGTCCGGATTTCTCCAGCGCTTCCCATTGCGACCCGACCTTGCGTAACGTCGCGACCTCGTTGCCGAACGTGCAATTGACGGCCTCCCTTGCACTCGTGAGGTTCGCCCTGCACATGCTCGCGGGATTCGCCCAGAACGCCTCGGGAAACCAGCTCGCCGGCCCGGCGACCGGAACGCCGGCCAGGTCGGCCGCCGCGACTGCATCCAGCAATTGGACGAGATCCGACGGCAAACCGAAGCGTTGCACCATGCGCTGCTGCTTGGCGAACCGCTCCGGATCGCGCGCAAATTGCAGGACGCCGCCGTGGCCGCGCGTGGAACCGGTACCCGATCGTTCCAGACAGGCTTCGTGTCGCATGGCATAGAGGAAAGCCGCCGAGGTGAAGCGGCTGTGCGTGTTCCAGTCCAGCGAAAACACCGGTCGCACCAGCCCCGCCGGGTTGCCCGATGCTTCCTGCGCCGGCGTGGCATGGCGTTCGATCAACTGCACGTCCCATCCGCGCACCGCCAGTCTCTGAGCGATCGATGTTCCCGCCAGGCCCGCGCCGACGACCATCGCGTTGCGCTCTCTGGTGGCCCCGGCCGACGATGATGGCTTGTCGACATGCCCGCACAACATCTCGCGTTTGCTCGCAAACCCGCGCCGCTTTTCGATCGTGAAGCCGGCCGCTCGCAATCCGTCGCACACGGAACCGGCCACCGTATAAGTGGCGAAGGTCGCACCCGGCTTTGCCAGCCGCGCCAGTTCCGCAAAAATTTCCGGCGTCCACATGCCGGGATTCTTCGCGGGCGCGAAGCCATCGAGAAAGAATGCGTCGACGCTTGCGTCCAGCTCGCGCAGCATCGCCGCGGCCTCGCCGAACAAAAGCGTCAGCGTTACTCGCCCGCCGTCCAGGTGGATCCGGTGGAAACCCGGAATCAGCGGCGGATAGGCATCGAGCAACGCAGGCGACAAATCCGCCAGCTGCGGAACGCTTGCATGGATGCGCGCAAGATCGGCGCGGACGAATGGATGCTTCTCCACGGATACGTAGTGCAAGCGCGCGCCGGGCGGCGCGCTTTCGCGAAAGGCCAGCCAGGTCGCCATGAAGTTCAGGCCTGCGCCAAATCCGGTTTCGACGATGGTGAAGCGCGCCCCTTGCCTTCGCCAACGCGCGGGCAGGTCGTTGCCCCCAAGAAAGACATGGCCCGCCTGCTCGAGCGCGCCGTGCGAGGACGCATAGACGTCGTCGAAGCGGGTCGAGCGCAGGACACCGGAGCCGTCGAAGGTGGCATGCGCGGCTTGAATCGGGTCAAACGTCATGGATTGGCGGTCGCTGCGATCGAATTTGATTGGCTGGCTGGCTGGAACACATTGGTCCGGGACAGCGCTCGCAGCATCGCTATATCCAGGGAGTAACTACGTTTATTGCAAAGCATCAATTGTATCGATCGAATCCAGATGCGAAGCAATCGCATCTTCCAAAATTATTCCCGATGATGCTTTGCTCCGCCGTTGCAACGGCCGAGTTCATATTCATACGTCAGCAACATAAGTGCTCGGCGGAGCTGGCAACGACACGCCGGCCGCTGCATGGTGCGAAGCCGCAAACTTCGTCCTGCGTCAGCCTTGGTTCGCCCCGTATTTTTTCCGCGCGCTGCGCTGTACAAATGCGCTGGATTGGCATTACATTTCTCCCGCAGCTTTTCAATTTTGGTCGTTACCACTTGTATCGCCAAGCCGCCGCTGCGCGGAAGGTCCCGGGGCAATACACGCAGACAAAACTATATTTCAAGGCTCGATGGAGGTTAACCAGATGAAACTCAAAGTAAACCAGCAAGAGAAAAGTTACGACGGCGATCCGCAACAGCCGTTGATGTGGTACCTGCGCGACGAACTCGGCATGACCGGAACGAAGTTCGGCTGCGGAGCCGGCCTGTGCGGCGCCTGTACCGTCCACATCGACGGCAAGGCCGTGCGCTCCTGCGTGACCGTCATGAAGGACGTCTCCGATCATTCGGTAACGACCATCGAAGGCCTGTCCGCCGATGGCAACCATCCCGTGCAGAAAGCCTGGCGCGCGGCGAATGTCCCGCAATGCGGCTACTGCCAGTGCGGCCAGATCATGAACGCGGCCGGCCTGCTGAACGAAAACAAGAACCCGTCCGACGACCAGATCCTCGAAGCGATGCAGGGGAACATCTGCCGCTGCGGCTGCTACCAGCGGATTTTCTCGGCGATCAAGTCCGCCGCGAAGGAGGTCTGAGATGAAAAATTCACATTACGCAGTCGTTGAAAACGTCAGCCGCCGCAACCTGCTGAAAGGCATCGTCGGCACCGGCGGCCTGATCATCGCCGCCCAGTTCGTTCCCGGCGTCGCGCAGGCGGCCTACAAGACCGGCGCGGGCGGCATGCCCGGCGGCACGGTCTACGATCCGCATGTCTTCGTTTCGATCGCCACCGACGGCACCGTCACCATCGTCACGCACCGCTCCGAAATGGGCACCGGCTCGCGCACCAGCCTGCCGATGGTCGTGGCCGATGAAATGGAAGCCGACTGGTCCAAGGTCAGGATCATCCAGGCCGAAGGCAACGAGCAGAAGTACGGCAACCAGGATACGGACGGCTCGCGCAGCATCCGCCACTTCACGCAACCGATGCGCGCCTGCGGCGCTGCCACCCGGCAGATGCTCGAGCACGCTGCCGCGCTGACCTGGGGCGTATCCGACACCGAGTGCCGTGCAGAAATGCACAAGGTCATCCACACGCCCACCGGCAGGACGCTGGGCTACGGCGAGCTGGCCGAGAAGGCCGCGGGCCTGAAGACGCCGGCCGAGTCGACGCTGACCCTGAAGGATCCGTCGCAGTTCCGCTACATCGGCAAGGGCGAAGTCCAGATCACCGACCTTCGCAACATCACGATGGGCAAGGCGATGTACGCGCAGGACATCCACGTTCCGGGCACCAAGTTCGCGGTCGTTGCGCGTCCCCCGGTCGTCGGCGGCCAGGTGAAGAGCTTCGACGAAGCCGCGGCCATGAAGGTGCCCGGCGTCGTGAAAGTGGTGAAGATCGCCGCGACCCCGATGCCCGCGAAATTCGCGCCGCTCGGCGGCGTGGGTGTCGTCGCCAACAGCACCTGGGCCGCGATCAAGGGCCGCGAGGCGCTGAACGTGACCTGGAACGACGGTCCGAATGCCAGCTACGACTCCGACACGTACAAGGAGAAGATGAAGGCGACCGCGCACAAGCCCGGCAAGGTCGAGCGCAACGAAGGCGACGTCGACAAGGCCCTCGCCGGCGCAGCCAAGGTCATCGAGCGCGACTACTACATCCCGCACGGCGTGCACGTGCCGATGGAACCGCCGGCAGCCACCGTCCAGATCAAGGATGGCAAGGCGGAAGTCTGGGCCTGCGTGCAAAGCCCCGGCGGTACGCGCGGCGACGTGGCCAAGACCCTGGGCATGAAGGAAGACGACGTAACCGTCAACGTGACCCTGCTGGGCGGTGGCTTCGGCCGCAAGTCGAAGTGCGACTTCGCGCTGGAAGCCGCCCTGCTCTCCAAGGCCATGGGCGGGACGCCGGTCAAGGTCGTGTGGACGCGTGAAGACGACATCCATCACTCCTTCTACCACAGCGTTTCGTACCAGAACGTCACGGCCGGCCTGGACAAGGACGGCAAGGTGATTGCGTGGCGCCATCGCAGCGTCTCGCCGTCGCTGATGTCGAACTTCATGCCGGATCCGAAGCGTGAAAGCGCGCTGGAGCTCGGTCTGGGCCTGATCGACACGCCGTTCGACGTGCCGAACCTGCGCCTGGAAACCGGCGAAGCCGTCGCGCAAACGCGTATCGGCTGGTTCCGTTCGGTCAACAACATCCCGCACGCGTTCGCCATGCAGTCGATGGTTGCGGAAATCGCAGCCGATCAAGGCAAGGATCCGAAGGACTTCCTGCTGGAAATGATCGGCCCGCCCCGCATCGTCGATCCGCGCAAGACGGTCACGAGCGAGCTGTGGAACTACGGCGATCCGTGGGACACCTACCCGATCGACACGGCCCGTACGCGCCGCGTGATCGAGCGTGCCGCCAAGGAAGCCGGCTGGGGACGCCAGATGCCCAAGGGCCACGGCCTCGGCATCGCGGTCCAGCGCAGCTTCCTGACCTACGTCGCGACGGTGGTGGAAGTCGCGGTTGACGACAAGGGCAACGTCACGGTGCCGCGAGTCGACACCGCGATCGATGCCGGCTTCATCGTCAATCCCGAGCGCGTGCGTTCGCAGATCGAAGGTGCGGCAGTCATGGGCCTGGGCCTGGCGAAGCTGAACCAGATCACGTTCAAGAACGGCCGCGTGCAGCAGAACAACTTCCACGACTACCAGGTCCTGCGCATCGGACAGGGTGCGATGAACGTGCACACGCACATCATCGAGGCAACGATCGACAATCCGTCGAGCGGTGTCGGCGAGCCGGGCGTTCCGCCCTTCGCGCCGGCGTTCATCAATGCGATCTACGCAGCGACCGGCAAGCGCATCCGCAACCTGCCGCTCGGAGACCAGTTGACCGCTTGATGCAGTAGCAGTAACCCTCCGGGAAAACGCCCGTTCGGAAACGAACGGGCGTTTTTCTTTGTGCAGGGACTAACACCCCAAATCTCACCACGGAGACACCGAGGGCACGGAGAAAAGAAAGAGCCAGGGAAGATCGAGTATCAGATGGCTTGCCAGCGACGACCATTGGCCACAAATTCCCGTTGCCACATGGCCGAACTCATACTTCCATTTGCTTTTGCACTTCTCTGTGTTCTCCGTGTCTCCGTGGTGAGACTTATGTCCGAGAGGTTCTAGCGCTACGCCGGCCGCTTCATGCCCATATGCGTGGCCGCCTCAACCCAGAAATAATCGCCCAAGCCGCCGGCCCGCGCGAGATGTTGCGCGGCGGCGGTGTCGTAGATGCCGTCGCGCAGGAAGGCCTTGTCGATGTGCACGGCGACGACTTCGCCCAGCGCCAGCCAGGACGGGATACTCTCCCCGGCCGCGGACTTGAGCTGGTGGATTTCCGTGCACTTGCACTCGAACGAAACCGGGCTTTCCGCGACGCGGGGCGCCGAAATGATGCGCGATGGCGCCGGCGTGAGGCCGCTCAATTCGAATTCGCTGACCTCGGGCGCAACCGTGGCCGAAGTGGCGTTCATCTGCTCCGCCAGCGCGCGCGTCACCAGGTTGAAAGCGAACTCGCCGGTTTCGCGCACGTTGCGCAGGCTGTCCTTGCCTTCCGCCGATGAGGCGAATCCTATGATCGGCGGACTGTCGCAAAAAGCATTGAAGTAGCTGTAAGGCGCCAGGTTGAAAATTCCTGACCGGCTGCGCGTCGAGATCCATCCTATCGGGCGCGGCGCCACGATCGCCTTGAACGGGTTGAAGCGCAGGCCGTGGCCCTTCGACGGCTCGTAAAAGTGGAAGTCCGCGGTTTTTGCGGCGGAATCCATCAACGATGCCCTGCCGCCGGCGAGCGCAAGCCGCCATAGGTATGCCATGACGGCGTGACCAGCCAGCCGCAGTCGACCGGCAGGTTCACGCCGGTGATGGCCGCCGCATCCGGGCCGGCGAGGAAGGCCACGGCCTTGGCGATTTCGTCGGGCTCGACCATGCGGCCAAGCGCGGAATTGCCCTTCAGCGCGTTGATGTCGCGCTGGCCCTTGTCGATCGCACCCTGCAACGCCGGTGTGCGCGTGTAGCCCGGCGACACGGCATTCACCCTCACCTGTGCCGGCCCCCACTCTGCCGCGAGGCATTCGGTAATGGAAATGACCGCGGCCTTTGCCGGCGTATAGGCATGCATCGGCATCGAGCGCATGCCCGCGATGGAAGCAATGTTCACAATGCAACCACGCCGGCGCGCGACCATGCGCAGCCCGAAGGCAACCGACGCGACATAAGTCCCGCGCTGGTCGATTCGCACGACGTCGTCCCAGGTTTTCATGGAGAGTTGTTCGGGCGGCACCGGCACCTGGATGATGCCGGCGCTATTGACGAGGATGTCCACCGGACCGACGTCGCGCTCGATTTCCGCCGCGCAGCGCTCGATCGAATCCTCGTCGCCCACGTCGGCGATGTACGCCCGGCCGCCGAATGCCTTGGCCACCTTGTTGACCTGGTCGTTGCGATCCATCAGCACGACCGTCGCGCCCCGCTCGTGCAGCACGCGGCAGCAGGCCTCGCCGATGCCGCTCGCACCGCCGGTGACGACCGCAATGCCGGATATCTCCGCCATTTCATTCCTCCTGTTTTTATTGGGAACCGCCGGGAAGCGATTATGCGGCGATTGTGGGATGCCCGTCATGGACCGGCAAGCGCACCGCGATTCTCCTCGAAAGGCCTCGACGCAACGACCTTTGCCTGGAACTCAGATTTGACTCGCCGGGCTCGACAGCTCCAGCAAATCGACGACGTTGAGCCGCAGCGCCAGCCGAACCAGCTCGATGTCGGTGGCCACGCCCAGCTTGCGCTTGATCTGGTAGTGGCAGTTCGACACGGTCTTGGGGCTGATGTGCAAGGCCTGCGCGATGTCATCCGTGGACCGCGCCTCCACGAGCATGCGCAGGATCTCGAACTCCCGCACCGTCAACTCGTCGAGCGGACCATGCTCGCCGCCGAGCTTTGCCATGGCGATCGCCTGGGCGATGTCGGGACTGAGGACGTGGCGGCCTTCATGGACCTCGTAGACCGCGCGCACCAGGACGTCCGGGGAACTGCTCTTGCTGACATAGCCCCTGGCGCCGGCGCGGGTCGCCTGGATCGCGAAGGTGGGATTCTGGTGCATGCTGAATACCAGGATCTTTGCGTTGCGAAACCGCTGGAAGATGCGTGCGATCGCCTCGAGCCCGCCCTGGCCCGGCATCGACAAGTCCATGATGATGACGTCCGGCGACGTCGCCTGCGAGCGCTCGTAGGCCTCGTTGCCGTCCTGCGCTTCGCCCACGACCAGCATCCGCGGCTGCTTCTCCAGCAGCGCACGATAGCCCTCGCGCACGATCGCGTGGTCGTCGACCAGGAGGATGCGGATCGGCGCCGAGCCCGCCTTGTTCGCGTTCATGCGATCGGCAGCAGCGCGCGCACCGCCAGCCCGTTCGATTGGCGCACCTGGAGCATCAGCTCCCCGCCCAGCACGGCGACGCGCTCGCGCATGCCGAGCAATCCCCGCCTCGGCGCCAAAGCCAGGGTCGCCGCGTCGGCGACGCCGTTGTCTTCGACGAGCACGTCGATGCTTCCGGCGGCCTTGCCCTGCTGCGCCGCCGGCGGATCGCGCCGCTCGATCTTGACCAACACCTTCGTCGCCTTTGCGTGCTTGGACACATTCGTCAGGCATTCCTGCACAAGCCTGTATACGCCGACGGCGATAGCTTCGGACAAACCGTCGAAGCTGCCTTTGACTTCCAGCTCGATCTGCGTGCGCCCGCCGGTCCACTGCGCGACCAGGCCGCGGATGCTGCCGATCAGTCCCAGTTCGTCGATCTCGATCGGCCGCAGCCTTTGCAGCATGCCGCGCAGCAGCTCCATCATGTGTGCCCCGGTGCGTGCAAGACGCTCACCTTCTCCGACCAGTTCCGGATACTTTTGCTCGGCGGTGATGACCAGGCTGGACGCGGTTGCGTTGACGGCGGCGAGGCACTGGCCCATTTCATCGTGCAGCTCGCGCGCGAGAAAGCGCCTCTCCTCCTCCTGCAAGGTGACGACCTTGCGCATCAGGCGCGCGCGTTCCTCGATGCTCTGCTCCAGCCCCGCCGCGAGCCGGTTGAAACCCGCGCTGATTTTTTCCAGCTCGATCAACTCGAACTGCGGCAGCCGCGCCGACAGCTCGCCGTGCTCGAGACGCTCGATGCCGGCCAGGATTTCACGCGCGGGCTGCAACGCGCGCACCATTGCGAAATAGACCAGCAGGCACAGCGCGAGTACTGTCATGGTCGCGAGGCCCAGCAACGCGCTGACGTCGTGCCAGGCCGCCGCGACTTGCGCGTCGACGTCCGCCACCGCGCTGATGCGGCCGTAGGCCTGGTCGCGCCAGTAGAGGTCGCGCCCGATCTCGTGCCCGGGCTCCAGCAGCGCGCGATAGAAAGAGAAGAACCAGCCGGGAGCGGATTGCTGCCGGCTCATGCCGCGGCAACTGCGCTGCGTAGCCTGCCCTTCGGCGTCGACGTACTTCACGCAGAACCCGGCGAGCAGGCCGGACTCCAGCAACGGATCCAGGTAGGGAAAGCGCTCCGGCCGGTCCAGGCCGGCGGCGATTTTCATTTGCTGGGCTTCGAGCTGGCGCGCGACCACGTCGAGAATCCGCTCCGAGTGCTTGCGTGCCTCGCGCTCGCCCGACCACAAGGCGTAGCCGGCCGCGACCCCGAGGCAGAGTGCGGCGATCAGCACGATCCGGATCATCAAATGCGTCTTCAGGTCCATGGCTCACCTTCCCGGCCATGCGCGGTCGATAGACCCGCACGGTTGCCATTCATTCTAGGGGGCCGTTGCCATAGCGGGAAGCCATCCGGACGTCGCCGGGCTTTTTGCCCGTGCTCGCTGGGCAACGCTCGGATGCGACCGCCTTTGCCCCTGCCTACCATTTCCGGAAATTCGATGGGGCGACATGAATTTGCTTTGCGTACGGCAGGGAGCGGGGCAGGCGTTGCTACTGCTTGCACTCTGGTCATTGCACATACCGGAATCAAAACCGCAGGCCCTTCCGCCCTCTCCCACACTCGGCGACGTCATGCCCGTGATGAAAGTCAAGCCGGACTATCCACCCGAGGCGCTGGCGCGGCACATCGAAGGTCGCGTCCGCGTGCGCCTGGCGATAGCCAGCGACGGGCATGTCGGCGAGGCGAAAATCCTGGCAGCGGATCCGCCGGGCGTATTCGACTCGGCGGTGATGGAAGCGGTGGCCAGGTATGTTTTCAAGCGCAATGGCAGCGGTTACCAGGCCGACCAGGAATTCATTTTCAGGCTGGAGTAGCGGAAAGTTATTTATCGCTCTTCCCGTTCACAGCACGCAGGTTCAGGGGCGACGACCTCCGGTTCCTTCCAGCCTTCGACCGATAGGCCGGCAAGGCGCGATGCTATGCTGGCCGCCACCCAAAACGCCGGATCGCCCGCGATCGCGGCCGGCAAGTTCAACCGACATCCTCTGTAGCCAGAGACGGAAACGAAAAGCATGACCAGATCGATTTTCTTCGGCTTGCTGGCCTCGCTTGCCGCCATGCTTGCGCCGACCAGCGCCGCGCGCGCCGACGCCGACCTCGATGCCGTCGCGTCCGGCGCGGAAAACTGGGCGATGCCGGCGGGCAACGAGCTCAACCACCGCTTCAGTCCGCTCACGCAGATCAACGCGCGCAACGTGGCGAAGCTCAAGATCGCCTGGACGTTTTCGACCGGCGCGCTTCGCGGCCACGAGGGCAATCCGCTCGTGGTTGGCGGCATGATCTACGTGCATTCGCCTTTCCCGAACAACGTCGTCGCGATCGACCTCGCGACGCGCAAGACCGTGTGGCGCTACGAGCGCAACCAGGATCCCACCATCCCGGGGCAGATTTGCTGCGACACCGTCTCGCGCGGGCTCGCCTACGGCGACGGCAAGATCCTTTTGCAGCAGATGGATTCGACGCTCGTCGCACTCGATGCGAAAAGCGGCCAGGTCGTCTGGTCGGTCGTCAACGGCGATCCGATGCGAGGCGCGGTGAATACCAACGCGCCGCATGTGTTCAAGGACAAGGTGATCACGGGCATCTCCGGCGGCGGCTGGGGCGTGCGCGGCTACATCAGCGCCTACGACCTCAAGACCGGCCGGCTCATCTGGCGCGGATACAGCACCGGCCCGGATGGGGACATGCTGGTCGATCCGGCGCGCACCACGACGTGGGCGGCAGGCAAGGTCCAGCCGGTAGGCAAGGATTCCTCGCTGCAAAGCTGGATTGGCGATGAATGGAAGCGCGGCGGCGGCACGACCTGGGGCTGGTACAGCTACGACCGCGAGACGAACCTGCTGTACTACGGCACCAGCAATCCCGGCACGTTCAATCCCTTGCAGCGACCCGGCGACAACCGCTGGGCGACCAGCATCTGGGCGCGCGACCTCGACACCGGCCGCGCGCGCTGGATCTTCCAGATGACGCCGCACGACGAATGGGACTACGGCGGCACCAACGAATCCATCCTCGCCGATCTCACGATCGCGAAGCGCAAGGTCAAGGCCCTCGTGCACTTCGACCGCAACGGCTTCGCCTACACGCTCGATCGCGAGACTGGCGCGCTGCTGGTGGCGAAGAAGTTCGCGCCGGAAGTGAACTGGGCAAGCGGTGTCGACATGAAGTCCGGCCGGCCCCGGGTGGTGGAGAAATTCTCTCCTGGTCGCAACGGCACGGACGTCGTCACGCGCGGCATCTGCCCCGCGACGTTGGGCGCGAAGAACCAGCAGCCGGCCGCGTTCGATCCCGCGAGCGAGCTGTTCTACGTCCCGACCGCCCACCTGTGCATGGACTACGAGCCCTTCCATGTCGACTACGTTCCCGGCATGCCTTATCTCGGCGCGAAGCTCACCATGTTCCCGTCGCCCGCCAGCGCCAGCATGGGCAGCTTCATCGCCTGGGATGCCGCGACCGGCAGGATCGTGAAGTCGCGGCCGGAAAGATTTCCGGTCTGGAGCGGCGCGCTGGTCACCGCGGGCGGCATCGCCTGCTATGGCACGCTCGACGGTTTCCTCAAATGCGTCGATGCGCGCGATGTCACGCGAGAATTGTGGAAAGCGAGGATGCCATCGGGGGTCGTCGGCAACGTGTTCTCCTACCTGTTCGACGGCAAGCAATACATCGCGGTGTACTCCGGCATCGGCGGATGGCCCACCAACGCCATCGGCAAAGGCGCGGGCGGCGGCGGCTCCGGCGCCTATACGGAACTCTCGCAGTTCTACAACGTCGGCGGCAGCCTGACCGTTTTCACGCTGGATTCCGCCGACCGCGCGCCATAGGCTCCAAACAGGGCGATCGATCTCGATGCGGCAGCAAGCCTTGGCCGCCTCCCCTACAATCCGGTGATGCAATCTAGGCAATACCCGCTCGAGTCTTTGTTCGGTCACATCTTGTCACCGTTCGAACGCTTCCTGCGGCGGACCACTGCCGGCGGCATCGTGCTCATCTCCGCGACCGTCGTTGCGCTTTGCCTGGCGACGATGCCGATCGCGGAACCGATCCATGGATTCTGGCAAAGCACCTTCGCCCTCCGTGCCGGCGACGCGTTCCACCTCGAGCTTTCCTTGCATCACTGGGTGAACGACGGCTTGATGGCCTTCTTCTTCCTGCTGGTCGGGCTGGAACTCAAGCGCGAAATCCTCGTCGGCGAGCTGTCGTCGTTGAAGGAGGCCGCACTGCCGGTCGTCGCGGCGCTCGGCGGCATGGTCGTTCCCGCGTTGATCTATGCCTCGTTCAATGCGGGTACGCCGTCTGCGTCCGGCTGGGGCATTCCGATGGCGACCGACATCGCCTTCGCGGTCGGCATCCTCGTCCTGCTCGCGTGGCGCATTCCGAAGAACCTGATCATCTTCCTGACCGCGCTCGCGATCGCGGACGACCTGGGTGCGGTCCTCGTGATTGCCGCGTTCTACACCGCCGACCTGAATTTCCAGGCACTCGCCAGCGCCGCGGCGCTGTTCGCGGTGCTGCTGTTGTTCAACCGCGGCGGCATCCGCAATCCCCTGCCCTATGCGGCCGTCGGTGTCCTGCTGTGGTTCGCGATCCACGCCTCGGGCGTCCATGCCACGTTGCCCGGCGTGCTGCTGGCAATCGCGATTCCCGCGAGGCCCGCGCATTCGCCGGGGCAATTCGAGCAACGCGTCGAGGAACTGCAATCCGCGTTTCGCGCCGATCGGCGCGACGAGCAATCGTCCGACGATCCGCTGAGCAACGAACGCATGGCCTCGATTGCCGAAGCCCTCGAGGAATCCGCAGCGGCCGTGCAAAGCCCGCTGCAGCGCATGGAACACATGCTCACGCCCTGGGTGACGTTCGCGATCATCCCGGTCTTCGCGCTCGCGAACGCGGGCATCGACCTCGGCGCCATCGACTGGTCGCAAGCCCTTTCGAGCCGGATCACCGCCGGCGTCGTCGCGGGACTCGTGATCGGCAAATGCGTCGGCGTCAGCCTGTTCAGCTGGATCGCGGTGCGCCTGGGCTGGGCGCGATTGCCCGCAGGCGTCCAGTGGAAACACTTGATCGGGGCGGCGTGGCTGGCAGGCATCGGCTTCACCATGTCGCTGTTCATCGCGCAGCTTGCATTTGCCGACTCCGCCAATGTCGAAAGCGCCAAGCTGGGCATCCTGCTGGGATCGGCCATTTCGGGCGTCATCGGGCTTGCATGGCTGTTCCTGGCGGGCAAGGACGCGGGTCGGCCTGCCGCATCCTCGTAGCCCATTCAACGGCATGTAGATCAATTGCGCGATCCGCCCGCGCAGTCGTCAAGCGAAAAGGGAAAAGCCGGCTTTCGATCGCCATGCACCGAATCTCTCGCTCTTCACTCCTTGCCGAGGAAGCCGACGATGGCGGCGACCGTCTTCCCGGGTTGCTCCTCCATTAGCCAGTGACCTGCGTTCGGTATCGAGAGCGCAGTGACATCCGTCGCGGCAAAGCCGATTTCCGTCGCGAGCGACGTGCCGTAGGATTTCTCACCGCCTATCGCAAGCACCGGCATGGAAAGCTTGCCGCCGTTCAGCAGCATCGGATTGTCGATCGCGTCCTGCCTGAACGCGGCGAATTGCGCAAAGGCGCTGTGCATGCCCTTGGGGCGGGCATAGATCGCCGCGTAATGGGCGCGCGTTTGCTCGTCGACGTGTGCCGGATCGGCGGAGAGCTCGTTGTAGAAGCGATCGAGGTAGATGCGCTCCCGGCCCGCGACGAGGCGCTCCTCGTCGGGTCCATAAAAGCTGAAATGCCAGGTCTTCGGGCTGAGCAATTGCTCGGTCCAATGTCCGATGCCGGGCAGCGGCGCATCCATGACGACCCAGCGCTTTACCCGTTCTTGAGCCTGGGCTGCCAGCGAGAAGCCGACCATGTTGCCGATGTCGTGCGTCACGAGGTCGATGCTGTCGATCTTGAGCACGTCGAGCACCCTCAGCATGTCCCCCGCCTGCGTCTTTTTCTCGTAACCCGTTTCGGGATGCGACGACAAACCCATGCCGCGCAGGTCAGGCACGACGACCGTATGGTCCTTCATCATCACGATTGCCAACGGCTGCCACATGTCCCCCGTGTCGCCGAAGCCGTGCAGCATCAGCACGGCCGGCCCGCTGCCGCCGACGCGGACGTGGATCGTGGCACCGCCGACAGGAACATCCATGACCTTGAACGACGCGGGGAACGGTTCGACTTTGGCGAGCGCCGGCACCAGGGTGAGCATGGCCAGCAAGCAGGACGCGAGCGCAGCGTTTTTTATCGATAGATGATTCATGTCGTCAATTGCTCCCGTGAGTGAATGATTTGAGTGCGGCTCCTTCCGGCATCGCATTGCGCAACGCCCAGTCGAGCGAGTAGTCCGCGACCTCCTCCCACCCAGCCTGCCCGAGGATGTAGTGGGTGCGCTCGGCGAAAAGGTGGTAGTCGGTCAATGCGCTCGACTTGCGATACAGGCGCGTATTGGCCTCGACCACCGACGGCGGCGAAATGTGGTCGTGTTCGCCCGCGATCATCAGCAGCGGCACGCGCTCGTTGTTGTGGAAATCCACCGCGCTGGCAGCGTGCGGATTGAAGTTCGCCAACCCTGCCTGGAACAGCACGTGGTCCGGACCCGGGACTGCGTAGCGCCGGTAGACGGCAAGCGACTCCGCTTCCGGCAGCGAGTTGGTGAACGCATAGTGGAATTGCTCGGGCGTCAGCGGAACGGCACGGTGGGCGTTCAGGGGATTGCTCAGCGCAGGCGCCACCACGCGAATGGTGGAAAAAGGCAATATCAGTACGCCTTTCGCAGCCGCCGACGCGATGGCAACGCCCGCGGCACCGAGGCCGCGATCCAGCAGGATTTGCGTGACCAGTCCGCCGAAGGAATGGCCGACGATCAGCGGCGGCCGGTCCAGGCCCTCGATGATCTCCTCGTAGTGCTCGACGATCTCGGTGATGCCCAGCCCCGCAACGGCCGAGGGGTCGCGGCGCAGGGCATCGATGTCGCCATCCATGCCCGGCCACGATCGCGCGACCACGTTGAAGCCGCGCGCTTCGTACCGCTTGATCCAGTTCTCCCAGCACAACGCCGTCATCCACAGACCATGGATGAGCACGACGGTATCGAACTTGTTTTTCACGAACGCCTCCGTGTTGTGGATCGTGGAGGCATTTCAAACGCAACCGCGCTGGCTGGATTGACCTAACCTGCTGCGTTTGTCCGGTCCTGCGGTTTTATCGCGGACTCGAGCTATTGCAAAGGCGGCACGACCTCGATTGGCTTACGCAGAGCTTGCAGCAACCTGTCGACGCTTGCAAAGCCGCAGCGGTGTGCGACGTGTGCGATCTGCAGGCCGGCCTTCAGCAATCGGCGCGCATGCTCCGCACGCTCCAGCGACAGCCAGCGGTGCGGCGACATTCCGGTCGTGCCACGGAATGCGGCCAGAAAAACAGTCACGGGCAGGCGGCATTCCCGTGCCAACGCCTCGATGGAGACATCGCCCGCAAGGTGTGC
Organism: Burkholderiales bacterium; assembly: GCA_035548375.1. Taxonomy (GTDB): domain Bacteria; phylum Pseudomonadota; class Gammaproteobacteria; order Burkholderiales; family JACQAP01; genus JACQAP01. The sequence continues at coordinate 23,135 of DASZTG010000082.1, forward strand.
GCACAGCATCTCGCGCACGTGCCGCTGCTGCCACGACGCAAGCCGGCTCGAAACATAACCTGCGCGGACGCGGCCGAATCGTCGAACCACGTACGCCGCCACGGCGATAGTCACGTGATCCAGGAACACCTGCGCGGCTTGCGCCGGGCTCTCGAAGGCAGGAAGCAGGGATCGCGCAAGCGCATGCACGGTGGCATCGTGCACGCCCTCCCCCGGGTTGTGCGGCGAAAAATCCAGGTCGGCCACGTCACTGCCTTCCGCCGCGGCCTCGAGAACGGCACGCGGGAAATAGAAATGCATGTTGTGGAAGGCACTGATGCTGTTGACCTGGGGATTCGTGCGCAGGTCGTAGAGGCACAACGTGCCCGCGCGCAAGTGGCCGGTTCGCATCGGCTTGCCGTCCAGCCACAGCTCGTGCTCGGGACAATCCCGCAGCTGCATGGTGACGAGGCAGGCATCCTCGCGCGCCAGCGGCCGGGTGAGGCCGTTGTTCTCGGTATCGCAGAGGATCTCGGTAACCGCCGCCGCGGAATGCGGAAGCGAGCGCGACTGGAAGCTACGCGCCGCTGCAAGCCCGAAGGCGTCGGACAGCTCCCTGCCGTAAGCCCGCTTCGCCGCGCGCAAGGTTCACGATCCGGCAGGCGCCAGCAGGTCGCGGCGCCACCTGCCCGGGCTGGTGCCGACCAAGCTCGTGAACACGCGCGTGAAATGGCTCTGGTCTGCAAAACCGCTCGCGATGGCGACCTCCGGAAGCGAGAGGCGACCGTCCGGCAGCAGCGTCTTGGCAACCTCGATGCGCCTCCTGATGAGCCAGCGATGCGGCGCAATGCCCACCGATGCGCGGAACGCTCGCGAGAAGTGCGCGACCGAGAGGCCACATTGCTGGGCAACCTCCCTGAGGGTGACGCCACCGTCGAGATTGGCACCCAGGATTTCCTTTGCGCGCCGGACCTGCCAGGGGGCGAGCCCGCCCTGCGCGATACGGGCAACCGGGCACAGATGGCCATAGGTCTGCGAGATGTGCGCGCCGAGCGCGAGCGTTACGTGATCGACGAACAGGCGGCTTGCCCGCTCGGGATGCTCCAGCGCCGAGATCATGGATTGGCCAAGGCAAAGCGTCGTGCGGTCGGCCACGCCCCGGCCGGGCTGGTACTCGAGGTCGCTGATTCGGGAGGTACCGGCATCGTCCGCGATCGCATCCAGCGTATGGCGCGGAATGTAGAAGAAAACCGCGTGATAAGGCTTGTCGATCAGCGCCACGGGATCGCGCCGCAGGTCATAAAAGGTCGTGTCGCCAGCCTTCAGGTCGCAAACCTCGGCGCGTCGACCCTCCTCCCAGTATTCGTGATGGGGGTACTCGCGCATTTGCACGGCGACCAGCCAGGCCTCTTCGCGCGGGATTGGATCCGTATGGCGCGGCGCCGGATCGTTCGAGCGCACCTCGGTAACGGCGATCTCGCTGCGCTTCAGCACGCGCGCCAGGATCGCAGGCGTCTCATTGAGCCCGAAATTCCTGCCGAAGTCGCGCCCGTAAGCATTCGACTGGTCCATGGCGAAGATGCTTGCACAAAGACCTGGGCCGTACAACCGCGTGGCATGGCAAAACAGCAGTTTCAGACAATGCCGCAAACGGCATAGGTGTTATGGCCGCCGCCTGCATTCCCGGCCGAAAGCCCCGCCGCTATCGTGCTGCCTCGCCATTCGCCAGGAGGTTGCCTTGCCCTTCATCACCCTGACGGTGCGCAAGCCCAAGACCAGCGCTTTCAAGACCACGGTGCTGGACGCGGTCCATGCCGCCATCGTCTCCGCCGGCGTGCCACCGACGGATCGCTTCCAGCGCGTAATCGAGCTCGATGCCGACGATTTCCGCTTCGACGCGACTTATCCGGACCTGAAGACGCCGCGCAACGACGATTTCGTCTTGATCGAGATCCTCTGGTCCGTGGGGCGCAGCGTGAAAGTGAAAAAGAAGCTGCTCGGCGAGCTGATGTCGAGCCTTGCCGCGGCCGGCCTGGACACCGAAAGCGTCATGGTCGTATTCAAGGAGACGGCTTGGGAGAATTGGGCTTTTGGGGGCGGGAGGTTGATTCATACCTAGCGCCAGGATCGAAATGGCCAAGTAACTGCCACATCAAAGAAAAAAGCCACCGCTAGGGTGGCTTTTGTCATGAGGGATGCCGTCCTGAGGGCGGCGCCGTTCATCCCACGGGGATTGTTCGCATATCGCGTTGCATCCGCGATCTGCGAATCCCTCGCACGCGGCGATCCGCGCGAGGGACCGCCGTCCATGAGGAGGACGGCGTCCCAGAACGCATGCGTTCTGGTCGAACCTGAAGGTTCGCATCCTTGTAGGGAAAGCCGGAAAAGACAAAAGCCACCGCTAGGGTGGCTTTTGTCTTTTCTGGCGTCCCCACGGGGATTCGAACCCCGGTTACCGCCGTGAAAGGGCAGTGTCCTAGGCCTCTAGACGATAGGGACTTCAACCGGCCTGACTTCTACTTCGTGGTGGAGGTAAGCGGGATCGAACCGCTGACCTCTTGCATGCCATGCAAGCGCTCTCCCAGCTGAGCTATACCCCCACGAAAGCGGCGCATTATACGGAGGGCGATTCCCTCTGTAAAGAATGGAAAATCCAGCGATTTAACCGCTGATTTCCATGCAATTGATGCGGGATATAGACGATTCGTCGGAGGCTTATTCAGAGCGGAGGCCGGGGGCAGCCCGACGGCTGATTACCTTTCTTGCGCGGCCAAGAAAGGTAATCCAAAGAAGGCCGCCCCTGGATTCGCGCCCCGCATTCACGGGGTGTCCCTATGCTGCCTGCCTCGATGTGGCGACTGCGCAACTCGACCTGGCGAGCCACACAAGACGTGGCTCACTGCGGGACTCGAACAGTGCTCGTCGACTTCCCCACATCGAGTCGAGCTGCTCGGCGCGCCTCAAGGGGAATTATAAACTGCGAACTTCGTCACCTTCCCGCTAGGACCAACAACAATGCCGTCCTCGGGACGGCACGCTGCTAGAAGCTGAGCCCGATGCCGATAGTTGCCAAATAGTAGGACGCCCCGTCGAAGCGAACTTTCCAGTCGCTGGTGGCAGCATGAGTGGGATAGACGGTGGAGCCGAAATTTTGCTCGACGGCGTCAACGTACAGATAGCGCAATTCACCAAACAGGTAGGCATTGTCGCCAAGGGCATAGCGGGCACCGGCTTTGACTTGCGTCGCAAAGGTCCAGGCGGACGAATCGGTGCCGGAGTTGAAATGGTTGATGCCGGGTTCGGTCGGGTTGACCTGCGCGGAATTCGCGCCCGTGACGCCGACGCGGGCGAGTCCGAAACCGGCGCCGACGTACGGCGTCAGTCCTGAATCCTGCATCGGAAAACTGAAAACCAGATTACCCAGGAGGACGGCACTCTTCGTATTGAAGGAATCGTCGAACGTCTGCTCGTCGAGCCGGCCCGGGCTGGCGTTGTTTTGCAGCTTCGCATGCTGGGTACGCCCGGGCAGGTAAAGACCCTCAAGTTCGACAGCGGCAAGCATACGACCACGCGACCACTCATGGCCGATCTGCGCGCCGAACAACCCGACATTGCTGCTGTCGGTTTTCCCCGTCGCATCGACTGCCAACGGACCTCCGTTGGCCTCAACAAAATACGCGGTTCCGCGCTGGGTGACGTCACCACCGCTGTGCGTGCCGCCACCTACCAGAAGACCGAAATACATCCCGCGGGCCGCTGTGGCGCCGCCCCCATCGGCAAAGGCCGGTGCCGCCAGGAAAAAAGCGAGAATCGCAAGCGTGATTTTCGATTGCATGACGCCCCCAAATAGTTGAGTCGAATCCGGCAGGCAAGGGTCTAAACCACCTCTTCTTGCCGGCGGTGACCTTATAGCGGCTGGATCGGGCGCCTATTTAGCGATGCGCGCTGAAGAAATTCAGGATGTTGCCCTTTCACAGTGATAACCAAAGTTCAATGTTGACCGCAGGCTATCTTCAGTGAAAGCTAATGCGCCTTCGGCGCGTTTTGCTGGAACTATAACGGACATCTGTGAATATCCGTTTGACTGGCCGCTTCTCCAGATGATGATTTTGTCGTGGATCGCGAGGCAGGGGATTGGAGAACAACGCCATAGTACAAATAGCGCCGTCTTTCGACCAGCCTTTACATCCCTCCGCGAGGAAGACCGCGAATCTTCCAATGGCAAGAGTCCAAACCTTAGCCCTACTCATTTCGCACCGTGGTTCTAAAGTTAGTAGACCCGATGCATTAGCACTATTGAGATACAGATATGTGCCATGCAGTACAGATGCAAGTTTTTTTGGCCAACGTGATAGTCGTATCTAACACCCGGTCGATATTCGTAGCCTCTCAAAATAGAAAAAACCCCTCTCCGGAGTGCTTGGGCCGCGTCGTTTTTCGCCGGCGTCGCCCGCGTGTATTTTGAAATGATGTTACAAGTAAGCGTAGAATTCGTTCGTCATGGATACCGAATCGAGCAATCCCATTGACCTTGCGTAGGCACTGACGCAGACCTTCCGGAGATTGGTTATTGCCAGTCACGACATCGAAGAAGCCGAATCCTATCTTTTCCAGTTCAAATCTGAATATTCCATACCGCTTCAGTCTGCAATCGCGACAGCCGCAATAGTTGCGTACTGCCGACCATTCAAGAGAAGCAATCCTGGCACAGATAGAAAATCAGATCCTCGCATCGAGTTCGACATTGCTGAAGTACTCGACGAGCAAGAGCTAGCACAGCACAAGGTAGTCATTGATCTACGTGATCGGGGCGTGGCCCATTCGGATATTGACTTGAAACCTTCTGAACGGCTGCCCAGCCCAGAAGGTGGAGCGCTAAGTTCAAGCAAGCCCTTTAGCCCACTTGTAGGTCTCGAAGTAGCACTCCTAACAAAGATGAGCCACAAGCTTCATGTTCACTGCGTTACTCAGATCATCTATACCAATCGGAAGATACAAGAACTAGTCGGAGAAAACGAATAGTTTCGCGACACTGAAAGCCTCAAATGTCGTTCGCCGAAGACCTTGCCAATCTCAATGCGTACTACTTCTTTAAAGAGTTTGTGTACTCCGCGAATACGTTCGCGCCAGCGCCCGGCGAAGAAGTGGAGCTTGCCGACAGCCTCATGTGGCTTGGCGACACATTGATTGCTTTTCAGCTAAAGGAAAGAGCAGCAGTTCAGGATGCAACTATTGAGACGGAGAAGAGATGGTTCGAACAAAAAATACTGCGTAAGGGAACTCATCAAGTTAGGGACACGGTCAAGTACCTAGGCGCCAATCCCGAAATATCCCTCAAGAATCACCGTGGCGACACGCTCCAATTATCTTTCGAGAAGATTAAGCAATTTCATAAGTTAGTTGTCTACCATCCGCACGCGCTATTACCCATTGACTATCGGTGGATAAAACACCATAGAAGCAAAACTGCTGGGATTATCCATATCATCTCATCGGAGGACTATCTCGGGATCGTGCAAACGATGGCTACTCCGGCCGAGGTTGCCGAGTACTTGGACTTCAGGGAAATTCTCATCGACAGATGGGGAAATGAAATTCACGAACTTCCGGAACAAGCTCTCGCGGGGCAATTCTTGCGCGGCGCTTTCGATGAAAAGCCGGATGCGAGGTTCATTGAGTTCTTGCAACGCCTGAGGGATGACGCAAACGAGTGGGATATGTCGGGTGTAATTTCCGTCTTCCCAGCGAAGGTAACTCCTGGAGGAGAGCCTGCTGACTACTACCCGATTGTTCAGGAAATGGCCGCGTTGAAGCGGACTGAACTGTGCGAATTCAAAAAGCGCTTTCAGCTTTCTGTTGAAAAAGCCAAAGCCGATGCGTTTACAATTCCTTACCGCATGGCAACCCCGCGCACTGGATGCGGCTTTGCATTCATCCCGCTGACCGCAGACGCCGTTGAACATAAAAGAAACGCACTGATCAACATTACCTGCGCGTTGAAGTATGAACAGCGCTTGGACAAGTGCATCGGTATCGCCATATCAAACGACCCCAAAGGTTGGGTAATGGTCGATTGGCTGTATATGGAACATGCTTGGCAGGCAAATGCCGAGCTGGACCAACTGCTAGCGGAAAACAATCCATTCCGCGAGGCAAAGGTGCGCGAGCTACCCGGATATGACTTCGGAGAATAGCCCTAATGTCCCTCGCGTTTACCTTTGCGCCATTCCCAAAGCAGCAACGGGTTGTCATCCCGCCACAGGCCAGCACGCCGCGCCCGTACTTCAGTCAACGCGAAACTATACCGCTGCCCGATCCTCCTGGAACTGTTTACGTCCATCCTGCTTGTAGTGCAGCGCGAGCCTGACGGTGATTTGAGCCAGCTCGTCGTCTAAGGTGCGCGCATTCCGGCCCAGCAGTCAGGCAGACATTGCCTGCGCACCCCAATCCATGTCAATGAGCCGCATATAGATCCCGACAGGTTTACTTGGCCGTAATCGGTCCGACCTGACACCCTGAATTAGTCCCGAGAGGGAGTAGAGTCTGCTCATCAGGAGCGGACCATGAAGGCAAAGAGATTCACGGAAGAGCAGATCATCGGGGTACTGAAGGAGGCGGAGGCCGGAGCCAAGACGAAGGATTTG
>DASZTG010000083.1:0-29051 GCA_035548375.1 Burkholderiales bacterium
ACCGCCAGGAAAAAATGGACGCTGAACTAGCCAAGGCCGCGCGCGAATTCCGCAACCACTTTCCGAACGAAAGTCCGCCGGCAGTATAAGCCGCCCCTCGCCGGCGACGTCGCTCGGAACGGATCGGCGAGGATCAGCGGGCGGCCCTGCCGCGGTTCCCCCGCGCCCCAGCCCCGTCACGCGTCCGGCCGCTTCGGGGACCGGTTCTTGTGGATGATCGCCACAATGATGAGCAGATACGCGAGGAGGCGCACGCAGTAGTGCCAGGGACTGCTTTCTGTCGGGGTTGCCAGCAGCGCCAGGGCGATCCGGTTCGCCGCCTGGACGAAGAACGACAGCGCAAAGTACAGGAAGAACCGGTCGCCGCCGTCGCGCCAGAAGCGCAGGAAGATCACGCCGATGGCGAGGAAGCCCAGGACGAGGGCGCCCTGCATCAATTCGTGGATCGAGCTCATCGCCGCCGCTCCCAGAGCAATCCGAACAGCATGGCGACCACCCCGACCAGGCCGGCGGCGGTCCGCCAGACGGCAAGATCGACGTCGGGCAGGATGACGAGGTCGACGATGACGAGGACATTGTTGACCGTGAGGCCCACGAAGCAGACCGTGCTCCAGAGCAGCAGCCGCGTGCCGGTCTGCAGATATCCGCGCAACAGCAGCAGGGTGCAGAGCAGAGCCGCGGCGGTGCAGAGGGCGTAGACCAGGACGGCCATGCTCACGAATCCTTCCTCAGGCGGAAGGCCCGCGCGAAGTCCTGAACGCTCGGGCCGGGCTTTCCGTGGATCAGCTGCGTGACGGCGATGAGATTGCCGGAATAGGCCACCGCCAGCGCCGCGACGTCCTCGGCGAGCTCAGTCGAAGCCGGGCCATAGCGGAAGCCTTGCGCGGCCTCCTCGATGAAGCCGCGCCGGGCCAGCGCCCGCAGGGAGTAGGCCGCGACGGTTTGGCTGACATACAGGCGCGCGCTGGCGGCATCGATCGTCCAGGCCTGGTCGGGCGTCTCGCGCAAAAGCAGCAACGCCTCGAGTTCCGCCACCGAATCGATGGCGTCGAGGATCAGGCGGCGAACGCGTTCCGGAATGGCGGCTGAACCCATGCTCTGCAGGCTTGCTATACCGGTGCCGCGGCATGGAGGAGCCCTCCCCCTGCGCCACAACACCTTGCGAATTCGATCCCGCGCGTTGGCAAATTCCATCGTCGCACCGGGCGCGGGCCCCCCGATTGACGATGGAATTCCCGAAAAGTTTCTGAAACGGCCGGAATTGCCGCTGCGTCGGGCCGACGACCGGCCGTCGATGCCGGCCGTCGACGCGCACGATCAATATCGCCCCGGGTCCGCGAAATTGGCGAAGCGCGTGTATTCGCCCTGGAACACCAGCGTCACCGTCCCGATCGGCCCGTTGCGCTGCTTGCCGATGATGACTTCGGCCTTGCCCTTGTCGGGCGAATCCTGGTTGTAGACTTCGTCGCGATAGATGAACAGGATCAAATCCGCATCCTGCTCGATGGCGCCCGACTCGCGCAGGTCTGACATCACCGGCCGCTTGTTTGGGCGTTGCTCAAGGCTCCGATTCAACTGCGACAGCGCGATCACCGGCACGTTGAGTTCCTTGGCGAGCGCTTTCAGCGAACGCGAAATTTCGGAGATTTCAGTCGCGCGGTTCTCGCCCTGCGTGCTCGCCGACATGAGCTGCAGGTAATCGACCACGATCAATCCGAGCTTGCCGTACTGGCGATGCAGGCGGCGCGCTCGCGCCCGCAGTTCCAGCGCATTCAGCGCAGCCGTTTCGTCGATGTGGATGGGCGCGTCATTGAGCCTGCCTACTGCTTCCGTGAGCTTGCGCCAGTCTTCGTCCGCCAGGCGGCCGGTGCGCACCTTGTGCTGGTCGAGCTTGCCGACGCTGCCCAGCATGCGCATCACCAGTTGCGAGGCGCCCATTTCCATGGAGAACACGCCCACCGGCATGCCGGTATCGAGCGCGACATGCTCGGCAAAATTCAGGGCCAGCGACGTCTTGCCCATCGAGGGACGGCCCGCGACGATGACGAGGTCGCCCGGCTGCAGCCCCGACGTCATGCGATCCAGGTCCGTGAAGCCGGTCGGCACGCCGGTGACGTCGGACGGATTGTCGCGGTTGTAGAGCATGTCGATGCGCTCGACGACCTGCGTGAGCAGCGGCTGCATGTCCATGAAGCCCTGCTTGCCGCGCGCGCCTTCCTCGGAAATCGCAAAGACCCTGGACTCGGCTTCGTCGAGCAGCTGCCCCGCTTCCCTGCCCATCGGGTTGTAGGCCGAATCCGCGATATCGGTGCCGACTTCGGCAAGCTTGCGCATGACCGCCCGCTCGCGCACGATTTCCGCGTAGCGGCGGATGTTCGCGGCGGAAGGCGTGTTCTGGGCCAGTGCGCCGAGGTAGGCCAGGCCGCCGACGCCATCCAGTTCCCTGGTGCTTTCCAGGCTCTCGGACGCGGTGATGACGTCCGCCGGCCTGGAGTTGCCGATCAGCTTTGCGATGTGCTGGAAGATCGCGCGATGGTCCGCGCGGTAGAAGTCCGAAACGCTGACGAGGTCGGCTATCTTGTCGAAGGCCGCATTGTCGAGCAGCAAGCCTCCGAGCACCGATTGCTCCGCCTCGACCGAGTGCGGCGGCAGCTTGATGAGCTCGACCTGGGTGTCGGCTACGCCGACTCGCTGCGCTGAGAATTGCGCCATTTCTGGGTTGGATGTTTTCCGGGGACGATGTGGCGGCGCGAACGAACCTGACGCCACCTATTATTCGGAAGCCGCCGATGCGCGCAAGAAGAAAAACAAAAAGGGCTGTTTTCACAGCCCTTTTTTTTCATGCCACGGCGTGCTGCCTAGTTGGCCGTATCGCCCAGCACCGAGACGGTGATCGTGGTGGTGACGTCGGCGTTCAAATCCAGCGTTACCGGATAGTCGCCGACCTGCTTCAGCGGGCCCGCGGGCATGCGCACCATGGCCTTCGTGACATCGTGCCCCTGCGCCTTCAGCGATTCGGCGATGTCGTAGTTGGTCACGGAACCGAACAGCCTGCCGTCGACACCGGCCTTCTGCGTGATCTGGATCATGAGGCCTTCGAGCTTCGTCGCGCGCTCCTGCGCCAGCGCCAGCGCCTTGTCGTGCGCGGCTTCGAGTTCGGCGCGGCGGGCCTTGAATTCCTCGAGCGCCTTGTCGGTCGCGCGCTTGGCCTTGCCCTGCGGGATCAGGAAATTGCGGGCATAGCCGTCCTTCACCTTGACCACGTCGCCGAGCTGGCCGAGGTTGTGCACTTTTTCCATCAGGATGATTTGCATGTCGTCGCTCCGTCAGTGCAGGTCGGTGTACGGCAGCAGCGCCAGGTAGCGCGCGCGCTTGATCGCGACCGACAGTTGCCGCTGGAAATGCGTCTTCGTGCCGGTGATCCGGGCCGGGATGATGCGGCCGTTCTCGTTGATGAAGTCCTTCAGGATCTCGATGTCCTTGTAGTCGACTTCCTTGATGCCTTCCGCCGTGAAGCGGCAGAACTTGCGGCGGCGGAACAGCGGGCGATTGCTGCGTTCCTTGCCCTTGTCCTTGCCCTTGCCTTTGCTGCCTCCGAAACGTGCCATTTGTCTGTCCTTATGTTCTATTCGCTGCGATTCGATTCAAATTCGTTCACGTGCAACACGGGCAGTCTCGACAACTTGCTGCGCAACGCCAGGAAACCATCGAAGCTGTATTCGGCTTCCAGCGCCGCGCGGCTCAGCCTTTCGGCCACCTCGCCCAGCGCCACGGCTTCGATTTCCAGGCTCACGTTCCTGCGCAGGCCGGCTTCCACCTGCTCCGAAACGTGGCCTATCCTGAAATTCAGCGCCGGCATCCCGGCCGGCGTGTGCCTGAGTTCGTCGCGTCCAACCAGCTTTCCGTCGAGCACTATCCTGTTGCGTTTCACCTTGAGCCTGGGGCCGCTTCAACCCGCGACTCGACGGCCCTTCAGGCCGCCGCGGCCGGGGCAGGCTTCTCGCCGCCCTGCCTCTCGCCACCCTCGGCCTTGGCGGCTTCCTGGCGTGCGCCCTCGCCGACCACGGTGCGCGACTTCTCTTCCTTCATCATCGGGGAAGGCTCGGTGACCGCGCGCGTCATGTTCACGATCAGGTGGCGAAGCACCGCGTCGTTGAACTTGTAGGCGTGCTCGAGCTCGTCCAGGGTCGACTGGTCGCACTCGATGTTCATGAGCACGTAGTGCGCCTTGTGGACTTTCTGGATCGGGAAGGTAAGCTGCCGGCGGCCCCAGTCTTCGAGGCGGTGGATGTGTCCGTTGCGCGAGGTCACCATCTGGCGGTAACGCTCGATCATCCCGGGCACCTGCTCGCTCTGATCGGGATGGACGATGAAAACGATCTCGTAATGCCGCATTGATTTTGTCTCCTTGTGGGTATGCCCCGGGGCAGGCCCCGACGGCGGGAAGCCTTCCGGGATGCGGGCCCGGTAAGGCAAGGAAGCGCGGCATTATACCGATTTGGCCTTGAAGATCAACGGCGACAGGCCTCCCCGCGCGAAGTTGCCGAGGTTTTCCCGGGGGGCGGCAACCCCGAAGGCAGTGCCGCCGTCAGTCGCGCCTGGCGATCCGGTAGAGCCGTTCCCTATAGAGCTCGAACGCCTCCTGGAAGATCGCAATGACATCCTTCGTCCGCTCGGCATCGGCGGCGACCGGCGTTTGGATGTGCGTTGCGGGGTCGTACACGTACTGCGCGGACGTCTTGCGAAATCCGATCTCGATCAGGTTGCGGCCGTCGAACAGGGCGATGTCGCGATTGTGGTTCAGCGGGATCAGGCGCCCCGGATGGCTGTCGCGCAGCACGTCGATCCCGAAAAAGGTGGAATCGTAGTTGAAGTCGAGGATGCCGATGACGGTCGGTGCGACGTCGATCTGGCTGGTCAGCGCCTCCACCCGTCCGGGCGGGATGTGCTTCGGCGAATACAGCACGAGCGGAATCTCGTAGGTCTTGATGGGAATGTCTTCGCGCCCGTACACGCGCGCGCCGTGGTCGGCCACGATCACGAAAATCGTGTCGTCGAACCACGGCTTCGATTTCGCCATCTCGAAGAACTTGCCGATGGCATAGTCGGCATAGCGCACCCCCGCCTCGCGCCCGCCGCCCTTTTCCTTTACGCCCGGCACGCCGGACGGAAAAGTGAAGGGCTTGTGGTTGGACGTCGACATGATCACCGAGAAGATCTTTTCCTTGCGCGCGTGCTGGTCGTCGAAGACCTTGACGGCGTTGCGAAACAGGTCCTCGTCGGATACGCCCCAGATATTCGCGAACTTCGCCGAATCCATGTCGGTGCGGTCGATCACGCGATAACCGTTGGTTCCGAAGAAATAGTTCATGTTGTCGAACGTGCCGAAACCGCCGTAGATGAATGTCGGCGTATAGCCGTTCGCGGCCATGACGGTGGACCAATTGAACATGCCTTCGTTGTGCGGTCGCTTGACGATGGATTCACCAGGTACCGGGGGAAAGGAAGCAGTCACGGCCTCCATGCCGCGCACGGTGCGCGTGCCGGTCGCGTAGGTGCGCGTGAACAACAGCCCTTCGCGCGCCAGCCGGTCGAGCTCGGGTGTCAGGCCGCGCTTGTCGCCGTAGGCGCCGACGAACTCCGCGCCCAGCGATTCCTCGAGCAGGACCACCACGTTCCAGTACTTGGGCGTGCCGTCGGCGACGACGTGACGCTCGATGTGGTCGGTTTCAGCGAAGTAGGTCGAGTGCTGCGTATGCATCAGCTTGCGCAGGCGCGCATCGCCCTCCTCGTCCGGCAGGGTCAGGTAATAGGCGTTGTAGTCGAGGTCGCTGGTCAGCGCGGCATTGAAAAAGGAATAGACGCCATTCATCGCCAGCTCGTTTACGACCCGGTTATCGGAATAGCGCGCGACATTCAAATTCAGGAAGGCCTGGACCAGGCCGATGGCTACGGCAAGCGCCACCAGCGCGGCGATGCGAGCCGAGCCCCCCGGGTGCGCAGGCGGCTCGAGGAGGCGCCTGCGCACCTGCCAGAGCAGCGCGATCGTGATCGCGAAAGTCGCGAGCAAGACCCTGGCGACGGGATAGGACTGCCAGATGTTGACGAATACCTCGTGCGGGTAGATCAGGTATTCGACGGCGACGAAATTGAACCTCGCATTGAACTCGTCGAAGAAGAAATATTCGACGGCCCCGAGGTAAATCAGGCCGAACACCGTCGCCGAAAACAGGATCGCGACCAGGCGACGATGCCACGCGGCCTCGAACAACCACCGCGGCACGGCAAGCAGGTACAGCCCAAACAGCGCGAACAGGTAGAGCGATGCGGCGATGTCGAACAGCAGCCCGACCGCCATCAGTGCCGGGACGTCGGCAAGGCCCGCCTCGCCTTCGGATATGGCGACGCCGGAGAGCACGATGCGCGTTACCGCGCAGATGCCGATGTAGATCACGAGCAGCGTCCACCACAGCTGCAGCCTCGGCTCGCGCACGATCTGGGCGAAGAAGGCGCGAAGGCGCGCGATGAATGTTGAAGATGCAATCCGCATCGGCAATTTACATCTTAAAAAAATTGGTTCGTGGCGATTGATGCGCGGCGGAGTTTACCGCCGGCGGTTGCCTCGGCGCGAACAATTTTGTATCGGCGTAATGCAAAACACTGCGCACATTAATAATGCGAATTACTTTCATGACGCTTACGGCGTCGTCCAATTTCTCTGCGACGACATGGCGACGCGACGATGACCGGATGCAATCTAGCGGTATCGCATCCACATCGTCCGGCTCGATATGAGCCGTTTCGCTCCGCATGCCGCCTGCGAATCCGTCGGGCACGGGAACATGCTTCACGCGATGTGAAAGGCATCCCTTCATGCGACGTTCCCGACGTCGCAAATGCGACGACGAAAATAAAAAAGCCCGCCGAAGCGGGCTTTTTCAGCGAAGCGGCGTTCCTCAACTCTGGGTTTGCGCAATCGCCTTCGTCTGCGTCTTCGGCAGCAGCAGGATGATCGCCGCGCCGAGCAGCGCAACCGCGGCCAGCGTGTAGAACGCGGCCTCGCTGGCCCCACCGGTCGCCGTGCGGATGCGCCCGATCAGGTCCGGACCGAAATGCCCGCCGAGGTTGCCCACCGAATTGATCCACGCGATCCCGGCCGCCGCCGCGGTACCCGACAGGAAGGCCGTCGGCAGCGACCAGAACGTCGCCACCCAGCACAGCAGGCCCACGGTGATGAAGGACAGGGCGATGATCGACGGGACCGGCGCATGCCCGACCAAGGCCAGCCCGAGCAACCCGATGATGCCGACCAGCAGGCCGCCGGCCGCGTGCCAGCGTCGCTCCCCGGTGCGATCGGAATGCGCACCCCAGTAGACCATCGCGATGGCGGCGAGTCCCCAGGGAATCATGCTGATCATTCCGACCTGCAGGAAATCCTTCTTGTCGACGCCGAGTTCCTGGATGATCGTGGGCATCCAGAAATTCACCGCGTAGAAGCACACCACGCCGCAGAAATACACGATGGCCAAGGCCCAGACGCGATAGTCCTTGAAGGCGTCGAGGAAGTGGGCCTTCTTGCCGAGCTGGGCCTTCGCGGCTTCGTCCTCCTGGATGCGCCGGACCACCATGTCCTGCTCCTGCGTGGTGAGCCATTTGGCGGTTTTCGGGCCGTTGGGCAGGAAGGTGAAAACGAAGATGCCGACGATGACCGATGGCAGGCCTTCGAGCACGAACAACCATTGCCAGCCGCGCCAGCCCGCCACGCCATCCATGTACTGCATGATGCCGCCGGAAATGGGCGAACCGACGACGTTGGAAATCGCGATCGCGGTCATGAACAACGCCACCATCTTGGCGCGTCGCGGCCCCGGAAACCAGTACGTCAGGTAAAGGATGATGCCGGGAAAGAAACCGGCTTCGGCCGCGCCGAGCAGGAAGCGCAGGAAGTAGAAGCTGAACTCCGCGTCGGTGCAATTGAACGCCGTCGCGATCGAGCCCCAATGGATGTCGGGCGTGAAAACGAATGCCGAAGAAATCAGGCCCCAGGTGATCATGATGCGCGCGATCCACACGCGCGCGCCGATGCGTTCCAGCAGCACGTTGCTCGGCACCTCGAAGATGAAGTAGCCGATGAAGAAGATGCCCGCGCCGAAGCCGTAGACCGTGTCGGAAAATTTAAGGTCGGGTGCCATCTGCAGTTTCGCGAACCCGACGTTGACGCGGTCCAGGAACGCGACGATGTAGCACAGGAACAGGAACGGAATCAAACGCCATGCGACCTTGCCATAGGTCGCCTTTTCGAACTCCGGGGGAAAAGTCGTGGCCACTGCGATCTCCTCTTTGGTTGTTATGTGCGGCATGGACCCGCATGACCCGGATGCGTCGTTGGCAGTTCCGGTGCGCCGCGCGTACGCCTTAAACGCCTTCGGCCAATCTTGAGGCGGGGCCTAGTGTAACAAGGCACGCTTCGATTGGGGGCTTGCCGACAACGTACTGTTGCGCTGCTGCGTTGACGCACCGCAACGCATTCGCAGGGCGTAGTTTCAGCGTGAACCCGGGTTGCCTCGCACCTCGAATCGCACCCGATCCACTTCCACCCCGCCCGCATCGACCAGCGCGAGAACGTGTCTGCCCGGCCGCGGCGGCCAGAGCGCAGGCGCGTCGACATCTCCGAAGGATTCCCCGTCGAGGCGCCAGCGTTGCCCGGGCTGCGCGGGAACCGCCAGGAAGCGCACGCGCTGTACGCCATCGGGAATGTCCGGATCCAGCGCGATGATGCTGCCATCGCCCGGGTACGCGATACCCGCTCGCGCCGATTCCGGCGGCTTGACCGACACGCGTTCGACCTGGGTCCCGTCCAGGAAATATTCCTCGCGCGCGGACTCGATCTCGCCCTCATAGAAAACCTGGCTCGCCACCACGTCCTGCGGCCTTTTCGGCTGCGTCGATATCCGGCCGCGATGCAGGTAGTCGATCAGGCCGGCCCACACCGGCGCGGCACCGGTCACGCCCGAAACGTCATGCATCGGGCTGCCGTCGAAATTGCCGACCCAGACGCCGACGGTGTATGCGTCGCTGAAACCGACGCACCAGTTGTCGCGCATGTCCTTGCTGGTCCCGGTCTTCACAGCCGTCCAGTAGCGCGACGCCAGCGGATTTTCCAGGCCGAAGGTCACGCTGCGCGCGAGCGGATCCGACAGGATGCTGGAAACGATCCAGGCCGCGGACGCATCGAATACCGGAGTCGATGCCGTGTGCATCGCGCTGGTTAGCCTGGGCTGCGACCATGCGCCGCCATTGGCCAATGCGCGATACGCATTCGTGAGCTGCCACAGGCTCACTTCAGCCGAACCGAGCGCCAGCGAATACCCGTAGAAGTCGCCGTCATGCACGACATCGTCGAAGCGCAGGGCCTGCAGCCTCTCGACGAAAGGATCCGCGCCTACGAGCATGAGCGTGCGCACGGCCGGCACGTTCAGCGAGGACGACAGCGCAGTGCGCGCGCTGACCAGGCCCTTGAAATCGCGATCGTAGTTCTGCGGCACGTACAAGCCGGACGGGGTGACGAGGTTGACGGGCGAATCATCGAGCAGCGACGCAGCCGTCACCAGCCGCTTCTCGATCGCCATCTCGTACAGGAAGGGCTTCAGGGTCGATCCCGCCTGGCGCGGCGCGCGCACGCCGTCGACATAAAACGTGGCGGCCGCGTTGCCGGCGTTGCCCACATACGCCAGGACGTCACCGGTGCGATTGTCCAGCACGAGCGCGGCGGCATCCGCGACGTGCCGGTCGGCCAGCCCGGCAAGCTGCTGTTGCAGCAGTTCCGTCGCCAGCACTTGCAATTGCGCATCGATCGTCGTCTGCACGCGCGGGCGGCCGGCCGCAAGCAGTTCCCTGGCCACATGCGGCGCCAGCGCGACTCGCGGCGCGAGGAGCGGCCTGTCCGACAGCGCGGACTGCGCGAGCATTTGCAAACGCGGGCAATCGGCGCCAGCGTCCATGCTCGCGGCGAGCTTGCAGGCGCGCGCCGCGACACTGTCGGGCCTCGCATTCGGTCCGCGCAACAGCACGGCCAGCAACAGCGATTCCGGCTCGTCGAGTCCGCGGGCTTCCTTGCCGAACAAAGCCCGCGACGCCGCGCCTATGCCCTGCAATTCGCCGCGAAACGTGGACAGGTTCAGGTAGGCCTCGAGGATCTGGGTCTTGCTCCAGGACTTCTCGAGTTCCCGTGCCGCGGAAATCTGGTCCCATTTCTGCGAAACGCTGCGCTTCTGACGCGCCGGCCGCAGCGCCGGATCGAGGTGCCCGGCAACCTGCATGGAGATCGTCGACGCGCCGCGCGGCTGCGAGAACAGCAACGTATCCAGCGCGGCATCCGAAAGCGCGAGCCAATCGACGCCGTGGTGCGCGTAGAAGCGCTTGTCCTCGGCGCGCACGATGGTCGCCAGCGCGGCGGGCGATATTTCACCCAGCGTCGTCCAGTCCAGGCGCCTGCCCTTCTGCACGACCCGCATCTCGTGCAACAGCGCGCCATGCCGGTCGAGGAGGATGCCTTCGGTGCTGGTCCAGTTGCCCTTGACCTGGTCGAAAGCCGGCACGGCGGCAACAGCCGCGTGCATGGCCAGCGCCAGGAAGACAAAAGCGAGACCTTTCACCACGGAGGAAGCATGAGGAACGCACTTACCATCTTCGTCCGACTCAAGCGACGATGGTGCGATTCGCGTCTGCGATTTCCACGACTGTTGCGCTGGTTTTCTCCGTGCCCTCCGCGTTCTCCGTGGTTCAGCATTTGATCTTGGGCTTCAGGGCTTCACCGTAACGGCATCGTTCGGCACTTCGCCGAACATTTCCGGCGCATACATGGCTTCCACGCGCGTCGTCGGCAATTCGAAGCGGCCGGAATTGTTGACCCGGACCGTGTATTCGACGACCCAGGAGCCCTTGGGAACGAACCGGTAGTAGGCATGGAAGGCATCGAAGCCGCGTTCCTCGAAGGCCGGCCACACGAAGCCCCGCTTCTGTTCGCCCGACGACAGGATCTGCGAATCCTTCGCCAGGCCGCTGCCGAGGATGGACGCGCCCGCCGGGACGGGATCGTCGACCACCACCCAGGACATGTCGGACTGCGCCTCGATCTCCAGTCGCACGCGCAGCGTGTCGCCCCGATGCAGTTCGCCGGGCACCTTGGCGTCTACCGGCGTCACGGTACGCACGATGCGATAGCCGCTCGACAATGCTTGCTTCAATGGAATTGCCGCGCGGCTTTGCACTGTCACCCAGGGCTTCCCGCTGCCGGCCTGGCCTACCGACAGCGCGCCCTGACCCTGCGGCCAGCCGAATTCGAATACATCGCCCTTGGGCTGCATTTGCCAGTCGATTGCTTTCTGCTGGTCATCGAGTTTCGCTCGCACCGAGCCGGTCACCGGTTCGGACTCGAACTTCGCCGAGAATCGTTCCATCGCCAGCACGCCCCAGGCATTGGCGACCGTCGTGTTCCAGCGACCGTGCTGCTGGCGCCCGAGCGAACCACGCACCAGCCGCGCCAGGTCTTCGCGCCATTTGTCGTCGTCCATCACCGCGAGCAGCATGCGATTGGCGTTCACGTCGCCCGATATCATCAGCCACCACAGGTAATCCTGGCGCTCGGTCGAGAATCCCATGGTCGTGCCCTGGAAATTCAGGCGCGAGCGCAGGATCTGCCCCGCAGCCTCGAGTTGCGTGGCCCTGTCCTTCAAGCCCTCCGTGCGCCGCATCAAACCCTGCCAATCCAGCACCGCGGAAGTCGGCCACGAGTTCGGCGCCGGCTCGATGGAATCCAGCAGATTCGGCTCGACCGCGCCATAGCGCGACAACGCTTCGAGCGCCGCAACCTTGCGAATCGTGAGGTCGGCGGTCTGGATCGGCGAATCCCGGCCGGCACGCCCGGCCACGAAATTCTTCAGCGCCGATTGCATGCGCTCCCGCGGTGCCGCGGGAATGTCCCATCCCGCCTCGTTTGCAATGGCCAGCAGGTAGGCGGTCAGCGCATCGCCGCCCTGGCGCTCCGAAGCAAAATATTTTGCGAATCCGTCGCGATCGAGATAAGACGGCAGCGCATCCATCAAATGCGTCCAGGCCGTGCGGTCGCGCAACGCGATCGCCTTCGATGCGACCTGTTCGAGGCAGCCATAGGGATACCCGCCCATGTATTCACGCACACCGGGCATGTCATCCGCCAGCCGCGGCAGCATCGATACGCGGATGCCACCGCGGCCCGGTACGGCGTCATCCGGAATCTTGACGGCGAGTTCGAGCGGCGCATCGAGTTGCGCCAGGGTCGCCTGGTAGGTTCGCACCGGCAGCGCAGCGATGACTTTCTGCTGCACTTTCAGGCGATCCGTTGCCGGCTTGCCTGTCGTGCCCGTCTCCGCGGCCGCGACTTCCCACTTGAGTTGCGACGAGCCAAACGGCGCCGTCACCTCCCAGCCGATCTCGCGCGCTTCGCCGGCGGCCAGGGTCGCACGTGCGACCGGCAGCGGCTGGCCGCCGAGCATGCCGTTCACGTCCACGTTCATGGTTCGCTGCGAAGCGTTGCGCACGGTAAAGCGTGCGTCATAGCGGTCGCCCTCGCGCACGAGCGGCGGCAACCCTGGCGACAGCATGAGGTCCTGCGTCGCGCGGATCGACGCCTGGCCGGTGCCGAACAGGCCGGTGCCGGAATCCGCGACCGCGATGATGCGAAACGACGTCAATGCGTCGTTCAGCGGAATGTCGATGCTGGCCCGGCCTTTGGCGTCCAGCGGCACACGCGCCTTCCATAGCAGCAGCGTGTCGAACAGTTCGCGCGCGGTCTGGCGCCCGCCTCCGCCCCCTTGTGCCAGCGCCTTGCGCCCGTAGTGGCGCTTGCCCACGACCTGCATCGAGGCAGTCGACGTGTTCACCTCGATGCCGCGCGGCTGCATCATCGCCTCGAGCAGCTTCCAGGAATCGTTGGGCAGCAGTTCGAGCAGTCCCTCGTCCACCGCTGCGATGGCGACTTCGCCCGCCTTCGGCGGCTTGCCGATGGAGCGTTGCGTCACCTGCACGACCACATGCGCCTTGTCGCGCGCCTTGTAGACCTCCTTGTCGGCCGTGACCTTGACGCCAAGCTCGTGTGCGCGCCAGCCGACGCTGATTTCGGCCACGCCCATCTTGAAGGCCGGCTTGCCGAGGTCGACCAGCGCGGTCGGCTGGACGTCGGTCACGCGCCCGCGGACCACGAGCACGGACACGAAGACATTCGGCGCATAGTTGCCCTTCAACGGCAGCTTGATCACGGGCGCGTTGCCGGAGAGCTGCTGCACGAACGAATCGACCACGCCCTCGCGCTCCACCGTCACGAGCGCGGTGGCCTGGCGAAACGGCATGCGCACCTGGAATTGCGCGGTCTGGCCGGGCTCGTAGCGCTTGCGCTCCGGGATCACGTCCATGCGGTCGTCATTGGCCTGGTCGAACCACCACGCTTCGCTCCCGGCGATCCACGCGGACGCATTCGCATATGCGGCGTTGCCGTCCTTGTCATTGGCGATCGCAGCCATGACGATGTTGCCCGATACCGGTGGCTTGACGTTGCAAAAGAGGCGTCCCCTGTCGTCGGTCACGCCCTGGCAGGCGACGTCCAGCTTTTTGATCTCCGCGCCGCTTTCATAGCCGTAGAAACCGCCGATGAGGCGCTTGCGATGCGTGAACATGTTGCGCACGTAGAGCTGGACGTCCACCTGCTGCTTCTTGACCGGCTTGCCGGCCAGGTCCAGTGCAATGACCTGGAATTTCAGTTCGTCCTTCGAGAGGGTCCAGGCGTCGGGCTTGATGCCGAGCAGCAGCTTCGACGGCCACAGCGGCACGCGAGTCGAAGTGGTGAGCACTTCGCCGTTCGGGTCCGCGTATTCGAGCTCTGCGCTGATTTCCTGCGGGCTGTCCGATGCCGGCAGCTTGGCCAGGGTGACGCGCGCGGCACCCGCGGCGTCCAGGCCGGTTTCGATGGATTTCAGCGGATGCACGCCATTGGCCGATGGCGTGGCCGCGGGCTCTTCCGTATCGGGGTCGCCCATTTCGTAGTCGCCGGCGAACCATTGCGAACCGGCCTGCGGTTCGATGCCCTCGACGATCCTGCCGTTCGCGAAACTGAACCCCTCATAGTCGGGGAATGTGACGGCCCTGGGGTGCACCACCGCCCTGACCTTCACCGGCGCATAGCCGGCGCCGCCGCCGGCGAGATAGCGCAGGTGCAGGTCGAGGTCGATGCTCTCCGCATGCACCGGTGCGGCTTTCGGCCCGGCGATCTCCGCCTTCATCAGCGGCACGCGGAATTCCTCGACGCGGAAGCTCCCCGCGATGCGCGTGGTTCCTCGCGTGCCCGGACGCGATTCCAGCGTATCCGTCATCTGCACGACATAGGTGCCCTTCTTCGCGCCTTCCGGAATCTTCCAGCTGCTCTCCGCGCCGTTGCGCGCATCCCAGGTGACCGGGATCTCGTACTTCTGCTCCGAGCCCTGGTGCACGATGGTGATTTTCTTCGGCAGGTTGTCCGCCGGCACGTAGCCGAAGCCCGTCGCCTCATGCCGCCGGTAGAAGTGCTTCATGCCGACCGTTTCGCCGGCGCGCAGCAGCGTGCGATCGAAAACCGTGGTGACGAGATAAGGCCCGTTCCACGCACCCTCGCGCAAATTGAAGCGCCAGCGCGCGATGCCCTCGTTCCAGTCCGACAGCACGAAGGAAAGGTCGTCCGCCAGCCGCGCGGATACCACGAGCTGCTTGTCGTAGTCGGTGAGGCATTTTGGCAGGCGTTCGCGGTCCGGCAGCAGGGCCGCGATTTTCGCGCGGCCTTGTGCATCGGTCGGGCCGCGGAAGAACACCTTGCCCGAGCAATCCTGGATCGTTACCTGCGCCTGTACGACTGGCATGCCGCTGTCGAGGTAAGTGACCCACACCAGCGAAGATTCGCGTCCCCACTTGAAATGCACGGCCAGGTTCGTGACCAGCGCGGAAGATTGGACGTAATACGGCGTCTTACCCGCCAGCAACGCCGCGCCGAGCCGCGGGCTCGCGAGTTCGACGACATAGAAGCCGGGTTTCTTCAGCGGGATGCCGACGACTTCAAATTCGCGCGCCCCGGCGGGCTTGGGCACCTGCAGCCTGGTGACGCGATCGTTGTCCGTGAAAATGGATGCCTGCCCCAGGCGATACTCCGGGACGTTTTCGCCGGACTTCTCGTCGAAGCGCCAGCGCTCGTTCTCGAGCTGGCGCATGCGCTTCATCCAGTCGAGGATGGTCGTCATGTCGGCGTCGGCGATGCGTGAATAGCCGCCCGGCACCGGGGCGCCCGCGCTCTTCGATTCGTCGAGCTTGTTCTTGAGCCAGTTGATCGCCGTATCGGCCTTGTCGGCCATGCTCTCGCTGGCACTGTCCCGCACACCCGTGCGCGACATGCGCGCCGCGACCATGGCTTCCAGGTTTCGCAGCGTGACCGGCAACGTCGCGTCGCCTTTGGCCTCGATGATGCCGAAGCGCGCGGGAAATTTTGCGAGCGGCGGATACTCGTCCGTGCGCACCAGCAGCGGGAAGCGCTTCTGGTTGGCGAGCTTGCGGCCTGCGTCGTCGGTCAATTCCGGCGGCAGCTCGATCGCGAACTGCGCGCGCTCCGGAAAC
Organism: Burkholderiales bacterium; assembly: GCA_035548375.1. GTDB lineage: Bacteria > Pseudomonadota > Gammaproteobacteria > Burkholderiales > JACQAP01 > JACQAP01. Next base: position 15,667 of record DASZTG010000083.1, read on the forward strand.
GGGCCGTTGAAGGACACCTCGTCGACGAATTCCGGCGCGTTCTTCGCGTCGGGCAATCCGGCGGGCACGGTCCTGCCTTGCACCTTCATGACGATTTTTTCCGCGAACGAGCGCGCCACGGGCGCGGTGAACGCGAGCCGCATCGGCAGGATGGGCAGGCATTGCGCGTCCTTGTTCACGCGGTCGCACGAGAATTTCGCCGTGAATCCCTCGCGCACCTCGTACTCGATCGCCTGGTCCTGGCTCGTCGGCACGCCGCTCGTCGAGAGGATGTCCTTGCCCCAGACGAGCCGCACGCGCGCCTTGTTCGGCAACCTGCGCTTGCATTGCACGACCGCGATCGGGAATTTGCCGTCCCCGTCGGCGGCGAGGAATTGCTCGAAGCGCGTGCCCTTGCCGAACGGACGTCCGTCGATGACGAGCTCGCGCCCATCCTTGAACAAGACGTAAAGGAACCGGTCGACGAAGTCGCGCCGCGCGGCCAGCAAGGTCCTGCGCTCCTCGCCGTCGACGACGCGCACGGGCACGCGCTCGGGAATGCCGGCCACGTCGCAGAACGCCTTCGCCGCGATCGATTCCGGCGTCGCGGGCGCGTCGAGCCCGAGCAGGAAGATCTGCTCCTCGTCGATGGCATTGCCCTCGTACGGCATCATCTGCGCGATGGCCGGGCCGCCGGTGCTGAACTCGAAATCCGGCGCGCCTTCGACCTTGTTGCCGTCCAGGGACGCGAGGTCGCCCTTGAGCCGGAACCGGCAGTGCACACCCGCCGGCAGGTCGCGCGCGAAATCGTAGACCCAGTTCTTCTGGTCCGCCCAGCGTCCCGTGCCCGCCTCCGGGCATTCGATGTCGAAAGGTTCGGGCAGGCGCGGATCGCCGAACGCGACCATGGGCTCCGAGAAGCGAACCGCCACCTGGCGCACGCCCTTGACCTCGCCCTGCGGCGAGAACACGTCCACCTGTGCGCCGGAAGCCATTCCCGCGAGCAACAGGAGCATTGCCAATCCGATCCTGGTCATCGACTTTCCCGGCCGCCGTTCATGTCATCGAATTTCGAGCCTACCAGACTCGCGTGAAAACAGAATGGCAGTCCGCGGGCGCATTGCGTCGAAACGAAGGCCGGCTTGCTCGGGCATGCGGCAGGGCGTGATCGCGGCCCATACTTGCGCGTCCGGTCGCATCTGCTAATCTGCGCCGGCGGCATCCAAAACGACTACTTGGGGGGAGAATCATGGCGGACACGATCAAGTACGTGCTCCCGGAAGAGCACATCCCGAAGAGCTGGTACAACCTCATGGCGGATCTGCCCGCGCCGCCGTCGCCGCCGCTGCACCCGGGCACGTTGCAGCCGCTGGGACCGGACGACCTGGCACCGCTGTTTCCGATGGCGCTGATCATGCAGGAAGTCTCCGCCGAGCGCGAAATCGAGATTCCGGCGCCGGTGCGGGAAATCTACCGGCAATGGCGCCCGTCCCCCTTGTTTCGCGCGCGCCGGCTGGAGAAGGCACTCGATACCCCGGCGAAAATCTACTACAAGTACGAAGGCGTGAGCCCCGCCGGCTCGCACAAGCCCAACACCGCGGTCGCGCAGGCGTTCTACAACCACGAAGCCGGCATCAGGAAAATCTCCACCGAGACCGGCGCCGGCCAATGGGGCTCCTCGCTCGCTTTCGCGGGCGCGCTGTTCGGCATCGAAGTCCAGGTGTTCATGGTCAAGGTTTCCTACCAGCAGAAACCTTACCGCCGCGCCCTGATGGAAACCTACGGCGCGCGTTGCATCGCCAGCCCGTCGATGGAAACCAACGTGGGTCGCGCCATCCTCGCGAAATCTCCCGACAGCACCGGATCGCTCGGCATCGCCATTTCGGAGGCGGTGGAAGTCGCCGCCACGCGCGACGACACCAAGTACGCCCTGGGCTCGGTGCTCAACCACGTGCTGCTGCACCAGACCGTGGTCGGTCAGGAAGCGATGAAGCAGCTCGAGATGGCGGGCGACGATCCCGACATCATCATCGGCTGCACCGGCGGCGGCTCGAACTTCGCCGGCATCGCCTTCCCCTTCCTGGGCGCGCAACTGCGCGGCGGCAAGAAGCGGCGCGTCATCGCCGTCGAACCCGCGGCATGCCCGAGCCTGACCCGCGGGAAATTCGCCTACGACTTCGGCGACACCGGCCGCCTCACGCCGCTGGTCAAGATGCACACGCTGGGCTCGGCCTTCATCCCGCCCGCCCTGCACGCGGGCGGCTTGCGCTATCACGGCATGGCCCCGCTCGTTTCGCATGTGAAGGACCTGGGATTGATCGAGGCACGCGCGTACAAGCAAACCGAGGTGTTCGATGCCGGCGTGAAATTCGCGCGCTGCGAGGGCATCGTTCCCGCACCCGAGGCGAACCATGCCGTGAAGGGCGCCATCGACGAGGCGCTGCGCTGCAAGCAGGAAGGCAAGGCGCGCACGATCCTGTTCAACCTGTGCGGCCACGGCCACTTCGACATGCAGGCCTACACCGACTATTTCAGCGGCAAGCTGACCGACAGGAGCTACGAGGAAAGCGAGCTCGCCATGGCGCTGGCCGGCCTGCCTTCCGTGCCGGCGTGACGTAATCGGGCGCAGAGTCTGCTCGTGTCCCGAAAGGCCGCGCGAGCATGCCTTATTGCAAATCCTTCTCGTCGAATATCCGGTCTTCCGAGATTGCGATGGTGCGCCGGAAGCCGCGCAGGTTTTGCGGATCGTCGAACAGGGACGGGACGTCGTTTTTCGCCTTCTGGTCCACGCCCATGGCCCACAGTAAAGTATTGAACAAGTAACGATTGCTCGTCGGCAGACCGGCATTTTTCCGGATGGCGCGCCACTGCCGCGGATTCTGCTTCTGGAATGCCGGGCTCGCCCAGACCACCAATGGAATCCGGGCTTCGTAGACGGTCGGCGGATTGTGCGAATGGGAGAAGAATTGCCTGGAATCCTCCCTGAGGTTTTCGCCGTGGTCCGGCGAGTAGACCAGGAAGCTGCGTGCCTCGGGATAGCGGGCAAGTTCGGCAATGGCGGCATCCAGGAACGCGATGGATTTCAGCAGGCTGTTGTCGTAGGCGCGGCGATCGGAGTCGCGGCCGCGGTCAACCGGATAGCGAGCCTGGTCGGGCCGGTATCGCCGTTCGTAGTCCATGTGCGACCCGTTCATGTGGACCAGAAGGCAAACCTTCTCCGGCCCCTGCGCCAGGATGCGCCGGAATTCCGGCAGCATCATGTCGTCGTATATGCCCGCATCGATGCCGCGCGTGATCTCGTGAAGGTCGAAGACGAAATCGAGCGAATGACGATACAGGCGCTGACCGTCGAATTCGTTCGCCGCGAGCCATCCGGTTCGGCAGCCGCGCGCCTGGGCGAATTGCAGCCAGGTCGGCAACCTGCCCGCTTCACGCGGCTGCGCCGCTCCGGTGAGGATCAGGGGAAGTGCCAGGTGAGTAAGGTTCGCCTGGCTCATGTTGTCCCGAAATACCACCGTCGAGGGGCTGGCCGGAAATGCCGCACCCGAGACGGCGAGCTGCGCGGCCCAGCGTGCATATTGCTCGGATTCGCCGACGATCTGGACGTAGATCTCGCGACCCGGCGTCGCATGGAAATCGATCGGCGGGATCGATGCCGATGCTGCGTCGCGCGCTTTGAGGGCCTCTTTCGCCGCCTGCGCTAGCATTCCAGGCGGGAAGCTCGCATGGAAGACTTCTTCGCGGACCGGCCGAATATAGGAGATGTCCGGATATATCCAGATCGTGGGGATGCCGATGACGCACAACGCGGCCCATGCGGCTGCGCAAACCAGGGCGATCCGCGTGTGCCGCCACATGGCGATGGGCCGAGCGGGTTCGGCGAACGCCAGCGCAAGGTAAGCAACGAGGAGCACGAGACACCAGAGCGCCACCCCATGCAACTGGACGGCCAGTTCGAATAGCTCGCGAAATGTCGTGGCGCGTATCGCGCCCCATATTCCGGAATACGGTGGCGCATGGAAATACAGGACATATGAGCCGTACACGCCGGCACTGCACGCGATCGGGATGTTCCAAAGCCAGAACGCCCGCGACGTCCGCGACCATGTGAGGGGCATCAATATTCCGAGGACGGCAAGCCCCAGCAATGTGAAGCGGTCGAACCAGCCGAACGGCTCGCGCGATACGGCGAGCAGTACGACGTTTGGCCACAGCAGGATTGCGGCAAGCAAGGCGCGGCGTGCCCATGCCGAACCCGCGCGCGCGTTCCAGTTCGCGATTGCTTTGATCCGGTCAGTCACTGAAGTGAACGAGGCGACACTCGAACATGGCGGCCGTACGGCCGCTGGCGACAACGCACGCCGCGGCATCCTAGCATTTTCCCACGAGCCTTCGGACGATGGCCATGCTAAATTCACCCAGCATGTCGATCAAAACGGCTCCGCGTCCGGCGTTCGAACGGACATATTCAATCCTGCTGGGACTTTTTTTCCTGTCCGGCCTCGCCGCGCTGTCCTACCAGGTTACCTGGCAGCGGCTGTTGTTCACGGCGTTCGGCGTGGACATCGAATCCGTCACCATCGTCGTATCGGTGTTCATGTTCGGGCTCGGGGCGGGCGCGCTCGCGGGCGGTGCCGTCGCGGACCGGTTTGCCGGACATCTGCTGCGCCTGTTCGCGATGGTGGAAATGGCGATCGGTGCGTTTGGCCTGCTCAGTCCCGCTTTGATCGAGATTCTCAACGACGCGCTGGCCGGCAGTAGCCGGGCCGTAGCCGCCGTCGGAAGTTTTGCGGTTCTTGCCGTGCCGACGATCCTCATGGGCGCTACGCTGCCGGTCCTGGTCACGCACGTCAACCGGACCAACGCGAACATAGGCGAGGCCGTAGGGCGCCTGTACTTCGCCAACACCGCGGGAGCGGCAGCCGGTGCTTTTCTTACCGGTTACTGGTTCCTTCTCGTCACCGACTTGCACGGCGTCATCCGCATTGCCGCGACCATAAACATCGCCGTGGCGATCTGCGCGCTGCTGGCATTCCGGCAAAAGCCATGAGACGAAGCTACGCGCCGCATGCCCTGTCACTTTGCGTGGGCTTTCTTTCGCTTAGCATGGAGATCTTGTGGGTGCGAATTTTCGGCTTCTCGCAGTCCGGCACGCCGCAAGCGTTTGCTTTCGTCCTCACGGTTTATCTCCTCGGCATCGCGCTGGGTGCCCAATACGGCAAATCGAAGTGCACGAGCGGAAAGGATTTATGGCGGATTAGCGGCATCGTCCTGTTGGTCGCCGGCGCCTACGATTTGCTCAGTCCCTGGCTGTTTGCGATGACGGTCCCCGACGGCACCGAGGCCGACGGCGCGATCCTGCCGTCCGTCGCGCGTGCGGTTTGCGCACTGCTGATCTTCATTTCCGCCGCATTGAAGGCGATCGTCTTCCCCATCGCCCACCACCTGGGCTCCGATGCCGCCGGCGACCGCGTGGGCCGATCCATCTCGCGGGTGTACGCGGCGAACATCGTCGGCTCGACGCTGGGCCCGTTGGTCACCGGATTCGTCCTGCTCGACCTGATGACCACGCAACACTGCTTTGTTCTGATCGGATCCCTTACGCTGGTCGCGGGCACCGCTTGCATGTCCAAGGGATGGCCGCGTCCGGCCGTCGCCTGCGCTTGCATGGGCATCGCCGCTGTCGCCGCCGCGCTGATGATTGCGCCGGATTACCTCATCCGGAAGTCGAGCGGCAATCCGGCCGAACCTCGGTATGCGGTCGAAAGCCGGCAAGGCGTGGTGACGGCTTATTCCCACCCTGTCGGCGGCGACGAAATTCTGGGCGGCAACGCCTACGACGGCCGCACCAACCTCGATCCGAAGGTGAATTCAAACGGCATCAATCGCCTGCTGATCCTGCCCGCGTTGAAGCGCGATCCGGAACGCGTGCTGATGATCGGGATGTCGATCGGCACCTGGCTGAAGCTGGTCACCGCATTCCCGGGCGTCAGGCACATCGACGTGGTCGAGATCAATCCCGGATATGTCGAGGCAATGAACCACTATCCGCCGCAGGCGAGCGCGCTCGTCGATGCGCGAGTCGACCTGCACATAGACGACGGGCGACGCTGGCTGCGCGCCCACCCGCAAAGCACCTACGACCTCATCGTAATCAACGCAACCTACTATTGGCGCGCCTATGCCGCCAATCTCCTTTCACGGGAGTTCCTCCGCCAGTTGCGCCTGCACATGCGGCCCGGAGCGATCGTGACTTACAACGCCACCGGATCGGGCGACGCCTTCTTCACCGCAACCACGGTGTTCCCGCATGCCTATCTCTACGAAAGCTTCGTCTACGCCGCGGACTTCGATTTCCGCTCCAGGCTGGCCGCCCCCGAAGCCGCCGATGCGCTTCGCCGGCTGAAGATGGACGGGAAGCCGCTGTTTGCCGACGACGCGGACGCCGTCATACGAAAATTCCTCGGCATCCCCTTCCTGACCATCGACCAGATCGCCGGCAAATATTCCCGGCCGCTGGAAATCCTGACGGATTACAACCTCATTACCGAATACAAATACGCGAGGGAGATCTGAGAAGGCAGCGGCGTCGGGGATCTCGCGCGATGCCTTCAGCCCCTTCCCAGCCTCGAGCACACGACGTCGAGCGTGGTCTCGGCGTGGGTGTTCGGGCGCACGTCCTCCCACATCCGCTGCTTCATCTCGCCGGAGGACCACACTGTCTCGCCGCCTTCGCCGATCATGTCGATGCGCGTGACGCGATTGATGCGGCGTCCGCAATCGATTTCCACCGTGCCAAGCGTTTCCTTGAACGTGGCCGAATGCCCGTCGAGCGTTTCCGTGAGGAAGTGCGTGAACACGCCGCGTTTGAGGAACCGCACGGTTTCGCCCTTGACCTCGATGGAGCCGGCATCCACGTAGTACTTTGCCTGCGGGTCGGCGCCGACTTCGATCCATTCGGCCGCCATGGCTCCGGTTCCGATGAAAAGCGCGCAGGTGAGGATCCACGCGGCGAGGATGCGAGTAGTCGAGAATGACATGGACGAGACGATAAACGTAGAGGCTGGCGGCGTCCAGCAGTGCGACGCTATTGCTGCTGTTGCTGGCCCTGCTGCATCGACAGCGGCTGGAAGGCGACCGCAGTGTCGGGCGCACGCCGCAGGTCGAGCGTGACGGGAAAATCGCGCGACGGATTTTCCGGCTTCACGACCACCGGGCCCGGCGCATGCCCTTGCGCGACGAAACGCGCGACGCGACGCGCCTCGGCTTCGTTGGCGTTGACCGGAAAGCTCTGGTAGTTGCGTCCGCCCGGATGGGCAACGTGATAGGTGCAGCCGCCGATCGCCCGCGCATTCCAGGTGTCGACTACGTCGAACCGGAGCGGCGCCTGCGAACCGATCGACGGATGCAGCGCTGAGAAAGGCGCCCAGGCCTTGTAGCGCACGCCCGCGACGAATTCGCCCTGCGTGCCGGTCGGCGTCATCGGCAGCATGCGACCGTTGCACAGGATCACATGGCGCTCGCCGTTCATTTGCGTGGCCTTGACCTGCAGGCGTTCGACGGAAGAATCCACATAGCGCGCCGTACCGCTGCCCGAAGCTTCTTCGCCCAGCACGTGCCATGGCTCGAGCGCCTGGCGCAGCTCGATCTGCATGCCGTCGCACGAGAGCGTTCCGTAGCGCGGGAAACGGAATTCGAAAAACGGCGCGAACCAGGACATCTCGAACGCATAGCCTGAATTGCGCAGGTCGTCGACGACGTAGCGCATGTCCTCGGCGATGTAGTGCGGCAGCATGAAGCCGTCGTGCAGGCGCGTGCCCCAGGGATTCAGGCGGCCGGTGTAGGGCGTCTTCCAGAACCTCGCGATCAACGCGCGCAGCAAGAGCATCTGCGCCAGGCTCATCTGCCAGTGCGGCGGCATCTCGAAGGCGCGGAACTCGAGCAGCCCCAGGCGGCCGGTCGGCCCGTCGGGACTGTACAGCTTGTCGATCGAGAATTCCGCCCGATGCGTGTTGCCGGTGATGTCGACCAGCAGGTTGCGCAGCAGGCGGTCGACCAGCCACGGCTTGGGCGTTTCGTCGCCCGCGCGCACGTGCTGGTCCATTTGCTGGAAGGCGATTTCGAGTTCGTACAGTGCGTCGTTGCGCGCCTCGTCGATGCGCGGCGCCTGGCTGGTCGGGCCGATGAACAGGCCGGAGAACAGGTACGACAGCGCCGGATGGTTCTGCCAGTATGAAATCAGGCTGCGCAACAGGTCGGGCCGGCGCAGCAACGGGCTGTCGGCCGGCGTCGCGCCGCCCACGGTCACGTGGTTGCCGCCCCCGGTTCCGGTATGGCGGCCATCGAGCATGAACTTCTCCGTCCCGAGCCGCGTCAGGCGCGCTTCCTCGTACAGCGTGCGGGTGTTGTCGCGCAGGGTGTTCCAGTCCGGCGCCGGATGGATGTTGACTTCGATCACGCCCGGGTCCGGCGTCACTGCGAAGCGCTTCAGCCGCGCGTCGAAAGGCGGCGTATAGCCTTCGATGGCGACCGGCTGTTTCAACTCGGCCGCCGCGCTCTCCACGGCGGCGACGAGGTCGATCCAATCCTCGACCGTCGCGACCGGCGGAAAGAATACGTGCAGTACACCGGCGCGCGCCTGCACGCACAGCGCGGTGTGGATGACCTCCGTCGCCGATCGGCCGACCGCGAGTGCGGGCGCCTTCGGTTTCTTCGGCCTGGCCACCAGGGTTCCGCCCGGGTCGTGCAAGGCGTCGCGCTGCACGAAGGGATCGGGCGCATGCATCGGCTCGACGTCCTGCGGTGCGATCCACGGCAGCGATTCGAGCGGCAAGCGAAAACCCATCGGTGAATCGCCGGCCAGCAGGTAGAGATGCTCGCGCCGCAGCGGCCAGGCGCTGGAGCGCCAGAAGGTACCCTCCGGCCGGGCCTCGGCCTTCAGTGGCAGGACGTAGCCCACGACTTCTCCGAGCCCGCGACCGAGTTGCGCGGCCAGGCGCTTGCGATCGAGCGAATCGCGCAAGTTGGCCTTCAGCGGATCAATGTTGGCCGGGAGCCGTTGCTCGGTTTGCGTGGCTTGCCAGATATCCTCGTAAGCCGGGATGAGGTAGTCCGCATGCAACCCGAGACGCGCGGCAAGTGCGGCGGCGAATTTTTGTGCGCGAGCCGGACCGACCGCGGCGTCGGGCCTGGCATTCGCAATCAGCGAAGGATCTTTCCACAGCATGCGGCCATCGGCGCGCCAGATGCAGGTCAGCGCCCAGCGCGGCAACGGCTCGCCCGGATACCATTTCCCTTGGCCGACGTGCAGCAGGCCGCCCGGCGAAAATTTCTCGCGCAGCCGGCCGATCAACTGGCCCGCCAGTTCGCGTTTCTTGTCGCCCAGCGCGGCGGTATTCCATTCGGCGCCGTCCATGTCGTCGATGGAGACGAAGGTCGGCTCGCCACCCATGGTCAGGCGCACATCCCAGGCCGCGAGCTGGGCATCGACTTTTTGCGCGAGGGTATCGATGGCCGCCCATTGCGCGGCATCGTAAGGCAAGGTCACGCGCGGATCCTCGTGCAGCCGGCTGACCTTCATGTGGAAACCGAACTGGACTTCCGCGACGTCCGTATAGCCGATGACCGGCGCGGCACTGGACGGCGCGGCCGTGCAAGCCAGCGGAATGTGCCCCTCGCCGGCGAACAATCCCGACGTGGGATCGAGTCCTATCCATCCCGCGCCGGGCACGTAGACTTCGGTCCATGCGTGCAGGTCGGTGAAATCCTTGTCGGTGCCGCTCGGCCCGTCGAGCGCCTTGACGTCCGCGGTGAGCTGGATCAGGTAACCCGACGCAAATCGCGCGGCGAGTCCGAGATGCCGGAAAATCTGCACCAGCAGCCACGCCGAATCCCGGCATGAACCGCGACGCAATCCCAGGGTTTCCTCGCAAGGCTGGATGCCCGGCTCCATGCGCACGATGTAGCCGATGTCGCGCTGCAGGCGCGAATTCGCCGCGACCAGCATGTCGACGATGGCAAGCTTGTCCTTCAGCGCTTCCTTGCGAAATGCCGCCAGCCAGGCGGCAAGCAGCGGCCCGACCTCTTCCGTCTCCAGAAAAGGCCGCAGCTCGGTCTGCAAAGCCTCCGGATAGTCGAACGGATAGGTCTCGGCATATTTCTCGACGAAGAAGTCGAACGGGTTGATGACCGTCATGTCGGCCACGAGGTCCACCGTGACTTTCAGCTCGGTTGCCTTGTCCGGGAACACCAGGCGCGCCAGCCAGTTGCCGAACGGATCCTGTTGCCAGTTCAGGAAGTGCTTGGGCGTGACTTTCAGCGAATAGCTGTTGATTGGCGTGCGGCAATGCGGCGCCGGACGCAGGCGGATCTCGTGTGGCGACAATGCCACCAACCGGTCGAAGGTATAAGTCGTCTCGTGCGTGAGCGCTACGCGAATGGTCATGAGAACGAGGCGCGAGGCACGCGGTGCGAAGCGCGAGAAGTCATTCGCAAGGCTGGAGATGGATCCTCGTGCCTGGCGCGACGCGCCACGCGCCTCAAGCCAACCAATCCGGATTCGGCAACTCTCCGAACAGCTGGCGCATGCCGCTGCCCCAGCTTTGCCGGATCATGGAGAAATACGGGTCGCCCTCGCCTATGCGTTTTTGCGCGCCCATGCGCAGCGAATCGCGCGGATACCAGGCAATGTCGATCGGCAGGCCGACCGAGATATTGCTCCGGATGGTCGAATCGAAGGAAATCAGCGCGCACTTGGCGGCCTCGCGGTAAGGCGTCGCGCTGCTCAGCACGCGATCGAGGATGGGCTTGCCGTATTTGCTCTCGCCGATCTGGAAGTAAATGGTGTCCGTCATGGCCTCGATGAAGTTGCCCTGGGCGTAGACGTTGAACAGGCGCGGCTCCTCGCCGCGAACCTGGCCGCCGACCAGCAAGGTCGCGCTGTAGTCGATGTTGTTCTGGGCGAGGTAGGGTCCGTCGCGGCGCTGCACGTCGCGCAGCGCATCGCCGACCAGGGTGGCGACGTCGAACATGCTCGCGACGTTCCAGATCGTCGGCTTGTCGGGTTCCGCCGTGCGGTGCCGTTCCAGGATGTGCATTACGGCCTGGGTCACGGCGAGGTTGCCCGAGGACAGGACGACGAACATACGCTCGTCCTTTTGCTCGAAGATTTTCATCTTGCTGAAGGTGGCGACATGGTCGACACCCGCATTGGTCCGGGAATCCGATGCGAACAGCATCCCCGAGTCCAGTTTGATTGCCACGCAGTAGGTCATGAACGTTCCATCGATCCTGTTTGCTCATGATAACTCAGCCGGAATGACCATCCGATCATGCGTAGGCGATGTTGAAAAAGCTGCGGTTGACTTCCTCGCCGAGCTCCTGCGTGCGATCCAGGAAGTCCGTCAGATATTCATGCAGGCCGGCGCTGAAAATGGCATCGATGCGGCCGAAGCGCAGACCGGCGTGCAACTCGCCCGCGCGACGCAGCGCCTCGCCCGAATACGGCGTGGTGATGGTCTGGAAAATGTCGTAGGACTCTTCCATGCAGGCATGCAGCGAGCGCGGCATGTCGCGACGCAGGATCATCAACTCCGCGACCCGCAGCGGCGTGATCACGTCGCGGTAGACCTTGCGGTAGGACTCGAATGCGGAAACCGACCGCAGCACCGCAGCCCATTGGTAGTAGTCGACGGCGCCGCCGACATCCTCGACCTTGGGCAGCAGCACGTGGTATTTCACGTCCAGGATGCGGGCGGTGTTGTCGGCGCGCTCCAGGAAGGTGCCGAGGCGATTGAAGTGGAAGGCGCCGTCCTTGAGTGCGGTGCCGACGGTTACACCGCGGAAAAGATGCGAGCGTTCCTTGACCCAGTCGAAAAACGTCAGCGCGCCGTCCCCGGATAAGCGGTCCTCTGTCAGGTGCTGCAGTTCCAGCCAGGTGCCGTTCAGGACCTCCCACATTTCGGAGGTCACGTTGCCGCGCACGGCGCGGGCGTTCTCGCGTGCCGCCTTTGCACAGGACAGGATGGAGCCGGGGTTGTCCGGGTCGAGCGCCATGAACATCATGACGTCGCGCGCGTTCACGACGCTGTAGCGTCCCGCAAACGGATACAGCGTGCCGGTGATGTTGAGCGGCGCGAACCATTCCGATTCCTCGCCCTCCTCGGCCTGAGACATCAGCGACATGCGATAGGCCACGTCGAGGATGCGCGCGGTATTCTCCGCGCGCTCCACGTAGCGCGCCATCCAGTACAGGTTGGAAGCGGTGCGGCTCAGCATGGGATGAGCACCTGACAGGCCGCCGGGAATCGATGACCGGCGAAAGTCGGCCCCGCGCCTCGCGCCTCCCGCCTCATGCCTCGACTACCCATGTGTCCTTCGTCCCGCCGCCCTGCGAGGAATTCACCACCAGCGAACCTTCGCGCAAGGCCACGCGCGTCAAACCGCCCGGAACCATCATGACGTCCTTGCCGGACAGCACGAACGGACGCAGGTCGATGTGCCGGGGCGCCACGCCGTTCTCCACGAATATCGGACAGGTCGACAGCGAAAGCGTGGGTTGTGCTATGAATTTTTCCGGCGCGTCGAGGATGCGCTGGCGATAGGCTTCACGCTCGCGTTCGCTGGAGGTCGGCCCGATCAGCATGCCGTAGCCGCCCGATCCGTGCACTTCCTTCACCACCAGCTCGGCCAGGTGGTCGAGGACATAGGCCAGGTCGTCCTTGAAGCGCAACTGGTAGGTCGGCACGTTGTTGAGCAAGGGCTCTTCGCCGAGGTAGAACCGGATCATTTCCGGCACATAGGGATAGATCGACTTGTCGTCGGCCACGCCCGTGCCGATGGCGTTGGCAAGCGTCACCTTGCCCCGGCGATAGGCGTTGACCAGCCCGGGCACGCCGAGCATGGAATCCGGACGGAACGCCTGCGGGTCCAGGAAATCATCGTCGATGCGCCGGTAGATCACGTCCACGCGCTGTGGACCGCTGGTGGTGCGCATGTAGACCGCGTCGTCGCGCACGATCAGGTCGGCGCCTTCGACGAGCTCGATGCCCATCTGCTGCGCAAGGAAGGCGTGCTCGAAATAGGCGCTGTTGAACTGCCCCGGGGTGAGCACCACGACGGTGGGATTTTCCACGCCCGTCGGCGCCACGCTGCGCAGGTTCTCGAGCAGCATGTCGGGGTAATGCTCGACGGGTGCTATCGACTGGCGTGCAAACAGCTCCGGCACCAGCCGCATCATCATCTTGCGGTTCTCGAGCATGTACGACACGCCGGACGGCACGCGCAGGTTGTCCTCCAGCACACAGAACTGCCCCTTGCCGTCGCGCACGACATCGATGCCGGCGATATGCGCATAGATGCCTGCGGGCAGATCGATGGCCTGCATTTCGGGACGGTACTGCGCATTC
>DASZTG010000084.1:0-45168 GCA_035548375.1 Burkholderiales bacterium
GGCCGGAAAGGTCGAATTCCGGCAGGCCGCTCTTGGCCGTGGCAGCCGCGGCGGCGGCGGCAGCCGTAGCCGCGGCAGCGGCCTGGACACGCTCCTCTTCTTCGCGCTGGCGGCGTTCGTCTTCTTCCCGGCGGCGCCGGGATTCTTCTTCCTCGCGCTGGCGACGCGCCTCGTCTTCCCGGCGGCGTTCGGCCTCCTCGCGCTCGCGCCTCTCGTCCTCTTCGCGGCGACGGCGGTCGGCTTCCTCGCGGTCGCGACGATCCTCTTCCTCACGGCGGCGCGCTTCCTCCTCGTCGCGTCGACGCCTGTCCTCTTCCTCGCGCTGGCGGCGTTCCTCGGCTTCGCGTTTTGCCTCCGGATCCTCGCCACGGCGGCGGGCATCCTCCTCGTCTTCCCGACGGCGACGTTCGTCCTCCTCGCGGCGGCGGCGGTCCTCCTCCTCGCGACGCGCGCGTTTTTCCTCGGCCTCGCGGCGCAGGCGTTCTTCCTCCTCGCGGCGCTTGCGTTCCTCTTCTTCCTGGCGCTTGCGTTCCTCCTCGGCGCGAACGCGTTCTTCCTCTTCCCTGCGAAGCCGCTCTTCCTCCTCGCGGCGCCGGCGTTCCTCTTCCTCCTTGCGCTTGCGTTCTTCCTCCTCGCGCCGCTTGCGCTCTTCCTCTTCCTTGCGCTTGCGTTCCTCCTCCGCGCGGATGCGTTCTTCCTCTTCGCGGCGCTTGCGCTCCTCTTCCTCGCGCTTGCGACGTTCCTCTTCCTCGCGACGCTTGCGCTCTTCCTCTTCCTTGCGCTTGCGTTCCTCTTCCTCCTTGCGCTTGCGGTCTTCTTCCTCGCGCTTGCGGCGCTCCTCTTCCTCGCGGCGCTTGCGCTCTTCTTCTTCCTTGCGTTTGCGCTCTTCCTCTGCCTTGCGCTTGCGTTCCTCGTCCTCCTTGCGCTTGCGCTCTTCCTCGGCACGCTTGCGCTCGTCTTCTTCCTTGCGCTTGCGTTCCTCTTCCTCGCGCTTGCGGCGCTCCTCTTCCTCGCGGCGCCGGCGTTCTTCGTCCTCGCGGCGCTTGCGCTCCTCTTCTTCCTTGCGCTTGCGCTCCTCTTCGGCACGCCGACGATCCTCCTCCGCGCGCTTGCGATCTTCTTCTTCCTTGCGCTTGCGCTCTTCCTCGGCACGCCGACGATCTTCCTCGGCGCGCTTGCGATCCTCTTCCTCCTTGCGCTTGCGCTCTTCCTCCGCGCGCTTGCGGTCCTCTTCTTCCTTGCGCTTGCGCTCCTGCTCTTCCTTGACCCGGCGCTCGGCTTCCTCGCGCGCCCGGCGCGCCGCGTTTTCCGCGGTCTTGACCTGCTGTTCCTCGATCTTCTTGCGCTCGGCCGCCTCGAATGCCTTGCGTTCCGCCTCGAGAATCTTGGCCAGGTCGCGCTGGGTCTGCGCCATCACCTCGGCTTCGACCTTGGCCTTGCGCTCGGACTCCTCGCGCATTTTCAACGCCGCCGCTTCCTTGGCCTTGCGCTCCGCCTCGACTTTCGCCAGGCGCGCGCTTTCCTCGCGCGCCTGCCGCGCCGCCTGTTCCTTTTTCAGTTGCTCTTCCTGCTCGCGTTTGCGCTTGGCCTCCTGCTCCGCCTTGGCGCGATCCGCGGTTTCGCGCTGCCGCCATTCACTCTGGGCGTTCTGGTACACGTTCTTGCCGGGGGACAGCGACGAAGTGAAGTCGAGGTCATCGACGTAGCCGCCGCCTCCGCTAGAGGGAACACCGGTCGATGTATTGGCGAATTCCTTGATGTAGCCGCCCGCGCTCAGGTCGCCCAGCGCCTTGTTCATCTCGGCGTCGTCGAGCTTGGACTTGGATATCAGGTCGGCGACGGTCGATTTTCCGTCGATGAGCGTAAGGACCTTGATCAGATCCTTGGGGAGCTTGCCGGCCTTGTTCTTGATTTCCAGAACGCCCTTGCCGGTTTTCGAGTAGATCGTCTTGTTGTCCATCCCGTTCTTTCTGACTCCCGCAACCGGGAGGCACGCCCCGCCGACGCTCCTGGCTCGCCGTGCCATGGCGCACGGCATCGGGAAACCCGGGGAAACAAACAAGGCCTCTCACCGGAGAAGCCTTGATATTTCTCCAATTATTAGGCTTGGCGCGGCGCGCGTCTAGGCCCGCGCGAGATAATTCGGCATCCGCAAGGCCTTGCTTGATAGTCATCGGCAACGAAGTGTCATTGCCTTACGACAGTCTTCCGACGTGACGCGGAAATATCGGCCGGGACGACGCGCCGGCCAGCAGCGGCCATGCGGTCGTCATCGCCAGGCCGGCGTCGAATCCAGTGATCCTGCCGGCGAGGTGCACGCGCGGGGCTAGTGGTCTGACGGCGGGCATCACCCGCTATAATCGGCAAGGATTCCGATTCTGCCGATGCCATCCATACGTCCTCTGCCCGACCTCCTGATCAGCCAGATCGCCGCAGGCGAAGTGGTCGACAGGCCGGCGTCCGCATTGAAGGAACTGCTCGAAAACAGCGTGGACGCCGGGTCGACGGAAATTTCCGCGCAGCTCGCCGACGGCGGCATCCGGCAGATCCGGATCGCCGATAACGGATGCGGCATCGCCAGGGACGAGCTGGTCCTGGCGCTGGCGCGCCACGCGACCAGCAAGATTGCCTCCCTCGAAGACCTCGAGCGCGTCGGCAGCCTGGGCTTTCGCGGCGAGGCCCTGGCAAGCCTCGCGGCGGTGTCGCATTTCACCCTGTCCAGCCGGGAGAGAGGCAGCGCGCACGCCTGGAAAATCGAATCGAGCGGCGGCAGCATGGCGGCCGAGCCCGAGCCGGCGGCGCTCGCCGCCGGCTCCGTCGTGGAAGCGACGGACCTGTACTTCAACACGCCGGCACGCCGCAAGTTCCTGCGCAGCGCCCAGACCGAATACGCGCACAGCGAGGAGGCTTTCAAGCGCGCGGCACTGTCCCGGCCCGACATCCAGTTCGCGCTTTCGCACAACGGCCGGCCGCAATGGCTCCTGCATGCGGCGGCGGAGGCGGAACGCATTCGCGCGGTGCTAGGCGACGAGTTCGCCGCCGCCTCCTTGCCCGTGGACGTCGACAGCGCCGGATTTCGCCTGCACGGGCTCGCCGCCCAGCCGGCCTACTCGCGCAGTTCTCGTGATGCGCAGTTCTTCTTCGTCAATGGGCGTTTCGTGCGCGACAAGGTGCTCGCGCACGCGGTGCGGGAGGCTTATCACGACGTCTTGCATCACGAACGCCACAGCGCGTACGTCCTGTTCCTCGACATGGATCCCGCGCTGGTAGACGCCAACGTGCACCCGACCAAGATCGAGGTGCGTTTTCGAGATTCGCGAAGCGTGCACCAGTTCGTGTTCCACGCGCTCGAGAAGGCACTGTCGGCCTCGCGTGCCGGCGCCACGACGGCACATAGTCCGGCCCCGGCTGCCGGCGCTTTTCGCGCGGATGGCGCATATGCCCGGCAATCGGGAATCGGGTTCCCGGCCGCCGAGCCGGTGCCGTTCTATGCCGCGATGTTCGGCCAGGCGCAAGCGGCTGCCGATGTCGTCGCGCCCGAACGCCCTCCCGCGCCGCTACCCGCCGGGGAGGAGCATCCGCTCGGATTTGCGCTCGCGCAGTTGTCCGGTGTCTACGTACTTTCGCAAAACCGCCACGGACTCGTCGTCGTGGACATGCACGCCGCCCACGAACGCATCGTCTACGAAAAGCTCAAGCTGGCGCTGGACGACGAGGGCATCCCGACGCAGCAGCTGCTGATCCCGGCAACCATGCATGCGAGCGCGCTCGAGGTCGCCACCGCTTCCGAGAATCCGGCCACGCTCGCGCGCCTGGGCTTCGAGCTCGCCGTCATCGCGCCGAATGCGCTGGCGGTGCGCTCGGTGCCCATGAGCCTGGCCCAGGCGGATGCCGCGCAGCTTGCCCGCGACGTGCTTGCCGAAATCGCCGAATTCGGCGGCAGCCGCGTGCTGGCGGAGCGCCAGAACGAAATGCTGTCGACCATGGCCTGCCACGCCGCCGTGCGCGCCAATCGCGCGCTGACGCAGCCGGAAATGAATGCCCTGCTGCGGGAAATGGAAATCACCGAGCGATCGGGACAATGCAACCACGGCCGCCCGACCTGGTTCCAGGTCACGATGGGCGAGCTCGACAAGATGTTCATGAGGGGGAAATGAGGCCGTGACGACGTGACTATCGTGACGGCGTGACGTCGCAGATCCGGCGATTACGGCAGTCACGACAGTTACGACAGTCACGGCAGTCACGACGATGCCCCGCCCCTCGTCCCTCGCCCCTTTTGGGCTAAGCCCTGAATCCAGGGAAGTCGGGCGCCCCTCGGCAACCCTGCCCGCGGCAATCCTGCTCATGGGGCCCACCGCAAGCGGCAAGACCGGCGTTGCGATGGCGCTGGCGAAAAAGTTTCCGGTCGAGATCGTCAGCGTCGATTCCGCGCAGGTTTATCGCGGCATGGAGATAGGCACCGCCAAGCCGGACACGGACATGCGGCGCGAGGTCCGGCACCACCTGATCGACATCATCGATCCCACGCAAAGCTATTCGGCCGCGCAGTTCCATGACGACGCGCTCGAAATCATGGCGGACATCGTCGAACGCGGACGCGTGCCGCTGCTCTGCGGCGGCACCATGCTCTACTTCAAGGCGCTTCGCGAGGGCCTGTCCGACCTGCCGGCGGCAAGCGACGAAACCCGCCTGGTCATCGACGCCATGGCTGCGGAATCCGGCTGGCCGGCGATGCACCGCGAACTCGAACGCATCGACCCGGCCACCGCCGAGCGCCTCGACCCCAATGATTCGCAGCGCATCCAGCGCGCGATGGAAATCTTTTTCCTGACCGGCAAGCCCATGTCGGAACTCATCGCGAGCAGCCCGCGACGCGAGCCGCCGTTTCGCATGCACGCTCTTGCACTCGTGCCGGCAGACCGCTCGATATTGCACCGGCGCATCGCCGAGCGCTTCGAGCTGATGCTGGAACTCGGGCTGATCAACGAAGTGCGCGACCTGCGCGAGACCTACGCGCTCGATGCCGGGCTGCCGTCGATGCGCTGCGTGGGTTACCGGCAGGCGTGGCACTACCTCGACGGCGAATACGGCCTGTCCGCGTTACGCGAAAAGGCGATCGCCGCGACCCGCCAGCTTGCGAAAAGGCAACTGACCTGGCTGCGGTCGATGCCGGACGTCAAATCCTTCGATTGCCTCGCGGAAGACCTGCAGGAACAGGTCGAAACCTGGCTCGCGGAGCAGGTGGAAACCGGTGCGCGGGAACGCTGAGCCGCTCCCGCGCGAGGCCTCGTCAGTTCCCGATCGAGTCCGCTCCCGCCTTGGCGATCTGGCCGTCTTCGGTGGATTTCACGCCGCTGACGCCGATGGCGCCGACGACTTGTCCGCCGACGATGATGGGCAGCCCGCCTTCCAGCGGCAGCGCGCCGTGCAACGCGATGAGCGCATTGCGGCCGCCGGCAATCGCGTCCTCGAATACCTTGGTCGGACGCTTGAATGATTGTGCGGTTTTCGCCTTGTCGATCGCGACCTGGATGCTGCCAGTCTGCGTGCCATCCATGCGCTGCAGGTAGAGCAGGTTGCCGCCGTCGTCCACGACGGTGATGACGACGTTCCAGTTGTTCTTCTTCGCTTCGGCTTCGGCCGCGGCGGCAACTTTTTTCGCACCGTCGAGATTCAGGACTTTCTTGTCCGCCAATTGGGCGTTCGCGCCCAGCGACAGAGCGGCAAACACGGCGAACACGCCGGCGCTAACCAGCTTTCTTGCTGCAGTCATGGTGTCTCCTCGATTGGGTTTGGGTGCCGGCGTCGCCGGCGGATTCGGCGACGGTGCGAACCCGGCGACCGTGTCCGATGCATGCGCCGGCTACGATAGCGCAGCGCGGCGGCCAGCGCCATTACTCTTCGGGAATTTCGATATTCTCGACGCGCGCATCGGCCGCCCCGCGGGCGAACGTCACCCGCAGCACTTCGCCGCGTTCAATCGCCTCCGACGAACGGACGATCGCGCCGCCGTCCTTCTGCACGATGCTGTAACCGCGTTGCAACACGGCATGCGGATTCAGGTGTGTCAGGTGGGCAGCCATGCTGGACAACCTGTCCCGGTGCGATGCCAGCGACTGCGCATGCGCGCGACGCAGGCGCAATCCGAATTGATGCCAGGTCAAGATGTAACCATCCATGTCGGGGCGCGCGGAGCGCAAGCGCTGGGCGAGGCTGGCCACGTTCCAGGCCGCCTCGCGTGTGCCACCGGACGCAGCGGTTCGCAGGCGTCGGCCGAGCTGATCGAGGTGGCGTGACTGCGTGGTAATGCGTTCTCCAGGATGCAGGAGGCGCTTGCCCAGGAAATCGAGATGTTGCATGCGCGTGCCGAACGCGCGGTCGATGCCGCGGGATAGTCTGGCACGCAGGACGCCGAAGACGGCCAGCAAGTTCGCACGATTCGGGCTTACCAGCTCGGCAGCCGCCGTCGGCGTCGGCGCGCGCGCATCGGCGACGAAATCCGCGATGGTGAAATCGGTTTCGTGCCCCACGCCGGTCACAACCGGCATGGGAGCGTCCGCGATTGCACGCGCGACGATTTCCTCGTTGAACGACCACAGGTCCTCCACGCTGCCACCGCCGCGGCAAACGAGAAGCACGTCGACTTCCGCACGCACGGACGCGGCGCGAATCGCCAGCGCGATCTTCTCGGCAGCCCCCTCGCCCTGCACCGGCGCCGGGTAGAGCACGACCGGGATGCCGGGCATGCGCCGCGCGAGCGTCGCCAGCACGTCGCGAAGCGCAGCCGCTTTTGGCGAAGTCACGATGCCGATCGCGCGCGGGAATGCCGGGACAGGCCGGTGTCGCGATGCATCGAACAGGCCCTCGGCCTCGAGCTTGCGCTTCAGGCGCTCGAATGCCTCGAACAGCGCGCCGAGTCCCGCGCGGCGCACAGTCTCGACGGTCAACTGGAATTCTCCGCGCGCCTCGTACAAGGTCGGCAGCGCGCGGACCTCGACCTGCATCCCGTTCTCCGGCTTCCAGTCGATCATCGCGGCCTTGTGTCGGAAGAACACGCAACGCACCTGCGCGCTGGCGTCTTTCAACGAAAAATAACAATGGCCGGATGCGGCGCGCGTGAAATTGGAAATCTCGCCCGCAACCCAAAGCAGCGGAAATCCGGTTTCTATGAACTCGCGCGCGCGCCGGTTCAATTCCGCCACGGAAAATATTGCGGCATTCAAATCATCGACATGCATATTGGCCGTCCCGGTCGCATCAGACCGTAATCGCCGCGCTGAAAAACTTTCTTGCGCAGTTGAAAATCACTCTTGACAAGCGCACGCAGTGCCGTCCCATTCATCCACAGTGGTCACGAAACTGCAAAGCGATCGCCCGGAAACCCGCGTCACCACGCGGTACGAGAATATAAGTATATGAATTAAATAAAATAACTTCACGCGCAATTTTTAATCGCGAAACAAAAAATGCTTTCAAAAAACCGACTTACGGCGACTTTGTACAAACTATGCACACTGTTATCCACAAAGATTGTGGACAGTTTTGGGACGCTAGATTGCCGGTCGACAGGCTTGTCAAGGCCGAATTCTTTCTTATCGGTCGGCTTGCTGCGCTTATCGATGCAAGCTACAGTGGCGCGGATTTTTAAATGCTTCGGAGTCGGCGTGCTACACATCATAGAAGCCGCAGGGTGGCCGATCTATCCATTGATCCTGTGTTCGATCGTGGCGCTCGGCATCATCGGCGAACGGTTTTACAGCCTGCGCAAGGATCTCGTGGCGCCACGCGACCTGCTGCCCCGCGTGGTGCAGGAGTACAGGCAAAAAAATGTATCGGGCGACATGCTGGAGCGGCTCGCGCAGGCCTCGATGCTCGGCCGGATTTTCGCGGCGGCGCTGAAGGACTCGGGCAGTTCGCGCGAGATCATGAAGGAATCCATCGAGGAAGCCGGGCGCGGCGCCGCGCATGAGCTCGACCGCTTCCTGACCACGCTGGGCACGATCGCCACCATGGCCCCCCTGCTGGGCCTGCTCGGCACCATCATCGGCATGATCGAAATCTTCGGTTCGCAAGGCCCCACCGGCATGGCGAATCCCGCCCAGCTCGCGCACGGCATTTCCATCGCGTTGTACAACGCCGCCTTCGGGATCATCGTCGCCGTTCCCAGCCTGGTGTTCTACCGCCATTTCCGTGCGCGCGCCGATTCGCTCGTGGTGGAAATGGAAATCCAGGCGGTCAAGCTGGTCGAGGTCATCCACGGCCAGCGCCAGGTCTGAACCGCGCCGTCCATGAATTTCCGCCGCGGATCGTTCAGGGAAGAACCGGAAATCAACCTGGTTCCCTTCATCGACGTGCTCATCGTCATCGTGATTTTCCTGGCCGTGACGACGACGTATTCGCGCTACTCCGAAATGCAGATCAACCTGCCGACGGCGGACGCCAGCAAGCCGGTCGAGCGCCCGACCCAGATCAACGTCGGCGTCTCCGCGAGCGGGCAATACATGGTCAACCGCGCCGCGGTCGCGTTCACCACGCCCGAAGCCATGGCCTCCGAGCTCCAGCGCGCCGCGGGCGGCAATCCCGATCCGGTCATCGTCATCAACGCCGACGCGAACGCAACCCACCAGTCCGTCATCAACGTGATGGAAGCCGCGCGCGTCGCCGGATTCGGCAAGATCACGTTCACCACGCAACTTCAGCGCCGCTGACTGCGCGCAGCACCGGCGCCGCGAGAGGAGCCGAACTGAGTTTCGTCGATCGCCACTGGTATCGCCTTTCGTGGTTGTCCGTGCTGCTGACGCCGCTGGCCGCGGTATACGGCGCAACCACCGCATTGCGCAGGGCGCTCTATCGGGCCGGGCTGCTGCCCGAGATCCGGCTGCCGGTGCCCGTGATCGTGGTCGGCAACATCGTCGCCGGCGGGACCGGCAAGACCCCCCTGGTGCTCTGGCTGTGCAATTTCCTCGCGGCGCAAGGGTATCGGCCCGGCATCGTCAGCCGCGGCTACGGCGGCGGCGGGCGCACGATGGCTGCCAGGGAAAATGCCGCGCGCAGCGTCGGAGACGAACCGGCGCTGCTTGCCGGCAAAAGCAGCTGCCCGGTGTGGGTGGGTACGGATCGGGCCGAAGCCGCCCTGGCGCTGCTCGCCGCGAATCCCGGTTGCAACCTTATTGTTAGCGATGACGGCCTGCAGCATTACCGCCTGCAGCGCGACGTCGAAATCGCGGTGGTCGACGCGACGCGCGGAAACGGCAACGGATTGCTGATTCCCGCGGGCCCGTTGAGGGAGGGCGCGGGCCGGTTGTCCCGCGTGGACGCAGTAATCGTCAACGGCGCGGACCGAAACGGCCTCCAGCGAGGGCGGAATCCGCACACCTTCGCCATGGCGCTGGAGGGCGCGACATTGCGCAACCTGCTGAACCCGGCATGCCAGGTCGAGCCCGGATTTTTCCGCGGCAAGCGCGTGCATGCGGTCGCCGGCATCGGCAATCCCGCGCGCTTCTTCGACCAGCTGCATGCACTGGGCCTGGAATTCACCGCGCACGCGTTCGCCGACCATCACGAATATACGGCGGCCGAGGTCGGTTTCGCCGGCGCCGACGCCATCGTCATGACCGAGAAGGATGCGATAAAATGCCGCGACTTCGCGAGCGAGATTCTCTGGGTACTGCCGGTGGAGGCGCGCGTGGACGAAGCCCTCGGTCGCGTCATCCTTGAAAAACTGAACCTCCGGCCAGACTGAATCTCCATGGATCCCAAACTGCTCGACATCCTCGTGTGCCCGATCTGCAAGGGACCGCTGCTCTATAAGAAGGCGGAGAAGGAATTGATCTGCAAGGCAGACCGCCTTGCCTATCCGATCCGCGACGACATCCCGGTCATGCTCGAGGACGAGGCCAGGAAAATTCCCCCGGAGGAAGAGCTCTGAATGCCTGCGGCGGCAGGCGCGAGGGGTGAAGCGGTCAGGCTTCACACCTAATGCGTTATCCCTCTCGCCTCTCCTGATGGAATTCGTCGTCGTCATTCCCGCCCGATACGCCTCCTCGCGGCTTCCGGGCAAGCCGCTCGCCGACATCGCCGGCAAGCCAATGGTGGTTCATGCCGCCGAGCGTGCGCGGGAATCCGGCGCGCGGGAAATCATCGTCGCGACCGACGACGAACGCGTTGCCGAGGCGGTTAAACGACACGGCCATGAGGCGATGATGACGCGGGCCGACCATGCCTCTGGCACCGATCGCATCGCCGAAGTCGCGGCCGCGCGAGCGTGGCCGGACGAACGCATCGTCGTGAACGTGCAGGGCGACGAGCCGCGCATTCCGCCGGCGCTGGTCCGCTCGGTCGCGCAACACCTCGACGAGCGTCGCGACGCCGCGATTTCGACCGCCTGCCATCGCATCCATTCGGCGGCGGAGATGTTCGATCCGAACGCCGTGAAGGTCGTGCTGGACAAGGACGGGTATGCCGCCTATTTCTCGCGCGCGCCCATTCCGTTCGCGCGCGACGCCTTCAAGGCCGACTCGACGCGATTGCCCGAAGGATTGCCGGCTTACCGCCACCTCGGGCTGTACGCGTATCGATGCAGCTTCCTGAAAATCTATTCATCGCTCTCACCCGCCGCGACCGAGCGCTTCGAATCGCTCGAGCAGTTGCGGGCACTCTGGCACGGCTACCGGATCGGCGTGGCGGTGACCGACCAGGCGCCCGAGCCAGGCGTCGATACGCCCGAAGACCTCGAGAAAATGCGCCTGGCGTTCTCGGCCCGGCCTCGATGACGCTTTATAATCCCGCCTGAACGCGAGGTCGCCGCAGAACGGCCCGCGAACCCGGCAAGCCCGGACGATAACCACAAGGCCCCGCCCGTCAGGGATGCCGATCACCAGGACAGGAAAGAAATGCGACTTATCCTTCTCGGCGCGCCCGGCGCCGGCAAAGGCACCCAGGCCACCTACATCATCCAGAAGTTCGGCATTCCGCAGATTTCCACCGGCGACATGCTGCGCGCCGCGATCAAGGCAGGCGCGCCGCTCGGCCTGCAGGCGAAGAAATTCATGGATGCGGGCGCGCTGGTTCCCGATGACGTGATCATCGGCCTCGTGAAGGAGCGCATCAAGCAGCCGGATGCCGCGAAGGGATTCCTGTTCGACGGCTTCCCGCGCACGATCCCGCAGGCCGACGCCATGAAAAGCGCCGGCGTCCTGCTCGACTTCGTGGTGGAGATCGACGTCGACGACGCGGAAATCGTCAAGCGGCTTTCGGGCCGCCGCGTGCACCTCGCATCCGGTCGCACCTACCACGTGGTCTTCAATCCACCCAAGGTCGCGGGCAAGGACGACGTCACCGGCGAAGACCTGGTGCAGCGCGACGACGACAAGGAAGCGACCGTGCAGAAGCGCCTCGAGGTCTACCATTCGCAGACCAAGCCCCTCGTTGCCTATTACTCCGACTGGGCGAAGAGCGGCAAACCCGGCGCGCCGAAGTACGTCAAGGTCGCGGGCGTGGGCTCGATGGAATCCATCCGCGACCGTATATTCGCCGCACTCAAATAAAACGGCTTGAACCACGGAGGACACGGAGAACACGGAGAACCATCAAAACGGCGAAGCGGAATAAGGATTGCGCAACAATTCCGGCGCAAGCAATACACGGGACCAGCGATTTCTCGTCCCCCGATATTCATCCATCGCCATTGCCACGCGTTTTGTCTCCGTGCCCTCCGTGTCCTCCGTGGTGAATAATTTTCCGAGAGATTCGCCATGAACAAGAAAATGAATGCGTTCTACGCCCAGTCCGGCGGCGTCACCGCCGTCATCAACGCCTCCGCCGCCGGCGTCATCGAGACCGCGCGAAAGCACAAGAACAAGATCGGCAAGGTCTACGCCGGCCGCAACGGCATCATCGGCGCGCTGGCCGAAGACCTGATCGACACCAGCAAGGAATCCGCGAAGGCGATCGCGGCATTGCGCCACACGCCCGCCGGCGCCTTCGGCTCCTGCCGCTACAAATTGAAAGGCCTGCAGGAAAGCCGGGCGCAATACGAGCGCCTGATAGCGGTGTTCAAGGCTCACGACATCGGCTATTTCTTCTACAACGGCGGCGGCGATTCCGCGGACACCTGCCTGAAGGTATCGCGGCTTTCCGAATCCATGGGCTACCCGATACAGGCGATCCACGTGCCCAAGACGGTCGACAACGACCTGCCGATCACCGATTGCTGCCCGGGCTTCGGCTCGGTGGCCAAGTACATCGCGGTTTCCACGCGCGAGGCGAGCTTCGACGTCGCTTCCATGGCCAAGACGTCCACCAAGGTCTTCATCCTCGAAGTCATGGGCCGGCATGCTGGCTGGATCGCCGCAGCGGGCGGGCTGGCGTCGGAAAAGGGCGGCGACATTCCGGTCATGATCCTGTTTCCCGAAATCCGCTTCGATCGCGCCAAATTCCTCGCGCGCGTCGATGCCCTGGTGAAGCGCTACGGCTATTGCTCGGTCGTGGTGTCCGAGGGCGTGCGCGACCAGGAAGGCAACTTCCTCGCCGACCAGGGCCTGCGCGATGCGTTCGGCCACGCGCAACTCGGCGGCGTCGCGCCCGTCGTTGCCGGCGTCGTCAAGGAAGGCCTCAAGCTCAAGTATCACTGGGGCGTGGCCGACTACCTGCAACGCTCTGCCCGGCACATCGCGTCCAGGACCGACGTGGCGCAAGCCTATGCAGTCGGCAAGGCGGCAGTGGAACTCGCGCTCAAGGGCCAGAATGCCGTGATGCCCACCATCGTGCGCAAGTCCAGCAAGCCCTACAAATGGACCATAGGTGTCGCCAGCCTCGACGACGTCGCCAACGTCGAGAAAAAGCTCCCGCAGGATTTCATCAGCGACGACGGCTTCGGCATCACCGAGAAGTGCCGCCGCTATCTCGAGCCGCTGATCCACGGCGAGGACTACCCGCCCTTCCGCAACGGCCTGCCGCAATACGTGGTGCTGAAGAACACCCCCGTCCCGCGGAAGCTGCCTGAATTCAAGGTCTGAGGACGCGAAATCCCCTTATTTTTGCGGGGAATTTCAGTTAAACTCGCGCGTTGTCGCGGGGGGCCTCAAGTCCGTCCATGCGACGGTGCCAGTCGTCCGTCACTCCAGGGCCTGGATTCAATAAGGGCTACGGGGTCGGCCCATTTCGACCCTGTTATAAATTGATTGGGAGGTTTCATGTCTTCAGCGCTGATCTTCGCGCTCGTTTGCGCGATCATCGGGATTGCCTACGGCGCGGTTTCCATCAAGTGGATCATCGGCCAACCCGCCGGCAATGCGCGCATGCAGGAAATCGCAGCTGCCATCCAGCAGGGGGCGCAGGCCTACCTGAACCGCCAGTACACGACCATCTCCATCGTCGGCGTGATCCTGTTCGTGCTGCTGGGCATCGGCCTCGACTGGTATTCCGCGATCGGCTTCCTGATCGGCGCGATCCTGTCGGGGTTGACCGGTTATATCGGCATGAACGTCTCCGTGCGCGCCAACGTGCGCACCGCCGAAGCGGCGAACAACGGCATGAACGCGGCGCTTGCGGTGGCCTTCCGCGGCGGCGCCATCACCGGCATGCTGGTCGTCGGTCTCGGCCTGCTCGGCGTGGCCGGCTACTACGGCATCCTGCTCTCCATGGTCGAGCCTGAGAAAGCGCTGCACTCGCTGGTGGGCCTGGCCTTCGGTTCCTCCCTGATTTCGATATTCGCGCGTCTTGGCGGCGGCATTTTCACCAAGGGCGCGGACGTCGGCGCGGACCTGGTCGGCAAGGTCGAAGCCGGCATTCCCGAGGACGACCCGCGCAACCCGGCGGTGATCGCGGACAACGTCGGTGACAACGTCGGCGACTGCGCCGGCATGGCGGCCGACTTGTTCGAAACCTACGCCGTGACCATCGTCGCCACCATGCTGCTCGGCGGCCTGATGCTCGCCGACGTGGGCTCGAATGCCGTGCTCTACCCGCTGGTCCTGGGCGGTGCATCGATCATCGCCTCCATCATCGGCACCTTCTTCGTCAAGGCGAAGGAAGGCGGCAAGATCATGAACGCGCTGTACAAGGGCGTCATCGTGTCCGGCGTGCTCGCCGCGATCGCGTTCTACTTCATCACCACGAATATGATGGCGGACAGCCCGCTGGGGGCGATGCACCTGTTCTACGCGTCGCTGGTCGGGCTGGTGCTGACCGCGCTGATGGTGGTCATCACCGAGTATTACACCGCCACCGAATACGGCCCGGTCCGCCATGTCGCCGCTGCCTCGCAGACCGGCCATGCGACCAACATCATCGCCGGCATCGGCATCTCGATGAAATCGACCGCGCTGCCGGTGCTGGCCGTCTGCGCCGCCATCTG
Source organism: Burkholderiales bacterium (assembly GCA_035548375.1). Classification (GTDB taxonomy): domain Bacteria; phylum Pseudomonadota; class Gammaproteobacteria; order Burkholderiales; family JACQAP01; genus JACQAP01. Next base: position 14,360 of record DASZTG010000084.1, read on the forward strand.
GGCGTCGTACGCGTTTGCGGGCCTCTACGGCATCGCCATCGCCGCGACCGCGATGCTGTCGATGACCGGCATGATCGTCGCACTCGACGCCTACGGCCCGGTCACGGACAACGCCGGCGGCATCGCCGAAATGGCCGGCCTGCCCGCGAAAATCCGCGACATCACCGACCCGCTCGACGCGGTGGGCAACACCACCAAGGCGGTGACGAAGGGCTACGCGATCGGTTCCGCCGGCCTCGCTGCGCTGGTCCTGTTCGCCGACTACACCCACAACCTGCAGGCCGCGGGCAAGACGGCGGCATTCGCCTTGTCGGACCCGGCCGTCATCATCGGCCTCTTCATCGGCGGCATGGTGCCCTACCTGTTCGGCGCGATGGCAATGGAAGCGGTTGGACGCGCGGCCGGGTCCGTGGTGAACGAAGTGCGCCGCCAGTTCCGCGAGATCAAGGGCATCATGGAAGGCACCGCGAAGCCGGATTATTCGCGCGCGGTGGACATGCTGACCAAGTCCGCCATCAAGGAAATGCTGATCCCGTCGCTGCTGCCGGTGCTGGTGCCCATCGTCGTCGCTTTCGGCATGAACTGGCTGATGGGCCCGGGTGCTGGCATCCGCGCGCTCGGCGGCCTGCTGATCGGCACGATCGTCACCGGCCTGTTCGTCGCCATCTCGATGACGACCGGCGGCGGCGCATGGGACAACGCCAAGAAATACATCGAGGACGGGCACTTCGGCGGCAAGGGATCCGACGCGCACAAGGCGGCGGTGACCGGCGATACGGTGGGCGACCCCTACAAGGACACGGCCGGCCCCGCGGTCAATCCGCTGATCAAGATCATCAATATCGTGGCGCTACTGCTGGTGCCCTTGCTCTAGGGGGCGAGGGTTGAGGGACGCGGGGCGAGGGAAAAGCCAGGGACCGTAGCCTCTCCATTCCCGCCCAGGTGTCATTGCCGCGCAGGCGGGGATCCAGGATAGTTCAGACGGACAGGAATCCCGCGACGCACACGCCTCGCGGGATTTTTTCGCCTGCGATTTCGCGGGTCCATCAGCACTTTTACATTCGTACCGGTAATTTCTGGATTACTCCGTGCGCGTGCTTACGAGCGCCTTTCCGTTCCGAACGCGCCGATAGCAAAGAAGCGTTGCATTAGAAGAGCTTGCGTTTTTTCGATGTGACGGCGCGGGCCTTGCTTTGAAGAAGCACCACCGGCGACGAATGAGCGTGTCGCCCACTCCCCCTCACCGGGCTTCGGCATGCCACGTCTACACGCGCGACTGCGTCGTTTTCTCCGTGCGGTGGCGCTATTGTCGATCGTCGGCGCCGCCACTTCCGGCTTCGCGGCAACGTCGACGATTCCCACCAGCGACGCGCCGCCCTCCCCCGCGAACCTGTCCATCAACACGGCACCGAACGAACCGGCGGGCGAATGGCGCAGCGCCGCCCACGACTATGCGAACTCCCGCTACAGCGCACTGGACCAGATCACCGTGGCGAATGCCGGCCGGCTCCGGATCGCCTGGACGTTTTCCGACGGCACGCTGAACGGACACGAAGCCGCGCCGCTGGTGGTCGGCGACACCATGTTCCTGGTGACGCCGTTTCCGAACATCGCTTACGCACTGGATCTGTCGAAAACCGGCGCGCCGATCAAATGGGTGTTCCAGCCCAACCCCAAACCCGTCGCCATCGGCAAGGCCTGTTGCGACACCGTCAATCGCGGCGCGGCGTATGCCGATGGCAAGCTGATCTATAACCTGCTCGACGGCGAGACCGTGGCGGTCGACGCCGCCAGCGGAAAGCAGGCGTGGCGCGCGAAGCTCGCGCGGCCCGAGAACGGCGAAACCATGACGATGGCGCCATTCGTCGTGCGCGACAAGGTGTTTGTCGGCAACAGCGGCGGTGAAATGGGCGTACGCGGCTGGCTCGTTGCGCTCGACCTGAAAAGCGGAAGGGAATTGTGGCGGGCGTATAGCACTGGGCCGGATGCCGACGTGAAAATCGGCAGCGACTTCAAGCCTTACTACGCCTTCATGCGCGGCAAGGATCTCGGCGTGTCGAGTTGGCCCGCGGATGCGTGGAAGCGCGGCGCCGGTGCGGTGTGGGCATGGATCTCCTACGACCCCGACCTTAACCTCATCTACTACGGCACCAGCAATCCTGGGCCGCGCGTGCCAACGCAACGGCCGGGCTACAACCTGTGGACCTCGGCGATATTCGCGCGCGATGCAGACACCGGCCAGGCGCGCTGGGCGTATCAATTCACGCCGCACGACCAGTGGGATTACGACGGCGTGAACGAGAACGTGCTCGTCGACCTGACCATGGACGGCAAGCGGCGCAAGGCACTCGTGCACTTTGATCGCAATGCCTTCGCCTATACGATGGATCGCGCCACCGGCGAAGTACTGCTGGCGAAACCGTTTGCCTACCTGAACTGGGCCACCGGCATCGACCTTGCCACCGGCATGCCGGTGGTGAACAAGGCCATGCAGCCGGTGCCAAACGTCAAGCTCGAAAAGGTGTGCCCGCCCGACATCGGCGGCAAGGACTGGCAACCGTCCGCCGCTTCGCCGCGCACCGGCCTGCTCTATGCCGGCATTTTCAACATCTGCATGGATGTCACCGACCATCCGCAGTCCTACATCCCCGGCACGCCCTACGACGGCATGGAAATGACGCGATCGAGCGCGCCCGGCGGCAACTGGGGCGAATTCATGGCGTGGGACCCGTCGACCGGCCGCAAGGTCTGGTCGATACGCGAAAAATTCATGGCCATGAGCGGCGCGTTGGCCACGGCCGGCGACGTGGTGTTTTACGGATCCGTCGATGGCTGGTTCCGCGCGGTCGATGCGCGCGATGGGCATGTGCTGTGGTCGCAGAAGCTCGGGTCCGGCGTCATCGGCCAGCCGATCACCTACCTCGGTCCCGATGGCAGGCAATACGTGGCCATCTATTCAGGCGTCGGCGGCGCCGCGATGGTTTCGCAAAACGAAAAGGGGTTCCCACCCCGCGGAGGCGAGCTGTATGTTTTTTCGATCGATGGTGCCTCGCCGAACTCGGGAAGCGGACTACTGGCGACGCAGGGCAGCGCCGCCGCCGGGCAGTCGGATCACAGCAGCGTGGGAGGCAAGCGGTGATCCGGCTGGTGCCGTCGCTCCTCGCCCTGTGCGTGGCGATGACGGCGTGCCAGAAGGGCAGCGATGCGCCGGCATCGGCGGCCAAAGGCGATTCCGTCGCATCCCCCGCGAATGCAACGGTGCCGGCGATGCCGCTCGGGGACATTGCCGGCGCCGCGCTGCCAGCCGACTCGACGGGCATCCCCAATCCGTACGCGCACGATCCCAAGGCCGTCGCGGAAGGCAAGACGTTGTTCATTGCGATGAACTGCGCCGGCTGCCATGCCTACGGCGGAGGTGGTGCGATGGGCCCGGACCTGACCGATTCGTATTGGCGCTACGGCGGCGCGCCGGCGCAAGTTTTCAGTTCCATACTCGAAGGCCGACCGCAGGGCATGCCAGCGTGGGGCAAGGCGCTGCCGCCGACGGAAATCTGGAAACTCGTCACTTACATCGCCTCGATTTCGAAAGCGGGCGCCACCGGCATACCGGAAACCTCGTCCAGTGCCGCGCAAGCCGGCGCCTCCGAGGGAACCGGGCTCGGACGCGCGGATCGCAAATGAGGCCACTGCGGCCGATCGCCCTCGCAGCCGGCGCAATGCTGGCGTGCGAGGCGGCGGCCGACGCGCCGCTCTCGTACTTGCACACCGAAGGCGCCGCCGCCGATCCGGTCACCCGGCTGGGGTGGGGCCTCGGCGCCATCGCCATCATTGTCGTGATCGCCATCAGCGTGTTCCTGCTGCTGGCGATACTGCGTTCGCGCGGCCGCGATGCCCCCCGCTCCTCCTCGCCTGCGCCAGTCGAACGTGACGCCGCGGGACTGCGCATCGTCTACGTCGGCACCGGCATTTCCGCCGTCGTCCTGTTTGCGTGTGCGATCTGGACCCTGAACACGCTCGCGCAAGTTGCGCGTGCGCCAGCGCAGCCCGCTTTCACCATCGAGGTAACCGCCCACCAGTGGTGGTGGGAACTGCGCTATCTGGACCCGCAGCCCGCACGCATTTTCACCACCGCCAACGAAATCCACATTCCCGTCGGGCAACCGGTACGCTTCGCGCTGCATAGCGAGGATGTCATCCACTCGTTCTGGATTCCCCGACTGGCCGGCAAGACCGACGTCATACCGGGCCAGGTCAACCAGACCTGGCTGGAAGCGAGCCATGCGGGCGTCTATCGCGGCCAATGCGCGGAATACTGCGGCCTGCAGCACGCCCACATGGCACTGGTCGTCGTTGCCGATGCGCCCGCGGATTTTGCGCGCTGGCGGGATGCGCAACTCGCCGAAGCGCGGCCAGCCGCAGCCGCCGTTCTCGCGGGTCATGACGTTTTCAAGGAGCGCTGCGCGGCCTGTCACACGGTGCGCGGTGGCCAGACCGGCGGCATCATCGGCCCGGACCTGACGCATGTCATGAGCCGCGGCACCCTGGCAGCCGCCACGCTGCCGAACGATCCGGGGACCCTGAAGGCGTGGATCGCGGATGCGCCGGCTTTCAAACCCGGCACGCGCATGCCGGCCCTGAAGTTGCCGGATGGCGAACTGACCGCAGTTGCCGCTTATGTGCAAACACTGAAATAGGGGATCCGCATGGAAGCCATTCCACTCACGCAAACGCCGCGCGTCGTCGAAGCGGATTTCGAATCCGAAATCGCGGCGCGCCTGGACCGGCTGTGGCGCACGCCGGCGGGCTGGCTTGGCTTCCTGTCGAGCGTCGACCACAAGTCGGTCGGCAAGCGCTACCTCGTCACGGCCTTTGCCTTCCTTCTGATCGGCGGCCTCGAGGCGCTCGTCATGCGCGCGCAACTCGCGCGACCCGACCAGACGCTGCTCACACCCGCGCAGTACAACCAGATCTTCACCATGCACGGCGTGACGATGATTTTCCTGTACGCCCTGCCCGTGTTGTCCGGCTTCAGCAATTTCCTCTGGCCCCTGCTGCTGGGCGCGCGTGACATGGCCTTCCCCCGCCTGAATGCATTTTCCTACTGGACCTTCCTGTTCTCCGGCGTGGTGCTCTATGCGAGCTTTGTCATGGGCATGGGCCCCGACGCCGGCTGGTTCAACTACGTGCCTTATTCCTCGCATGCCTACAACGCCGGTCCCAACATCGACATCTACGCGCTCGGCATGGTGCTGCTGGGCGTTTCGACGACCGTCGGCGCCATCAACTTCATCGTCTCGCTGTTCCGCACGCGCGCGCCCGGGATGTCGATCAACCGCGTTCCGATCCTGGCATGGGGCACGTTGACGGCGTCGGCAGCGAACCTCCTGGCGGTGCCCGCGGTCAGCGTCGCCTTTTTCATGCTGTGGATGGATCGCCAGTACGGCACGCATTTTTTCGACGTGGCGGGCGGCGGCAAACCGCTGCTGTGGCAGCACCTGTTCTGGATGTTTGGCCATCCCTGGGTCTACGCCATCGTGTTGCCGGCCATGGGCATCGTGTCCGACGCGCTGCCGACATTCTGCCGGCGGCCTCTGGTCGGCTACACGGTGGTCGCGCTGGCGACCGTCGCGACGATGGTGCTGGGGTTCGGCGTCTGGGTTCATCATATGTTTTCCACCGGACTGCCGCCGCTTTCGCTGTCGTTCTTCGGCGCGGCGAGCATGGTGATCTCGGTTCCCAGCGCGGTTGCGGTGTTTGCGTGGATCGCGACGATCTGGACCGGGCGACCGGTCATCACGGCGGCCTTCCTGTATTTCGCCGGCTTCGTGTTTTTGTTCGTGGTCGGCGGCGTGTCGGGATTCATGACCGCCGCCGTGCCGCTGGACTGGCAGCTCACCGATACCTATTTCGTCGTCGCGCATTTGCACTACGTACTGCTGGGCATCAACGTGTTTCCGGTGGTGGGCGGCCTGTTCTACTGGTTCCCGAAGATCACCGGCCGCATGCTGGGCGAGCGACTGGGCAAATGGGGTTTCTGGGTGATGTTCATCGGCTTCAACCTGGGTTTCCTGCCGATGCACCTTGCCGGCCTGCTGGGCATGCCCCGGCGCATCTACACCTATTCCGGCGGGATGGGCTGGAACACGGTGAACCTCGTCACGTCGATTGGCTCGCTCGTATTTGCCGTAGGCGTGGCGATGTTCGTGTGGAACGTCGCCGTCTCGTTGCGCCGCGGCGCCCGCGCGCCGGCGAACCCATGGAACGCACCCACGCTGGAATGGTCGGTGCCATCGCCGCCGCCGCCCTACAACTTCGTCGTCATTCCGCGCGTCGCCAGCCGGCACCCGTTATGGGAAGAGCATCTCGACGAAGGCATGGGTCGATCGCAACTCGATCGCGGCATGCTGCTCGACCAGGGGCGCGAGACGCTGGGCACCACCGCGATGGATGCCACGCCCGACACGATTTTCAGGATGCCCGGTGAATCCCTGGCTCCATTATTCACCGCGCTCGGTGCCACGGTGAGCGTGGTCGGCGCACTGATGCACAACTGGCCGATCGGCGGCGCCGGCCTCGCCACGCTGCTGATCGCGATGCTGGCGTGGCTGTGGCCGGAACCGGATCTGGGGCAAACCAAACCGGAGTCGATCCTCGCGGCGGGGAGCCGGCCATGAACGGCGCGACTGCCGCCCCCGCAGCGCGGCGCTTGCCGCTGGGAAGTCCGGGGCGGCTGGCGCCGGGGTGGTCCGGCATGCTGGCGCTGCTTGTGACGGAAGGCGCGCTGTTCGCCTATCTGCTGTTCAGTTACTTCTATTTCGCCTCGCAATCGACGGGCGCATGGCCGCCCGATGGTCCGCCGCGCCTCGCGCTCGCGGCAACGAACACGCTGATTCTGCTCGCTAGCAGCGCCTGCGCAATTTGGGGCGAGCGCGGAGTCCGCCTCGGCCGCAAGGCCAGATTGGTCGCGGGATTGGCGGGCGCCCTCGCACTTGGCATTGCCTTCGCGGCGATCCAGTTCTTCGAGTGGCATAGCCGCGGCTTCAATTTGAGTTCCGACGCATACGGCTCGCTGTATTTCACTATCACCGGATTTCACATGGCCCACGTCATCGCCGGGCTGTTGATGCTGGCGGCGTTGCTGCTGTGGAGCGTGCTCGGCTATTTCGACTCGCGCAGGCATGCCGCCATCAGCATCGGCACGCTCTACTGGCATTTCGTGGACGCGGTCTGGATCGCCGTCTTCGCCGCGCTTTACCTGACGCCTTACCTGACATGACGCCGGAAATCAGCGACGATTCCGCGCACGCGAGGCATCCCGCGCCGCAACGAGGGCGGGCAAACCGGTTGACGCTGGCGTTCGCGCTATTCACCGCGCCCGTGGCGTGGTTGCTTCAACTCGGCGCCTCCTTCTTCGTCGCCGCGCACGCCTGCCATGCTGAATCCCCGCCGTTGCAAAACATCCCTTCGGGCCTGCGCTGGCTGCTCGCCGGATTTAACCTTGGCGCCACGGTACTGGCCATCGTCGCCGTCGCAGTGGCCGTGCGACTATGGGGCAGGACCCGGCAGGAACACACCGGATCGGCGCACACACTGGTCGACGTCGGAGAAGGCCGCACGCGCTTCCTTGCCTTGTGCGCAATGATCGCCGGCATCGCCTTCCTGGTGGCCCTGCTGTTTACCGGCGTTGGATTGTTTGGCGTCCCGCTGTGCGGCGAGTGATCCTGAAAGCGTGTGCCATGGTGATGGCGGCCGCTTTTGGCGCCGGCATGGTTTCACCCGCACTGGCGCACGGCGCGGAATCGATACCGCGAACCTGGTTTGCGGATCCGGGCGTCGTGCTCGCGCTGCTCGGCGCCATCGCACTTTATGTGCGCGGCCTGCGCAACCTGGGCCGATCGGCCAGGACCAGGATCGCCGGCCCATGGCGAAGTGCGGCTTTTTTTTGCGGGATCGCACTGTGCGTGGCAGCGCTCGAGTCGCCGCTCGACGAACTGGCTGATCGCCTGTTCAGCGCGCACATGTTGCAACACGTGCTGCTGACCGTCGTGATCGCGCCATTACTGGTCGTGGGCAGGCTCGACGCCGCCCTGCTGCATGCGTTGCCGCCCGGCTGGATTGCGAAAACAGCCAGGCGGCTGGCACCGCTACGCAGCGCGGCAACCTGGATCGCGCGACCCTGGACGGCATGGGCCATCGCCACCGCGACGATTGCGTTCTGGCACCTGCCACGGCTGTACGCATGGGCCGAGCGCAGTCCGCCGGTCCATGCCTTCGAGCACCTGATGCTGGTCGTTACCGCCTGCGCGTTCTGGTGGTGGGTTGTCGATCCACGCGCGCGGCGCTACTTCGGCCTCGGTGCCGCGATCCTCTATCTGCTTTCCTTCGGCGTTTTCAACGGCTTCATCGGCGCCATGCTGACTTTTTCGCCGCGTCCGTGGTACGCGCTACCGGGATTCGACGGGCAATCGGCCGGCTTGAGTGCACTCGAAGATCAGCAATTGGCGGGCGTGCTCATGTGGATCGGCATGGACGCGATCCTGTTCTGCGCCGTGTTGATCGTGGCGGCGTCCTGGCTGCGTGCCCCGCCGATGCGCACCGTCCCGCTCGTGCGCGAGGCTTCCTGATCAGCTCTACGTCACTTCGAGCCCGACAGCACGCAGCGCCGGTTGATGCATGCCGCCACCGGCTGCGGCTTGACGACGCAGGCGCCGACCGCGCCGCTCTTCTTCTGCAGGTCTTCCTGCACGAAGTTGTACTCGGCTATCCGGGTTTCCAGCACGTCTTTTTCCGTCGACAGCCAGGAATAGGCGACGAACTCCAGCGGGCCGCCGCAGGCATCCACCCCCAGGGCGGCGACACGGCAATTCACCAGGTTCGCGCAGGTCGCAGGTCCGATGAGCGTGGTGATTTCTTCGCGCAGCCGCGCCGCCTTCGACCCGTCGTCGGCGAGCGCGCTGCCGGTGATCGCGAGGATCGAGCAAACCGCCAATGCAACTGCCGCCTGTTTCATGCCGGCCTCCCAAGGAAATGTCGGGCAACTATTTCACGGCGGCCGCCCACACGGCAAGTCCGCAGTCGACGCCGCTTCCCGTTTCCGGGATAGTAGCCGCCTCGAACCAGATACCGTTTGCGCATGGCCCTCAAATCCACCATCTTCAAGGCCGCATTGCAGATCGCCGACATGGATCGCGGCTATTACGGCGATCACACCGTCACCGTCGCCCGCCACCCTTCCGAGACCGATGAACGCATGATGGTGCGCCTGCTGGCCTTTGCGCTGCACGCCAACGATGCGCTGACATTCGGTTCCGGACTCAGCGCGGAAGACGAACCCGAACTCTGGCGCAAGGACCTGACCGGCGGAATCGATTGCTGGATCGACGTCGGCCTGCCGGACGAAAAACGCCTGCGCAAGGCCTGCGGCCGGGCCAACGAGGTTTTTGTCTACGCGTACGGCGGACGCGCGACCGACATGTGGTGGCGGCAAGTCGGTGAACTCCTCGCCAAGCAGGAAAAGCTCACGGTGTACGCATTGCCCCATGAAGCCACGAAGGCGCTCGCCGCCCTCGCCACCCGCAACATGGAATTGCAGTTCAGCATCCAGGAGCAGCAGGCCCTGGTGACGGACGGCCAGGCCTCCGTGCAGATCGACCTGCAAGGCCTGCAGGCGGCAAAGCCCAAGGGTTAGACGCCCTCCCGGTTAAGCGCAATAATGGCCGTCACGCTGCATTCCTACCGTTAAAGCCATGACTGCCGCGATGTTCTGCGCTTCGCTCGATGACCTGGTAGCCGCCATACCGGACGGCGCCCTGCTTGCCGTGCCCAAGGACAACTCCGGGGTGGCGATGGCTGCGACCCGCGCGCTCGTGCGGCGCGGGTTGCGCAATCTCCATTTGGTATGCGTGCCGACCGGCGGTTTGCAGGCAGACATCCTGATCGGGACAGGCGCAATCGCCGTACTCGAAACCTCCGCGGTCACGATGGGCGAATTTGGCACCGCGCCGCGGTTCACCGCGGCGATCCGTGACGGCGCGCTTCTCATGAAGGACGCGACCTGCCCCGCCATTTACGCGGCATTGCAGGCGTCGGAGAAGGGACTGCCCTTCATCCCGCTGCGCGGCATCATCGGCACGGACATCCTGCGCCATCGCACGGACTGGAAAATCATCGACAATCCATTTGCGAAGGACGACAGGATCGTGGCGCTTCCCGCCATCCGTCCCGACGTCGCGCTGTTTCACGCGCGAAGCGCCGATCGGGAAGGCAATGTCTTCATCGGCAAGGAGCGCGAGGTCATGCTGATGGCGCACGCGGCAAAAAGCACACTTGTCACGGTCGAGGAAGTCGTCGAGGGCAACCTGCTCGACGATCCCGCCCGGGGCGGCGCCGTGTTGCCGGCCATCTACGTTTCGCGCATCGCGATAGCGAAACGCGGCGCGTGGCCCCTCGCGCTCGGTGGAATGTACGCGCCGGATGACGCGGCAATTGGCCGTTACGTATCGCTCGCCCGCACACCCGAAGGCGTCATGCAGTTCCTCGCCGAATGGGACGGCGGCGCACAAGCGGCTGCATGATCCCTTTCACCCGCACCGAATTGCTCGTCACCGTCATCGCGCGCCTTTTGCAAGGCTGCCGGCATGTCGCCGTCGGCGCGTCTTCTCCGATTCCCGCCACCGGCGCCCTGCTCGCGCGCGCGCAGTCGCAGGATGGGATGCGCGTAACCGTGCTGGGGTCGCACAAGCAGAATTTTTTCACCAGCGGCGGCGTGGAACTGTTCGACCTCGCGGCACAAGGCCGCATCGACGCATTCTTCCTCGGCGGCGGGCAGATCGATGGCGAGGCCAACATCAACCTCGTCGGAACTGGCAGTTATCCGCAGACCGAAGTGCGCTGGCCCGGCTCGTTCGGCTCCGCCTACCTTTACTTCCTGGTGCCTCGCGTAATCCTGTTTCGCGAAGAGCACACCCGTCGCGTCATGGTGCCCAAAGTCGATTTCATCAGCGCACCGGGCAGCAGTGACGCCAGCGTGTTCCGGCCAGGCGGGCCGCACGCTCTGCTGACGAGCCTGGGATTGTTTTCCTTCGACCGTGCGCAAAGGCGTTTCCGGCTGGAGAGCGTGCATCCCGGACACAGCGTCGAGGAAATTCGCGACAACACCGGGTTCGCATTCGATTGCCCCGCAAATGTTCCATCCACCGTCGCTCCGGATGCGGCCACCCTGGCGTGCGTACGCGAGCGTGTGCGTGCCGATGTGGGCAGCACTTATCCGCAATTCGCGGCACGGCTCGCCGCCGCTTGAGCGTGCGACCCAGGCCAGGGGGCTAGCCCCTCAGTGCCGCACCCAGCATCGTCACCCCTGACAACAACAACAAACCCTCGATCAACAGATTGAACTGCGCCGCGCTCATTTTCAGCAACAGGCGCCTGGCGACGAACGCGCCGACCATCAGCGAGCTGCCGATGACGAGGCCCTTCGCGATGATGTCGATCGGCAGCGCGCCGAAACTGCGGAACACGATGGACTTGGCGAGATAGAGCGCGAGGGAGCTCGCCGCCTCGGTGCCGATGTAGGCCCCCTTGACCAGCCCGAGCGCGAGAAAGAACGGCGCGTTGATCGGCCCGGTCGAGACTACGATGCCGGTGATGTAGCCGACCACCGCACCGGCAATCGCGAGTTGCCACAGGCGAATGCGCAGGTCGTGCGCGACGAGCCAGCGCCGCACCGGTATTACCGCGAGGAAAAACACCCCCATCGCAGTCTCGACCCCGCGTTGCGGAATCGTCAGCAATGTCATCGCGCCCAGCGCCGCAGCGGGTACGCCGGTCAGGGAATACGCGACAAAGGCCGGCCAGTTGATTTCGCGCCACCAGATGCCGACGCGCGAAGCGTTGGCCAGCAACGCGGCAACGGCCATCACCGGCACCGCTTCGCGCGGCCCATACATGAACACGAGCGCGGGCATCAACATGATCGACGAACCGAAACCGATCATGCCGCCAAGGGTGCCGGCCACCACTCCCAGCAGGAGGACGGCGATGAGGTCGAGCTGCAGGGGAATCATTGCGGGATTTCAGGCGCCGGGACGGCAGATGCGCTGGGGTAAAATAAATCATCTTACGCGAGCGCGCGTCCGGCTCGCGGCACGCTGTCCTGGCCCGATAACATGGAACTGCGGCAACTCGAATACTTCATCGCGATCGCGGAAACCGGCGCCTTCTCGCGCGCGGCCGTACGGCTGTCGGTCGCCCAGCCGATCCTGAGCCGGCAGATCAAGGCACTCGAGCAGGAACTCGGCACCGAACTGTATCACCGCACCGGACGCGGCATCGTGCTGAGCGAGGCCGGGAAGATCCTCGAGCAGCACGCGCGCGGCGTACTGGAAACGACCGCGGGCGCACGCCGCGCCATCGTCGCGCTCGGCTCCACGCCGATCGGCCGCGTCGTGATCGGGATGCCGCCGTCGGTGGGCGCGGTATTGACCTCCTCGCTGGTGCGCCAGTTCCGTGCCGAATTGCCGCAGGTCTCGCTCGGCGTCATGGAAGGCTTCAGCGGCCACGTTCTCGAGTGGCTGACCACGGGTCGCATCGACGTCGCGGTGCTCTACAACGCGCCGCGCACGAGCGCGCTGGTGACGGAACCGCTGCTGACGGATGAATTGTTCCTGCTCGGCCCCGCCGGCGATCCCGCCGGTGCAGGCGAGGGCCAGGTCGCCGCGTCGCAACTGGCGAGGCTGCCGCTGATCCTGCCGAGCCGGCCGCACGGGCTGCGCGTGCTGGTCGATGAATTCCTGTCGGGCATCGGCGTCGCGCCGAACGTGCAGGTCGAGATCGATGCAATGCCCTCGACGTTGAGCCTCGTCGAGAATGGCATCGGCTACACGATCCTGTCCTATTCCAGCGTGCATCACTTGCTCGAAGCCGGTCGTATTCGCGCCTGGTCCATCGTCGAGCCCGTCATGACGCGCTCGCTGGTCGTCGCCACTTCGACGCAGCGGCCGGTCACCAAGGCGGCACGCGCGCTCGTCGGCCTCGTGCGCAAGCAGGTCGATGCGCTCGTAGCGGAAGGCCGCTGGGCACCCAGGCGCTGAAGTCCGCGCGGTCGGAGTAAGCTCTCGCGCATGCCTGTCGAGGGCAAGGGGGAAGGTTGTAATGCTCATTCGAGCTCGAGCGATCGGTCGTGCACTGGCGTTTGCGCTGGCACTGCACACCTTGGTCTGCGCACCGTGGGCGGCCGATTCCTATCCCGTCCGTTCGATACGCTGGGTCGTGCCGTGGTCGGCGGGCGGCATCGCCGATACGCAGGCACGGATCATCGCGGAACATTTGAGCCGGGCGCTCGGACAGCAGGTCATCGTGGACAATCGCGCCGGGGCGACCGGCATGCTGGGCGCCGACGTCGTGGCGAAAGCCAGGCCGGATGGCTACACACTGCTATACGTGTCGCAGAATGAGCAGGCGATCGCGCAGGCAGCGGGCCTGAAGGTCAGCTACAACGCGGAAACGGATTTCACGCCGATCACGCAGTTCGTGCACCGTCCGGCCGTGCTCGTGGCGGATCCCTCGCTGAATGTGCGCACCGTCGCCGAGCTGGCGGCATACGTTAAGGCAAGGAAGGGTGAAGTCAGCTATGGAACGCCGGGCGTTGCCCATTTCAGCCACTTCGTCGGCGAGGTGTTCAATCGCAGGATGGGTATCGTGGCGACACCGGTTCCGTACAAAGGCGAAGCACCCATGATCGTCGACCTGATGGGCGGGCAGGTGGCATACGGATTCGGCTACGCAACGACAGTGGATCCGGCGGTCCGGGCCGGGCGGCTGCGTGCGCTCGCCACGACCGGCAAGGCACGCTCGCCGCAACTGCCGGGCGTGTCCACCTTCGTCGAGCTCGGCATGCCCGAGATGACGATGACGAGCTGGAACGGCATGGCCGGCCCGGCCGGCCTGCCGCCCGACATCGTGCAGCGCCTGCAGGTCGAAATCGGCAAGGTGCTGCGCAACCCCGCCGTCAACTCGCGGCGCGAGTTCGCCGACTCCGAAATCATCGCCAGCAAGCCGGAGGAATTCCGTGCATTTCTGGCCGCTGAGCGAGCGCGCTGGATCAAGCTCGTCAAGCAGACAGGCATCACGATGGAGTGAGCGTTCCATCGATGGCAGCGGGTCCGCTGCCATCGACATGATCACTCCTTCGGCTCGACGTCCAGCCTCGCGATCCAGTCTTCCATGCCGGGTTTCGCTATCGGGTACCGCGCCATCACCAGCGGATCATGGCCGGGAATGATGTGCTGGCGCGACGTCGCCAGCCGGCGCAACGTGTTGAAGCCCTCCATCATGTCGCTGACGTTGTAGACGATGGGAAACGCGCGGTCCTGCTCCATGTGCGCGTAGAAGTGGCTGGAATCCGAAGCCAGCACGACCCAGCCCCGCTTCGTGCGCACCCGCACCGCCTGCATGCCCTTGGTGTGGCCACCAATGTGATGCAGCTCCACACCTGGCGCGATCTCGGAGGAGCCGTCGTGGAACTGCACGCGCTGGGCGAACACGCAGCGCACGAGGTGCACGACGTCGTCGGCCTCGTAGCCGTGGTTCATGATCCCGTGGCACATGCAGCGCCCGGTGGCGTAGTCCATCTCCTTGTCCTGCAGGTGGTAGCGTGCGTTCGGAAACAGCGGGATGTTGCCGGCATGGTCGTAGTGCATGTGGGTCACGACCACGTCCTTGATCTTCCCGACGTCGTGCCCCATCGCCTTGAGGCCCTCGGCGACCGGCTTCGTGATGGTGCGATTGCGCTTCTTCGCCATCGCCTCGTTGAAGCCGGTATCGACGACGATCGTGCGCTCCGCATTCGAGATGGTCCACACGTAGTAGTTCAGCGGCATCTCGACGTTGTGCTCGTCGCCGCCGATGAAATTATCCGGCGAACGCCGCATCAACTGGCCGTACTTGATGGCGTGGATCTCGTAGGTTGCTTCGCTCATGGTGCCTGTCTCCTGCGCGGGTCCGGGCCGGCGCCCTCACTTTTTCTCGTTCTTCTCGAATTCGGCGATCGCTTCCTTGGCCACGCGGAAGGCATCCACGCCGGCGGGAATGCCGCAATACACGGCGACCTGCAACAGCACTTCGCGAATTTCCGCCTTGGTGACGCCGTTGCGCAGCGCGCCGCCAACGTGCATCTTCAGTTCATGCGGGCGATTCAGCGCGGACAGCATCGCCAGGTTCAGCATGCTTTTCGTTTTCTTCGGCAGGCCCTCTTCGCGGCCCCACAAGGCGCCCCAGCAATACTCGGTCGTGAGCCTTTGCATGGGCATGTTGAAATCGTCCGCCGCGGCAATGGATTTCTCCACGAATTCCGCGCCCAGCACGGATTTGCGGATTTCGAGGCCCTTCTTGAACAGATCGTCGTTCATTTCATTTTCTCCTGGATGAAAACAACTAAGTCAAAACCCAACGCAGAGGCGCAGAGGACAAGGAGGACGCAGAGAAAACTCGGAAGGGTGGGTTACCCATGCCCAGCAGTCTTTCTGAGCCATCTCTGCGCACTCTCTTATCCCTTGCGAACTCTGCGTCAACGCCGTTGAATTGGCCCTATTGCTTCGGCCAGAGCGGCGGCGACAGCGCATCCTTGGCCGGGTAGATCGTGATGGGCACGCCCTTCTGCCATTGCACGATCAGCAGGCTGGCGTTTTCGCGGCGGCCGTTGTCGTCGAACTTGAGCTTGCCGTTGCCGGGAAAGAACAGCGCCGGCCCGCCGGACACGTTCATCGCATGCAGCGCCTTGGCGACCGCCTCGCGATCGGCCTTGCCTGCCGCCTCCAGCGCCGCCTTGAAGATCAGGATGTCGCCGTAGGTCGTCACGAAATGCTGGGTGGGCCAGGGCTCGCCGGTTTTCTTTTTGACTTCGGCGACGAAATCCTTCTGCGCGCTGGTGGTCCAGTCGGCGACGACGGCCATGACGCCTTCGAGCTGGTCGATGTTCATGTTGTTGCGCAGGTCGGGGTCGAGGATGGCCGCGCCATTCGCGATGGTCGGCACCTTGCCGTGGCCCAGTCCGAACTCGTTCATTTTCTCGAGCAGCAGCTTGGCGTCGGAAATCACGGTTGGAAGCATGATCAGGATGTCGGGCCGCGCGGAGCGGGCCTTCTGGATCAGCGGCGTCGCGTTCGCGAGCGGCGGCGTGAAGGTCTCGTCCACCACCAGCTTCAGGCCGAGCTTCTCGAACTGGTGGTCGCGCATGGGCTTCACGAAGGACACGGAAGCCGCGGTGTTGTCCATGACGATGCCGACGGTCTGCGGCTTCTTGCCGGACGCCTTTTCCGCCATTTCCATGAGCGCGGGTAATGATCCTTCGGCCTGCGCCACGCCGGTTGCGGACGTCTGGAACACGTACTTGAAGCCGCGCGAGGTGATCAGGTCGGAATACGAGAACGTGACGACCGGCAGTTGCGCGCGCTCCGTGACTTCAGTGACCGCGAGCGTGAACGAGCTCAGGTAGGCACCGGTGGCAACCACCAGGTTGGGTGCATCCGCCACCATGCGCTGCGCCGCGTTCTTGGCCTTCTCCACGCTGTCGCCGGCGTCGAACACTTCCAGCTTGAGCTTCGCGCCTCCGAGCGACTTGATGCCGCCCTGGCTGTTGATGGTTTCGATCGCCATGTCCGCGGCCATTTTCATGACCTGGCCCTGGCGCGCGTACGGACCCGACATCGGCGCGATCAAGCCGACCTCGACCTCCTTCGTTTGCGCGAACGCCGCCGGCACCATAGTCGCCAGCAACGCGGCAAGTGCCAATCCCGTTCCCGCCATTGTTCTGTTGCGCATGATCTCCTCCTCCGTTTTTATCGAATGCTACATGCCGAGGTACGCCTGCCGCACCCTGTCGTTGCTCTTGAGTTCGTCATGGCTGCCTTCGAGCACCACGCGGCCGGCCTCGAGCACGTAGCCGCGGTCGGCGAAATGCAGCGCCTCGGCCACCCTTTGCTCCACCAGCAGCACCGTCAAGCCGGATGATTCGTGGATGGCGACGATGCGTTCAAAGATTTCGTCGGCCGTCGACGGTGCCAGGCCCATCGATGGTTCATCCAGCATCAACAGCTTCGGCGACGATGCCAACCCGCGCGCGATCGCCAGCATCTGCTGTTGGCCGCCCGACAAGGCGCCGGCCAGCGCCTTTGCACGTTGGGCGAGCACCGGAAACCATGCGTGGATTTTTTCCAGGTTTTCCTTCCACGCGCGACGCCCCGCTTCGGTGTACGCGCCCATCTCGATATTTTCCTGGACCGTCAGAGACGGGAACACCTGCCGGCCTTCCGGGACGTGCGCAATGCCCAGGTGCGCACGCGCCGCCGGCGCGATCGCCAGCAGGTCCTTGCCGTCGAAGCGAATGCCGCCAGCCGTTGGTTTCACGATGCCGGAAATGGTCTTGAACAGCGTGGTCTTGCCCGCGCCGTTCGGGCCGACGATGGCGGCAAACTCGCCCGTGCCGACCCGCAGGCTGACGTCGTTCAGCACTGGAACCATGCCATAGCCGGCATTCAAGCCTGCGATCTCAAGCATTCGCCGTCCTCCAGCGCTTGCCGAGGTAGGCATCGATCACGGCGTTGTCGCGCGTAATGGCCTGCGGCAGCCCCTCGGCAAGCAGCGCGCCTTCATTCAGCACGACGAAGCGGTCCACCAGCCTGACCATGGCCTGCATCGTATGTTCGATGATGACGATGGTGATGCCCTGGGCCGCCAGTTTGCGCACGGCCGCGATGACTTCCTCGACTTCCGTGGCACCCAGGCCGGCGAGCGTTTCGTCGAGCAGCAAGAGCTTCGGCTTGCCCGCCAGCGCACGCGCAATCTCGAGCAGGCGCAATTGCTTGTTGGTCAGCGTGCCGGCGAGTTGGTCCGCCTGCTCGCTCAAGCCCACCTGCGCCAACGCCTCCTGCGCGACCTCGCGCGCCTGCGCGTCCGAAGACGTGCGGACAAAAGCGCCGACGACGACGTTGTCCAGCACGCTCATGCGCCGGAACGGCCGGACAACCTGAAAGGTGCGCCCCACGCCGGCCGCGCACAACTGATAAGGCCTGCGACCGATGACATCGTCGCCCTGCAGCAGGATGCTGCCCTGGTCCGGGCGAATGAAGCCGTTCAGCAAATTGAACAACGTGGTCTTGCCCGCACCGTTCGGACCGATGATGCCGAGGATCTCGCCTTGCCGGACCTGCAGGCTGACGTCGCGCACCGCCTTGAGGCCACCGAATGCCTTCGATGCATTGCGCACTTCGAATACGATCGCTGCGCCGGCGCTGGCCGCTCTCGGCGGTGGCGCCGAAATCGCAGCGGTGACGTGAACGGGTGCGGGCGCCGCGCGCGTGCGACGTTGCTGAAGGACGTCCTTTACTTTCCAGAACACGCCCTCGGGCGCGAGCAAGATTACTGCGACGATAGCGACACCATAGACGACACCCTGGATGCCGGGAATGACATTGCCCAATTGCGCATGCAGGACTTCGGAAAGCGGCACCAGCACGATCGCACCAATGACGGGCCCCCACAGCGTGCCGACGCCGCCGAACATTGCGACGATCAATGCTTGCGCCGAGACCAGCATGCCGAATACCGCCGGCGGCGTGACGACCAGCAACACAACGGCGTAAAAGCCACCCGCCGCGCCGGCCAGCGCGCCGCTCAAGGTGATGGCTTTCAGCTTCCAAGCCAGCGTGCGAATGCCGGCAGCCTCGGCGGCCGCTTCGTCCTCACGTATCGCCAGCAGCGACATGCCGAAACGGGATCGCTCGACCAGGCTGGTGATGACCATCGCGATGACCATCAGTGCCAGCGCCAGCCAGACGTAGATGCGATGGTCTTCGAACTGCATGTACGCGAATCCCTGCTCGCGTTGCATCGGCAGTGCGAGTTCCTGGTAGCCCAGCCATTCGAACACGTAGAGCAGCGCCAGCGGATAGGCGAGCATCGCCAGCGCGAAGTAATGACCTCGCAAGCGGAAGGTCGGAATACCGACCACCAGGCCCGCGGCAGCGCCGACTACGGCGGCGCAGGGAATGCCTATCCAGGGCGACAATCCCCAGCGGATTTGCGCGAGTGCCACGAAATAGGCGCCGAGACCGAAAAAGGCCGCGTGTCCGAACGATACGAAGCCGCTGTAGCCGGAGAGCAGGTTCCAGGCGAGCCCCATGACCGCCCAGACCGGGACGACGGCGAGGATCAGCAGGTAGTAGGAATGCTCGACGAATACGGCAATCAATCCGTAGACGAGGGCGAACGCGGCGATCATGAGGAACTGGCGGCGCATGCGCTTCAGGTCCTGCGCAATGCCGTGCCGAACAGGCCCTGCGGGCGCAGCAGCACGACGAACAGGAACACGACGAAGATCGCGGTGTTCTGCAGCTGGTTGGGCAGGAACAGCGTGGAGAGCTGTTGCACCAGCCCGATGGTGAGCCCGCCCAGGAACGCGCCCGACACGCTGCCGAGTCCGCCGAGCACGACGCCCGCATACATCACGATGACGTACTCCAGCCCCACGTACGGCTGGAACGAGATGCCGGAAGCCAGCAGGCCGCCGCCGATGGCGGTGATGGCGACGCCGAAGCCGAATGCCAGCCTGTGCGCCCGCGCGACGTCTATGCCCATGTAGGTCGCGGCCTCGGGATTGTCCGCCGCCGCGCGCAGGGACTTGCCCAGGCGCGAGCGATTCATGAGCGCCACGAACGCGAGCACGACCACGATGGCGATCACTGCGGAAATGGTCTGGCCCTGGTTCACGAAGACTTCGATGCGATCGCCGTACAGCGGCCCGACCGACCAGGCATTGGACGCGAGCGGCGTGGCGATGGATACCGGCGTGGAGCCGAACACGTACAACCCGCCGTTCTGCAGGACCAGCGCCACCCCAAGCGTCAGGATCAATTGCGCGTAGTGCCCTTCCGACTGCAGTGCGCTGCCGCGCATGCCGGTGACCCGGCTGATCAGCAACCGGTGCGCCAGCACGCCGGCGAGGAAGATGACCGGTCCCGCGATCAGCGCGGCGATATACGGTCCGGCGCTGGCACCGAACACCGCCTGCACGCCGAGCAAGCCGAAGCAGTAGTAGGCGACGTACATGCCGAGCATCATGAAATCGCCATGCGCGAAATTGATGACGCGCATGACGCCGAAAATGACGCTCAGGCCCACGCACATGAGGCCATAGATCGAGCCGGTCAGCAGGCCCGCGACCAGGGCCTGCAGGAAATTTTCCAGGAACTGCGTCACGTCAGGCGGCCGGGTTCATCCTCGGACGGATTCATGCCTGCCCGCGCAGCAGCGCCGGCAACTTGCCGGCGTCGTCGCTGCGATCGAGGCCATCGATGCATTCCTCGATCTCTTGCGCGCGGGTTTTCCCGACCGCTTCTTCCACCGCCACGCGGAAGCGTCCCTGCACCTCCTGCACGGAAGCGTTGACGACATCGTCGAGGCGCATGCGTTTCGTTGCGCCGCCAGTCTCGCGCACCTCCACTTCGCCGCCCTGCTTGCCGGGATAGGCGCGCGTCATCTCGTCGTCGATCTCCAGGCTCATCAGGCCGATCAGCTTGTGTAGTCGCGCGTCGTTCAGCAGCTTGAAGTTTTTCTCGGTGACGCCGCCCTCGATCAATGCCGCGGCCACGTTGTACTGGATGCTCATCTTGGCCTGCAGGATGTGCGCGAAAGGCCCGGCATAGTCGCATCCCGGATACAGCGCGCCGGCGCGCGGCACGCGAATCGCAATCGATGCGATGCGGTCTGTTGCCGCACCGTCGCGCGCGAGCTTCAGCGCGGCCTGGCTCGCGGTCTGCGCGAAATTGCAGGCCGGAACCGGCTTGTGATAGACAGACAGGATTTCCGGCGCGTTGCGGAACAATTCGACTTTCGATGCCGAGGAGCGCTTTTTCAGAGAAGCGAACATTCCGGCTTCGCCATCGAGTGCGGAGGGCGATGCAAAGGCGCCCGCTTCGGCCAATCGCACCGCCGCCAGCGCATTGCGTGCGACGAATCCGGCATGAAAAAACATTTCGCTGCCGCCGGTGTGTGCCCATTGGTTGAAGCCGACCGTGACGTTCGCGCCCAGCGCGATCGCGCTGGTCGCCTGCTCGACGGACAAACCGAGCAGGCGCGCGGCCGCCGCCGCCGCGGCCACCGGGCCGGTGATGCCGGTGGGACGATGGATTTTCGCGACTTCCGCGTCCATGACGGCGCGGCCGACCTGGCCGCCGACTTCATAGCCGGCAATCGCCGCCGCGATGAAATCGCGGCCGCTTACGCGCCGGGATTGCGACAACGCCAGCAACGCCGGCAGTACGGCGATGCCCAGGTGGCTAATGCTGCCTGAGTGCATGTCTTCGCGCACCAGCCCGTGCCCCATGACGGCATTGACGAACGCGGCATCGCCGAACGTCGCGGCCTGCGGCGAACCGATGATCGTGGCACCCGATGCGCCCGCCGCGGGTTCGGCCATCTGCTTCGCCTGCATGCTCCACGGCAGGTCGCGCGACTCGAACGCACATCCGATGATGTCGGTCAGGCACAGCTTGGCTTTCTCGACGGCCTCCGACGGCAGCGCGTCCAGCGACACGGCGGTCACCGCGCGCGCCATGCGCGCCGCCAGCGGTTCGTGGGCTTCGAGGATGACCGGGCTGTTCATCGAGCGATTCGCGAGCGGCATGAGAGTCTCCGAGTCTGGATGGTGCTGCCTGGTTGATTCGCAGACGCGCGGCCGGGTTCAGCCGCGCACTTCGACGCCGGCCCAGGATTCGACGACCTTGCACATCGACGTGAAATCCGAGTCCGGGCCGTACATTGCATTCGTGACCGCGAGCATCTGGCGCACGACCGCGCCGCAGACCATCGGCACCCCGAGCGCCTCGGCCTCGTCGATGCACAGCTTCACGTCCTTGTACGACAGGCCGGTCGCGAAGCCGAAGTCGAACGTTCCGGGCAGGACGGACTTGGGAAACTTGTCTTGGGACGCGCTGTTGCGGCCCGAGCTCGTGTTGATCACGTCGAGCATGGTCTTCGGATTGAGGCCGGCCTTCACGCCCATGACCATGGCTTCGGACGTCAGTGCGATGGCCGCCGCGGCAAGCAGGTTGTTCGCGAGCTTCATGGTCTGCGCCTGGCCGGCGCTTTCGCCGAGGTGGAAGGGCTTGCCGAAGGTCTTGAGGATGCCTTCGAGCTCCGTGAACACGGCCTTCTCGCAGGACACCATGACCGCGAGCGTGCCTTCGCGCGCGCCCTTGAGTCCGCCGCTGACCGGCGCATCCACATAAACGATGTTTTTCGCGGCAAGCCCCTTGGCGACCAGGCCGGCCGTGCGCGGGCCTATGGTGGAGAAATCGACGACGCGCCTGACCTTGCTGCCTTCGACCACGCCGCCGCTTCCCAGCGATGCTCGCTGGACGATCTCGGGATTGGGCAGGCTCAGGAACACGATCTCGGCCTTGTTCGCGACGTCGGCCGCCGAGCTCGCGCGTTGCGCGCCCTTCTTTTCGAGCGCGGCCACGACATCCTCTGCCACGTCGTAGGCGATGACCTTGTGACCCTCGTTGAGCAGCCGCGCCGACATCAGGCCTCCCATGCGACCGACGCCGACGAATCCGAAAGTCCGATGCTCCATGCTGCCTCCCGATGGTGTGATGCCGACATGTTAACGGCAGGACCGCCGTTCAGCATCCTCGCCGCGGACATAGCAGAGTGCTTACCGCATGCATAGCTTCCCGCATTGCGCCGCAACAATCGAGGCAAGCAAGCGCGGCGCGGCGTCGGTTAATATCGCGTTAAATTTTTGGCCATCCATGATTTCTCCGACCAGGTCTTTCGCGATTGCCGCAATCGTCGGCGTGCTGCTGCCCGGTGGCGCCAGCCTTGCGGTCGGCACGCGTGCGCCGGACATCGGCATGCTGGGTTCGCTGGCCGCGGTTCCGGAACATTCCGTCAACCTCGATGCGCGTCCGCACCTGCTGGCTTCGCCGGTTTTCGATATTCCGATCGACGGCAAGGCGACGTTCGCGGAGGCGACCGCAAAGCTGGGCGCGGCGGCCGTGCGCAGGATGGGCAAGGACGAAACCGGGCCGCGCTATGTCTGCTACCGCTCGACCCGCGGCAAGCCAGCCGTCGTCGCCGTCTTCACCAGCCAGTCTGCCGCGAACGAGGAGTCGATCGACGGCTTCGCCTTCGGCCTGCAATCGGCCATGCCGGACGCCATGAAAGTCTGCCGGCAGGTGCCCTGGCTGAAGGCCGAGGACTTGAAGTTCGAGAAAGTCCAGCTCGACATGCCGAAGGAGAAGCTTCCGGCAACGCTCGAAAAGGCGGCGGGCGCGAAACCGGACGCCAGGATCCATTGGTACTGGAAATCACCGGACGCCACGGCGGGCGATACGCCGGCGCCGGCCATCACCGGCGGCTTTGCCGCCTTCACCGAAGGCAGGCTCGTCTTTTTCTACGCGTACTCCGCAACCGGCCGGAACTGAAAGCCGGCAACCGCGCTCAGGCGTCGTACTCGCGCGAGATGTCCTTGTTGGTGTAGTCCTTCAGCATCCAGGTCGAGACCAGGCTGACCACCGCGCAGGCGGCGATATAAATTGCGATCGATGTGCCCGACTGATAGCTCGCGAACAGCGCCGCGGCGATCAGCGGCGCCGGGCCGCCCGCGATGATGGAGGCCAGCTGGTAACCCAGCGATGCGCCGCTGTAGCGCAGCCGCCCGGTGAAGGCCTCGGCGATCATCGCGGCTTGTGGACCGTACATCATGTTGTGCGGGATCAGCGAAATGAAGATCGCGAAGAAGATCCACTCCGGCACCATGGTGTCGAGCATCGCGTAGTACACGAAGCCGAAGACGCCCATGGTCGCCGCGCCGATCATGTACATCTTGCGGCGGCCGATGCGGTCCGACAGCCAGCCGCTGAACGGCACGGTGAAGAACGACAGCAGCGATGCCGCCAGCAAGGCGCTCAAGATCAGGTCGCGCGAGGTCTTCAGGTGCGTCGTGCCGTAGGAAAACACGAATGCCGTGAAGATGTAGAACGGTGCCTGCTCGGCCAGCCGCGCCAGCGCGGACAGAAGGATCTCCTTCGGGTGTTGCCTGATCGCCTCGACGATGGGCGTGCGCTCGATTTTTTTCTCGGCGACGAGCTTCGCGAACAACGGCGTCTCCAGGACCTTCAAGCGGATGTAGAGGCCGATGCCGATCAGGAAGATGCTCAGGAAAAACGGCACGCGCCAGCCCCAGACCAGGAACTGGCCCCGCGATATCCAGCTCGACCCGAGCACCGCGAGGTTCGCCAGGAACAGCCCGGCCGGCACGCCGAATTGCGGCCAGGAAGCGATGAAGCCGCGATGCTTGTCGGTCTTCGCCCACTCCATCGACATCAGCACGGAGCCGGCCCACTCGCCGCCGACGCCGACACCCTGCAGGAAACGCAAAATGGTCAGCAGCACCGCGCCCCAGATGCCGATCGACTCGTAGCTCGGCACGAAAGCCACGAGAAAGGTCGCCACGCCCATCAGCACGAGTGTGGCGATCAGCGTCGACTTTCGACCGATGCGGTCGCCGTAATGGCCGAAGATCGCCGCGCCGACCGGACGCGCAATGAACCCTACCGCATAGATCGTGAATGCCTTCAAGGTGCCGACCGCGGGGTCCGACTCGGGAAAATACAGCTTGGCGAACACCAAACCCGTCACGATGCTGTACAGGAAAAAGTCGTACCACTCGATGGTCGTTCCCACCGTGCTGGCGATGACCGCGCGACGCAACTGCAAGCGGTGATCGGCGTCGGACTGCGGTACAGCGGACACTGTCGTCGTGGCCATGTCCTGTCTCCTCCGGCTAGCGATGAATTCGGGCGTGCGCCAGCGTGCATGCAGGAAGCCGCACTGTCAATGAACGACCGGACTTACTGGTTGGACAGGGGAATGCTCTGGACCGGCGGGAACATCGTGGCGGCATCGGTGGCCGGCGGCAAACCAGCCGCTGCCGGCACGGCCGCGGCTTCGGGAAGATAGACGAACTGCCAGTCGGCATAGGAGGCCGCGGCTGAAAAATCCGGATGATGCGCGCCCTCTCCCGCCACCTTGATGGGCTTGCCCGTCGAGCGGCTGTGCACGCCCATGATGCCGCCATCCGGCGCGGCGATCGTGATCCAGTCGGCTTCGTTCGTCATCGGATCTCGATAGATGCGTCGCAAGTAGCGGCGCGCGTCCGGGAAGCGCGGATCCTGCAGCAAATCGCCGAGGCGCTTGGGATATTCCTGCAGGCCACCCGGCGAGCGGCCGTAGTAAAGCGAGATGGCTTCGCGGATCGCCGCACCGGCGAACAGCAGTTCTTCTTCCTTTTCGCGCTGCCGCGACGTCTGCCAGGACACGGCGGTGGCGGCCAGGCCCACGCTCAGCATCGCCACGAAGAACAGCAGCGACAGGTAGGTGAATCCCCTCGCGGGCCGGCTACCAGTCGCGATACGCGCTGCCATCCTTCGCGTTCCCCGGTGCGCCGCTGCGGATGTCGTAGACGCTGCCCTTGTCGAGGTCATGCGGCGCCACCACGATCCAGGTGGTCGTGCTGCCGGTGATCGGATCCATCGGCGCACCGCGCAGGTAGCGGCGCGCGACCAGGTCCTCGAGCCTGTCCGGGTAGCGGCCGGTATCGGAAAAATAGCGATCCAGCGATTCGCGCACCTGGAACAGGTTTTCCTTCAGCACGGTTTCCTTCGATCGCTCCAGGCTGCCGAAATAGCGCGGCACCGCCACGCCCAGCAGCAAGGCGAGGATGGCGAGCACGACGAGCAGCTCGACGAGCGTAAAAGCTCGTGAGGTGTGAGGTGCGAGGAGCGAGGAGTGAGGGCCATGCTTCAGGGAATTGGTCCTTCTTCCCCCTCCCCTCGACCTTGCCTCACCACTCCTTATATTCGACGCCATTCAGTCCCTTTCCCTGCGCCAGCGAATACACGTCGTAGACGTCCTTGCCCTCCTTGGGCGCGGACGGCGGGCTCGCATAGCTGCGCTTGCCCCAGGTTTGATCCGGCGGCACGTTCGCGTCCGGATAGAACGGATCCCGCACGAGCCGGCGCAGGAAATACAACCTCCCGCCGCTCGCGCTCGATGCGTCGTCGACGCCGTCGACGAGGGCTCGCAATGACTTCGGATAACCCGTGTCGCCCAATTCGCGCTTGATCTTGCCGTCGTCGAATGCCTGGCGATACGCATCCAGCCCGCCGCGTATCTGGCGCAGCGCCACGCGCAGTTGTTCCTCTTTCTTGCGCTGGACCGATACTTCCGCGAGCGGAAGGCAAATGCTGGTCAGCACGGCGACGATCGCCAGCGAGATCAGAATCTCGACGAAAGTGAAGCCTTGCGCGCGCAACACCCGACGCATGCCTACTTCCCGATGGAAACCGTATAGGGGGTCGGCACCGCGACGCTGGCCGAGGTGCCGGTCGGCGCCATCGCTGCCACCGACAGCACGCGCACCTCGGATTGCGGCCGCGGCGTGCGCGCGCGGAACACGATGCTCGCGAGCTCGCCCTGGCCTGTCGCGCCCGCGGCATCGCCGCCGGAAACGCCAACCGAGATGCGCCCGCCGGAAGCGTCCACATGGTTGACGAAGGCGCTGCGACCCTTGCCGGACTTGAAGAACCCGCCTTCGCTGATGCTGACGACTTCGAGCGCACTCGGGTCGAACTCGAGCTGCATCGGCACGTTCTTCAGCGGGCTCGCCGCGTTCATCACCAGCGCCAGCCTGAACTCCTCGCCGACCTTCGCCTGCCGCGGGCCGTTCCAGTCGAGCAGGATTTCTCCGCTGGCGGCCTGGGCTGTTTCAGGAACGGGCGCAAGAGCGACGGCGTCCGATGATTTCCTGGCAGAAGCAGCAGTCGCGCGCACGGGATTCTTCGGCGTCATCTCGCTGCCGGACAAGAATTCGGAGGCCGTCGCATGCGGCACGTTCATGTTGCGCACCAGGTGGGGCGTAACCAGCAGGACGATCTCGGTTTTCTGGCTGTCATCCTTCTGGCTGCGGAACAGCCGGCCCACGACCGGAATGTCGCCCAGGCCGGGCACGCCGCTGGAGTTGCGCGTGTCCTGGTCGTTGATGAGGCCGGCGAGGACCTGGGTTTCGCTGTCGTGCATGCGCAGGACGGTGGAGGCGTTGCGCGTGCCGATCTGGTAGGTCAGCACGCCGGCCACCTGCACCTGGCTGGCGATGCTGGAAACTTCCAGCGCGAGCTTGATCTCCACCTCGTCCTGCAGGTGGATGGAAGGCTCGACTTCCAGCTTCAGCCCGACGTCGAGATATTGCACGCTCTGCGAGGCGAAGCCCGTCGCCGTCGCGGTGGTGGTGACGACCGGCACCTTGCTGCCGATCAGGATGTTCGCCTTCTGGTGGTTCAGCGAGCGCACGCGCGGGTTCGCGAGCAGGTTCGCGACGCCGGTTTCCTTGCGCAGGTTGATGATCATGGCGGCGAGCTGCGCCTGCGTGGTCGCGGCCGTGATGCCGGTGATGTCGCGCAAGGTGGTGGCCTGGCCGTTCGCCGGCAGCGGCGAAAGCGTCAACTGGTTCGGCCACTGGATGCCCATTTCCTCCAGGCGATTGCGCTGGACTTCCAGCACCTCGAGGTCGAGCATGACCTCGGGTGCGACCAGGTCGTGCATCGCGATCAGCTTCTCGGCGATGGAAATCGCCTCGGGCGTGTCGCGCAGCACGATCATGTTCATTTTCTCGTCGACGAACATTTCCGTGGGCTTGAGCACGGCTTTCAGCAGTTCGGCCGTCTGCTTCACGTCCGCGTAAGTGAGGTAGAAGCCCTTGACCGCGAGGTCCTGGTATTGGCGCAGCTTCTCCGCCGTCACCGGGTAGACCAGCACCGTGTTGCGGTTGATGATCTTCTTGTCGAGCTGGTTGCTCATCAGCAGCAGGTCGAACGCATCCTCGAACGCGATCTGCCTGGCGACGATGGTCGCGCGCAGGTCCGGCCTGACGTCGCGATCGAACACGATGGTCACGCCGCTCTCGCGCGATAGCACGTCGAATACCTGGCGCAGGTCGGCATCGCGGAACTTCATGGTGAGCGGCGGTCCGTCGTACATCGAGTGCAAGGTCGGCACCGACGCAAGCTCTCTCGCGCGCCTTTCCTCGATGCGGCGTTTGAGTTCCTGCGCCTGGCGCTGCGCCGGGTCCTCGCGCAGCACGGATTGCACGCGCAGGGCCGCGCCTTCGGTGTCGCCGTCTTCATACAGCTTGCGCGCCTGCGCTACATCCTCCACGTGGGCGCGGTCGCGCTCGATGTCCACCAGCCCGATGCGGGCGCGCTCGTTGCCGGGATCCAGCCCGAGTGCGCGTCGATAGGACCGCACTGCCCGGTCGAAATCGCCGGCCGAGCGCGCGTCCGCCGCCTCCGCGAGCAGCCGGTTCAGCGCGCGTTCGCGCGCATTGATGAGATCCGTGCGATTCTTGAAATCCCCGGGGTTGTCGCGCACGTCGCGCTCGAGCAGGGCGATGCCCTCCTCGTAGCGGCCTTGCGCCATCAGCGCGAGCGCGTCCTCGTGCTTGGGCTGTCGCGTCGCGCAACTTGCCAGGAGCGTCAGCGCAACAATCAACGTCAGGACGCCCGTGATGCCGCCCATCTCGTTCATTCGGTCTCCTGGCTGAGCATCTGCCGCTCGCCGAGCGGCACATAGACGATGGTCAATGCGCTGTCACTGGCGGACTCGAGGCGATAATCGCCGTCGATAGACTCGCCGACCTTCACGGAGAACGATTCATTTTCCCGGGCCAGCAGGATGGTCGGCCCGTCCCTGCCTTCGATTCGCCCCACGAAGCGAAACGGCAGCGGCGGCGCGACCGGCTGCGCAACCTCGGGGACGGCGACGTG
This sequence comes from Burkholderiales bacterium, assembly GCA_035548375.1. GTDB lineage: Bacteria > Pseudomonadota > Gammaproteobacteria > Burkholderiales > JACQAP01 > JACQAP01. The sequence goes on from DASZTG010000084.1 coordinate 43,237, forward strand.
AACCGCTTTCGGACGCGGACGCGTCACCGCCGCGAACACGTCGACGCCGTTCGCTTCCGGTGGCACGCGCGTGAGTTTCGACAATTCCGCGACGGTAACGCGCTCCGGTTCGGGATCGGTGCGCGTAGTAGTCGCGTCGACCGGAAACTCCGTGCGCGACGCAGGCGGCGCCTTCCGCGGCTCTTTCGGGCTGGAGGCATCGTCGCCGATGACGGTGAGGGCCACGGCGAGCAGGAGCGCCGAGCCGAGCAGGAATCGCCTGGCGGATTTCGGCATCGTCATGTCCGCTGCCGCAGGTAGAGCGTGAACTGCATTTGCACTTCGACCGTCGCATCGCCGCTCGTGCGGCGCTGCAGGCTCAGCTGGTCGAGCGACAAATTCGGGATGTCCGCCAGAAGCGCCGCGAGGAACTGCTTGAGATGGGGATAGGTCGCGGTGGCGGGGATGCTGATGCGGTACCGGCCGATGTAGGGATTGCGCTCTTCCGCAGCGCGATACTCGGCCTGTTGCAGCGCGAGTCCGTTGCGCTCACCCACGTCGTGCAGCTTTGCGAGCAGGTCGGTCAGCGCATCGTCGCCGGGCAGGGAGCGATAGAAGGCATCGAGTCCTGCCGCCGTCCCGGACGCGCGCCGCGCACTCGCTTGCCTGCCCGGCTGGGCCGCCGGCGCCGACAACCTTGCCTTGATCTCGTCCTCGCGCGACTCCATCGGCAACAGCACGAATGCGCCGAACAATAGCGCGGCCAGCATCATCGCCATGCCGGACATCCCGCGCCAGCCGAACCGGCTCGCGGCGCTCGAAACCCACCAGCGCAGCCAGGTCATGAACCGATTTTCCAGGTGGCGGCGATGGCGAATGCCACGGCATGGCGTGCGTCATCCTTCCTGACCTTGTGGCTCAGCAAGCGCGCGTGCGACAACGCCGGGCTGGCATCGATGCGGCCGATGTATTCGAGCACGTCCGCATACGAGCGCGCCTCGCCGTTCAGGGTGACGAGGCGCTGCTGCGGCTGGGGCTGCAGGCTCAGCAGCGATACCGAATCCATCGCCGCCCCCTCCACGCTCAGGAACAATTCGTTCCACGGCAGCGACAGGCGGCCGATGGCCTCGTTGGCGTCCGCGATCCGGCGCGCGAGCCTGTTGCGCTCGTCGCGATTGTCATGGGTCGCCGCGCCTTCCCTCGCGGGGTGTTGTGCCTGCTGCACGGCACGTTCCCAGCCCTCGGCGCGCTGCGACAAGCCGGCGTGCAGGACCCCGGTCGAGACTGTGGCCAGCACGCCGGCATACAGCAACATGGAGCCGCTGCGCGGGCGCCGCGCCACATAGTCGAGCTCTATCCTGCGGATCATCGCGGGCCCCGGCGGTTCATGCGACGGGCTCGGGGATGCTCGTGCGCGACGGCAGCATCCAGGCCTCGATGCGGGTGCGGAAGAAGGAGTTGGTCGTGGGACCGAAGGCCGCCACGAACAGGTTCTCCGGCAGGTCGCAGGCGTCCAGCGAGCGAAGCTCCTGCGCGATCACGGGAACGAGCTCCTTCGGCCCCAGGGTCGCCAGCCGGCGCGTGCTGAGATAGCGCCAGCCCTTGCGGTCGTAGATGCCCAGGGTCACGCGCCTGGGTTCGAGGACGGCGATGGAGGCACTCGCATGGCCGCTCAGCTCGCGGCGATAGCGATTGCATGTCGCCATGAAATTGGGCTGGATCGATGCCACCGAAATGCCGCGCTCGGCCAGCGTGCGTTCGACCGCGCGAAGCATGTCCACGTCGACGGCGGACGCCAGCGAGTTGCGGCGGAACCCGCCCGCGCTCACGCGGATTTCCCAGTTCGACGCCACGTCGCCGTAAATCGAGCGGAAGCAATGCAAGGCGAACTCGCCCTGCTCCGCCGAACCGATGACGTTGTCGCGCCAGGGCACGATGGCGTAGCGCACGAAG